>NZ_JACJRQ010000069.1 GCF_014697355.1 Nostoc calcicola FACHB-3891 | reverse complement strand
CCTTACGAAACTAACGCACACAAGGAATCTGCCTTTAAATATTGCCGCAGTCGCTTAGAACCAGCAGAACCACTGCCAACCAATACTCATTTATTAGGGTTTAACAATTGTGTTGTTGATTTGCGAACTGGTGAACAAATGCCTCATCGCAAAGATTTTTACCTCACTAATATTATTCCCCACGATTATGAAGCCAACAAACCATGCCCAGAAGTTTTTCTCAAATTTATAACTGAGAGCTTTGGGTCAGAATTGGTTGAAGTGATTCGGGCGTTCACGAGTATGTTTTTAGACCCAACTGCCCCTTATGGTCGGTTTCCCCACTTAATTGGCTTAAGTGGTGGGGGCAAGGGGACGTTGGGACGGTTTTGGAGTAGTTTATTTGGCGAATCCGGCTCTAGTAGCGCTTCACAATTTGCGGATATTTCTACACCAGAAGGACGGCATCAATATTTAAGTGGAAAGCGGATATTTGGATTTCCTGATGTAGGAGGTTATGCCGAAGGAGTCCGATCTTTTTACGAATTAGTTGACAATGGAGCAATGAGCGGACGCGCTTTATTCAATCCAGTAGCTTATTCAATCCAGTGGTACATTCGGTTTTGGGTTGCCTCTGTAAGTCATCTACAGATCGAAAATGCTGGCGACGGCTGGATGCGTCGAGCTTACCCAATTCCAGTAAAAAACCGAGATGTCACCCCTGACCCAGACTTGTGGCTGAAGCTACAAGAGGTGAAGTCAGACATAATTTCTTGGGCTTTAGCAATGCCACGTGCCGAACGCAACAGCATTTTGTTATCGCCTCCAACTTCAGATCGGGCGAAGAATCTGGCGCTAGAGGCATCTTTGTACGGGGACTCGACCAAATCCTTTGTAGACTTGTGCTTACGCCCCTCAACGAATGCTTCATTTATCCCACAAAGTCGTTTACACAGTTGGTATGTACTTTACTGCCGGGAACATGGTTATGCTCCTTTGGGGATGTCCAAATTTATTAGCCATTTAAAAACAGTCTTGCCCCACAACTTCAAAGAACGTAGCTGGACACCTACGGTCAACGGAAAGCGTGAAAGAATTCAGTCCCACTTTACATTCATTGAACCACTGGCTGGGGTCTTTGAGATGAAAGTACCTCTGGGGCCACCAGATGGATCACAATCTTCTTCGGAATTTTGGTATTGCTTTAAAGATAAATGCCTTGAAGGGGGAATAGAGGAATTCGAGGAGTTTTTTCACCCTACCAAAACGCCAGAACCCAGTCACAGCAAGACTGTCCACCCTGTCCAATCACCAAATACCCCTCGATTTGACCCTGGACAGCCTGAAAGCCTTACACAGCAGGGCTGTCCACCCTGTCCAATTGTCCTCACCCAAGAATTAGCATTGCAAAAAAAAGATGAAGAAAATAATGAAAGTGGAGTTAATCAATTCGTTGATGTAATTGATAACCCTTCAGTCCCCAGTGACCTTGTGGACAACTTGGACAGCCCTACTGTGACTGGGTTTGAGCCTGTCCAACAAGTTAATCTTGCCGAAAACTCTTTGGACAGCCTGGACAGCCCCTCTGTGACTGGATTTTCTCCAGGGCAAGATGGTGAATTGATAAATACCACCCAAAACGAATTATCTCGCCCGGAATTGAAAGTTGGGGATAAAGTTGAGTTTTTCAACGACAGTGTTCACAAGTGGCAAGTCGGAATCATTAAGAGCGTTCAACTAATGTCTTCATATTTTTGTAGCGCAACAATTGAGTATCGAGGCTTTAAGGGTAAAGTATGTCAATTAGAAATATTCAGGAGTGATTGGATAAAATTTCTGCATCATTTGCGTTAAATCAGTTAACAGTTATTGTCACCGATGTAAAACCCGATTAGGGAATTTGGCAGCATCGACAATGCCGCGAGTCATGTAGACACTCGATAGACAATTAAGATTGAATTAGATTGCGATTTCTCCCCTATTAACAATCAAAGAACAATAATCATGGCATCTGCTGAACTTACCTCGCTTGAGTCAACCCAAGCAGTATCGACAGTTGAAACTCCATCGGATGAAGAGCAAGTAAATGTTGATACGCCTTCACAAACAGAAATTGAATCGACAGCAGCAATATTTCAAGCTGTTGGGGTAATTACTGGGTCGATCAATTTCAGTTCAGATGGACAAAGCACTGTTACTATCGGTAGCTATGAATACCCACTTTACTACTCGAAGCGACAATGGGATGTATTAAACGCTCTCAAGAAGGAAATAGAAAATACTGGCAACCATAATCAGCGTTTGGTTGTTTATCCAAAGGCAATTCACTTTCCACGCAAAGAGCAACCGCATCGCATCGCTTTTCAGTTAGTGGGCTTTGACAGAGGGCGATTTGATAAAACAGTCTCAGGGGAGTTAGAAGACCTGGAGTTTAAATTATCAGGATTATGGCAGTTCATTCCTGTCTGCTCTACTCCCTGTATCTCGGTGTTCCGAAATTTCTCTAATGAAAGACTCGAATTTATTAAGCAGTCCGAGCCTGCCCGAAAGGTGAAATTCATGAAGGCAAGTCATATACCCTTGCTATGGAAGGATGCACCCGTCCGACCCTTCAGATTTAATCCCAAGGTGGCTAAAGAGGAGCAAGGACGCGCAGTTTTTGTGACAGTCAAGGCGAAATTTCTGCCAGGGCGTGATGTCTTCGGTTTTGTTGCACTGACTGCGCTACCACAAGAAGCTGCACCCAGATTTCTCAAAGCGTCTAAGGAGGATAAAGCCACAGTGCAGTCAGCAGCTAAGAAAGCGCAAAGAGCAGCAGCACCACCTGCACCAAAGAAAGGTAAGTCAAAAGCGACTAGTCAGGATAATACCTCTGTGCCGCGTACCAAACCATTAACAAAACCAAAACCAAAGTTAAAAACGGGTGAGTAAAACCGCTTTTTTATTTGCTCATGCGATCGCCATCATGGGGGTTAGAGCCGTTGTGCAGCGTCACGAGAGATTAAGGTTTTGGGGCGGTTAGGCGGTCTTGTTGACAGATCAGCGCTTAACGTTTGTCCTTCGTCATTGGCAAAAGTTTCAGTTCTCTTTACGTTAAAGGAGTAAGGGCAGCGTTCAGCTTTTTAGAGGAAAAGATGAACGCACCTGGATCGCCTTTGTGTTTTAGTTCAGAAGCCGATGGAGTATGGTCTCTTTACAGCATTTTGAATAATGCCACTAATAAAGAAACTATTGCTGCAATAGCTCCCAGTATTGGCTGCCAGAACTTGCATAACTGCCGAAATCTCTTGAGTAGATTGTCCATAATTTAACTTTCCTGTTGCTCCCTTTTATCAACGTTTCAGGTTCACAACAAAACCACCTACTCAGCCAAGCTCGATGATAGAATGGACTTAAGATTTTAAAAAACGCGGCTCGGCAGCCTTAGCACTTTAGCTTGGTAGTCGGGTCGTTTTGTTTGTGAACAAAGAGCACATAAGCACTCCTCTTTTTACGAGTTTACATTAAACCCTCCTAATTTGGCTACTAGAGGGGTATGAATTTTAGCGTAGAAACAAATTCTCTAAACAATTTGAGCTTCTCCAACTAATTTTAGGCTACAAAGGTTGAGTATCAGGATTTTCAACTCTTATATCGGCTTGGATGCAATGGGGTTTTCAAAATTTTGTGCTTGTTGCAAATAATAACCATTAAAAAATAACCTTAAGAAATACATATAAAATATAACAGAGCTATGGCATATAGTGCTTGGGTTAGTACATAATAGTAATATCTAGGCGCAGCATTCGTTATATGGCAACCAAAAATGGGCTTCCAGCCGAAAAATCGAAATCTTCTGTAACACCAACCTCTTTTCCATCGTCGGTGGCATTTGTCCATAATTTACTGGACGAATACGGTTTAGACCCGTATGAGTTCCGGCTATATGCTCATATAGTTCGTAGAACAGGAGGAAAGCCTGAAGGAGTTTGTTTTGCCAGTCTTCGTAAGACAGCAGAGATTTGCAAAATGAGTATGCGTAAGGCTCAACAAGCAATAAAAGTTCTTATCAAAGCTAATTTGGTAACGCAAACTAAACGGACAGGGCGCACAGATGAGTATCGGGTTACTCCTGTCAGTGATTGGATTCCCCCAGAAAAATTAGAAGAAATTCGCAAGGCTGTAGTAGAAGGAGTTACCAAGAATTCATCAATTAATTCAGATATAGATACAGAAAATCAATTGATAAGTATTCGCAATAACTCTTAAGTGGTGCGACTATCAACGGAAAAATGGGGCTTGTAGCGTTGTAAACTGTCCATAATATCCCGCGGTTTTTGGAAACTGTGCGCCTATCGTCCGAGCGTTAACGCCTAGACGGCATATCTACCACCAACCGCCGATTTTTTAACCACTGACGACCAAGTAAAACGGATGATATTCCTTCACCCACATGAACAGGAATATCAAAAGTTTGCCCATTGATTCTTACTTGGCCAGCCATCTGCCTGCTATCACGCTGCTATCAGTAGACAAGGGTATATGGCAAGTCATACACCCTGAACGCCACACTACATAAATTTTGTTGCCTTTAGCTTGTCCAATCCGTGAGCTATTCTGCTTTCAACCATCCTTTTATTGTCTATTTAATTAAACAAGTAGAGCAAAAAATACTAGATGTTTATAAAATACCAATTTCATAACACAAGCTCCTTCTAGCCCTTCCTCAAGCATTTGATAAAAGAAAATGTCATGATGCGGCCCTTTTTTAATAATATTAGGGTTTGCAAAGGCTTGAAAAAAATCTCGATATATTTCCTGTCTCTGAACATCTATAAATAAATTTTGATTTAAAAAATTTGGGCTTGTCACTGTAAAGTCATTTAACCACTTATTTTTATATTTTGATTCATGGTAATATAAAGCACGGACTGTGGATTTAATAGCATTATTAATTCTTTCCTTTTCAGCGGTAATAGCGAATGTCTTTTCAGGAATCAATAAGTTATTCTTTTGGGTTAATATTGTTATTTTTCTATATAGAGAAAAGATTCTTTTTGCTAATGAATCATTTCGCTTAAATGCTTCAATCCATTTCTTCATCATTGGCTCTGCAATTTTGGATTCCGGAATACTTAAGGTGAATAATGCTAATAAATATTCATCATCACCTGACTTGTCATTATTATGTTTTTTACACGAAGGAACAGTTATCAAATTTTTTCTGTAATCTGGGCTTCCTTCAGGCAAGTACTTTTGTTTAGGATAAATACTTTTAGGTGGAGCGTGTTCGTTAGTATTTCCTATTCCTTCACAACAATAGCAAGTATAAGGAGCTTTCATCGGTTACTTCTTGATACAATATCATCCTAGTGTTAACACCCCAGACGGCATATCTACCACTAACCGTCGATTTTTTAACCATTGGCGACCAAGTAAAACTTCTGACACTCCTTCACCCACATGAACGGGAATATCAAATTCCTTGCCATCAATTCGCACTCTTCCTAAATATATGTCAAATTCCGCTTCTCCTTGGGCTGTGAGCATTGTTTGCTGTTCTAGATAAATCCAATCAAGTGCTTCTAAATCCTGGTTATTAATTGCCAGCCACCAAGAAAAACCTGTATCAAAAAGTGCTTCTACTGGTAGTGCAAAGGAGTTAGCAGCTATCAACTCTATCTCAAAAAATAATTCATCCTCATCACCAAAGTTGCCAGAAATCATATCGTGCCGCACACCCCAGTTTCATTTATGCGGAAAACGTGCAGCCGGAAGTTCGGGTATTTTTCATGTGCCATCTGGCTAACTGCTAATGCATCCTCATTAATAAAATATTCTCCGCTTTCTGGTTCAACTGCTACATACCAGTTGTAGTGAGTCTTAATTAAAGAAGGTTGCAATTTTTGAAAGATTTGTTCGCAACGCTGCTTAAATTCTGTTTTTTCAGCTTTCCATTGAGCTTTCTTCTCTGATGACCACTGAATTTCAGGGAAGATTCTCCCCCGGCGCACTGTACGAGTAGACTTTGCTTCAGTCATGGTTGGTTCTGCTTCACTGCCATATCTATATTGAACTGCAATCCAGACTACTTGGGGTTTATCGTTGGCAAGTTTAGTCTGGAGCATTATAGTTTAACTAAAATACAATTTTACTTTTGTACAAAAGTAAAATTGCACTATAGTACAATTCTACAAAAGTAAACTAGTATATTTGTGACATTGTACTTTAGTAATTTTATGTAATTGTTTTATGCCAATTCCGCCAACAGTCGTCTCCTTGGGCTTGGCTGGGGGTCAGGGAAAGTCTACAGTAGCCTTGATGCTGGGGAGGTATTTGGGTCGCTTAGGGATTCCCGTTTTGTTTGTGGATTGCGACCCTCAATCTAGCTTGACCAGTTTCTTAGGGGTGCAAGTGCAGCCTGATACCCCAACATTACTGGAAGTTCTGACACAACCAGAAGAGAAAACAAAAATTCTTGATGCCATTGCGCCTGTACCTGACGTTAAACTGGGCGACCGTACCATTAACAATACCAACCTGTTCTTAATTCCTTCCGATGATGGCTTGGAGAGCGCCAACTATAAATTGGCCTCCAGTGGGCTAAGTCTGTTTATTCTCAGGAATCGTCTGCAACCAATTGTGAGTAATTTTGGCGTGGCAATTGTAGACCCACCCCCAGAACGTTCACATTTAGCACAGACTTCCTTGGGTGCTGGGGATAGATGGGTGATTCCAGCAGAGTCAAACGTCAAAGGAGTTCAATCGCTGTTGCGGACTTTGGAATTAATTAAAGAATTTAAAGCAGCCCTACCTTATGGTGAACTACTGGGTGTAGTGCCTTTTCGCGCTCGGTGGACTGGTTTGCACCCAACAACCGCTACTAAAACAAGTATCGATACTATACGGCAGTTGGTAGGGTCGGAGTTGATGTTGCCCCATATTTTGGAATCGGATGTATTCAAAAATGCTATCAACCAACGGGTTGCGCCAACAGACTTGGGGCAGCCAAATCTGGAATATGCGATGAGAGTCTTAGCTCAACGACTCAAGCCAGCTTTGTCAGAAGAATATGCCAAATTAATTCCCTTAGAAGCATCGTAATAAATTTTACTATTAGGTGAAAAGATGAATATCCTAGACGAAATCAGAAATAGAGCGGTTGCACCAACAGTTGCACCACGAGAAGATGTGTTAGCTCCACAACAGCAGGGTTCTCCTACTCCTGATATGCCATCGACTGCTGATAGCTCCGTTTCTGAACTCACTTTATTAGAAGAGCAACTACGGAACTTGCCGGAAATTGCGCCTAGAGTACCTGTACGTTTAGAAATGGCAATCAAGCAAGAACTCGATGAACTATGCAACATTGAAAAGATAACAGTTGAAACGCTCTTGGAGGCTTTTTATGTTACCTGCCAAGATAAAGATACAGTCATGAAACAAGTACTAAAAGAAGCCAAAAAACGGCTCAAGAGTCGCAAAGAAGCAGGTAACATTCGCTCTAGCATTACTCGTTTAGCTAATTTGGCCAAGAAACTAAAGTAGCAATCAGTCAAATAGCAGACACAGACACAATATCTAGGTTTGGAAAGCCTTCTGGCGCAAATGGGTGGAGAGAAATGGTGTTCTCGCAATCCGTAGGGGCTGAAAGGGTTGTGGTTAAAGCACATTTAGAGGAGGATTGATCCTAAAGCTTCTTTTCACTGCCCGTGAACATCCGCGCGATCGCTGACAATTTTAATCCTGAATCGCTGGCGTTAACTGAACCAGTACCGCTAACAATGCACCCAGCTGAAGTTTATCTCAACAGTCTTGGTGAAGGTTCGCGGCGGACAATGCGCGAAGCGTTAAATGCGATCTCTGGGTTGCTAACCAGTGGCAGTTGTGATGCAAGCACTTTGGATTGGTCAAAGTTGCGTTACCAGCACACAGCCGCAGTTAGGTCAGTGCTGATGGAAAAATACAGTCCGGCGATGGCGAACAAAATGCTATGTGCATTACGGCGGACACTTAAGGAAGCATGGCGCTTGGGGTTAATGTCCACGGATGAGTATGGACGAGCAGCTGATATTGAGTCCGTGCGGGGCCAAAGTTTATTGAAGGGGCGCGAACTTGATATCGAAGAAATTGCTGCACTTTGGGATGATTGTATTCAAGATGACTCAACATTGGGAAGGAGAGATGCGGCACTACTGGCAGTTTTGACCGTAGGGTTGCGTCGCAGTGAGGTGACTTATCTTGATTTGAGTGATTTTAAGCCGCGCACTCGTTCATTGACAATACGTGAAGCTAAGGGGCGGAAGGAACGAATTGTCTACTTACCTGAAGCTGGTGTGCAAGCTATTACTGATTGGCTGCCGATTCGGGGTAAAGCACCAGGCCCACTATTTTATCCTTTAAATAAAGCAAATAAAATTATACCGAGACGGATGAGTGAGCAGGGGGTGTTACGGGCATTGCGGCGACGAGGTGAAAAAGCCGAAGTGGACGCTTTTACACCCCATGATTTTAGAAGGACTTTTATCGGTAATTTATTAGATGCTGGTGCAGATATCGTCACAGTAGCTAAACTTGCAGGTCATGCGTCGCCAAGTACTACAAGTAAGTATGATCGGCGGGGGGAAGCGGCCAAGAGACGGGCGATTGATTTACTGAATGTGCCTTATAATAGGCGGAAAAACCGATAATTTTCTCGGATCAGCATTTGGAGAGACTCAATGCCATTTTGGTGCAATCTCTTCTTGAACTTTTCAGGAAAGGTTTAAATAGCTTTTGAAGTAAAGTACAGCAAGCACGCTGATTCAGAAATATCACGGCACTTAAGTATATACATAACTACAATGGCGAAATATTACTTAACATAAAAACGCCGATTTTACTGTGTATTATAGTGTTACATGTTTTACCTATAGAAATTTAATTTTTGTGAACTTATTCTAAGAGGCAACTATGGTATTAGCATCCAGTGCAGAGAAGAAGTTAAATGATACTCGTTATTACTTAAACAAACTGGGTGAGTCTATTGACCACTTAGAGGATTATTTTCCAAGTATATTTAATGATTCGGAATTAAAATTTCGGCTTGAGTCATTTCGTCAAGAACACAAAGAGGCTCTCAATAGACTGAATGTGCCAACTTTATCTATTGCAACTCTCGGCACAACATCCTCTGGAAAATCAACAATTGTTAATGCTTTAATCGGTCGTAGGATTGCTCCAATGGAAGCGGGTGAGATGAGTGCAGGTGTGTTATTACTCCAACACTCATTAGATGAACATAAAGTAGTTGTTGAAGCCACGAAGGACGCAACTTGGGAAACAGGAGACTTGCAAGGAACTGGCGACGATAAGATTCTCTATAAGCACATTAGCAATGTGATGGATAAGTATCATAAAGTCAAAAAAGACTGTATGGCTCCACAAGTGAAGGTCTTATGCTCACTTCTTCCTGCTTCCAATCGTGATTTGCTTGGTCTTCCAGAAGGTGTAAGGGTTGAGTTGATTGATCTACCAGGACTAAAGTCTGTCCAGGATCGTGCAAACCTTGAGGTAATTCAGAAACAAGTTCCTAAAGCATTCAGTATAGTTGCCCTAGATTATTCTCAGGTAGACGATGAGCACAGAAAAACCTTGCTAGGAGAACTGAA
This sequence comes from Nostoc calcicola FACHB-3891, assembly GCF_014697355.1. Taxonomy (GTDB): domain Bacteria; phylum Cyanobacteriota; class Cyanobacteriia; order Cyanobacteriales; family Nostocaceae; genus Nostoc; species Nostoc calcicola. The sequence continues at coordinate 21,375 of NZ_JACJRQ010000069.1, read as the reverse complement.
GACTGTAGTTGAATACCTACAAGGGCAAGCTGATTCGATGCTCTTTATCCTAAATAGAGTAGATCGGCGAACAAGCAACGACATACCACTTGATGATCGGATTAAGAACTTACAAGAAGAAATTCAACAAGTACTTTCTCTGGAACAGCCACCAGAGGTTCTACCTTTTTGTTCCCTACTCCTCTACTATGCTCAGTGTGCTTGGGGTTCAGTTGCTCCCAATAACTCATCACCAGTTTCTCAAGCTGCACGCCGGAATTTTTTAGCAGCGATGCGTAAAGACTGTTCAAATGTGATTATTGAGAATACTGATAAGAACCAACAATCACGAAGTTTGTGGCGTAACGTTGAAGATTTAATATTAAACGAACAAGATATTAATGATGAAACTATGCGACAAATGCTAGATTATGCCCTTGATTGGAGTGGTGGAAAAGAGCTTTGGAGTCGGTTATATGCCCGTGTTCAGGAATCATTTTCAGAACTCGTAATACTACCCGCCTTAACTAGCGTCTTTACTAGCTATAATGCCCTGGCAGGTGCTATCAATAGTTTGGCTGAGGTTCGAAAGCTTGAAAGTGAAGCAGAAGTTGAAGTGGAGCAAACAAGGATCAATGAAGCTCGTCAGCAGCTAGATAAAAGCATTAAAAATCTTTGCGAAGAATTTAGTAATGAAACAACAGAAACTATTTCGCTCTTAAAAACGGGTAAAGTAAGTGACCTTAGTGATTTAGCCACAAGAGCATTGGAGAGAGGGCGCAAGGGTTTTCAATCACTTTTTGATGCTGTGAATATAGTCAACAAAGATCTAACTAGCAAATTAATTATTCCTGTTTCAGATGCATTGGTAGGCAAATCGCCGGTTTACCAACTAAAAGAGAAATTGAGAGAAGTTACTACGCCTGTATTAGTAGAGGAAATTGCTGAAGCATACGAAAAAGTCAAAGACGAGTTGGCAAAATTTGAATCTAGTGCAGACGAGGCTTTAATAAGGCGCGTTAGCGAAGGCGACGAGAAGGGTAAGAAAGAGCTAAAATTGGCTGAATTGGCTGTCCGTAAGCTCTATTTTGATATGCGAGAAGCATTATCAAAACGGGCTGAATTGATGCTGCAAGGACAGGCACAAGAAATCTTAGCAGCTTTGCAGGGACTAGTTGACGAACAAAAAGACGAACTTGACAGGAAATGCCGTGAGTTACTTCCCTCACTCAAACTTGATGAGGCGATCATGGCTGTCTCAATGCGTACGGAATTACAAAATCTACCCACTTTACCTGAAAAGTTCTTTGAACTCCCAGCAGCTATAGAGGAACGCACTAAAAATGAAGAGGTTATTACAGGAAAGAAACAAGTTACAGAGAGTTATACATCAGGAACCTGCAATAAAAGTCAGAAAACAAGAACTGTATTTCGTGATACTAAAGAAAATATCGAATATAAGGAGCTTTCACTACCATCTCCTAAAATAATGGCACTAGAGTGGGCAAATGGTATTGAGCAGGGAAAACAAAACTTATGGGATGTTATTCGTGATTGGTTTGTTAAGCATCTAGCATCTGTAAGTGAGGACTTCAATAAATCCGTCAGCAGCGTCATGGATCTGGCAGAGCGTGAGCTTGAGCAACAGAAAATCATTATTCAGCAGAACCTTGAAGAGGAACTTCAACGCTGGGAGGCAATTGAACTTCAAACATCTTCGGTAGCGAAAATCTATGAGGAATTAAAAAAAGTATCTCGTACATCACAAGAAAAAATTAAAATATGACAATTTTCCAATTTTTTACACAAAATCTAGACGAGCTTGCTAGGCATAGAAAAAACCTTGATATTTATGAAGCGATTCGAGCTTGGTGTTTAGTTATTCCTTTTACTTCTAATGAAAAAGAAGTCACTCAGGAAATTATTGGGTATGTAGAACAATGGATTGACGAAGCAAAAAAGAGGAATAAAAAGAATGGACTGATTTGGATCATTAATCGATTCCTAGTTATCGAAAAAAACATTATGATCAAAGTAGATATCTCTGTTAAAGAGTTAGTAGAGAGATTAGACATCGTAAAGGGAAATGGAAAATCTTATCTACAACAAAGTGAAAGGTATCAAGATGAGAAAACTGTTTATTATTATCAGAAGGAATACATGATGGAAGTAAAAATAGTTTTACTTGTTGCCTTTGCACTGGCAGGTGCTGGACTACTCCTTTATCTCTTAAAGCAAGGTCAAAATGATAGACCAAAGCAGAAATCTGAATTAGATCAAAACGAGAACCTTCCTTCTACTCCAGCGGAAGACAATTCCGCTGCTGTTCAAGGAAAGCACATCTTAATTCTAGTTATAGATGCAAGGAAGGAAACTGTGCTTCAATCTTTGAGAGAAAACAAGAAAATTGTGCAAGGTGAGTCTCAAGCACTGTATGACGCTACAAAAGCTTTATTAACAGTAAAGAAAAGTCACTTTGATCAGTCAACTGAATTAACTGAATTAAAAAAATGGTTCTCCAAAGACCGTGCAGTGCCAGAAGCAGAGAGTTCTGAATATGACATTTATTTGGTAAAAATAGAGCTTTCTCAGGATGTTCCTGGTTTTGGCATAAATGTAAATGCGGTTGAGCGATATAATGCCTTTCGCAATCTGCCGGAATTAGTATCAGGAGAAGTTGAAATTTCTCCTCGATTACCTAGCGCAGCTTATAAGAACATCGGTGTTTACAATAATGCTTGATCAAGAACTAAAATTAACCCATAGCCATCATTCAATGAGTTGGACAAGGGGTGCATATAACTTTGCATAATTTGAGTATCATAGCAACTAAATACCTAAAAGCTTGCAAATATTTTAAAGCTATAAATACAAATACTCTATCACAAAGCTGACATGCTCCTTTTAGCAAGCCTTTTTTCATTCTGAATTCAAAAACTTGCGATTGAAGTTATTTTCTTTAATAAAAATTTTCTTCTACTATGACAGATCCATCACCCCTATCGTTAGAAGAACTAGAATTATCCCTTGTTCTGGCTGAAGCTTCTGCACTTCCCTACTGCATTAATCTTAATCCTAGTGATGTAGAGAAAAAGACTGGAATATCAATAGTTAAATCCTTTGATTATAATGCTAATTTTCAATGGAATATACCTGGATTTTGGGGAATTTATAAAGACTATCTTATTGTGTCATTTAGAGGAACAAATAATATCGGAGATTGGAAGAAAAATTTAAAATTTTTTCAAAATCACGAGTTCTGTTTAGAAGAAGGAATTGATGGAATTAAAACTCACTATGGATTTTCTCAGACGGTAGCTGGGGGATGGGAAGATTTTCTAAAAGATCTTCAGTTATTGCTTCAAGAAAACCTTATAAACGATTCTAAGCTGCTATTGACCGGACATAGCCTTGGTGGAGCCCTAGCTGTCCTAATAGCTTATCGACTCAGTTTCCTTCCTCAATTTAGCTCCAAGATACAAGCAATCTATACTTATGGCGCACCTCGCGTTGGTAATCGCAAGTTTAAAGAATCATGCAAAATAGCTCATTACCGCTTCAATTACGGAAATGATCCTGTACCAGCCTTACCTTCTTTTAGATACGACCATCATGGTCAACTTTATTACCTGCCAGCAAGTAATCCTGGTGTTATTAGCAAGAATTCTCAAAATGTTCAATCCTATAAAGCTTTATCCAATGTTGTTCAAGGGGGAATTAAGCTTTTTTTATATAAACACAAAGATGGTTTCTCTCAGCTTATGGAAGTGGGTGAAAACGTAGCTGATCACAATATAGAAAAATATATTGAACATATTAAAAGTTGTCAACAGTTTACAGAAATTGTTCAAGGGTTGCAAAATGGTTCATTAAATCGATCTGGAGGCACAATTCGTGACAAGAAAACTGATCGAATTGTGGGGCATCTATTTCAGTCTCAAGAAATTACTGAACAGTTGATTCTTTTAGGAGAAAGTTTTTTGACTCCAAAGACAGGACAAGGCATATCAATGCAAATGTCTCAACTTCCAGTTGGTGCTGATGTCCTGAACCTTGGTGTTAGTATAATTGGCTTCGCTTACATGGCTAGCAAGCTGGGTCAGATTCAAAGCGATTTGAATAATATAAAGGGATCTTTAGCAGCGGGCTTTGGGCGTATTGACGATCAATTAAAAATATTACATGGGCAGCTTACTTATATTAGTCTCCTTGTGGAAGAAAACGCACAAGAACAAAGAAATTTGGCAGAATTGATTTCTGAACTGCACAGAGTCCTACTTGTTGAAAACATGGCGATTTTGCGATCTGCAATTTTAGATCGTGAACGATTCCCCGATTTATCTGTGAGAGACACTCTCTTGGTGACAGCTAAAACGCGGATCTTTATGTCTGACCAGGCACTATCTTCTAATCCAGATTTGAATCCGAAAACGATATTAATTACTGATATCGCTGTTAAAGGTTGGGTAGCAGCAATTGGTGCAGAAGTACATCTTCTATTGGAAAGTGGAAAGATTTCTGATGCCGAACAGGTGCTTAACTATGAAATACCACGCTTTCAAAACATGGTATTCAAATGGGCAGATGTACTTTTGTCTCATGAGGAAGAAAAGCTAACTACCCCCTATCGTTTTGCGACATCTCTTTTTGAGAAGTATATTAGTCCCGAACGCATCGAGCGCATTACTCGTATTTCTCAGGCAAGTAGCTCTCTAACGCCGGAGCAGATACGACGGAAAAAACAAGATGCACAGATAGAATTAGACTTGACTAGTAGCCCTTATAAAGACAATGAAGATTGGATACGCCGTCAGGTAGCGGTAGCAGAATACCTTGATATGTTCAGTGAACTCTTAGCCAGGTTAAAAAGTCTGCAAGCTTTTGCCTTACTGTGCAAAAGCAAGAATCTTAAGACTAGTCGCGAGCTTCTTCCCGGTCTTGATGCTGAACCAGGATTATATATTCTTCCCGTAGCTTGACCTTCTCTGAAGAAACACTTTCAGTAGACCGAAAACTTAAGCGATGCCTTCGGCGCATCTGTAAGAACGCAATTTTTCCACATAAATATAATTAAATAGATAATTAATGGTTTTGGGGGTAAATAAGCAATCGCACAGCGTAACTTTCGGTATCACTGCTCATTTGACCCCGACACCGGCTATTTGAGCGAAGCGGTTAAGAATTGCGCCATCACCTAGAGAGACATCCCTTTAGTCTGTCTTCTTTCTTGTTGAAGAGACTCTTCTATTATTTGTTGCAATACGCGGTCTACTTTTTGCCAAAGCATCAGGTCTTCTCTTTCTATTTCCCCGACATTAATCGGTGAATACTCAAGCTCACCTAACTGATTTCGGTTGACTGCCACCCGAAAAATCTCACCTCGTTCATCATGGGTAAATACCAGTTCTCTACCCTGTTTCTCCAGAGTTGCACGTTTAAATATAAGGCTATTCTGACCACTTTCTCTTAGTTGCCAATTGATTAATCTAACAGCAATAGGCACTGCTATAGCTAAGAATTCCGACTGTAACTGCTGCTTTTGGTCGAGTTGCTGTTCTGGTTCTGACTCAATAGATGCCAGTTGATTGTTAGCGATTATCACTAATGCTCTAGCTTCATCAGCAGTCCATCCGGCTGGACTGGTAAAAATAATTTCTTCAACTTCCTCGGCTGGCTTATTATCTAATAGCGCCTTCCTCGCAATTTCTTTATCTCGGTCAGTCACTAATAAGTTTTGCAAGTCGGCGCTGTAATACTTATATAACTCGGCTGTTTGATTCAGGCTTTGCTTTGGTTTATCTGTGGCTAGAGTTGGAGTTTTATTAAGAGCAATTGCATCCACTGGTTTTTGTGACCTATACAGTTGCTCCAAATAAACAATCGCTGCTTCCAGGTCGTCGAATATGGTTCTTCCGGCTGATAGCTGCTGCTGAGATTGAGAAAGTTGTTGTGTTAATTCTAATACTGTTTGGGTTAAGGCTGATTCAACAGTCGATTGCTCAATATAATCAGAAATTGATGAAATAGCTTTCTTCTCTACATGGGATTGTAACTCTTGAGTAATCGCCGCGTCTAGTCCGTCGAATACAGCTTTATTCTTAGCTAGCTGCTGCCGATATTGAAAGAGTTGTTCTGTTAATTGTGGTAACGTTTCACTTAAGGCATCATCAACTACTGACTGTTCAATAAAGTCAGCAATTGCATTCACAGTTCTTTGTGATAAGAGTTGTTCCCTTTCAGCAATCGCCGCTAATAGCTCGTCGTATGTGGTTCTTACGGCTGATAAATTCTGATGATACTCAGACAGTTGTTTTGTTAACTGTGGTAATGTTTCAATCAAGGTTGACTCAACTGCTGACTGTTCAATAAAGTCAGCGATTGTATTTATGAGTTTTAAACTGGCTCGTTGTTCTACATCTGATTTAGCTGGGTTTGTCTGGTGTTTAGTTTCGGGTATATTTTGAGCTTTTTTAGGTGATATAGTTGATATTAGCTGTTGATTCTCTTGGCTATTATCTACAGATTCTAAGAAATTATTTAAGTGTTTAATTTCGCTATCATCCCGTTTTGGGTCGTAATTTATCCCCAATTCTGTTTGAAGCTTTGTAAAAGAACACTTATATTTATTGAGATTACCTCCTTGTTTCCAGAGCAAGCGGGGGCTACCATCTTCATTAACTGAGCCAACATCAATGCCAAACTTAATACCCCTTACCCCACCATGACCGTAATAACTAACGACAGCTTTGACTTGATGCTCTCTCCATAAGCGCTCAATTAACTGGGGCATTATAGGTTTATCTGCTGCCACTTGTTCAATCGCTCGGCGCATTATTTCTTCGCCTGGAAGTCCATCGCGCTCGACTCGTTCCAGTTGATTACGAGTCATAGCTTTCTGCTTACTTTCCCAACTACTTTGGACTGGGGTTAGGTGAAATTCTCGCTCTAGCAGTCGGGCGGAGTGTTCCGAATGGGCGTAATTATTCCAAGTGCGAATCGACTTACCATCTAGATTATTGACTCTGGATGCAACGATGTGGGTGTGGTCGTGTTCTTTGTCTGAGTGCCGCGCTATAAAGAAGTCATAAGCTGGTAGTTCTGTTTCAATAAATTCATCAACTAGCTGTTTTAGTTTGGTGTCAGCTATCCTTTTATCTGGCTGTTTGACTTGGGAATCATCACCTTGAAGCCGCGACAACACAATGACATTCACAAAGTGCTGTTGGGATAGATTAGCTAATTCGTCATCATTGAGCGTTCTATCAGTTTTTGGCACTGACAGCATTAGGTGATAGCATGGGTCTTTTAGCTGGGGGTTAAGATGGGCTGATAGGGTAAACTGCTCTACCAGTTCATTGGTAGTTCTCCCGTACATATTCCCGCCAATAATCTTGGCTTTTTCTTTCTCTATTACATATTTAGTAGTACCGCGAAATGATTTGTTAGCTTTGACTTTGGTAATCATTGCCCTGCACCTCTACCGTAAGTTGAGTGAGTGATTGGCGAGTCTGCTCTAAAAGTGCTGTCAATTCTTCAATAGTTCTCAGATATGATTTCACCTCATTACTCAGGGGTTGGCTACCAATTTTTACAGCTTCGTTGATAGCCCTAGTTTGCTGATTCAGGTTGTTACCAATCTTCTTTAACTCATAGATAGCCTGTCGGTTTACTTCGGGAATGACTAACTTAGGATGTGGTAGAGGGTAGTCAAATAATCTCGCTCTTATATAGTCGCTCTGTACCACTCCACAGCACCGTTGCTCTAATCTAGCTTTCTCGGCATAGCTAGCCCTAAAGGTGATTGTTATTTCTCGCTTATCATCTGGTGCTACTGACCGATTGCTTAATGTGTCAGCTAGTTGATTACTGAGATTGGTACGCGGATCTGGCTGCATAAATGGTTGGGCGTTTAGTTATCTGATTCTTTATTTTTCACCGGGTTATTCGCTGTAGCTGCTATGGCGCGGAGCGCCGAGCAGGTAGGCGAATAACCCGGAACATCCTGTTAACTTATTCTCCCCTTGAAAAGACCTATTTTCCGGGGGTTTGGGGGATACCCCCAACAAGCAACCACGCCGCTTTTACCGAAGGTAAAAGTAGCCCGGAGGGCGTTACGGCGTATTGCTTGCCTATGCCCCCACGACAGACTAGGGGAACCAGATCCAGGGGGCATAACCGGAGACTGGGGGAGTACGAGACTTTGGCGAACCACGATTGACTCTGTGCAACAATCTCGGTGTAACCGAGAGCAGGGTCTATTTAACAATGCTGCCAACAGCCTTTGATACTAAGAATTTTGATTCATGGGTAACTGCTTTTTTAGACTAGTCTACCTCACGAGGATACAAACCCTTTCTTGTTGATATTCGTCACATCACGACAAGAAACTTAAACTTTTTTTGAACACGTTTTTTTTACAATGGAATAATTTATTACTAATGCTGAATATGTCGCGCAAACCGAAAGCTGTCCCTTTATCAAAAATCGAAGATATTCAAACCAGTCTTAAACAGAAAGCCGCGACTCCTAAAACTATCAGCCTGTCAGATTTAGTCTTCAGTTTGGCTAAACCTATTCAAGATATGTTGGACGCTGGCTACTCTTATGACGATGTTTCTGATGTGTTTAAAGGTCATGGGGTAGAACTAGCGGCCAGTGGTCTGAAGAGTTTTCATAAAAAAGCTTCAACAGTTACGGAGAACAGTTCGAGTAATGAATCAGAACATAAAGCGGTTGATGAATCAGTTAATTCTGACTCCGAGCCAGAATTAACTGATTCATCAACCTCAAATAATGACTCGGTTTTACCAGTAGAACCGGATAATTCACCACAGGAGAGTAGTGAACCATCCGGCTCATCATCAACTAAAACTAGTAAACGAAAGAAAACAACTCCTAATACTTCTTCCCAATTTAATATCACTGATAGGAGTGAATTATGAAACGTATCGTGATGATACTGGGGGGCAAAGGTGGTACAGGTAAGACTGCCTTTACTCGCTTGCTATTGGATGTAATGCACTCAAAGGGCATTAATTATCTAGCTTATGACGCAGATACAGAGAATCCAGAACTGTACGAGTACTATCAAAACTTTGGCTCAGGGGTAAGGCTGTTAAACTTCCTAGAGGTGGCAGAGGCAAAACGCTTCTTTACGGAAATCAAAGCGGAATCACCGGACTCAATAATAGTAGATATGCCGGGGGCATCAAGCAATAAAACCAGGGAGATTATCAGTAAGTTTGGGCTATTCAAAATTGCAGGCGATTTAGGTTATCGGGTAACGCTGGTGACTGTGCTTAACCTTGGTTATTCAGTCATCACTAGCTTAAAAACTATGGCGGAATTCTGCGGCGATAAAGCAGATTATGTGGTGGTAAAAAATCTCTGCTGGGATAAGGGGTCAGGTTTTCAGCGCTGGGAGAATAGTAAAACGTCGGCAGCTATAGCCGAACTAAAAGGCATAGAAATAGAAATGCCAGAGTTAGACTACTCAACCTTTGACACGTTGACAGAAAAAGGTCTACCTTACTCGGCTGCTACTGAAGAAAATGGTTTTCCTTTTGGGGATTACCTACTGGTCAGTGGATTTTTAGATCAAGCTAAACCAGAGCTTGAAAAGGCTGGGGATTATTTGGGGTTGCAGCAACCTCTTGTTGTGGTTCCTGCTTTAGAGAACACTACAACTTCAAAACAAGCAAAAGCCACTGCGTCTACTTCTCGTCGGGGTCAAAAGAAAACTAATGATAAACAACAATAATGGCAACGGCAATCACAGCAATTCTTACTCTGAAACTGCCGATTTAGTAGAGAGCAGTGAACTGGGTGAGGTCAAGATAGCACTAGGCAGATTATATAGAGAGTTTGAAAATTTTAAGCAATCACAGAAAACTGAACGCGAAAGAGATAGGGCAGAGTTACAAGCATGGGCGCAAACGAATCTAATTCAGAATCAACTCCTCAGCAAAGCAATGGTGACAATCGAGATGCTGACGGGAGAACTGAAGAATCAGAATCTCTCCTCCTCAGAGTTCGAGCAGAACAACGCCGATTTGATGCAGCAATTGACTCCCTTGCTGACACAGTTAAAGAATACGCCAAAATCAATAGCGACATTAGAGAGCTTAGAATTCAAAGGGTTAAAGACCGAAATCTCGCAGTTGAAGTCGAACTGGAACGACCTGTTGATTCACACGAAGAACTTGACTACGGTGATTCAGGAATTGAAGAACACTCCTCCCCCCAAACCCATCACCATAGAGAAAGAGGTTTATCGCTCTGAACCCCTAAGCCAATATGGAATGATGGGGTTGATTACTACAATGTTTGCTTTGTCAATGTTCTTCGCACTAAATCAATTTATTCCGGTAAAAATCTCGAATGATTTCAATAACTATCTACAAGGTATATGGCAGCGTACTGGTTTTACTAACACCAAGTTACAGCGCGTTGAACGATATTTAGGTAGTGACCCCAATCAAAAACGAGGTAGAAGGTAATCAAGTAGCTAATGCCAATTAATTGACTGATATAAAGCAGTATTGGTTAGGGATAGTTCAGCTATACCTAACCAATACTGCTCAGAAGCGGGGAGTTAAACCAAATTATCTTAACTGACAACTGTTTACTGATAACTGATAACTGTTAAAAAGCGGTAAAGCCTAACTTCTCACTACCCTTCAATTGCTTGGATTCTATAAGTTGTGCAATCGCACACCTTAAATAGCGAACACCCTTTTTATCCTCGCCCCACTTTCGGCTATTTCTAATCGCAGCAAAGCTGACTGGTGTTGTAACGGCTGAAGTAACGATGTTTAAAATTTGCTGCTTATCCGTCTCAGAAATACTCACGAATTCTTCTACCTCTGCAATTTCAACCTCTTGGGTAGGCTTTGAGAAAATGGATTCTAGCTGATTAACTGCGTCATCTGGTGCAATTTTCTCCCCTCTGGGCATAACTGCTGGCTCGTGCTGCTGCACCAGTTCCGGGAAGAATTTGAGTAATGTTCTAGCTGGATCTGGCTGACCATTTCCAGGGTGTAACTCTATCTTTAGCCAGTCAGGAATCATGCCCAGATTGCCACCGCTAACAGGTTCAGCAAAGTTATTAGGGTTGGCTTTGAAATATTCGCCACTGGCAACATTAATCTTTCGCAATCCGCCAGCGCTGACAGACTGAGCTACACAGCCAATGAAATTAACCGATTGCTTAAAGGTATCTGCCAGTCCTGCTGTCGCCTTGCCAACCACAGAAGTTAAGTTGGAGCCGTGCAAGACAATGATTAATGTACCGCCACATTTGGCGAAACGACTCAGCAGATATTGAATAGCCCAAGTGCGATCTGTCTCATCAAGTAAGGACAGCAACCGCATTGCCTCATCAATGACTAACAGTAAGTTTTTGTGGGAGTAAGGATCACTTCCATCTAAGCCTTTAAGAAATTTAAGCAAGTCACGGGCGACTAGTTTATCTGCTGAATCTACATCTTTTTCCGGGTATTTAAGGGCAGAAATAAGATTACAACTAAACGGGTAAACGTCCACCCCGGCTGTAAAGTATTGGGTGTTTAATCCCGAATCTAAAGCTAGAGATAATGTTGCTAAGATTGCTGCTAAGGTTCCCTTACCACCTCGCTGAGTACCAGCGATCGCAATGACTTGGGAACTCATCATGTCTTCTATTTGAAAACCACTTTTCCTTAAAGCAGCGATGAGTGCATTTGCTCTATTCGGCAAAGTCAGATTAGTTATAGTCTCTGGTACAAGCCCCGGCGCTGATGGCTGTAACTCAGTAGGTCTAGAAAGATGATCTGCTTGGTGAGTGTCCCGAATATCTACTTGTGGTGATTGAAATTGTTTGATATCTACGGTAGGTGGTAACTGGGTTTGAGCTTGTGCGATAGCGCTTATCTCTGACAGATTTACACGGCTGTCAATGGTCACATCCTGTAAATGGAGAGCCATACTTTGATAAGTGGGTAGCTGACGACCCTTAAGCTTGCCAAACCAGCCAAACATCCAACGATAAGCATAAAAACGTTTTCCTGGCTCAACTTGCGTCAAATACTGCCCAATATTTTCAAACTCAGCATGAAGAAAGGCGTACTCTTCTGCTGATTGTCGTTCTAGAAATTTGATGGTATTAGCAAGATGATCCGCTTGATAATTGCTCCTAGAATTATAGTCACCAGCACGAGCTATAGCGTCTATAAAGTTGCCACGTACAAAGGGTATTGGTGCAATTTCTTTAGTGCGGTTGGAGTGTTCGACAACAAACCATAACCACGCAGCGCCACCAATTAAACCACCAACTATAGCTAGTGGGTTGACCGCATAACAAACCGCTCCTATCCCAGATGCCACCAAGCCAAGTACACGGGTCATGTCTGCTTCGTTCTCAGAAACTCGGGCCATTTCAAATAATTGGTCTTTTCTCTCCTGCAACCATTGGGCGATATTTCCGGCTTCTAAATGCGAGAGACTAGGATACTGTAATCGGAGATATTCAGTTTCTTTAGTTGTGATTTTTGGGAGATTATTTTCCACAAGCTAAATGCCTTATTTATCTAAAATCAGCCGCAAAAGTGCGCGCACTTTTGCGGCAATATTTAATTAATCTTTGGTCAATCGCCAGATGGCAAAGCCAATTTCACCCGCCATCATTGTGCCGATATTAATTAAACTCAACGATGTTGTCACCAACCCCGTTGGTCTTCAAAACCGTGCGTGAGACTTTCACCTCACACGGCTCCTCAATGATTTGGTGCTTGTCACGCATACCTCACAAGCCATTTATCCTCAACTTTTTCAAGTTTTCTGGTGGGCTTAGGCTCGGCACTATTACAGCCGGATTTTATGCCAAGACTACCATCTAAGGCAGTTTTTGTATCGTGGCAATGTCTGTGTAGAAGTTGCATATTATCGTAAATATCCTTACCACCTTGCGATTTTGGGATTTTATGGTCAACTTCTAGCACATCGTTTTCGCGGAAGAACAAACCGCAGTGGGTGCATTTCCCTTTTTGCTTTTTCAGGAGTTTTGAAATCCTGTTTGGCATTTCTGGGTTATTACCCATTCTTGTACTCCAGTAAACCAAGTTTCCGTCGTATGGTGACGATTCGCCTTTAACTTTGACATGACGAACTATTGGGGTGTCGGCATGTTTTAGTAACCGAAGTGAGGTTAAATCTTCCTTCTTGGTTGCGAATACCCAGTTATCGCCGCCTATGGATTGCCAATACCTTTTTGACACCCATTCCCCGTTCTTTTTGGAGTGGCGGCGTTTTGCCCAAGCTCTTAGCTTCTGGTATGTGAGGTAATCAATAACTGAGTAAGCCACCTTACTTACTACAGTCGCATAGTAGTTTGCCCACCCTCGTATAATTGGGTTTAGATGGCTGATTAGCGCCGCTTGCGGTGCAGCCTTATGAGCATCAATAACACTAGCGATTTGGTCGTAATGTACCTTTTGCTTATATTTGCTTGGGGTGATGATTGTTTTAAAACCTAGTATTTTTCCTTTCGTAGATTTGGAGGATGAGTGTTTACCAGCCGGGAATTGGCGTATATTAAAGCCAAGGAAGTCGAATCCCGGTTGTTCTTGTTCATACTTTATGTGAGTATGGGCAAGCCTCGTTTTGCTAGGTTTTAGTTCCAAACCCATGCCCTGTAACCATTCAGAGATAATATCTTTGCATCTTTGGACAACGGTTAGGTCTTCGTGAAGAATAACGAAGTCGTCGGCATAACGGATGAGACTAAGGCTTGCGCGTTTGTCCCTTTTGCCCTGTTGTCCTCCTCTGGAATTTTTGAGGTCAAGGGTTTCGGCAAATTGCTTTATCCGTTCTTCCATCCCGTGAAGGGCAATATTTGCCAGTAATGGGGAGATGACCCCGCCCTGTGGCGTACCCTCAGATGTTGGAAATAACTGCTTGCCATCCATTACTCCCGCTTTTAACCAGGCTCGAACTTGTCGGCGTATGGTGGGGAATGTATTTAATTTTATTAGCAGTGCTTCCTGGTCGATGCGGTCGAAACATTGGGCTATATCGGCATCCAGTACAAATTTGGATTTGCAGTGGATGCTTTTGTAGATTGCTTCTATCGCGTCATGGCATGAGCGTCCGGCTCTGAACCCGTATGAGTTAGGTTCAAATCGCGCTTCCCATTCTGGCTCTAATGCTAGTTTGACAAGTGCTTGCAAGGCTCGGTCTTTCATTGTAGGTATCCCCAAAGGTCGCTTCTCTTGGGTTCCAGGCTTAGGAATCCATACTCGCCTAGTTGGGCTAACCTTTGTACCCAGATTTAAGTTACCAGTGAGTTCTAAACGTTGCTTTGGAGTCAGCGATTTAACGCCATCTACGCCAGCAGTCTTTTTCCCCTGGTTATCCTGAGTGACTCTACGAACCGAAATCGCTCTTGCTGACCATGACTTCATCAGTGTCTTTTGGAGTCTGCGATATGCTTTCACATCACCACGGACAGAGGCTTGATAAATTCTCTTTTGGAGCTTATACACGCTACGCTCTAGCTTGCGCCAGTTAATCTCGTGCCATTCCACCATCAGTTTTTGAGACTGTGTATTAGACATATTTACTCATTAATTGAGACTTTATCATCCAAATCACCGTAAGTCTGTCTGCATATTCTGGGTATTACCCCAGACATTCGCTTCTGACTTAATCTCTCCTACTCGCTGCATACGGTTAGCACCTGCTCAGGGATTCAACTACCTGAGAGCAAGCGAGAGGTTATCTCGTTCCGAATGACCATACTATGTACCTTTAGAGTGATGCTTTTCGTCGGGTTTATTGGAAGTGCTTGTTGGTCAACTTATTACTTGCCAACTCCTTATCCTGTGCCTTTTGGCTCCAGCGCATTAAGCCTTATTTCGCTGGTTGCTGCTGACGACGATTCTGACACATCTTCAAGCTCTTGCTTTACTCATGGGTACTTTGCTCGATGGATACCGAATTAGGCTTCCAGTATTGCCACCTTTCATCCCCGCTTCAGGCGTTGATGGCTAGTCTCGAACCTGGGGGAAGTGCTTTCACTGTTGCACCTACAGGGTAGGATTTGAAGGTTCTAGGATACTGATTCTCACCTACATGGTCATTCAGTTGTCAAGGTTCAGTACCTTGCGGCTAATCCTCCAGACCCTTATGGGTCTTAGTTTCTAGCCAACGATTCGCACAATAAGATGCAACCCAAAATCATGAATGGGGCTGTGTAATCGAATGGGTTACGAGCTGCAAAGGTGGTGACAATATCGAACACCCAAACCGCAATCACAACTAGCCCTGCACTAGAGCGATCGCGTGTCCCTGCGGTCTTATAATCCTTCCAAAGTTCACCAACAAGGTCAATCTTGCCACTAGGCTTGGTTTCAAGCTCATAAACCATGTGGTCTTGAAGTTCCCGCCTAGCTGAATCTGGGTTTTTACCGCGTAAGGCATGGGCTTCAATTACCTGAACGCCTACAGAAACCATGAATGCCAAGTAAAACAAAGGGTTGAACAATGCAAACGGCACATTTAGCCAATTCCAAGCCGGCTCAAACCAAGGACAAACAGGGGGCCCAGTAAAGATTAATTGCCAAGTTGAATCAGCACTAATTATGGAACCGCCGATAAATAAAATCCCGCCTACCAAGGCACGACCCGCGCCACCGTTAGCAACAAACTGATTGACTATAGCGGCGGCTGCCCTAATAGGTAAACCAACAATCATCACAACAGCCTTGGCGCAAAAATCGATGATTTCACCAAGCGTTCGCTTCTTACCCTTGGGTTTACCATCAGTGTTACCAGTGCTATTACTTTCTGCACTTGATGAACCTAACGCCATTATTTTCTCCTCACTGGTTTGATATTTTGAACGCTTTTACATACCTCTTTGGCTTTGTATTTCCATTTCCAAATCCCTTCTTCAATCCGACCTATGCAGCGCCCAGAAGCATCAAAAACATCAACAATTTCATCATCTTGATAAAGAGTTGTGTCTGGTCTGGGATTGCGTTTACTGCTGTCAAAATAATTCGTGATTCTCAGTTTTCGAGTTGTGGGCATGACTCCCGCCTCGTATAAGGCATCGCTGGTTTTTGCCCGTTCTTCTATGCGCTGACGTTCTAATCCTTCGGTGGCTTTTAATCTCTCGGCTTCTGCATAAGCCCCCAATTTGGGTACTAAGGGGATGATTATAGGCAAGAAGCAGACACCAACACCAGCCAAAGCTAAATACAATTGCTTCTTGTACATCTCACTGCATCATTGCTTTAATCAATGCAATTTTTTCCCATTGCTTTAACTCATGCAGTCGCTTCCATACTGACTCAGCTTCATTGCTAGGAGGTTCATCAGAATCACACGCTAACCATGCTTCATGGGCGATTCTTGCAATTAGCCAAAGTGTGTCCGATTCGTTCATCTTTTCGAGTCCCTCACCCCATGTTGAACACATATCTTTAATGAGTGCGTTGTCATGTCCGAGAGAATAAAATCCTACGGGGTGTGCCATTTCAGTATCCTTGAATGTGTGTACTGTTTTCATCCCTGATGTAAGTCACAAGTACGAACGCTTGGATTGACCGGGCAAGCGTTCGCACAATTAATCCTCATCAGAACTGTTAGCGAGTTGTACTTTTTCAATGCCATCTAAAACCTCAGAAATTGATTGAATGGCATCATTCAAAACCAAGTCATTTGATGTAGTAAAATGCTTCGATGTTTGCAGTCTCCTATATTCAGGAGTAGCTTGAATCAATCTTAAAGTTTGCTCAACACCAGCAAGAATGATTACTATTTCTTCTGTGCTAAGAATGCTATTCATTTCGCACCTTGCTTGAAAGTTAAACTTGATATTATTCACCTCTTATCGCCTCCAAATCACCTAAGTTGATTTGATGATTGTTATTGACAGAAAACCTTTCCGAAACTACTTTCTCTAAAGCTTTCCTCAGCCAGTAAGCGGGGGTTGTACCATCCATTTCTGCAAGCATTCTGATGGCTGGAGTTAAGTCAGTTGGGACGTTGTAATTAAGCCGCTTGTTTAACATCGCTCGTTTCTCCTAAGTAAAGTTTTTTCATCTCTGATAAAGCAACGGTTCCAGGATTTTCTGGAATCAACAAATGACTTTCGGGAATGCTTGCCTTGAGTAATCTTTCCTTAATCAACATCTGCACAGGCGCGATCGCAAACGCACCGCCACACAAAGTTACCTTGCTCCGACGTGCCTTCACGGAGACATCATCCAGGGCATAAGCCAAGGGAGAATCTTTCATCCATGAATGAATAGCGTTTTCTAGTTCGGCTCCAATGTTTTCGCCATCAGGTGCAATCGCACTTATCCCGTTATCGCCAACGGTTGCAGTTTCTAAAATCTCACGCAGTTGAGAGGGGCGAATCATTTTAGAAGAATCGGTGTTGCTCAATGCCAGAGAGAATTCTTTGATTAGTGTGGCAACACCACCACCACCATTCGGACTACAAGTTACCCGTTTTGGTAACTTGCCGAGATTACTGTATTCGCTAATTGTGGCTGTACCATATCCAATATCAAAAGTATGGAACTGTTTATCGTCAAAGCGTTCGCTTGCCCAAAGTGACGCGCCATATCCCTCCGGGAATCCAAGAAAGCCAAGTTTTGAGAAGCACAGACGGTATCTAACACTATCTACCGCTATCCATTTGCATTGTTCAATGGCTTTTTTTAGTTCTAATGGATTAGCCAGAGACAATGTTGATAAACGAATGTGCAAGGTTCTACGTTTGTCGGAAGTGCCTGTGGACAACTCAAATAGATTTGGTAGAGATGCAATTGCGCCTAATGCAAGGACGGGGAAGTAGTCTACTTTGTAATTTTCTCCATCACTCATCGCTATGTACTCTTTACCTTGCAGCCTGGCGGAGCTACCAACGACCCAATGCTCTACAACATCTTTGTTGTTTTCATCTTTGGCTCGGCTTAGGCTGAAAGCTCCTAATTCTCCAAAGGGTACTGATGGCACACAACACACTAAGGATTCGGTCTTCATCACTGGTGTTGTGCCAGTTTCGTTATTAACGAAAGCCTGATATTTAATACTGGAGCGCCCAGCATCTAGCATCAAATGAATTACCTTTTTTGATGGCTGAGATGCTTTCTCTGTTATAGTTTCAGTCTCGTTTGCGTTGGATGCGTTCGCGCTTATAGGTGTTGGTTGTTTTTTAGGTCTTGACATATCGTTTTACCCTCAACTTTTTATCGTCACTGTCACAAGGGAAAGTAGTCATCATCAACTAACGTTTCATGTTTCATGTTTCATGTTTAAGGCTCGTGAAAGTATCGTTTCACGGTTGTTGTGAGGCTGAAACATTGATGCAACCGTTGAAACAGTTTCATGAAACATTCTTTTCAACACTACTGAGTATCTTGGCTCCCACAAGGGGGAGCCTGTGACAGCATCGAATTTTGTAAAATCTGAAGTAAAAGGAAGTTAACTACCTCTGCATGGTCATTAATGCCTAATTCCTGCGCTTTATTGCTGATAAATGGGTGTAAGGATTGCCTGATTGTTACTCGCATAAATTCTCCTCAAAATAAATTTGCAGGCTGAAGTCGCCAAGAATACGTGTATCTTGTCTGCCGTTGGCGTTTCTGCCTTATGTCTGCTAATATAGCATCTAAATAGATGTTTTAACGAATTTATTTAGAGTCTTTTTAGCTGCAGTAGACTATGGAAGCTAAAAAGACTCTAAATAAGCGAATTACAGCAGTAAAATGTATCATTGAGGTAGATAATGTGGCTATAGATAAAAACAGGCATGTGAGTAAAAGATTTTCAGTAACCGTTCCAGATTATGTTTTTGAAGATTTAGAGGCGATCGCACGAATCCAAGGGAGACCGACCGCTACCTTGGTTGCTTTTCTTGTAGAAGCATTTGTAAGGGATGCACGAGAAAAAGGAGAGCTACCCTCAGCGAAACCGCCCAAGCAAGATGGTGCAGCATGACTGATGACATAAAACGCTCCAAAGGAAAATTTGACCCAGTTACGGAAACAAGAGATTGGCAAGTAGCTGCATCCGAGGAGTATTGCAGACGAATCGCCAAAAAGACAGGTAGACGATTAGTAGAAATAATTGATACAGAAGATGAACCGTTACCAATAGTTTGTATTTTTGAGGATTACACTGATGACTGAAACAGCAACTCTAATGCCACTAAGTACATTTATCCCGGTTTTGACGGCTATCAGCGATCGCGATTGGGTGCGGTTCAAGGAACTTGAAGTCAGTTTTGCAAACGCTCACGGGGTCGAAACTTGGGCAGATGTTTTCAACTGGAGAATCATGCCCGCGCTAGAGCCAGAGGCTAAAAGATGGCTATTAGTGACAAAATGCAGCCAAGGTATTAAGTCAGTCAAAGTTTTAGATTAAGATCTTTTTGAGGCAGTATCAATAAATTGAATTATTTTTAGTCACACTAATACTATTAGTATAGTGAGGTATTTATCTGCTTTTTAATATTAGTTGAAAAATTGTAAAAGGTTTGCTGTGTCTTTACTTGAGAAAAATAGATAAATTGTTTTATTTTATAAAGCTGAGATATTTATTATTTTTTTGCCTGAGATAATTTACTATGTAATAAGACTATACCCTTAGTCCATCTTTTCTAAGTGTCATGTCACCCGATATACATAAGAAAAGAATGCCTCCCCAAGACTCAACTTGTTGACGCAAGTTGTTTAACAGTCCTAGAAGACACCCCTTTGTTTTGTTTGAAAAATATTCAAATTTCTTTATAACCTAATGTTATCAGTTCCTAGTACTTCTTACAACTTCCTACAACAGGTTATAGAGAAATTTAATTAAAACTTTGGTGAATCTTCGGGGGAGGTAAAGCCCACACAATTTACCTCACAAGGATTTCACAATGGTAGCCCTTTTAAAAGGACAAGAGTCCGTTGGCGGTTCCGCTATGCCAGGGGCGTTCGCCTCCTTCGACATCCGAAATTTTCAAGACCAGTTAGAGCCATCCAAAGCTAAAGATAAGTTTATTTGTCCAGTTTGTGGGGGTAATGACTTATCTATCGTCCCAGAAACCGGAAAGTATCAATGCTTTAACGGCTGTGAGTGCAAACATGTCAGAGAGGCGATTAAACCCTGGGCTGAAGTTTTAGCAGAAAGGGCAGGGGCTAATTACACTCCATCCCTAAACCGTTTGGCAGCAAAGCCCAAGAGAATCTTGCCCAAAAGTGCGCCAATTCCAGATGGTGAATTAGGTTTGGTGATGTTGACGGATACTGTAACAGATATTCCCCAACCGAAAAAGTTAACGAGTAGACCACCAAAAGAAGTTAAGGGCAGTGCCACCGAAACAATTTATCCTTACTCAGAGTCGCAATGGGTGGTTCGCTATCAGTGGCCAGATGCCAATAAGGAGAAAGGTTACAGCAAGACCTTTCGGCAATGGCATAGGCTTTCGGATGGCACACCCCAAATGAAAAAAGGCGATTTGCCTTGGGGAGCATATCGCATTGATGAAGCTCTAGCTGCCGCTAAATCTGTGAATGGAACCCCGGCACTACTCCAGCATGAAGGCGAGGGATGCGTAGAAGTTGGTCGAGAGCATGGTCTTGCTGGGATTACGTTTCAAGGCAGTGGATGGGATAAAAAGACTATCACACTCGAATATCAACGCGCAATTGAAGCAGGCATAGGATTAATCGTTTTTCTGCATGACCCCGATGACACTGGCTTGAAAAAACTCCAGACGTGTTCTGAGTGTGCAGCAGAAGTAGGAATTGCATTTATTGGAATTAGCCCCAATAGCATCTGTCCCGATTTACCATATAAGTCGAGTGACATCAAAGAAATTTTGGGGCAGATGGAAACACCAGAATTTATCCGTCGGTTAGAGCAGGAGATTCACGCGGCTGTAGCGCAGCGTAATCTGGAGTTGGTAGAATCTGAAACTATTGAAAAAGAAGTTACAGATTTATCTAATTTCAGTATAGATATTGACCCGGCAGACCCGGAGGCATTCTACAAACCCGTCTGCCAATCCATGAATTTACCCTATTCTAACTGCGTGACTTCTGGTACTTTTGATGGCTGGGCTTACCGAAAAATCTTTCCTCAAACTGAATGGATGGTAGTAAATTCATCCTTTTACAAGTGGTCACAAGAGAATAACCAATGGCAACACCAAGATGATAATAAAGCTTACAAGCTCCTCGCTGACGCTGGAGAATCCGCTTACAAGCTCTCTTACACAAAGACATTTGGCTGGAGAATAACCAAACCTTACGAAACTAACGCACACAAGGAATCTGCCTTTAAATATTGCCGCAGTCGCTTAGAACCAGCAGAACCACTGCCAACCAATACTCATTTATTAGGGTTTAACAATTGTGT
>NZ_JACJRQ010000068.1 GCF_014697355.1 Nostoc calcicola FACHB-3891 | reverse complement strand
AAAGAGTCCCTAACACCAGCAGACAAAGCCAAAGAAACCCTGCGCGATATCCACAAGCACGGTTCAGCAGCGATGCGAGGGGTAAAAGGGTTCTTTAGACGGTTGATTGACTAACTCCCACATCCCCCAGCCGTCTGGGGGATAACCATTAAAAAGGTGTTCCTATGCTCACCAAAAATCAAAACCAAACACCCATCTATTTTGATGCAGAGATTGTAGACGAGCGTACACAGCATATTCAGGGGGAACAATACGACAACCAACAGGTACAAGAACAGATCGCCCAAACCGATGGCGGTGTAACTGTACTTCGCGGCATTGCTCAGGGTGCAGTGTTGGTAGGTTTTCAAGTCACATCAACCCAATCGCTGTACCTAGCAGGCAGTGTTGGGCTATTCCCCGCAGTCGTGGCAGGTTTACCCGTTGGGCTTTCTGTTGCTGCCACTCTCTGTTATTTGCGTTTTGAGAATAGTGTGATTCCCACAATTACCGACCGTCAAAAGTTTGGGCTTGGGGTAACTCGTACCCTTATGCTGGCTGCTAGTTCGTGGAAACTAACCACAGATGCCCAACAGATGGACTTTGTAGCCCGTAGCAGTTTTATAGGAGTTACCCAACAGGTTAAGCAGTATGAGGGGATTGAGTCACCAAAACAAACTAATTTCCCCTTAATTCTCGGCTTTACCGCAGTCGTGGCAGTCATTCTAGCTTTCTATTGGCGTAAGAGATGACTATGGATACCAAACCATCTAATTTAAATCAACGCTCATACAGCTTACCACCGCGTCTAAATCTGGCAATCATGGCATCCATAACAGGCGCGGTGATTTGTGGCATTGCTGCCCACGTTGGCGACGGCATATCGAAACGGGAACTATGCTTTTACCCACTCTCAGCCAGAATCCATGATGCACCAATAGAGGCTGGCGTTGGCAACCCTGATAAATTGCTTTTGGGTAACAAGTATTGTAGGTACGACCAGCGATCGCAAATTCCCGAACCTTATCTTAAGGCTAACCAGTACCGCACCAGCAACCCGAACTACAACCCTTGGGCATTTCTCCAGCACGATAGCCTGTACGTCTATCGAGAACTCCCGGCAGACAACCCATTTAAAATTCATCTCGGCATCGGTGCAATGGTGTTCGGGGGAATAGCGTTGTGGGCTACAAGTAAGGCAAGGGATTATCTAAGTGATATTAGACCCCACTACCGAGCTACTAAACTCTTTGTTGGCGTGAAAGCTAACTACTCTGTGAAACTGGGTGAGCAGTTGCTTGAGCTATCTGGTAACGAGTTACTTAAATACTTGCGTGGTATCAAAATCGCTGAGGCCAGACAGCAGTTTATCGCCAGCATCACCCCACAGCAAGTAACAGCCCTACTCATGGCGATGAGTGCTGAGGACTACTCAGAATTTGGGCATTTACTAGATGGGGGTGCAAGCTTCGATAAGTTTGAGCCACCCCAGGCACAGCTACCACATGGTGAACCGGGAACAGTAGAGGAGAAAGCACAGCAGCCAGTAATCGCCAACGCTGACAAATACCAATGGATGAAAAACGCCATTGGCTATCCTGCTTTACTGTTTGGGGGCATGGGTTCGGGGAAGTCGTGGACAACTAGAGAGATTGTCTGGCAGAAGGTAATCGCTGGTTGGGATGTTGTAGCTCTAGACCCTCACGGAACTGAAGTTGAATGGCGAGGGGTGAGGCTGATTACTGGTTACAGGGAAATCGCTGATTTCATGCAATGGTACATGGATGAGATGCGATTGCGCTACGCTGCTTACCGCTCTAGTGGCATGACTGAGGAGCAATGGACACAGCATTTAAGGGCATCCGGTAAACAGTTGTCGGTGATTTGCGAGGAGTTCACCACATGGACGGATCACATTATTGAGCCGATGCCACTTGATGCACCCGACAACTGGAAACCTGACCCAGATTTCATTGGTAAATGGTTTCGCTGTGCCATGACCGAAAGCCGCAAACAGTTGATGATTCCTTTGTTTGTCGCCCATGACCGCACGATGGAAATTTTAGCCAAAGCTAAAGGGTTATCAAAACTTAGAGATGCTGCCTTATTAGAGATTGAGTTAATCGCACAAGTTGACCCGGTGACGACTGAGGCGACTGCATCGGGCATGGGGAAAATTAAACTACCAGGGCATGGTCAATGGCTGCCAATTGAACTGCCTAAACTTGACCACAAACGGATTGATTTTAGGGTTGATAAATCCGTCAAAGAATCGTCAGCGCCACCCATAGATAAAGCCACTTTAGAACGAATTTATGAACTGGAATTTAATCTTGGTAGCAAGGCAGACGATACCCAAGATGAACCTAAGAAACTATCACCCCAGGCGCAAAAACTATATGAATATCTCACCAGAACTGAACGAATTGAAGCTGACGTAAGAGAGTTCAAAGGCAACTTTAAAGTGAACGGTGAGAGATTTAGTGTTGAGCAAATCAAGGGCTGGATGTATGAAATTGTGGGGGCAGGATTGGCGGACTGGATAGGCGAGGGTGTTATCAAGCTCAATCAAATTTAGTCCCATTCTATGGCTGGTGTCTGCTCCCAAAAACCCCCTTTTTTGGCGGACACTCCTCACCAGACACCATAGACACCAAAGCTTGAAACTCTTATACAGCATAGACACTAGCAGACACCGCTACAGAAAAGACTCAGACATGAAGTGTCTATCAAGTGTCTGCCAGACACCAATAATAAATCAGTCATTAAATAGCTTCTAGTTTGAAGAGATAGAGAAGATAAAGTCGGGGATTGCTGGTATTTAATTCTTTTCCATTTCATCATTTATTGTTATGTCTAACCTATTAAAGTATTTCAGTCTTCTCAGCTATCTTCAAAATCTCCTCTAATGCTGCTTTAACATCATCCTCATGCACTGGGGTCTGTTCATCGCCTGCATAAATCTCTACCAATCCCTTCTTAGTTTTAATTCTCAAATTTAAATAATTAAAATAAAGTCCGTCTTGTCCGGTAGATTTTTTCTCCCAAATAATGTACATATTTTCTTTCTTTGGTACTTTGTCCCAAACACCCTCATATAAATAAGATGCTTTAGACTCATACACCGTTATGCTATAGTACCCCTCTCCGCCTGCACCTGGGTTTTTAGCCCGACATACAAACTCCTCGTATGTTCCTCCATCAACAATATCTACCGTGCCATCAGCCATTGATATCGCCCTGTAATTAGCAGGTATTTTCATTGATATTCCAAACTTATCTAGCACAATATTTCTATCAAATTGGGATGGTTTTTGGGTTGGTTTACTACAATCTACAAACTTTGCCTGTGTAGGCTGATAGATAAATAAATTTATTCCTATAAAAGAAAAAGGTATTAGTCTATGCCAAGTATTCATATATTTCCAAGCCACAATTAACCATCATGACTTTAATCATGGCCATATTCATGACTTTCTCTACAGATGTAGCTAATTGTTATATCTCTATAATTAGAGCGATTTAGTAAAAATACGCAAGATAAGTTTAATGCATATAACAAAATTTCAGTATGTGGCGTTACCTTCTAAAGTTCAACGATTTAAAACTTTCAGAGCAACAATGGCAGTAGCTAAAGATAATTCACAGTTCAACTCGAACATGGGTTGAACTGGGTTTGACTTGGAACCAACGTCAGAAAATCCACAAAAGACCCTAACCTCCGTCCGGTTTAGTGACGCTTGGGCAAGCGGGACTACTGGCTAGCTTTTGCCCCAAGCTTTTGCTCGTTCTCCAACACCGGGAAGTATCGCCGAGCATTAAGCGGTTTCTTCCAGCCAGTCAACTCAAACAGGTATTCATCAGGGTCAAGGTTAAGCATCGTAGCCCATTGATTGATTTGACTGCCGTTGATGTTTATCCGCTCACACAGGTCAGTCTTGGTTAGCCCCTGTTTAGCATCATGATCAGAATGTGAGAATTTGATTTTGCCTCTAGGGATGTCCTCTACCTTCTCTCTGAGAGATGATAACCCCGCGTTTATTAACGCTTGCCGCAGTCCATCTATTTCTGTTCTGAGCGAGTTTATCTCATCATTGAATTCCCTTTGCTGCTCGGCTACGGCTGCCTCTAGACCATCGATTTCGGTGGTTTTTACCTTAAGCTGTTTCACCTCTTGTTCAAGATTCTCTGGCATCACTTCAATCGGAATATTGCCCTCTAAATAATGCTCAAGTATAATTGTGAGAGCTTGAGACGCTTTTTTTATTTTGTGTGTTTTCATCCATTTCTCTAAACTAGCGTAGAGGCTGAAGTCAAAATATGCCGTCACTTTAGCGTGATTGTCTAACCAGTCTTTAGTAGCCATATACTGCTATATCTGTATTAGTAATTTAAAGTCAGTTACATTAAATTTAAAACAAATTAAAGTAATATACTGTTGTGTTAATAGTAATTTACTATTTTGCTTTGGCAGCTTACTGCATCAAGTTAAGAAAATTAAAGTAAGTTACTAAATTTAAAAATTATCTGACTTTAAGTGTCTAAACAGCAAAGGGTATCTGACCTAGACGAAATAACGTAAGCAGTTTTGAGCTATACGTAATGCCAGTAAATTACAGCAGCAGATAAATTAAGGTACAGTCAGATAATTATTTAAATAAGTTGCTTGCTTTAATATACTTGTAGATTATTAGTAGACTAAAGCAACTTACTTTGGTAACTTACTCTCGCCTCAACCCAGATATAGAGCGGGTGTTATCTCAATTGTGGTTGGTGGTAGCACAACACATCAAAGGCAGGCGTGATCTGTCACTACCACAAGAGTCAGGGCAGTTTATTAGAATGAGATAGCCATTCTATGCTTTTATAAGGGGGATAATGAGTCAGTCAGCAATCATTACCGCATCGCCAGATGTGATGAGTGGTACGCCAGTCTTCGCCGGAACGCGAGTGCCTGTGCAAACCCTGCTGGATTATTTGAAGGCGGGAGAGTCCATTGATGATTTTCTAGACGGATTTCCTACAGTGAAGCGAGAACAGGTGATTGCTTTTCTGGAAGCCGCACAAGCGCAGATTGTGAAGCTGGTTGCATAGTGTGAATATTTTGATTGACGAGTGTATTGACCGAAGACTGGCAAGGCAGTTGTCTCTCCACAGTGTAAAAACAGTGCCGCAAATGGGTTGGGCTGGCATCCCCGATGGAGAACTCTTGCGTTTAGCTGAAATTGAGTTTGATGTGTTTATCACGGTGGATCGGCAGATACCGTTTCAGCAAAATTTGACAGTTCTAGATTTAGCTGTTTTGGTGTTGCAAGTGCCATCAAATCGATTAGCAGATATACAAGTGCTGATTCCTAAAATTTTGGCAATTGTTGACACAGCACCAAAG
Source organism: Nostoc calcicola FACHB-3891 (assembly GCF_014697355.1). Classification (GTDB taxonomy): domain Bacteria; phylum Cyanobacteriota; class Cyanobacteriia; order Cyanobacteriales; family Nostocaceae; genus Nostoc; species Nostoc calcicola. The sequence goes on along the minus strand of NZ_JACJRQ010000068.1, from coordinate 25,785 downwards.
GGTACAGCAACGGTAGTGAGTGAATAAAATATCATCTAGGTATTGAGCCGAGATACCAAACAGAGAAGGGAGAAAAGCTCTGGCAGTCTTCAGTTGCCAGTGTTTAACGTAACCACACTTCCTGCAATCACTTTCCAGTTGTTTTCAAATAGCTTCCAAACCCTGAGATAGCGGAATTTGCCATCAATTTCTTGCCCTAAATAGTTTCCTAGTATCTCTACCGTGACGGCAACAACAACGTCGTCTGCGACCATGTTTAGCATTAGATCACTTGATTCAACTGTATGCAGGTTGATGTTTCCCGAACGGTAATTTTCCAGATCCATCGCTTTGGTTGCCGTTTCGCCACTAGGCCCGTTAAACAGAAGCTCATCGTGAAGCAGTTGATCCAAAAGTTCCACGTTATTGGTTTTCATTGCTGAGAGGAGTTTTTTATCGTTATCGATGACCTGGGCTTTGTGGGTGGCATCCATGCTGGGGAGTTGTTGAATTTGACCCTAGATGAGTTCATGGTACAAGGTGTGAAGCAAGCGTTCAAGGGTGGCTAGATTATACCTGCAAGTGGTCATCGCGTTGCAATCATAAGCAGGTTTTATCAGCCAACGCCATCATGAGGGTTGTAGCGATTGCGATTGATAAGTTGGAATTGATGAGGAGCGATCACGGTAGTGACGCTAACGGAGTTACAATACTTTGGGTCATCAATTACACGTTTTCATGCAAACGTGTAATCCCCGAAACGGCACAAAAATGAAAGTAGACGGCAACGGACAAGGCAAAATATTAACCCAAGACGAATTGAGGCGATTGTTCACCGAGGGATTTCTCAGCCCACGCGATCGCGCTCTGTTTGGCATCTGCCTGTTTACTGGTTGTCGCGTATCAGAAGCGTTGGCCCTCAAAAAGACTGATATCAAATCAGGAACCATCACTTTCCGAAAATGTACCACGAAAGGCAAGTACAAAACACGGATTGTAGACATTCCACCAGCACTATCTGCAATACTGGCTGATTACCAACCGAAAATCGGGGTAATGTTCCCAGGTATGCGCGGTGTAACTGAACGTCTGACCCGATTCATGGCAGACAAAATTCTAAGAGATGCCTGCAAGCGGATTGGGGTAGAAGGAGTCAGCACCCATTCGTTTAGGCGAACGGCTCTCACGCAGATGTCCAACGCCGGGATACCTTTGAGAACCATTCAAGAAATTTCTGGTCACAGCGACCTGGGGACGTTGCAGCGATATCTAGAGGTCACGCCAGAGCAGAAGCGAAAAGCTGTTTCAGTCATTGGGTTCTAGCGCCAGGTAACGCTCGAATTAGTTCATATCCTTTTTTACTCTTCAGTTTTGTTTATGGTTAAAAACTAAATTTAAAAGCGTAAAAATACACGCTAGAATTTGCTTCATTGTGTACTTTTGTAAAGATTATATAGGAATATGCGTAAAGTTACTAGCTTGATACTGATTAATTTATATAAGCTCCCTTAACCATGAAGTAACAAGCCTAAAACACTATTGGGTAAGAAAATCTCTGGTAAAAAACACAAATGCTAGCAGGACTCTATTGTATGGAAACAAGTGATAACAAGCTATGGACTTTGAAGAAGTATTTAAGGTGTTAGATGCAAATGTTCTCGCAAAGACAAAAAGACATTTAAAGGATGTGGAAAAATTTGTTCTGCGGGGAGCTTGGCAAGGTCAGACCTATGAGGAAATGGCAAAGGCTTCCAACTATTGCTACACTCCTAGCTACCTAAAGCAGGATGTTGGTCCCAATGTATGGAAGCTACTTTCAGAAACGCTAGAGGAAAAGGTTAGTAAGACAAATTTTCGGGCAGCACTAGAGCGGCGAGCACAATTTAGAGAAGTCCAAAAAACTCAAAAGTCAGCAGGAGCTAAACCAACAATACTGACAGCTTTAGAGAACAGCACATATGAGGAACTAATAGAAATATTGTTCGCTGTTCAGGCAAACCTGGAGAAAATGCTTGTGTTCCAGAAGCGTAAGAATTCATTTACAGCTAGATAGTTATCACCAAGGCTGCTCATAAATAAATAGATCAATGAGACTGGCTGGTACCGAGAGATCCGTCACAGAATGTTAGAATTATTTACTTTGTAGAAAGCGTAAACAAGGTTGCATTGTTTATGCTTTCTACACTGTAGCCAATCAGATCAAGATACTTCAAAAATATATTTATATAAATCTGAATTAAACTGAGTTTTTATGTATAGACAATTCAGCTATTAATATATAAAAATATTGAGTGTCAACATAAAACAAGTAGCTTTTTTTTGCTACTGACAATACAAAGGAGTCAAACATGAAAGTACGTATTCACAAAGCAACATTTGCAGGTCGCTCTGCTGTAGGCTAATTAGCTAAAATACTATGCCGCTATTAATAGCGACACAAATTTTAGCTGTCAACATAAAACAAGTAGCTTTTTTTTGCTACTGACAATACAAAGGAGTCAAACATGAAAGTACGTATTCACAAAGCAACATTTGCAGGTCGCTCTGCTGTAGGCTAATTAGCTAAAATACTGTGCCGTTATTAATAGCGGCACAAATTTTAGCTGTCAACATAAAACAAGTAGCTTTTTTTTGCTACTGACAATACAAAGGAGTCAAACATGAAAGTACGTATTCACAAAGCAACATTTGCAGGTCGCTCTGCTGTAGGCTAATTAGCTAAAATACTGTGCCGTTATTAATAGCGGCACAGATTTAAACAACTCTTTCAAACGAAAGAGTTAACACTAAGTATTTCAGGATTCGACTAGACATAAAATTAATAGCTACTGAGGTAAATAAATGAAGAATAGTTTAAGACCACTAGTGAAACCATCAATTGATCAATACATTTTTGAAAAAATGGTCTGCTTCAGAGCGGGAGGTAAAATTATTGAAGTAGATGATGAAAATGAGTTAGTGACTTCTTTATTGAAGAAAATGAATGGTAAAAACACAGTAGAAGATTTAGTCTCAAAAGTGTTAGCAGAAAATTCTTCTACAAGCCAGGAAGAAATTTTCAATGTGTTGAATGATATGGATGAAATAAAATTGATAGAAGATGCAAATATCACCTATCAAGAAACACTTACCGAATATGATGCGGTCAGGTGGAGTAGAAACATAAATTTCTTCGGAGCATTCTGCAAGATTAATGACAACAAATATGATTACCAGAAAAGATTACAGGAAACTAAGGTCACGCTATTAGGTTTGGGAGGGCTTGGAACGCACATTATTTATGACTTAGTAGCGCTTGGAGTTAAAGATATCGTTGCTGTCGATTTTGACAAAGTAGAACTGTCTAACTTGAATAGACAAATTTTGTACTCAGAAAGTGATATTGGAAAGAATAAAGTAGTTGCTGCCAAAGAAAGAATAGAGCAATTTTACAAAGAACACAAAGTAAGATTCATTGAAAAGAAGATATCTTCCACCGAAGATGTTAAAGAACTTATTCGCGATAGAGACATAGTTATCTGTGTTGCAGATAAGCCAACAATGTTTATTCAGAAGTGGTTAAATGAGGCTTGTGTGCAAGAAAATGTTCCTTATATACATGGTGGTATAGATGTGCAGCGAGCTATTTTCTGTACTGTAATTCCTGGTGTAACTGGTTGTACAGAGTGCTGGACAAAAACCGTACAAGATAATGACGACTTTACTTACAAATTAATCGAAAAAGATTTATCAACCGACTTTTCGAGTTTAACACCAGCGCCAGCAATAGTTACATTCGTTTCAGTGCTAGCAGGGAACATGTTAACTGATTTTTTAAAGCTGAGAACTGGAATTGCAACACCTATATCTTTAGGCAAGCTAATAGAGATTCCCTTTGACACTATGCAGCCGAATATGGCTGAAGAATGGGAAAAGCATGAAGACTGTCCACTTTGTTCAGCAAAGTAGTTTTTGGACGTCGGAGCCTCCGTAATCGGCATCAAAGTAGCAGTCGTACAGAAACTTACACTAAGGCTGAAACTTAGGCAAGGAAAGCTTTTCTGCGCTGAAAATTTTTTGAGATTTACCAACAAGCGTAACTTTCTGTATGGATGCTACTCAAATGCCCAATCACATAATTCGTGTTTTTATTCAGCAACACCAGTTTTTATATGATCAACAGTAATTTTAGAAAGCTTATGCTTGCCTTTTTCCTATCTCAAGGGGGGGATTGGCTATACAAAGTGGCATTGCCGTTGCTTGTTTATCAAAACACCAAAGACGTAGTTGCTATGGGAGCAGTTTATGCAACTACATTTGCTCCCTATCTTTTCGTTACACCATTTGGAGGAGCTATCGCTGATCGATACCACAAAAAAGCAGTTTTGTTATTAGGAGACCTATTGTCAACAATTTTTGTTTTTGCACTAGGGCTACTATCTAGTTCAAATTTTTCAATCGCACTGCTGCCACTAGTCTTGATTATTGCAAGTATAGATTGTATGTCTCATCCAAGTTTTAACTCGATTATTCCAGAGATTGTAAAGCAAAATGAGCTTTCAAAAGCTAACTCCTACATTTCAAGTGCCGAAAGCTTAATCACTATAATTGGACCTCTATTTGCAGGCGTACTAGTTGCTAGTATTGGAGCAGTAAACACAATATATCTTAATGCTATTTCTTTTTTAATATCATTTTTGATAATCTTTCAAATTCGCTATCAACAAAGACAAATTTCCAAAAATCATAATCAATCAATTCTTAAAGATATTCGTGAGGGTTTTTATGAAACAGGAAGAAATCAAATTATTAAATATGCTTGTTTACTTTTCTTTTTTGAGAATTTTGCCATACATATATTTGAAGGTAATTTATTTTTCTTTCTAAAGGATACTTTAAAAGTCACTAATAGCCAGCTTGGCATTGCTCTTTCTCTAGGTGGCATAGGAGCAATAATTGGCTCTCTCTGTACACCCAAGCTTACTAAGTTAGTATCTGAAGGCAGACTTATTTTGATTTGCTCAATCTTATCAGGTATTTCTGGATTACTTATCACTCTCTCAAAAAACTGGTTACAGTTTTCTATCAGTTGGGGCTTTGTTCTTGGCTTGAACTCGATTATTGCCGTTACCTACTTTACATTGAGGCAAAAAGTAGTTGATATTAACTTGTTAGGAAGAGTCGTTTCAATTACAAGACTCATTGCTTATGCTGCGATACCTATAGCAACTATTGCTGGCAGTTTCCTCATTAAAAGCCAAGGTATTGAAGTAGTAATAATCATATTTGGTTCAATCATGATTGCATGTGGATGCCTAGGCTGGCTTACTCCACTATCAAACAATGAAAGACTTATATAAAGATTAGATCTGAACTGATAACACTGCTGCTAATGGTACAGAAATTGTAATAGCCGATGGGTAAAAAAATTGTCTTTTTATCTCATGCTATCAAGTATTGGTTTGACTTTTTGGAAACATCTCAATTCAAATAAAAAATGCAGAAGGTTATATAGATGAAATCATTTCAAAAAAAAACCAGCGGAGAAAATAGCAAGCTAGCCATATTGGAAGAAATAGATCCTTACATTCTGCTTGTAGAAAAAATTGAATCCACCCGTACTGATCTTCTAAATCACCCAGTTTACAAACAATTGGGAGATATGACATCTCTGCGGATATTTATGGAATCCCACATATTTGCTGTTTGGGATTTTATGTCACTTATTAAAACTCTTCAACGCCGAGTAACTTGCTTAGATGTGCCGTGGCTTCCACCGATAGACATTAATTCAGCAAGGATGGTTAACGAGATTGTTCTAGCTGAAGAAACTGATGAAGTCACCCCAGAGCGTTACACAAGTCATTTTGATCTCTATCTCACTGCTATGGAAGAGATTGGGGCTGATAGCAGTTCAATCCGAAAGTTTATTTACTCTCTTCGACAAGGTTTTTCTGCTGAGCAAGCTCTAGCCCCTCTTTCCATACCCGAATCTACAAAAAACTTTGTATTTTCCACCTTAACCACTGTAAGCAAGTCAACCCATGAAATTGCGGCGGCTTTTCTACTAGGCCGAGAGGACATCGTTCCTGCTATGTTTAGGCAAATCCTTGGCAGTTTGGAAAGTTCTCATGTATTCACCTGCAATTCCTTGCAACTTTACCTCGACCGACACACTTTTCTTGACGAGGATCAGCATGTCCCAATGGGGCAGAAACTCTTAAAAAATCTTTGTGGTAATGACCCTTTGAAGTGGGAACAAGCTTTCCACTCTGCTCACAGCGCTCTCAAAGTACGCTATTCTCTATGGGATGGCGTAGCTCAGTCGATTCAGGTAAACAGAGAGAATCATGAGTTTAGTGGAGACAAGGTGGGGAAGAAAGAGAATTATTGAACAATAACTCTTCACTTCCCTCGCTCCCCCAGCTTGCCTCCACGCTTGCGTTGGCTTAGCAGACCACTAGTTACGCAGGAAACAAAACCATGAAATTTGAACTCCATAAACCAGAGTTTGCCGTCTGCTTGCCATTGGATACCCTAAGCTGGTCAACTGAGCATTACCTAGAACAGTCTCACCAGAAGTTCCACGCTTTTACCTGGGTGCAACTACTAGAACTTCCCAGCCCCTTTAGTTTTGATGAAGCACTTCTACTCTGCCAACATTCAAACGAGCAATGGTTAGCCTGGATTCCAGATTATGGTGAAATTGTGATACATATTAGCCAGTTTTGCCAAATCCGCTAGAGTTACTAGCTCGTCAAGCGGATGCTTGACCAGTGGAACTTTGTAAAAAACTAAAGGATACTAGGGTATGTCATTGCTGCAAAAGAATGCGCTTGTTAGCGGTTATAAATCGAGAAGAACTGTAGCAACACGCATCTTGAGTTATGCACCTCTCGAAACGCCTGTAGGTTGCTTGTTTGCAGCCTATGACGGTGAGGTACTGTGCCTAATCTCTGCCAAAGAGGAGGCAATGTTTCTGGACAAAGCCCGACAAATACTAAAGATGCTGCCAGTACGGGAGCCAGTTCTGCCTGCACGTCTAGCTCAGTGGATTCTAGATGCAATCCAGGGACAAACTCCTGATTTAATTCCAATGGACTTATCAAGCCTCACTTTCTTTCAACGTAAGGTGCTGGAGCAAATATTGGAGATTCCACGAGGTGAGGTGCGGTCTTATGCCTGGGTAGCACGCGAAATTGGACATCCAAGGGCTAACCGAGCAGTGGGCACAGCATTGGCCCGCAATCCCTTACCATTTATCATCCCTTGCCACCGAGTTGTTTGCTCAGATGGTCAACTGGGCGCTTACTCAGGTGGCGTGGGGACGCTCAAGGAGCGGTTATTGGCACACGAGGGAGTAGATCTACCATACTTGTATGACTTGAAGCACCGGAGACTGTATTACCGTGGCGACCGAAATACAAATATCTTTTGTCTTCCTATTTGTTACTTGTGCAAACAAGCTAAAGAGCAAAATATAATTTACTTTCGGTCAATCCAGGAAGCAATGGCTACGGGATATCGCTCCTGTAAGGTATGTCGCCCAATACCCCAACTAAGCGAGGAGGGTTAGTGATCATGCAGAGGGTTCAAGTCGAGTTGCTCCCCGTAGCCCCATATAACTTTGACCAAGCCTTAACATATTTGCGTACCTCGCCTTCGGCTGTGTTAGAGAACATCAGCGAGGATGGAACCTACTGCCGGGCAGTGACGATTAACGGAAGTGACATGCTCATCTCCATACGCTCAACGGGTACAGTAGAAGTTCCACATTTAACACTGGAGATATACGGCCGCCAAGTTAACTCTGTAGCCACAGCACACGTTGCCCAATTAGTTCGGAGGATCTTTTCACTAGACGAGGACTTAGCACTTTTTAAGGCTTCGTGTTCACAAGATCTCGTATTTAGAAATCTTTTGGAACGCTTTTATGGGCTTCGCCCTGTTCTTATTGCTGACCCGTATGAGTCTCTTCTTTGGGCAATAATTGGTCAGCAGATAAATGTTGCTTTCGCCTACAAGCTAAAACTAGCGTTGGTCAATTTGTGTGGGCAACGCTTGTGTGTTGGTAACCGTGAATATCCAATACTGCCACGAGTGCAAGATGTGGCAGCTTTGGATAAGCAGATGCTAAGAGCTTGTCAATTTAGCTCTCAGAAAGCCACCTACTTAATCAGTCTTTCTCGCGCGGTGGAGAGTGGCAGATTAAACCTTGAGGCATTGCGTACCTTACCATACGATGAAGCTATGGCTACCTTAACGGGGTTCAAAGGTGTTGGACGCTGGACAGCAGAATATGTATTAATGCGCGGACTAGGCGCTCCGGATATTATCCCAGCTGCTGATCTTGGGTTACGTGCCATTATTGGTCGAGCCTATGGTTTAGGGCGAACTGCATCTGAGGTTGAAGTGCGAAGTTTGGCTGAGGCATGGAGCAACTGGAGAGGATGGGCCTCATTCTACTGGTGGCTGGAGCTACAGTTAGAGAAGTGCATGGAGACTCACGGCTTTATCAACTCGTCCAATATCTAAAATTCCGTAAGCCAGAACGCTTATCTGTTACTTGCTCACTTTATTTCCTACGTTGAATGGCAAAGGAGCTAGAACTCAGAATGCCTATTTTCCACACCACAAGTCTGACTCAGATGGAGTACCTAACTGCCCAAACCTTGGAATTGCCACCCTTACCCATACAGCGTCCTTTATTGATGATTGGTCATGGCACTAGAGATGCAGAAGGAAGGCAAGCTTTGTTAAATTTTGCCGCTGCCTATGAAGCTTTAGATCCGTCGCGTCCAGTTGTGCCTTGTTTTCTGGAACTTACTGGCCCGACAATTCAGGAAGGAGTAGAGCAGTGCGTGGAAAGAAGCTACGTTGAACTCTCAGTGTTGCCAATGCTGCTATTTGCTGCACGACACAATAAAGATGTCACAAATGAGCTAGACCGTGCTAGGGCTAGGTATCCGCAGTTAAAGTTTCACTATGGGCGTCATTTTGGGATTACCTCTAGAATTATAGAATTGTGGCGATCGCGTTTAGCACAACTTGACTACCCTGAATACAACCCCAAACAAATTTCTCGATCTGACACCGTTCTCCTCTTTGTCGGTTGTGGTTCTAGTGACCCCGATGCCAACGGGGATGTTTACAAAATAGCTCGCATCCTTTGGGAAGGAAGCGGCTACTCCACGGTTGAAACCTGCTTCATCGGCATTACCCATCCCTGGTTAGAAGAAGGCTTCCGTCGGGCCCGCTTTTACCAGCCTAAACGCATCATTGTCCTGCCATACTTCCTGTTTACTGGTACTTTAATGAAAAAAATTATTAAGAGTACTGCCCAACAGCAGGAGCAATACCCAGATATTTCCATGATTTGTCTGCCTGAAATGGGTCTGCATCCTCAACTATTCTCGGTACTACGAGAGCGAGAAATTGAAACTCAGCAAGGACTTGTGCAGATGAATTGTGAAATGTGTCAATTCCGGCTAATAGGGGTGAAATGAGCGTGAGGTGAACGGTTACGATCTGTTCTAGAAAACTTACAATACAAGCAACTATGTTCGTCGTTATCTTTGAAGTGAAACCGAAAACTGAGCAGTGGGAGGAGTATCTCAGTCTAGCAAAGCTGCTAAGACCGGAGCTTGAAAAAATTGATGGCTTCATTGATAACGAGCGTTTTTCAAGCACAAAGCATAGGGGTAAAATCCTCTCACTCTCAACTTGGCGAGATGAAAAAAGTCTTATTCGTTGGCGCACACACACCCTTCATCACAATGTTCAAGATAAGGCGCGTTCCACAATTTTAGTCAATTACCATCTCCGAGTTGGCGAAGTGTTTAGCGACACACAACCACCTCTAGGACATAAAGTGCAAGAACAGCGTTTTGATGAAACAGAAACGGGAGAAGCAAAAACCGTTGTCATTGCAGAAGCTTGGCAAGAAGAGTCAACACTACATAGTTCTGAAAAAATTAGAGAATCAACAGGCTTTGTATCAGAGGAAATATTTGAAAGTATTTACCAACCTGGAAAATTCCTACAGATGACGGGCTGGACTGATATAGACGCTGCTAGTGTCGCTAAAGATCAGTTATTAGTTAGCGGAAATCGAAGCAGATATCGAGAAGTGCGTGTGATACGAGATTATGGGATGTCTGATCGCGTAGAAGCTCCACAGTATCATCCAGAAGTAGAATTGACACAAGAGGCATTGATTTGGTAGACACTCAGCGTCAGTGGTCTGGTTCTTTGAGAGAATTATTCATTAGCTCCAGCCCTGTATGGGGTTCAGCCGGGATACTAACTTGGCTGTAAAATCCCGTACTCATCCGTCTCATTCTCTTCTAAAAGAGTAACTAGCCGCTTCAATGTCACCGTAATCTCGCTGCGGTCGGGCTGCGCTGACTGAACAACGGTCATGGAACTCAAGTACGTCTAAGATAAGATCAACACTAGCCTAACATGAGCCATGATCGAGAAGGCAGAGGGAGATGGAGGCTGCTATGTCTGTAAGGTTACTCAACATTTGTCAGCGTCTCCAGTTGTACAAGTAGTTTTTCTATTTGCTTGCGCTTTTTGGGGTCTGACCAAATGCGCGATTTTCTGAGTTTAGTAGTCGCAGTAGTAAAACGTTCTTTGTAATTGTTAGACTCGGTGTTTGTGGTAGAGGCTGCGGCTTTCTTCTCACTAATGCGCTGTCTGATTTCACTTAAAGACCAGTTTTGAGCAATAGCTTGTTCTAAAAAGGCAATGCGCTCATCTAATTTCTGAATTTGGGCGATGGCTTTAGCTTTGGTGTACTCAAGTGAGCCTTCCCTTAGCGCATCAAGGATATCTTCTGGGAGGTTTAACAAGGGCAGGCGATTCTTGACGAAAGATTCCCAGGTCATTAACCCCAAGCCATCAAACACTTCTTTAACGATTTTTAGGTCTGGGTTTAATGGCTGCTCCTGGTTGAGGTCGGAATTATCTGTTTCGGTTTCGCCCATAACGTTATGGGTAGGTTCATCACCTTCGCTATCGGGTGCGCCCATAACGTTATGGGTAACTGTAGATGCTTTGTTCTGTAGGCGTTGTAGACGATACAGTAATGGCGGTATCTCCTCAACACTTCGACTCAGTTTGAGAGCCAGCAGTTGCAGTATGCCTTCAGTTTCTTCGACTGGGTTAAGGTCTTCTCGCAGCAAGTTTTCTATCAAAGCCAACTGAAACGCTTGGTCATCAGATAGCTCACGCACAACCACAGGTGCAGCTTCAAGTTTGGCTTCAATTCCCGACCTGTAGCGTCGTTCTCCTGCTACTACTTCGTATTTCCCAGAGCCTAGTGGACGCACCAACAGAGGTTGCAGGATGCCATGCTGCTTTATCGACTCGGTTAACTGCTTTAATGCTTCCGGGTCAAAATAACGGCGCGGTTGATTCGGCGGCAGAGAAATCTGGTCTAATGAGATGGTCACTTGAGAATCGGCATTAATAACGCCTGTGGTGTCCCAAGGTACTTCAATTTTGCTTTTGAGGGGCTGGCTGGCTTTAGTAGTGCGTCTCATTTTAAGGATTCTAAACTAACGGCTATTTTTTTCAAGATGGCGACAGATGGGTGCTTAGGTTCGTAAACTGCAAGGGGCATTCGTTCTTCTGAAGCATCAACAAAAGCAGTGGAGCGAGGAATGGGGGCAAAGACAGTTCCGGCGCTGGCTAGTTGTTCGGTGATGGCTGCTAGGGTACGAGTGTCCTGGGAGTTCCGGGCATCGTATTTTGTGGGTACAAACCCAGCTATTTGTAGTTTGCGGTTGGGTTTATTGCGTACTGTAGCGACCGTTTTTAGTAATTCGCCTGTTCCCTCAAAGGCTTTGAAATGGGTTTCTAGGGGAACGAGAACATGGGTAGCAGCTACAAGGGAGATGTAAGAGAGTAAACCTAAGCTGGGAGGGCAATCTATAAGGATGAAATCGTAATTCTCTTGGATTGGTTCGATGGCTTCTCTGAGGCGGAAATCCCGCATGGAAGCATTAACCAATTGCATTTCTGCCGTAGCAAGAGAGATGTTAGCCGGGGCTAAATCCATGCCATGAATCCCCTCATGAATTGGCAAGGGTTGTTCATCCACAATGGCATTGTTGACGGTTTGCTCTATCTCTCTTGGAACCTTGCCCATAAAAATGGTTAAGCTGGCTTGGGGGTCTATGTCGATGAGCAGAACGCTCCGACCCAATTGCGCTATTTGGTAGCCCAGGTTTTGGGTAAGGGTGGTTTTGGCAACACCTCCCGCCTGATTAAAAACTGCGATGATTCGGCTCATAAGTGAGTTGGTTTACTGCACCGTTACAACTAAAGATAGCGGTAATATGTCAAATGGCAATGTTTATTTTTGTTTTGGGTAAATCTCACCACCAATATACAATTCGTACCAAGTTTTATCTCTAATTACCCTGCTTACTTTTGTTTCTGGCGTTGCAGGCTTTATCAAGCAACCAACAGTTGACTGATTGGTACTCTGTGATGTATGCCCTCAATCTCAGCCTGCTCTGTTAGGGCATCTACACGTATCACTCTAAAAGGCTGCATCCATTCCAGATAGCCAGGACAATCAGTCCAGGTGACAACAACTCCCGGTTTGATTGTCATGTCCAGTGCTTCACACATCGCTAAAGAAAGTAACTCTAACATCTCTCGCCCATAGGTTGAGTTTGCGTATAATTCACACGCTTTGCGGTAAAGTAGTTTGATTTCCTCTAAATCCTTTATGGGTCTAGGAATACCCAGAATTGACCACCACGGCTGGTATCCTAGATTTGGTTTTGAGCCAAATTCCCGATACATCATCAAAGAGATCCACTCGGTGTTAGAGTGATTATCTGTGTTACTGCACTCAAGTCGTAAAAATCGTATATAAAGCTGTTGATGATAGCGCATCAAGCTAGTATCGCCCTGGAATATAGCATCCATGCACCAAGAGTTGGGTAGCTGGTATCCAAATCGCTTACTAAAAGTTGCATCTACATCTAATAGACCTTTTTTTTCTTTCCAGTAGGCATTGTAAAAGTACTTGCGGAGGTACTTGGCTTGTTTCTCTTGTTCCGGGCTGAGGATTTCACCAAAAGGTCTGGGTGGTGGAGGATTTTTAGCTTTTTGGGGAAATATGTAACCGCAATTAGGACAGACCCCAAGCATCGCTGGAATGATTTCACCACAACTGGGGCAAGTTTTTAGTTCAATTTCTTCTTCTTTAACAACTTCCCTTGAGCCTCTGGGACACAAAGGAGTTGTAAATCGTTTGGTGTGCAGTCCCAGGCGTTTAAAATTCTCGGCAAAGTCCAGAAAATAGCAATCCGACTTGCCCTGTGATAGCCTCAGTCCCCTACCGCACATTTGCACTAATAAGGCGCGACTTTTGGTCGGTCTAGCAAGCATCACCGCCCCAACGGTCGGTTCGTCAAAACCCTCACAAAGGACGTTGACTGAGATGAGAATATGTGTTGTACTATCATGAAATCTTTCAAAGATGGCATCCCGTTCTTTTTCCGGTGTTGCTTCAATGATGCACTCAGCCCTTTTTCCACGAGCGCGAAACTTGGCAGTGATATCTAAAGCTTGTTTGACACCAGCGCAGAATACAATCGCTTTGCGTTCTGGACAAATTTCCAGATAGCGCAAAACAACTTCATCGTTGTAAACTTCTGTGCAGACACTTTCCATTGATTTTTGGGTAAAGTCGCCATTGCCGCCAGTGTCCAGCTTTTTAAAATCGATTAGCCCATCATAGCCAAACTGCCTACTTCGTACCAGGTATCCCATGAGTATCAATTCTTGGGGGTATGGTGCGCGGACAATGGCTTGGAATAGATGGCAATATCCTTCTGTAGCTTTGGTGCGCCAAGGAGATGCGGACAGTCCCACAAAAAAGCACTTAGATATAGCTAGTATGTTGCCGCCATAGGTGGGTACTACTTTTTCACTGTATAACTTGTAAAAAGCTGTAGTATGTACTTCATCGGCAATGACTAAGCCGATATCAGGTGGTAGTTCTCGATTCTGTAAAGTCTGTACCATTGCCACTTGTACTAGCTTTGAGTAGTCTGGTAATTCGTGCCACCCAGCCCAGATCACGCTCGGTTCAATGCCGTGACGGTGTAGGGTTTTGACTGTCTGCTTCACCAGTTTGGCTCTATGGACAAGGAACAGGACTCTGCGACCTTTCTTAACTGCATCAACAATCATTTTTGCTGCCAGTACTGTTTTGCCTGCTCCTGTGGGTGCATAGAGCAAGACGGCTTTGATACCTGTGCGAAAAAAAGCGTAAACTTCTGCAATAGCAAGTTGTTGATAGTCCCGCAATTTTATTGAGTCACGTTGGGGAATCGCCTCCCCAGTCGGGTTGACTGACACAGGGATTTCGCTATTGGGTTGACCGACTTGTAGCGACTGCCTTGAGATAATGGGCACAGAAACCACAAGATCAGTAATTGCCTCTAGCTGCATAATTGACACCAATTGTTGTGTTACTATAGAATATTTAAATTATGCTAGCCGCTGGTTATGTAGTTTTCCACCTTCAAGGTACTGTATTAAGCATAAAAACCACGATTTAAGAACTCGTGGCTCGGAGTCGGCGCAGCGGAGTGGCTCTTGCGGGCTTGCAGGATCTAGTCGGCCCAACCATAAACTTCATGCCCGTAAGAGCCACCGACTCCGAGAGCGAAGCGGTCACGAGTTCTGAGGGTCAACATGAAATCATCGACTAAAACCCCTAGAGCGTTGCTTTTGCTCTTGCTCCTCTTGCTTCTGTTGCTGCTGCTGTTCAATAAGAATCTCATTCCAAGTTAGCCCACTAGGTGCAATTCTTTTAGCCTGGGGTAACTTTTCCTGAACGACAAGAGATGTTTCATTTCCCTGCGAATCATTATTAAATGCCAGCCCAATCCTGTTGATATTTCTGAGGAGTTCAAATGGCAAGTCATCAGCGCTATCCACTGCCATGTACATTGTTCTAACTGGTGGTTGCCCTTTGTGTCCATTAGAGTCAATCTCTGCCAAGGACAGCGCATCAATGGGGGAGTCACACAAGAATACTCTCTCAATTTTATCCTCTGCCTCTCCACCCAATTTGAAATGAAACCATCCCTTTTGGCGATCGCTGTTTTCAGGGTACTCCATGCACCGATTGTCAAGGCGTGCGGTATCCCAAACCAGTGCGCCTGATTTTTCACCATCTAGACCCCGCTTGATAAAGACAATTTTTCGCTGTTGATCTATATAACCCAACCCCTGCCGATGTAATGGTTGCACAAGGAAATTGGTTATGCCGCGTTGCGTCATCAGATAATTTTCTAAGGCAGGCCACAGGCTCTCATCCTCTGCTGGGGGTACAAACTGCGGCGGTTGTTGTTTCTGTTCAATCTCAATTAGAAGCTTTTGCACCTGCTCCATTGATGTCGGTTTCACGGGATTTAATAGCAGTTGCTCAATGTGCAGATCATCGCGTTGTGGCTGGTAGTCAATTCGTTTATGCTTCTGTAGTCCTGGGAAGGTATAGGCAGGCCCCAAGGAAGTACCGCTAAATTTCTGGTCATTCCACGAGTAAGAGATGCCTTTACTTTTACTGTTGCGTGTTAGCCCGTGACGAACTTCTACACCCAACAGTTGCAATCGTTCCATCAGTTGGGGCATGGTGGGTTTATCTACTGTGGCGCGGTCGATTAGTTCAATTAACTGGGTCTTGATTGGCTGTTGTGGCGGCGTGTTTCTCAAACCATGCTCGTACTCCAGTTGCTCTCTTTCTACACGTTGCTGTTGCCCTATACTGGGTGCGCGGTGAAGTTTCTCCTTACTACCAATAGTCTGCTGTAAACCATACTCTAGTTCTAGCTGACGAATGATTTTTTCTGAGCGCACATACTCCCAGCTATCACGGGTAATCTTGCCGTCATCCAAACTAATTCTACTGGCGCAAATGTGTATGTGGTCGTGGGAGCGATCGCTGTGGCGGTAGATAGCATATTGGTTGGCTGTGTAACCCATTGCATTCATGTACTTGTCGGCTATCTCACACCAAGTATCATTGTCTAACTGTTCGCCTGGGCTTAGTGAAAGCGAAACATGATGAACTACTTTTAGAGCTTCTGGGTTCAGTTGTCGAGACAGTCGAAATTCTCTGGCTAGTTCTCTGGCATTTGTGCCAAACATATTGCCGCCAATTAAAGATGACTGCTCTTTGTTTTCAAGATAGTCAAGGAGTCCGCGAAAGCTTTTACCTTTGGTTTGGTTGCCAATCATTTTTACTCCCAGTCTTCTGCATCTTCGTCATCGCCAACGTCATCATCATCAGTAATTTCAGTTTCAATTTGGGATAGTTCCCGACCAATTTGTTGTAGGAGGTTTTGTAGTTGTTTTAGTTGTTCTGGATCTGCTGGTGGTCGCAGTCCCATTTTAATAGCTGTGTTTGTAGCTCTGGTGAGTTGATTAATATTGTTACCGATGCGGACTAATTCTTTATATGTTGCCAGGGTTATTTTGCTCAGTCGTTTGGGCAGTGGTTTTAGTAAAACACTGCGTCTAGTTAATTCAGCTATGCTTAGTCCCGCCTCTTGTGCTTTCAACTTAATCATTTCGTGTTCAATTGCGTTGACACGAGCTTCTAATGTCTTGGTACGAAGCAGGTTTTTTGAGAGCTTAGGGCGCATAACCGAGGATGTCTTTGAGGGGGTTTCCAAAGCGGGGATACTTCCCCCTTTGGCAAGCCTGTCGTCCGAGCGCAGCGAGGTTTAGCGTAGCTAAAAGGCACGGCTTGCTTCTAGCCCAAATGCGGGGTAGACGAGGTGTCGAGTGCTACGTATGTACGGAGGCACAACGAGAGGCTGGTGGGCAGGTCACGGCGCAGCCGTGAGGCTGACTCAATCCTACAACTGGGAGAGGGATATAACAACGGCTCCGCCGTAATAATTAATAATGAAGCACTAGATAAATTCTAAGTTTAGCGTAGCCGCAATAGTCAATTTTTTTAGGATTTTAGTAATAAATTGGTACAAGTTTTTTGAATTAGTTGATAATTAGTAGTTAATCAATCACTACATGAGATAACAATGGCTGAACATCAGGAGTCTGAGGTAATCACTAAAAGTAAGATTGATAAGGCTATATCACTACTGAAGGAACAGAAGCCAAAAGAGCGAGAAGATGTATCGGACAGAGACGCAGTTCGCAAGATGCGGAGATACATCGAGAAACTGACCTCTGACAAGTACGGGTACACTTACGATGAAGTCTCAGAGATGCTTCAGGGTCTGGGGATTAATTTGACAGGCACCAGAATCAAATATTTAATCGGTGAGTTGAAGAAAAGCAGTCGTCGTCGCCAAAATAAAAACCAGGGCGAGGCTACTAGTGAGCAAGCTACTACTGAGGTTCAAGTCATACCTAAAAACACTACTAAGGGCAAGAGAAAAAATCAGGAGCAAACCAAGCCAAGCTCCTCGCCTCAAGTCGAGCCAAAAACTCAACCTTTGTAGCTAGGCTTTCACAGTTAGAATTCAGTGATGCTCTTGCGGTGCTTTGAAATGTTTTCTGTTTTCAGCGTAAAATTAGACCACTAAGTAAATACTAATGACTAATTTGAAGGCTTTGTAATTTCTTGGATTCATGGCTAGGAAAAACTGGTACGTGATTTACATCGATAGAAATCCAGATAATCCAGATTCAGGCTGGGGATGGGTAGAAGTTTTAATTGAAGACCTCAAACGTTTTAATATTCCTTATCAACATCCTGTGGGCAGGTGGGTAACAAAGCACAAGGAAATTACAGTCACACGATACAAAGATTCTGTTCCTTACACTGAGACTTATACGAATACATACACTCAGTATCTCAATGTCCCATCTAGAGGAAAAGCAGGTGGCAAGAAATTTACGCTCAATATCAATGGAGAATTGATTACTATCAAAGCTCAAAAGTCTTTAACTATTAATGCAATATCTGCATGGCTCAGGACTTGGGCAAGTCCTGAGACTAAGATTGTAACTCCTGGTAATAGATCACTTTCCCTTGATGGTGAGAATTTAGCTAAAACTGCTCATTTTGTTTATTTTATCCTCAACTCTGATAGCAAGGCGATTAAAATAGGTCGGGCCAAAAATATAGAACAGAGGATGAAGTCACTACAAACATCTAGCCCAGCCCATTTAAAACTCATCAAGTCAGTACAGGTGGATGGGGCATCAAAAGCGATTGAATTAGAGCAAGCATTACATCAACAGTTTCAGGCAATCAAGCTTGCTGGGGAGTGGTTTAAGGCTGAACCTTCTCTTCTTGAATACATCAGCCAAATTTAAAAGGCTAGGTGAAATGAGTAACTTGGTGATTAAGTCGCCCTGTCACCACGATTGCTCATTTACCCCCAAATTAGCCACGCTCGAACCAGCACTGCTTTTGAATATGGCAGTGCAAATATGAGAGCAACAATTTATCAGGTCTATTTCAGTCCCTATCTACTGGTGTAAGTTCAGTGAACGGCAATAAAACCACAGCATTGTTGGTCAAGTTCCTGCATCGGAGCAAGAGGTTTAATGTCAAACTCTGTACCTCTAAGTGGTTATCATCTCCCTGAACTGTCACAAAACGTCCAACTAGTTTATCTGCAAGTGATTTGGCATGATGTTGATTTGGATCTCCTAAATTATTTTGAGTATTAAAAGACATACCTGATCCATCAGACTCTCCTTGATTTTGAAGGCGTTCGCGTCGTGCGGCACGTTTAGCTAATATGGACATCAGGCTATGCCAAACAAGAGCATCAAGTCGGTAGACTTTAATTTTTTGCTTCTCAAAACCCGGCTCAAACCTTGACCAACGAAATTTAATTTTAATTCCGAACTGGGAGAGCAACTGATGCACAACCTGTGTGTCACTCATTTTTTCGCTGATGGTGCGGTTGAGATGTTGAAGTACTTCTGGCGCATATTGCCGTATTTTATCAGCGTAGGGTTTCAGGTCGGCTAGATTCCATTCTTTTAAAGGATCTAAAAAATCGTTTAATCCTAATGCTTCTCGAATTTTTCGCCGCAGTGCTGTACCGGAAATATCCCACGGACAAACACCTTGATTCCAACTAGCTTGTTTTTCTAATGATTTGGCTGTTCTGTCCAGTGATAATTCACAGTTGAGTTGTGCCTCTAAGTTGAGCAGATAAGCGCGTCGTTGGCCGCTTTTATCCCAAAGCACATCTTCTACTGTTAGCTCGTCTAAACAGTAAAAGTCTTTGAGATAGAATTTTGTGACTGCTAGTGCATCTTCTGGCGAGATAGATTCAATCGATTCTAAAACTACCACTTCTGCATAAGTTAAATCGGCGGCGGCAACTATAGCTTGAGCTTCAATTAATTGAATTTCTTCTTTGGCTTGCTTTAACAAAACTTTGACTGCTGACTGGGATTGTCGCTCATCAATTTTTATGTGATGCCCTTCGTGTTTGAGCCGAATTAATAAGGCATCTCTTAGATTCCTCATCGAATAATTCTGCTCGGCACTAATTCGGGCATAGAGATTTACATGGGGGTTTGATTGCCAATCGAAATTAGCAATATCTCCAACAACGTCAGGTCTGAGGTTGGAACGAATTAAGCTAACGGTGGCATCGGTTCTTTGTTGTAATTGGTTTTTAATTTCGAGATAATTGCAAGAGCGAGAAATTTTACAGAAGTTTGTCCCACGTTCGGCACACCAAACCACACGCTCTACTGTGTCGCGCACGCGAATTAAAGATTGGGACATATCAGCGTCGGTGGATGATGCCCCGGTGAAAATTCCATAGACTTTTTCAATGAAATCTTTGAGTTCAATGCTAACTCCCGTGGCGATTGTGGGAGTACAAATAATTACGTCATATAATCCTTCGGCCAATACAGCATCGGGTGTTTTCATAAACCGTTTTTCAACTGTATTGCCGCTGGTTTCTGAGTTAATTAACAGGATTCTAATTCCTGGAATTGCTTTAAGTAGCAGTCGCGCTGTTGCTTTGCTGGTGGCTTTACTATCTGTGGTGACATACAGCGTCTTCCCAGGCTGTAGTTGACGGGCATCAGTAATTAAATCGTTGACGATCGCAGATTTATCTTTAGCTTGAATAAATCTTACATGGTACGGTTGGGGTTGATAGTCGTTACGGATTAAGAAAATGGGTGTACTATCTCCCCTTAGTTCTCTAAGGTAGTGTAGGGTCTGGTTATTTAAATCAGCATCAGCAGCAATAATCCTCCTGGCGGCTCTAATTATTTCGGCAAACCTGGCTAGTAATGCGGGGCGTTTGCCGTGTTGGTCGCAGGTGCTAGAGGTGAGTAAGTGACGCACTACCTGGACAATTTCATCAATGATTAAGTCGCAGCCGACAAATTTTTGTGGGTCGATGGCTAAGAGCGAATCAACACAAAAACCAATTCTCAGGGTATAAGCAGATCCTTTAATAAAATTGCCGTTGAATTTATCTAAGTCGCCACGGTAATCTAAGTTAGCCCTGGCACATAAATTTTGTACCAGCGCAATTCTGTGACTGGCGGCTAAGACTTTCTGAGAATGAGCTGTGGTTTTGGCGATAAACTTAGTCTTACCTGTCCCCTTGCCCGAATCAATGCCAATAATTCCCTCTTGGGGTAAGTTTTTGATTTCTAAGGTGGATAAGTCAGCTGTGGTCAGTTGTAATGAAGGTTCGTAAGTTAAACGATTTTCTAAACGTTGCCACAACTGCCAGTGTGTTAGTGGTAGGGCTTGATTTAAAGCTGTTGACCAAGCTGTAATCCCAGCGTTAACTATTAGGTCATCAACACCTTTACACTGTCCTTGCTGACCGTTCCAGATGGCGATATCAGCTTTGCTGCCTCCGGCACTCAGTAATCGGCTAAAGCGATATATGGCAGCGTTCACCCGTTTCTGGGTGGCTGTGTTTGTGTCCTGGTCAAAGGCTAGGGTAATGTGTCTGCCTTTTACAGCAAATCGCGCTATGTCTTTTATGAGGTGGGGTGAGATGGGGTTTCCTAGTGAGTCTTTGGTGCGGTAGCCACCGTTAACGCCATAAAGGGCAATGGCTACGTATCCTTCTGACAACAGGCATAAGGATTTTTTACCGCCTTCTGTAATTACGATCGGGATTTCTGGGTGAAGTTCTAGCCAGTTCCAGAAACTTTCTCCTGGCGGTGGGACTTCTACACTGTAGCGATTGGCAATTAAGCGTCTAGTTTCTTGGTTAATGGCGGGGAGATAGGCGCGTGAACCGTTGCCAATTGGGGTTTCGTATTTTTGAATCTTGTCTTTTTTCGGGTCAGTCCTGGGTGTACTGAGTTTGGCTTGCCAGGGGCTACCGTCTTCCGAGAGCAGCAGTGCGGCGTGGAGTGTGGGTTTGGCTTGATGCCCAAATCGGGTGTATTTCCAGTTGAGGGCATCATGTATTGGGGTGGCGACCTCCCCGCCTGCATTGATTTCTAAGTCGCTGATGATGCGGATGTTTTCTCTGTAGAGTTCAACGGCGATCGCGCTCCTAGCAATAAATTCTTTCTCAATTCGGCTGGTAAATTCCTCGATGCTCTCGACTGGCAGTACGTTTTGAGCAGATGGTAGAACACTTGATAGATTTTTCAATTTCCTTCTCCAGGCGGTGGGTTGACATTGCCCTCGCCAAGAAAAGACTGTTGTTCAACTTCTATCTACAGAACAGTTGGCGTAACTTGTGCGGTAGATGGTCAAGAATCAAGTGGTTTGGGTAAAGTTTTAAAGCCTGTTCCTTTTTCTTGGGAATCTGTTGGAAATAAATAATAGACATTTATAATTAAGGAAAGGCTCCACTTGATTCTTCTCCAGTGGGGGTTTCACACTCTGTCTTTTCCTGCGGGGTGTGCGTGTGGTAGGTGTTCGTAGCACCGAATCCACAAATTGCGTAGTAAATTCAAATGAAAAATTTGAGTCAAAGTCTGTGAGTTCGTAGCTCGCAGACTTCTTGGCATTTATGGACTCAAATTTTTAGTTATTAAAGGCCATAAATAGAAATCATTGAGTTTATTGGGTTGGAGATGTTGTTTGGTTGGCAGCATATTATTGAGTAATACTAAGCACATATTCAAATCCGATAACAGTATTTAATTTAGCTGGCAAATATTCAGGTAAAAACATTTTGTAAGTCACTTAGTTTTCTATATCACAGCACTTTTATCCAGCCTGACTTTGCTGGACACTCGCAACTGCATTTTCTTTAAGCCATTCATCTATCAAATTGTTTGCCACTTCAGACATTTCCAACCCTTTAGCAGCGCAAGCCGCCTTAAAAGCCCTCTTTTTTTCAGGGGACATATATACCCGTACAGCTTCTTGACCTTTAGCCATGTAAATACAAACGAACCTTTTCCTAACTTTGCCACAATTAGGAGCTAAAAGCTTCATCGATATTAAAGCATTAAAGTACTTGCGCTTTAGTACCTTAATACCTTAACATAAAAATTAGTAAGACAGACAACCAACAAGTGCCGTTATTCAATACCTGTCTACCGAAGAAGGGAAAGCTTATATAACAATGCTTCTAGCGTGTGGGCGCAACAAGATAGCGATAACTATCAGATGTCTGGGTTACACCTGCCAGTACCTATTACTGGTTATCAATCACTATTTGACCATTAACCAATAGATGCTCTATGAAAGCGTCAAATTCCTCACGGGGACTTGATTTAGACTCCCCTGGTTTGTTCTGCGAAAGTTATGTTACAAAATCTGAACTCGCAAGAATTCTTAACATTGCCCGTTCAACTTTAGTCAGTTGGGACGGCATAGCTCTTTACCGCATAGATAGCTATCGCCAAGCCTACCCAGTCAAGGCCGATGGCAGTACAGACCGTTCTTGCCCGTTGTCACCGTATCAATCTTGGTGTTTGTCCCGTATTGGTCGAGTAATGCAAAATCTCAAATCGACTGAACGGGTAAAGAACTACATCAAAAAGCATCCCGAAGATTTTAGCCCTGCAAAATTTACTAGCCAATTTCATCAAGTAACCAGAGGTAATGCAGCATGAATACTCTAGATATGGTTTCTATCAAAGAAGTTTCCGAACTGCTAGAAATGCCAGAAGAAATTATTAGATTCTCTCTACAAGAATCGCATCCAGATGATTTTGACAGCCTCAAAGAGATTAGTTTCGCTGAGTTTGAAACTTTGGCACAAGTCCTCAAACAGAAAGCCTCACAAGAACAAACTGGAGAAATAGCCGCGATTGCGCCATCAACTAACAATACTCTGCCAGTCCCAGAACAACAAAAAATTATCAATGGTGCATTAAATGCTTTGACTGAGTTTGCCGGTAACTACACATTGACCATCGATAAAATAACTTCCACCTTGGCATTTATCAGTGGACAATCAGTTGTTAATAATTTCGTTCACATCCACTCCAACACAATTAGAAATGGCTTAGAAGATTACTTAGATGAGTTGGCAAGTGAGTTAACTGCTGCTGCTCACTCCATCAAAGGAGTTGATACTAACGATTTTTTAGCCCAACGGGGGATTACCCCGAAACAACGAACTGCTCAGAAGTCATTAGAAGAAATCATGAATCTAGCAGCAAATATCTAGATATTGCCTACAGATTAGCACTGTCAGACAGTCGCTTCTTATCGTTGTTGTTGAGTATTTCAAGAGAAAGAAAAATGCACTTACTGACTGAGATTTGTTTTTATTCCGGTGTGGCTACTCTCTCCTTAGTTGGTGGGATAGCTGCTTGTATATCGCCTTTGGGAGTTGGGTTATTTACTGCTGGATTAGTAATGTATGTCAACCAAAACAGACAATGATAGGTACAAATTAGAGGCTGATTATCAGTGGCTTGCTTTCCAAATACGCCCAGTCCTTCTAATAGCTTGCATCACAATTCCTAGTTTCTTTGGAGCGTATATTTATGCAGCAAATTTTGACTGTCGAGCAAATTTTAGCAATGCTCAAAGGGTACGAAGAGAGTTTGAGGATGTTGAGGGCAAGGCCAGAGTACATGAAATTGGAGGCATCAGAGCGATTCACTACGTCAAATGACCTTCGTTTGGGTGATGCGATTCAAGCACTTTTAGAGATTCACGAAGCAATCTTAGATATCGAGTTTTACTCCCAATTTGAGGGAGAAACTTATGCAATCAACTACAGCCAAAAAGCATAATCATTTGTACTATTTTGGAGTCAATAGAGGTAGCAATGAATAATTTAAGCAGAGTCTATGACTCAACGCTATTAACTAATTCTAAGGTCTACCAGATTGATAGAACGCTGTATCAGTATCTGTTTAAAACAGGCACAATCCAGCATCCAAAGTACCACTTTCGCCCTCTATCTGGACAAAGGAAGAAGGCTGATTTATTGCTCAATCACAAGGCTTTGACTACTCGCTGTTATGAGGTTAATGGCATGAGTACCAATGCGAGAGTCATCAGCCAAGAATCATTACAGTTATCCATTTTCTGAGGTGAATTATGAACACTCAACCACTGCCAGAATTGATTGCACAAGCCCAACAATTAGTAACCCAAATTCGGCAGCATCCACAATATCAAGGCTTACATTTTGATTGTGATTTAACGCTTGGGGATGTCAGCCAGTTTTTCAATACTCTGCAATGGTCAGCTACAGGTTCTACTGTGGATGTTTCAAGGGAAGGCTTTTTTCAGTGATAAGGAGAGCGATCGCAAGAAGCCGGCAAGCACAGCGATCGCCCTTTCAGTGCATCAGGTAATACACTACAAGGATTTTAGCAACATGGCACTTGATTATAGAAACCCAAACGACTGGGGACGTTCACCCCTAACTGACTCCGCCCTTAGACTACAGCAACTTTTAGCAGAAACTTCAGGTGATATTGAGCCAGTTGACCCAGACGTAGAAGAGACTTTTGATTATCCATCCTTCACTGGAACTGAATTTTTAGCAACTCACTCCACTATTGATGAACATCCTTATGCTGCTGCATTTGGTCAGTTCCTTGGTAATGGCATTGACCCAGACGCAGCCAATCTCTTGGCACACGGACAAAACCGCTTTGATCTCATCAGTGATGATCTTGATTCTCCACTAAGGCAACGGGCAACCCGAATCTATGACCGTTTTGTAGAGATGAACTACTGGCCAGATGATGACGAGTCGGGGCATGAACCGGACAATATACCTTGGGGTGAGCAGCCATGAACCGGACAGTAAAACTCAAACTAGATGCACCCATCACCTACGCTGCCTTACATTCCTTGAGTGGTATCAGCCAAGAAACCGTATTTCAAGCCCTAGACGGCAACCCATCAGCAGCTGCAACTGTGGCAGATTTCCGAATCAAACAAACCCAACGCGCCCAAAATGCTAAGGCGGTATTCGGTAACTTATCACAAGGTTTACAGGCAACTGAAGCAGTCATGGCAGAAGAAACCAAGTTTCTCACCGAGGCTGGTGCAAGCATCAACAAAATGGCTGATGGATGGTCAAAGGTTCGAGTCAGCGATGCGCGATTGGGGTACGGCTTAGAACAGAAGGTTATCGCCTCCGACAACCAATTGGGACAAGAACAATTCCGCCACTCTAGGACACTCAACCTACTGGGTGAATCTCATCGCGCCGAACTAAGAGGGATTGAGATTGACGCAACGAAAGCGAAAACTCAACTCTGGCAGAAGGTTAATGCCAAAAAAGAGTCCCTAACACCAGCAGACAAAGCCAAAGAAACCCTGCGCGATATCCACAAGCACGGTTCAGCAGCGATGCGAGGGGTAAAAGGGTTCTTTAGACGGTTGATTGACTAACTCCCACATCCCCCAGCCGTCTGGGGGATAAC
>NZ_JACJRQ010000067.1 GCF_014697355.1 Nostoc calcicola FACHB-3891 | reverse complement strand
AGCATTCAGCCCCGATGGCAAGACCATCGCTTCTGCTGGTGCTGACAATACCGTGAAACTCTGGAATGCGGCTACAGGGAAGGAAATCATCACCCTCAACGGGCATAGCAATTGGGTCTATAGCGTAGCATTCAGCCCCGATGGCAAGACCATCGCTTCTGCTGGTGCTGACAATACCGTGAAACTCTGGAATGCGGCTACAGGGAAGGAAATCATCACCCTCAACGGGCATAGCAATTATGTTTATAGCATAGCATTCAGCCCCGATGGCAAGACCATCGCTTCTGCTAGTGGTGACAATACCGTGAAACTCTGGAATATGTACCCAGATCACCTTAAGAATTTAATAATTTCTGGTAGTCTCAACGATCTGATGATCTACAGTTGCAACAGGCTACATGTTTATTTACAATCAAATCCCAATGTGAGCGATCGCGATCGCACTCTCTGCGATGGCATTCCTACCAAGAGCGATCGCTAAAAGTTACATTTAAGAAAATAGGTTGTACTATCGTGTCCGGCTAAAGACTGATCATTTAGACCCCAGTGGGCAGGGAGCAGAGGAAAAGAAGCTGTTTTAGCTAAAAAATCTTAACTGCTAGTGATGTGCATTTGTTTGATCTATATTCATGCCCAATGCCCCATACCAATTTAAAAATCTACCCCTCGTTTGAGTTCTACACCTTGATTTGCATAGTGTTTGTGGCAGTAAACCTCTGAGTGGACGCTAGCTAAATCAAAGTATGCCGGTTGATTTTGGCAACGGCCAGTGATGATGATTTCAGTGTCGCGGGGTTTGCGGAGCAAAGCTTGGACAATGGGTTCAACGGGGAGTAGCTCTAAGTCTACTGTGGGATTGAGTTCATCGAGAATAATTGTTTTATATAACCCAGAAGCGATCGCAACTTTGGCAATTTCCCAACCCCTTTCCGCTTCTACGTAGTCTAATTCTTGCCGGGAATTCCGCCAAACAATTGCATCTCGACCACAGCGTTGATGATCCACCACTTCTGGATATGACTGCTGCAAAGCGGCGATCGCCGCGTCTTCTGTATACCCAGTACCACCTTTCAGCCACTGCATAATTAATACACGCGTAGATCCTGGATGATTAATTCCCCTACCTATTGCCTGCAAGGCTTTACCCAAAGCACTCGTAGACTTACCTTTGCCAGCACCTGTATAAATTTCAATCCCATTCAGAAAGAGTGCTTTAGCCGTTGGGTGGTGATGGGGTTTCATTTCTGAGTGCAAATCTGCAATATCGAGCAACTTTTGTGGTGCAGCGCGTCCGGTAGCAATGATTTCCAACTCTTGGGGTTTAGATTTTAATGTCTTCACCACTTCATCTACTGGTAGCAAACCCAAATCTAGTACGGGGTTGATTTCATCCAAAACCACAACTGAATATAAACCACTGGCGATCGCACCTTTGGCAACATCCCAACCCCGCGCCGCTTCATCTCTGTCAAAAGCAGTGATTTCTTCTGGGCCAAAAAATTCGGCTCTCCCAGTCCGAACCTGATCGATTAAATGGGGAAAGCCACGTTGCAAAGCTGCGATCGCCCCATCTTCATCATAATCACGTTCCGGCCCCTTTAGAAACCGCAGCAGTAAAACCCGGTTGGAATTACTAGGTGTATTTATTCCCAACCCAATCGAACGCAAAACCACCCCTAAAGCCGCCTGGGATTTACCTTTCCCCGCGCCATCGTAGACGTGAATTTGACCAATGAGCCTTTCATGACGCACTTGCGCCGTGCGAATACCGATGCCGTTCCTTGTCATTTCTGGAAAAGCTATAATATAGCAGTTTTTAGTTCTTTGGGCATTGGGCATTAGGAAGGGGAAAGGGAAAGGGGTAAGGGGGAAAGGTTAAATTTATCCCTTTACCGACCTTCAGTCGAGGGAATAGGGAACAGGCAACAGGCAAGAGTAAAGATTTTTGGTGAGACGCGGAAATTGTTGCCTGTTTCCTCGACCAATTTTGATGGTTAAAAGCCCCGCCTCTGAAGGGGCGATTGCCTGGGGCGGGGTTTAAATCCCCCTCCCACGCCAACACTTATGCCTGTTGCCTGTTGCCTTTAACCTTTACCCTTTAACCTTTTCCCCTACCTCCCCATCCCCCTCATCTCCCCACTCCCCATACCCCACTCCCTACTTGCTAGCTTCTACAGGTAAAAATCCACCTGCCTGCATTTTCCATAACCTATAGTAGCCACCCCGCCGTGCTAGGAGTTTGGCGTGGGTACCATCTTCGATAATCCGCCCTTGCTCAAAGACTAAAATCCGGTCTAGATGGGCAATGGTGGACAGGCGATGAGCTACCACAATTACCGTTTTGCCATCCATTGCTAAGTCTAGGGTATCCTGGATCGCTTTTTCGGTAATCGAATCGAGACTGGAGGTGGCTTCATCCAAAATTAGGATTGGGGCATCTTTGAGGATTACCCGCGCGATCGCAATCCGCTGTCTTTGTCCTCCAGACAATTTAACACCGCGTTCACCCACCAAAGAATCATAACCTTCCTTCATCTGGACGATAAAATCGTGGGCATAAGCTTTGCGTGCGGCCTCAATTACTTCCTCATCGGTTGCATCTATGCGTCCGTAACGAATATTTTCGATCAATGTGCGATGGAACAGAGATGGATCTTGGGGAATTAAGCTGATCTGGGCGTGTAGGGCATTCTGAGTCATATCTCGAATATCCACCCCATCAATGAGAATTTGCCCTGATTGGGGGTCAAAAAGACGCAAAATTAAATTCACAAAGGTAGATTTTCCAGAGCCGGAAAAGCCCACCAAACCGACGCGTTCACCTGGTTGGATAGTGATGGAGAGGTTTTCAAAGACTTGTTTGCCAGCCGAGTAGTTGAAATACACTTGCCGAAACTCAATTTTACCTTGGGTGATGGGATGAGCGATCGCTCGATCGCGATCGATCAACTCATGGGGTTGAACAATTACGGACACACCATTGGCGACATTACCGATATGTTCAAAGAATTCTAAAAACCGTCGGCTCAAATTGCGGGCTTCACTGATGATTAGCAGCGACAGACTAGTTGCCACAACGAAGTCAGCAGCAGCGATTAGTCCTTGACTCCAAAGGGAAACCGAGTAATACAGAGTGCCGATTTTCAGAATGGCTGCTGAGATGAACTGAAACCAGCGAATTCGCTCTGAGTACCAGTTAGACTTTCTCACCTCTTTGATTTCGCGCTTTAATTGGTCATTCAAATAGCGTCGTTCAAAATCCAGACGAGCAAACAGTCGGCTACTGCTGAGATTTGTTACCGCATCTACAATCATGCCAGTTGTCTCACTTCTTGCGGCTGCGGCTTTCCGGGAGTAAATTCGGCAGCGAGTTGCCAGCCAGAACGAAATACTGATAAACAGAACTGCCCACACGCCCACGAATGCAGCAAGGGGAGGATAGGCGCGATACAGTAAAATCGCGGATACAATGTACACAACAATTACAGACATAAATTCAGTAATCAGCATTTGCATCGTCTGAGTCACACCTAGAGAGGTTTCACCGATGCGATGTGCCAATGCCCCTGCAAAACTACTGCTCAGGTAACGATGGGAATGGTACTGCAAGTAAGCATATAGAGAGCGGACGATGTGCTGTCGGTGGATTGGATGGAGAATGGTCTGCAAGAGTCCAGCCGATCGCCCAAATACAACTTCACCGACACTCAAAGCCGTGAACAGCATTAGTGGTTGGCTGATAGCTTCAAAAATTGACTTGCTGTCGCCAGGCGATCGCGTCACGCTGCGGATGATCTCGCCAATGGCATAAGGCAACATGATACCGCAGGTTGCGTGTGTTGCCTCCAGGATCACCATTGCTAGATACCACCAGCGGAACTGGTTAACGAAATAACAAATGAACCTAAATGGAGTATCAGGTAAGTTTGGTGCATCGGCAGCACGTTGAAAAGATTTAGAAAGTCTGACCTTTTTAATCATGAAAGTCGTTCTCGTAGTAGCCAGGGGTTCTGTAAAATAAAAATGGACGGCTTCCTTAGCCGCCCTATGGCGTTAAATTAAGTAACCAGATATAAAGCGTGTTTTACTCCTGAATTCAGAATTCTGAATTCTGAATTCTGAATTCTCCTGTAGTTTCTAAACCATAATTTCAGCCGGTGTGATTGCAGCATACAAATCAGGGGGAAGTAACGCATCTTGAATGTCGATCTTCTTCGGTATGACACCCTGTTCAAAAAACAAATCTGCTACACGTTGTTGTTCTGCAATTAGGGCAGGACTAAGGCCTCTGCGCCCAACGAAAGTACGACGAGACATCACTCTTGTAGCTACATCCTCATCAAGTTTTTGTTGAGTAATCATCAATTTTTTCACTTCATCTCGATTCGCCTCTGCCCACTTATCGAGACCATGAAGTTCTTCAATGAGAATTTTAAGTAAGCCAGGATTTTCTTCGGCAAATTTTCTGTCAGCAATATAATAGCCACCAGGAGAATCTAAACCTACAGAATCTCTGAGGACGCGAATTCGTCCCATTTTTTCGGCGATCGCATAATGCGGATCGCTTGTCATCCAAACTGGAATTTTACCTTCGAGAAAAGCAGCTCGCGCCTCGATAGTCGGTATACTTTTGATTTTAATATCTTTGATGGTCAAGCCGATTGACTGCAAGGCTCTAAGAATAAAATAGTGGGATGCCGAACCTTTTTGAAAATAAACTTCTTGCCCCTTAATCTCCTCAAATTTTTTCAGCGGAGACTCTGGAGGTACGGCAATAACACTACTTGTCCCTGTTCTGTTGTTTCTTTGGGTACCGACGACATAAACCAACTTTGACCCAGCTACTTGGGCAAAAATTGGTGGCGTTTCCCCTACCGATCCCACATCAACTCTTCCCGCAGCCATTCCTTCCATTAGTTGGGGACCTTGGACAAATTGCGCCCATTCCACCTTGATTCCCAACGGTTCCAAGCGTTTCTCTAAGACTTTGCGATTTCTTACAAGATCCCCTGCACTCTGATACCCCATACGGAGAACTTTACTTTTGATACCAAGGGAACTTGAACCGCTAGTAGCGCTGTTTAATATATTTTGTTGGCTTTGTTGGCTACAACTTCCTAACAGATACGCCAGAGAAAAACCAGATAGACCTGATGTAGCAACATTGAGAAAACGACGGCGTTTAATCATTGGTATAACTAAATAATTCAATAAAGTTCAGATCGGCTCAGATTGTAGAGACGCGATTCATCGCGTCTGAAATTCTTGAAAGCCCTAACGCAGAGAATCTCCCCTGCGATATTCAGCGGTGATGTCGTCTAGTTTTTGTTTCAAATTGTCATCAAGTTTTACTTCCACAGCCTTGAGGCTGTCAGCAAGTTGTTCTGGGCGGCTAGCACCAATAATCGGGGCTGTAATAATTGGATTGGCTAGAACCCAAGCCACCGCTAAAGTAGTGAGTGATAATCCTGCGAACTCCGCCACTGTGCGTAATTCCTCCACAGTATTAAACTCGCGATCGCGCCAGTAGCGTTCTTGATAACGTTCTGCGGCAGCACCCAAGGTGAAACGTGTACCTGCGGTGGGGCCTTGAGCAAGACTGTGTTTACCGGTGAGCAAACCACCAGCCAAAGGATTGTATGAAATTACACCCAGTCCTTCTTCTTGCGCCAGGGGCAATAATTCCCGCTCAATTTCGCGGAACAATAAATTATACCGGGGCTGAATCGAGACGAAGCGAGTTAGATTACGCACATCAGCACGACCCAAGGCACGGCTGAGTCGGTAAGCCAAGAAGTTAGAAACCCCGATGTAGCGTGCCTTCCCAGCACGAACTACCGTATCCAATGCTTCTAGAGTTTCATCAAGGGGGGTTGAGGCATCGTCGGAGTGCAATTGATACAAGTCGATATAATCAGTTTGCAGCCGTCTTAGAGAAGCATCGATCGCATCCAGAATATGTTTGCGGGAAGCACCCTGATCCCAAGGTGCGGGGCCAACCTTGCCTACAGCCTTGGTAGCCAGAATAAAATGTTCGCGTTTCCCTTTCAACCAGCGCCCAACGATTTCTTCGGTGGTACCGGCAGTAGCAAGCCCGCCCCCAAGGGGATAAACATCGGCTGTATCTAGAAAGTTGATACCAGCATCGGCGGCGGTGTCGAGGATCTGCCTGGAAGTTTCTTCGTCCGTCTGCAATCCGAAGGTCATGGTGCCCAGAGAGAGGCGCGAAACGGTCAATCCAGTTTTACCGAGTTTAGTGGTTGGTATGGTCATGGAGATATTCGTTGTTGTTGAGTAAAAGGGACTGGGGATTAGGGATTGGGGACTGGGTTTGAAGCGGAAAAATTATGAAATTCTGCTCTTACCCACAGACAAATTTTGGAACAATTTCCCAGTTCCCAGTCCCCAGTACCGCCACCAACATAAAAGTATGGTGGGGGACTCCGACGCTCAAAGACAAAAAAATATTTATGCAAGAGGTCTAATGTATCAGACAACTAGGGCAGCGTTGCGACGGTTCTGTGAAATCAGCCAGTTTTGCAATTTCGGATCGCCGTATACCTCATCTGCAATAAAGTGATCGCCTTCAGGGAATACGGTAAAATCTACTATTCCTCCCAGTCCGCGCAAGGTATCGACAATCTGCTGTGTATCTTCAATCGACAGTTTTTCATCCTTGGCACCTTGGAATATTTGAATGGGAATTTCCTTGAGTGCAGCAATTTGACTGGCTTCTAAGGTTTTGGGGACACGGCCAGATACTGCTACCAGACCTGCAAAGCGATCGGGGTGGGAAGCGCCGATATGCCATGTTCCAGCTGTACCTAAACTGAACCCAGATAAGATAACACGGGACGGGTCGATGGGCTGGGAGGCAATCAGTTCATCAAGCAAAGCAATGACATCTGATTCTCGATCTACCCAAGTCTGTTCTTCAGGAAGTTGGGGGGCTGCAAAGAAGTAAGGTAAGGGGCTTGATTCATTCACAAAACCAGGTAGACCCCATTTCAGCAACACATTCAGATCAGTTCCGCGATCGCGCGCTCCGTGTAGAAATAACACGAGGGGTGCGGGTTTGTTGGTATCTTCAGATACAGACGAGAAAAGATAAGGCAATAAACCGGAGCGTTGTTCAACAGACATTATCGTGACTCCTAAAGTTTGGGTATTGGGGATTGGGGACTCGGGACTGGGGACTGGGTATTCCCAATCCCTAATCCCTAGTTTTTTACGCCAGTGCTAAGTTCTTATCTAGTTGTTGGGATTCGATGTTGCTGACTTTGGATTCAATCGCTGTCCCCTTGAAGAAGTCGGGGTTGGCTTCGGTGTAAAACTTGTAGGGATTAGCGAATACATAAGACTTGAAGTCGGCTTCGGAAATCACGCCTTCTTTTACGAGATCCCAGCTTTCAGCTAAGGGGGAGGTGAGATCGGGCACATCCCAGTGACCAACATCTGAGGAATAGATGGCGTTGATTTTGACATTCAACGGATTGGCTTTGTCGTTGAAAGCTGCGGCGATGGTGCGATCGTCGGACTCGGAACCGAAGAAGAAACTGTTCACCCAGCGATCGCGGATGTCTTCAATTGTTTCAATCCCGGCTGCACCAAAATCGTTGAGTTCGCTGGCAACTGGCTGGCGGCTATGACGACTGAATGAAGAACCGAGTACAGTCTTGGTCAATTCTTCTTTGCTGAGCTCATATCCTTCAGTAATTTCACCACCGAAACGCTCAAACAACTCGAACAATTCATCAGAATTTGTGAATTCTGGGTTGTAGTTTTCCAGTCCCTTGAGATTGCGCTTGGAGAAGCGATCGACCAAATGAATGTAGACGTGGGCACCCCAGTCTGCACCGCCTTCTAGCATACCGACGCGCAACTGTGGGAATCGTTTGGTGACACCACCAAAGAACAAGGCTTTGGCAAATGCTTGGGAGCCATCGGCAAAGTGACCGATGTGGTTATTCATGTAGTTGCTGATGGAGGAGCGTCCAGTCCAACCCTGACTGCCGTAGTGGGTAGTAATAGGTACACCTAGTTCGACGGCTTTAGCCCAGAATGGATCGTAGTCGTATTCGCTATCCAATCCGTAAAAGTCAATATAGGAAGCATACTTGGCGATTTCAGGGAATTGATCGGCTGGATATTTCTCAGCGATCGCCTTAATCGGACGTTTCACGCCACCAGGAATATTTGCCACCTTTAAACCCAGTGTTTTCACTGCAAATTCTAACTCCTCAATGGCTTCTTGAGGATTACTCATGGGGATACCAGCTACCGGTGTCAGGCGATCGCTATATTTCCGGTAAATATCAGCATGATAGTGATTCACCGCCCGTTGCAGTGCTTGACGGTTCTCTGGACTTGCGCCAGCTGGTGCTAGGACATTGTTGGGAAACAGTACCGAATAATCTGAACCTTGTTCCGCCTGACGTTCATAGAGCAATGCTGGCAGGGTATAAGTAGCAAGATCCAACGTGTTGCGGGTGACTCTTGCCCACCAAGGCGATCGAATTGTGCGGTTGCGTTGACGTTCTTCTGGTGTTTGTTGATACCAATCTTTACCATTGCTTTTGGAGTTCAGACGAGAAGCTTCCGCCTTGCGTAATTCATCCACGAGTTTCGCACCGCCATAATTAGCGATGTAATCCTCAAAAGCTGGGGTGAAATCATTGGTATGAACGTCAGTATCGATTACTGGATAATCAAGGGTTGCTCTGATTGCAGCGGAGTGTGAAGTCTTTAATCGGCTATATTCAGTCATGATTTTTTCTTCCAAAAATTACAATTGGTCATTAGTCATTGGTCATTCCCCTGGGTTCCCTAGCTTTGGGGGCGGGGATCTACAGACATTGCGCTTTAAAAGATGTGGCTTAAGCATCTATGAAAAATTCCTTTACGCGAATACCAATTTTTCATCTAGCTGTTTGACGGCAAAACCATTGCTTGGCCGATTCAATCCCAGGTTTTCACGCAAGGTAGTGCCTTCGTATTCGGTACGAAATAGTCCGCGTTTTTGTAAGACGGGAATGACTAGGTTAACGAAATCATCTAATCCTGTGGGTAGGATTGGCGGCATGATATTAAAGCCATCTGCTGCACCGTTGTTGAACCATTCTTCTAGCTGGTCGGCAATGGTTTCGGGAGTACCAAGGATGGTGCGATGGCCTCTGGCGGTAGCAAGAGAAAGATACAACTGACGCAGCGTCAGAGTGCCACGAGTAGCTAAATCCTTGACTAGTTTGAGACGACTCTTGTTGTTGTTGGTGTCGCTGGGTAGTTCGGGAGCTAGATCGTCTAGAGAATATTTCGATAAATCGACACCTTTGTAATAGTTTCTCAAAATACCCCAGGCGACATCGGGGTGAATTAAGGATTGTAGAAACTCGTACTTTTCTTGAGCTTCTGATTCGGTACGGCCAATGATTGGGAATGCACCAGGCATTATTTTGAGGTCGTCTGGCTGGCGGCCATATTTTGCTAACCGACCTTTGACATCAGCATAAAATTCCTGGGCATCGGCTAGGGTTTGATTAGCTGTGAAGATGACTTCGGCAGTACGTGCAGCCAAGTCTCGTCCGGCTTCGGAGGCTCCAGCCTGTACAATTACTGGATAGCCTTGGGGTGGACGACCGACGTTTAAAGGGCCTTTTACAGAAAAATGTTTGCCCTTGTGATTGAGTATATGCAGTTTGTCCGCATCGAAATAGATACCAGATTCTTTGTCACGGATGAAGGCGTCGTCTTCCCAACTATCCCATAATCCTTTCACCACTTTTACAAACTCTTCGGCACGTTCGTAACGCTGGCTGTGTTCCGGGTGTTGGTCATGGCCGAAATTTTGAGCGGCATTTTCATTGCCTGTGGTGACTACATTCCAGCCCGCCCGACCTTTGCTCAGATAGTCCAACGAGGCAAACTTACGTGCCAGGGTGTAGGGTTCTTCATAGGTGGTGGAGGCGGTAGCAATGAAGCCGATGTTTTCGGTGACGGAGGACAAAGCGGAAAACAGGGTGACCGGCTCAAAATGAGCAAGTTTTCCATTGCGTTTCTGAGTTTCCGGAGCGCCGCCCCAGACTCCTGGGCTGTCTGCTAGAAAAACCGCATCGAACAAGCCACGTTCAGCAGTCTGGGTAATTTCTTTGTAATGCTCGAAATTCAAACCAGCATCTGCCTGTGAATCGGGGTGCCGCCAAGCTGAAACATGATGTCCAGTTGCTTGAATGAATGCACCTAAACGAAACTTACGTGTTTTGTTCATATGTTTTATTGTTTTCTGATAATGCGTTAGCGATCGCTCTCAGGTCGGTATGGTTGATTTGTGTATGCCCAATGAGTTTTCATGTCTGCGTCAGAGATGTCTAAAGCAGATATGAAAAGACACTGAATAAATAGACTTCTTGCATAAGTCGGGAAAAGGGGGAAAGGTTTGGTATTTTCCCTTTCCCCTTTAACCTTTTCCCTTTTCCCACCTCTTGCAAAAGTTCTTTTTGCAAGAGGTCTAATGATGGAATGCTTTGGCAACAACCAAACTTGCTTGCAGCAGCTGATACCGTTTTGGATTTTAGATTTTAGATTTTGGATTGTGAAACAGTTAGTAGTAATCGCTTTTGGCTATCCATACCTGTCGCAATCATTTTTCAAATTGGTATTACTAATTGCTCTACAAGGAGTTAGATGACGGAATTTTACATCAGGTTGATACCACAGCAGAACTAGGGGTGCTACTGCTTGGCGATGGGATTACCATAAATTTCTATAGTAATTTGACTCAGCAGATACAGTTTACACAATATACACAAAAAAAAATGTACTGGAAATCACAATTGCATGATAAACGAATTATTAGTGTTTCAAACATTAAGTATTGCAAACTTGGCGATCGCTCGTCATTGGGCATTGGGAAGAGGCAGGGGGGCAGGGGGCGGGGGGCAGAGGGGAAGATTTTCTCCCCTGCCTCCCCATCTTCCTCATCTCCCTCATCTCCCTCATCTCCCTACTCCCAAGGAATAAGATAATTTCCACCATCACCGCCACTATCCCGGTTATACTCTCTACAGTTAACCGTTACCATTGACTTTTTATGCCTGAAAATTGGATGCTTCCCAGGATTTTTCCCATTGGTGGAATTCTGTTTGACTTTTTATTTGTACTGATTGCTATCCCCATCGAAGCATATGTTTTACACAAACGGCTAAAATTTGATAAAAAGACTAGCACTTTTTATGCCATTTCTATTAATCTGTTTTCTAGCGTTATTGGTTGGTTTATATTTTTTATCTCCGAACCAATGTTGCCAATTCAGGTGAAATCAGAACTAATCAATTATATGTTTTTTAATAATTTTAAATCGCCTAGTACACAGACTCTAATAATTTTAACTGCTTTTATAATTTTCTTTGCTACTTTTATAATCAAATTTTTGCTGTTGAAAGTTTTGCTTGTATCCTTATTAAAGGAACCATTTGCTCAAAAAGAAGATGAAATTCAAGTATTTCAGAGACAGAAATGGCGCGGATTTAGCAGCATAAAATTACAAAATACAAATGTAGTCACTACTGTATTGATAGCAAATTCGCTGAGTTATAGTGTGATAACATTTATTTTAATGCTTCGCTCCAAGTAACAAGAATTTAATTGCTTTTTTCAGAACAAGTCCAATGATTAACCAGGTGTAGGGAGAAACATGAATACACTATTGAAAGATTTATTTGGGGCTTTCAAATTTGTTGAAGGGCTGTACGCAGGAATTAGAAAAATATTAGTTCCGCCCAAAGCTTATTCTTGGCAGACATTTATTTATATGAGTGTTTTTTCTTGGGTGATTTCATATTTGGCTACAGGTTATATAAAAGATATAATAGCATTTTTTGGTTGGTTGTTTTTAATTGCTGGTACAGCTTGGTACACAACAGAAGATCCTTTGAGGGTTCCTGGTACTTTTATGCCAGTGGGAGCAGTAATCACTGGATTTTTAGTTAGTGTTTTTGCATTTGGAAGTCAAAAGGATGTAATTACACCAACAACAATTGTTTTTTGGCCGACAATTTCAGCACTAATTACGGCAATCCCAGAAT
Organism: Nostoc calcicola FACHB-3891; assembly: GCF_014697355.1. Taxonomy (GTDB): domain Bacteria; phylum Cyanobacteriota; class Cyanobacteriia; order Cyanobacteriales; family Nostocaceae; genus Nostoc; species Nostoc calcicola. Next base: position 22,501 of record NZ_JACJRQ010000067.1, on the reverse strand, counting down.
TTATAGAAGGAACTGATACAGATGCTAAAGCTCAAATTCCTAAGCCAGAAGACCGCCAGAAAATCATAATTTTAGTTGCTAGCAGTATGTTGCTAAGCTGCTGGATTCAATTTTATTTTGTAGTGGATAATTGGTTAGAACAATATCCCAGTTTACAGACAGATAATTTTAAACGTAGTACTTTTGTTGTTATGACTGAAGAAGCACCTAAGGTACCTCAAAATGGGATTTTAATTTTAGATAAACTCGAACCAATTATAGAAGAACAAATAGCCCAAACACCTTGGTCGGAAGTAGAAAAATGGTTGTTAGATGCAAAGGTGCGAGTAGGAAGCTTGGGTAAGGGAGTAATTCAAAAAAATCTGGGAAAATATGAAGAGAAGGAATTATGGCGTGTTGAACCGCGTGTATCGAATACTAAGTCTGGGTATATATTAGATTTACTCAGTATCTGGGTAGGTCCGAGTTCTAATCCACGAGGGTATTACTTAAAGAAATCTTGTCGGATTGAACCAGTTTCAGCAACTAACAAATCAGGAGATAAAATCACAGTTGGAGAAATTGAATGCGATCGCCTGAATAAATTTATCGGTGGATCGCCGCCTCCACAGCAGTGAAGAGTGGGGAGTGGGGGACGCGGGGACGTGGAGAATGACAAATGACAAATGACAAATGACAAATGACAAATGACAACCAGAATTTTTGTACTCGCTAAAAATGTGTTTCAGGAAGTGATACGCGATCGCATCCTATATATTATTGGTTTTTATGCGTTGATACTCGCCGCCGCTTTCGGTGTGCTTCCTGAATTTGCTGCTGCTACCGAAGACAAAATTTTTTTAGATTTTGGTATGGCGGCGATGAATGCGATCGGGTTAATTGTGACGATATTTGTTGGTACGGGACTAGTTAATAAAGAAATTGAAAAACGCACTGTCTTAGTATTAATTGCTAAACCTGTTAGCCGCAGTGAAATTATTATCGGCAAGTATCTAGGATTATCCGCAGTCCTAGCGGTACTGATAGCCATGATGACAACAATTTATCTGTTATTTCTGCAATTTGGTAACATTCCTCATCCAACGGTGAGTATTTTAATTGCAGCAATTTTCTTATTTTTACAGTTGTCATTAGTGACCGCTGTGGCTATTGCTTTCGGTGTTTTCACTGCTTCCCTGTTGGCGACTGTTTTAACTTTTGCGGTGTATTTAATCGGGAATATTACTCAGGATTTAGTACAATTTGGTCGTCTTAGTCGCAACGTTGGCATAGAACATTTAACTCAAGGTTTGTTTCTGATTTTACCAGATTTATCTCGATTAGATTTGAAAAATGATGCTGTTTATGGTTTGCAAGCACTACCTGACACAACGGCGCTGATTGCCAATGCGGGCTATGGCTTAGTGTACAGTGTGATGTTGTTAGCGATCGCCATTCTTATCTTCTCACAACGCGAGTTTTAGTCATTGGACATTGGGGAAGAATAACAAATGACTAATAACTAATGACTAATAACTAATGACTATCTGAGGCTCTTTAATCGTATCATCAGGCATTATGGTATCTCGAAACTTTGCATAAATCATGTTTGTTTGGTAAAGGTTTGCTTTACTAAGTTTTGTTTTAGTTAAGTTTGCCCATGTCAAGTCTACGCTAGTTAAATTAGCTTCACTTAGATTCGCTTCTAGTAATATTGCCCCGCATAACTTTGCTTTTGTGAGATTCGCTCTTACTAAATTCGCTTCAATTAGCGATGCTTCAATTAATTTGGCTTCAGTTAGGTCTGCTTCCCTCAAATCCGCACCACATAAAGAAGTACCCCAAAGGTTACTACCTATTAATTTCACTCGCCATAAAAAACTTCCACACAAATTTGCTTGTCTTAAGTCGGCATTAATTAAATTAGCTTCACACAAAGAGGCTTCATATAAATTAGCTCCGCATAAACTAGCTTCCATCAAATTTGCGCCACTTAAATTAGCACGAGTGAGTATAGAACCAGATAGATTAGTACCACGCAAATCTGCTCCTATGAAGTTAATTCCGCTTAAATCAAGTCCTCTCAGGTCAATTTCGCTCAAGTCATGTCCACTGAAATTGTGACGCTGAAAACTATTTGTAATTTGATTTAAGATAAATTCCTGTTTGTTAGCATAATTGTTCATGGTATTCACCTCTGGGTGTAATTTATCTCAAAGGGCGATCGCAAGAGTTACCGTATATTGAGAGTACACCTCAAAGGTCGATTAAAACGATCGATAATCAAGAATAAATTGCGAAAAAATCGTCAAGAACTTGAAAATACGCTCTGAAAGTCTTTTTTAAAACAAAAAATGCTGACATAGGTCAGGAAATATTGATATGCTACTGTAATTTAATCTTAAGTCAAAAGTCTGAGCAAGTTAAATATGGGGCTTGATATTAGGGCAAACTGTGACGTTGAAAAAAGTTCCAAATTGTTTCACTAGCATTCAGACCCAGGTTAGCATTAAATTTATTTAAGCTCTCGTCAGTTGAAGCACCACCAGGCCAGAAATGTCCCCCGTTGACTACCGCGAGGTGCCAGACTTCTGAGTTGTCACTACAACCTGCGTAGAGAGAGGTTTTCACTTTATCTTCAGAAAACTGCAAAGATTTATTTGAGGAAGTACATCGATCGCGCGATCGCCAAAAGTCTACCATATCTGAGATAGAAACCAACGCTCCTCGTTGAGTATGGTCATCACCTTCATAAAGTACATCGCGATCGTTTGTACCGTTGATCGTTAAAATTGATATCGGAGTTTGAGGCTGGCAATTAGGTTCGAGTCTAACTGGGAGCGAAGCAGCTACTGATGCAAAACCAGCAATTTTATCAGGTAAATTGCAAGCCAATGCTTGGGTAAGTATTCCACCTCTAGAAAAACCAGTGGCATAAATTTTATGACTATCAATATTGATTTGCTCCTGAAGATGACCGATTAAAGCACTGACAAATAAAACATCATCTACCTTTCCTTTCGCATTACCTCTAAGGCTCCATTTTTGGTCAATTCCATCTGGATAAACAACAAGAAATCCTTCTCGATCTGCTAACTCATTAAAGCGAGTCACATTACTTATAGAACGACCATTACCATCATCTCCATGAAACACTAAAACTAACGGCATCGGGCGGTCTGGATCGTAAGATTTTGGTGTGTAAAAATAGTATGTACGTAACTTTCCTTGATCCTGTAGCTCTCCATAATTATCACCACGGACGATTTTTTCTTGAGATATACTTTTATCTTTAGCCTGACTCGAATTGCAAGCTGTTACTAAAGTAATTGTACATACAGATATCAGAATGTTTTTGAAAAATCGACAAAATGGAAAATTTTGATATGTATTCATATTAATTAAATTTACTCGCTCAAAATATTATCATTGAAAGCGGTGAGAAACTCTGTTGTTGAGGTTACTCACCGCCACTTACGACATTGAAAATTTGGGTTTTAACTCTGGTTTTACCCCACCCTAACCCTCCCCTTGTAAAAGCAGGGCTGTTTCATTCCTTAAAATGGGTGAAATTGCAAGATGCAAAGAGATAAAAATTCAGAGTAAGCGTACAATTCCAGTAAAAAACTTTTGCGCCTTCAACCCAAATACACAATTTTTCTTTGCGCCTTTGCGCCTTTGCGTGAGATTATCCTCTTGACAAATCCCCATCATCAGCGAATGAAACAGCCCTGGGGATTAAAGGGGGTAATTCGATTTGTGTATACACAGTAGATTAGTCAGGTGGGGTTCTTTTTGTACATCTTCATATGGAAATGGTATTACCAAATAGAGACTAACAAATTAAGTATGTTAGTCTCCATTTGAGATATTAAATTCTTACATTTACATAACGAGCAGGAACTCGGATTTTAACCAATTTGTTACCGCGTCGTACTGTTTCCCAGTGTGCAGGAATTAACTTACGTTGATATCGGGGTGCAACAACAGGTTTACGCACAACAACAGATTTATGGACGTTAGGTTTGACAATAATCTGTGCTGCGGATGCCTGTGATGGCAAGGAAGCAATTGCAAATGGGAGAGCAAGTAATGTACCTAAAAGAATACGTTTCATATTCAAATCTCTATCGATTAGTTGACTGGAATTTTCTACAGTATTCCTCACTAAGTTGTGGACAGATATTCTTACTTCATCTTGAGGATTATAGTAAGTTTTTCTTGTTACACGACTTAATTGATTGGCTGTATTGTTCTCAGTTTAAAAGACTAAATAAGAATATACAGTGGAAGAAAGTCACAATTTGAGTATAACTAAAGTCATATTAACCAACACAAATACCCCTTAACTGTTCTACTCTTCTCCCCAAGTTCGCAACTGCAAATACACCAGTACTAAAGTTACTGCTAATAAAACCGTTGCGGCGGCGGCTGCATAACCAAAATCAAATTGAGCGAAGGCTTCTTGATAAATGTAATAAACCAGCAAATTAGTCGAATTCAAAGGACCGCCGCCCGTCATTACATAAACTTGTTCAAAACTCCGCAGTGTGAAAATCGCGGTAGTGATTGTGACAAATATGATGGTGGGACGCAATCCGGGCAATGTAATATGCCAAAATTGTTGCCAAGCATTTGCGCCATCTAAATCTGCTGCTTCATAACGACTGGGGGGAATTGCTTGCAACCCGGCTAAAAAGACTACCATATTAAAACCGAGTTGTTTCCAAATAGTCATTAAAATTAGTACTGGCATTGCCCAAAATGTATCTCCTAGCCAGGGTATGGGTGCAATCCCAAAAAAATCTAACAGTCCGTTAACTGGCCCTGATGTTTGAAACAGCCAGCGAAATCCCAAGCCAGCAGCTACAAGAGAAATAATTGAAGGTAAAAAATAGGCACTCCGCAAGATTCCTCGGAAAGCTAAGGAGCGGTTTAATAAGACTGCTAATCCTAAAGGGATAACTAAACTGGGAATGATGGAGGCAAGAGTAAAATAAATTGTGTTGCCAATAACTTGCCAGAAGTCAGAGTCTTGTAACAAGCGCCAATAGTTTTTTAAGCCTATCCAATAAATACCTTTGGAACTGAAACTGCCGGCGGTGAAACTGAGGTAAAACAAATAAGCGATCGGCCAAATGATAAAAACGCCTAGTAAAATCAGTGCTGGTGTGAGAAAAATCCAGGCAGCCGCTGTGTCATTATCCAGCAGTTGCATACGAGAGAAACGGGATGTTTTCATGGCAATCTTGGCTATTGAATGTTAGCGGGGTGTGATTTTACACAAAAGTACTGTTAAGATACTGTCAATTTCTTGGCTCTGATGCAAATGCCTAATATCTTGACTCACTTTGGCAAATTCCAAATTGCTAGCAAAATGCTTACCTCAAGTGTATTAATACCATTATTGATGACACTTGACACAACTGTGCTGGCTCAACCCTCGATCGCACCAACACAGACTCAATCTCAGCAAGAACAAGACATAAACCCTATTGCTCAAAAATTGTTCGGGCAATGGGAAGCTCAAGATCCTTCATCTTCCACAACCTTAACCTTTATTTTCACACCAGAAAACAAATTATTTCTCCTTTCACCTGACTCTAAGACTCTTGGTGCGATGGAATTTAAATATCGCATTAACCCAACGCCACAACCCATGCATCTAAATGTAATAATCTCAAGTAATCAGAAAGAGGTATTGACAATTTTTGAATTTACTGCTGATGGTCAGATGCGTTTGCAGTTAGATGGCACTAATCCTGGAAAACCCAGACCCACAGCTTTTTCTCCTCAAGCGTCGTTATTCAAAAAAATTTCTAATGTTACGACGTTACCTGATAATATCCAAATAATCAACCCAGAAGCAGAAAATCAACAAACTAACGATCCAGAATTGGAAGCGAAAGTAGCTATTGGCAGTATCAACCGCGCTCAACACGCTTATTACTTAGAAAACAAAAAATTCGCTACTATCGGTCGACTGGGTATTGATGTTAAGCCAGAAACTGACAATTACAGTTACCAAATAGTAACCCCAGGCAAAGAAATCCAAACTTTAATTAGCACCGCTGCTGCCAAAAAGCCGGAACTAAAAAGTTATACTGGTGTTGTATTTTTGAGAAAAGTTAAAGGTGAAATGCTGATAATTCCTGGTATTTGTGAAACCGATCAACCATCAATAAAACCGCCAGGGTTTCCAAGATTTTCTAGCCAAGAATCTCAGCCAATTCAATGTCCAGTCGGTTCACATTTATTGTAATAAACCTCTCGCATAAATATTTTTTGTGTCACGCAGAGGCGCAGAGGCGCAGAGAAGAGAACGCAAAGAAAGACTTTTGCAAGAGGTTTATTGTGAACTGTATTGTTCTATAATCATGTGGTGGTTTAATCACCACATGATTATATTCTGAATTCTGACTCCTGAATTCTGACTCCTGAATTCTGACTTTTTTCTTGAAGCTTTATGAGTAATAATTCCACGATAGATGCTACTGCTAGCCTGATTTATCCCAATATTTCTAGCTACCAGTTGAGACAAAGCGTTCCTTTAAAACTCGGAATTATGGCTTCTGGAAATGGCAGTAATTTTGATGTAGTTGCCCAAGCTATCCAAAATGAACAGCTAAACGCCAAAATTCAAGTTTTGATTTATAATAATCCGACGGCTAAAGCAGCAGTCAGAGCAGCAAGTCGAGGAGTAGAAGCTGTATTGTTGAATCACCGCGACTACAAAAACCGAGAAAAGTTTGATGAGAAAATTGTGCAGACATTACGGCAGTATGATGTGGAATGGGTGATTTTGGCGGGCTGGATGCGACTTTTGACATCAGTATTTATTGATGCTTTTCCTAATCGGATTATTAATATACATCCGAGTTTGTTGCCTAGTTTTAAGGGAATTCATGCTGTAGAACAAGCTTTGGCATCTGGGGTAAAAATCACTGGCTGTACTGTGCATATCGCTTGTTTAGAAATGGACAGTGGACCAATATTGATGCAAGCCGCAGTACCAGTGCTACCGGATGATACACCAGAAACACTGCACGCCAGAATTCAAATTCAAGAACATCGGATTTTACCAATGGCGATCGCTTTGGCAGCCACTTGAGCGATCGCGCCAATGTAATTTGTGTTGAACTCCTACAATGAGGTCAGGTTATGAAGACAAAAAAATTGCTTTATTAATATTACATGATAATTACACCTTAGATTCCGGAAATTCCTGATTATTATCTAATTTGGCTATTCCTCCAAAAACAATTAGCCAAACTACTACTACAGCCCAGTGAATTACAACTATCACCCACAAAGATCCTGTTAGGATATATCCAACAGTACAGATAATTCCTAACAATGAAGCTAAAGCCAGAAAAACAGGATTAATAAATGTGGGATATCCAGCCTTAAAAAAAGTTTTAGCATTGAATGGATGATACAAAATAAATAACAATAAACTTACTATTGCCGACAAACTCCATTCTACCAAATTAGGATTTTCGCTAGGATGAGGAAGCAAAAAAACGCGAAAACATAGTTCTTCGACCAAGGCAGGCGCAAAGAAACAACGCAATATTAACAAGCATTGATTAATCCAATTTGCAGACCAAATTTCTATATGTAAAAATTCAGATTTTAACCCATAAGGTATGGCAATAATACTATAAATTATTAACAATGCAACAATAACTGACCAATCTTGTGCTGTAGGAACTGCTAATGAGGCTAAAAGGCGATTTAAAAGAGTTGAAAACGGTGAAATATCGGTCAAGGGAATTTTAATTTGACCTAAAAATACGGTTGGTGCAATAGGTGTAATATCAGCTTGCCAACCACCGATTTGATTGGTTCGCAATACTTGGATAATTGCACCATGTTTTAAAAATATTGTGGCGAGATCGTCATGTGCTTGTCTTGGCATGATTGTTCGCCATGTTGTCAAACCAGCCCAAACACTACTATCTTGAAATGGTTTCGTTGTGTCGTCTATTCCCGTACCTGTTAGTCTCCCTGCTTGACTCTGCCAATCAGCACGAACTATCCCCAAGGGTGCTAATTGTTGTTCCAAAGATTGGGCTAATTCAACTAGCTGCTGAAAGCGTAATGCTTGGGGGTGATTAGAGTTTGCCTTTAACCAAGTCTGAATTTGATGAGTTGTAGAAACTTGGTTTTTAATTGCTAGTATCGCCGCGTAAAGAGCTTGGCTTGAGTCTTGTATGCATGAAGTAGAAGGTGATACCATTGCACCACCAGTACCATCGCCAACCCGATAACGTGCCATTGTTATTTGTAATTGTTGCTGGAATTCCTCTAAAGGCGAAAGTTTAATCCCATCAAAATTATAATCCTGCGTTATGGGATCGAATTTGATGAGAATATCTGATACGGGACGTGTTGCCAGCCAGCCACGTTGTAAATTACCCATATAATCAGCCCATGTATGCGTTCCGGCAATAATTCCATCCGGGTTATGGGCATAAATTTGATGGTATTTAATCTCGAAGCGTAATTCATTAGTAAATTCGTCGCGGATAACTTCTGCGATTCCAAAAGCAAAATGTCCGGTGATAGTATAAGGTATTCCGAGTGCTTCAGCTTTCCGTCCGCCAATTCCACCGAAGAGGTGCAGTACGATCGCTTTATCGCCTTCTTGCCATATAGATTGATTGGGTGAATTCTCAGATTTTAATAATACAGTATTAAATTTATCTTTATTTGCTTCAGTATTTCGCCAATTTGCCTCTTGGATGTAACTTATCCCTAATTCTTCACCAGTAATGATTTGACGGGGGTGAATTTGCAAAAGAGAACGAGGTGCGATCGCACCTACTGTAAATATACCCTTTGCATCTTTAGCGCCGTAAATATACCACCCATCTTTACCCGCAAGTGATTTTTCAATTTCTTGTACGCTTGAAGGAGCAAAATTTCGGGTATCCGTTACTTGTTGGGGAATGCGAATAGTTTCTTGAAGACCATCAAACTTATTTGAATTAGGGTTATAATGTTGTACCAAAAAATAATCGCTGTTCTGCTTTTGTTGAGAACCTAAAATATTTTTATTGATAGATTTAATCGGGTTAATTATTTTTACCAACCCATAAAACCTACCAGTTACCAAAACAGGTTCATGCTCAATTTGCAAAATATTTGTTTTTCCACTTGTAGCAATATTTGTAGTTGAATCTAAAACCACAATTGCCTCATCATCAGGATTAGCACCAGCTAAAGAACGTAAAACTCCTACCTGACGAACCCCATTGAGTCGAAAAGGATGAATGTTCCCTTGTTTTTCACTTTTAATCACTTCTGAAGTGAAATTTATATCTCGCGTTACAGCTTGAACGTAAGCCAGCAAATTTTTCTTATTTTTCCACTCCAAACGCACAATATTTCCTACCAAATTTTGGGCTGTAGGTGGTGCATGTTGCACTTTCATCCATACCCAATCCAACCCATCTTGTAATTCCTGTTTTGTTGGTAAAATTAATTTGCCTACCCAGTCACCAATAGGTTTATAAACCTTTGCAGATGGAATTTGGGCAACAGGATAAAAACCAGATTGATTAAAATCTTGTCGAATATGTATGGCGTAATTGCTTTCTTGTTTTACTATCTGGGGTTGTTTGGGTGAGAGTTGCCACACAGCAATTACTGTGATTAATACTAGCAGTGAAAATACGCTAAATCTTAGTCTGGCTTTTCGACTCAATCTACTCCAAATCATAATATTATCAACAAGTTTTAGTTGCTGCTTGGTAAGCGTCTTCAAAAGCTCGGCTTAATTTAGCAACATCTTATTTTTTAGTTTTCGACAATTGCCAGATTTTCCACATATAGCTAGAAATCAAATTTGTGATAATATGAGCGACGATGGGCACTAATAAGTTGCCACTCAGCAAGGCGCTATATCCTAATATCATCCCGACAATGGTTGCCCAAACTACATAAGGCCATTGTTGAGAACCGCTCAAATGCAAGATGCCAAAGCAAAGACTAGATACAATAACAGCCACATCATCTAAACCTAAAGCTGGCAGCATCACGCCCCGAAATAACAATTCTTCACTTAAACCCGGTAACAACCCCAACCAAATTAAGTCCGGTAAGGCTAAAGGCTTCAATACCACTTCTAGATAAAAATCTGCACTTTTCCGGTAGGAACTCCAAAGGCGATAAGTTAAGCCACTTAATGCGGTGATGACAAATCCTAACCCTACACCTAAGAGCAAATCCCTTTCGTCCAACTTCCAGGAAAATAGGGAAAAGTTGCCAAAATGCAACGACAGTTTGGCGACTACCAGCAAAATGATTGCAGTCGCTCCCATCGCCCCAAGTACTTGGATGCGCGTCAGATATGGAATTTCTGGTTCTTGCTTTTGTTGTTCAATCACGGGTTTTTTAGGGAATGGGGAGTGGGGAGATGGGGGAGATGGGGGAGATGAGGGAGGTGGGGGAGAAATAACTCCTAACTCTTAACTCCTAACTTTTAACTCCCAATGACTACTGGCTGCAAAGACGATAATTTGGGACAAAGAGCAGAGGGGTTGATGCCTGCTTTATGTGCCACCAATATACCCACTGCCTCTAAATATGAGTTTACCTGTATGGATTTGATCCCCAACGGTTGAGGAGGAACTTTTATAACAGTTTTATTTTCTTCTACTGTAATTATTTGGCATCGTGTTTGGCTTAAACTCAATAAGGCGCTACTACCACAGGCATTTGCAGGTACGATCGCAGCATCTACTTGATTAGCCCAAATATCTTCTTGTTCTAATGCTATCGCTTTTCTCTCTACTATAAATTGTGGGGCACGACTCAAACCTACGAGAACACATGGTAAAAATGTGTAACCCAATTCCTCAGCAGCGGAACGGGGTGATAAATCCGCTTCTGGAGGGGCGCTGGCTAGAGCAGGTGAATGGGCGCAAGGAATTTGAAAGGTTCGCACTAGCAAGTGACTAATTACGGCTTCTGCACCGGCTAGAGAATCAACTCCTTCACCTTGGCGGTATTTCTGTAATGCCTCCTCATCCATATCATCGGGGAAACGGGCGACAACTGCGATCGCTTCTGCCCCGGCTTTTTTAATCAGTATTTCCGCTGCCCTTAATAAGCTATCGGGGTTACCAATTGTCCCCCAACTTGCACCCGATGAAGTAGTCCGTAATTCTACATTTAATGGTGCATCAGTGATGACATAATCTGTTAAAGTCAATCCCAGGGTAGCTCTCGCTGCGTCGGCTGCTTGGAGGTGTCTGAGCCGTAACTCCGGCTCAATCCCTTGGTCTAAAAGCAAACCTATCTTGTTATTCCGGACTGGACGCAAACCCCAGTATCCAGCGGCGAATTTGTCAAGTCCGAAACCTTCAACGTAGAAAGCATTGGGGAGATTCCAGTATAAACTTGCACCATTGAGGACATTGGGGTGAGTAATCAGGCGATCGCAAACCTGTGCTATGACTCTGGCAACAGGCAAAGCATCACCCGCGTAACCCCCAATAGCAGCCCCAACGCCAGTTGGTACAATTAAAATCGCAGTGTATGGATGCATATTAAGTGGTGAGTGAGGAGTTAAGAGTTGTTAGGAGTTAGGAGTTAAGAGTTAGGAATTATTCTTACTCCCTCATCTCCCCACCTCCCCATCTCCCCATCTCCCCATCTCCCCACTCCTAACTCTTAGTCGTGACAACGGCTTCAACTGTAGCCTTTTCCTGGGCAACGTCCACAGAGGTAACTGCCCAACGCAGGGGTTCGCCTTGTTTCTTCAACTCTGTTTCAATTGTTTTGAGTAACTCAGCGGGAGTTTCTTGTAAATCAATTTCTGCGGTAATAAAATGAGTTGTCATCGCGCTAAATCCTGTTTATTTTTAGTTTATAGAATACCTTATCAAGTGCTATGAAATATGTATGTGATTTTCCAGTTTTTGTAATGATGCTAGTGAACAGTCATTGAGTTCCGAATAAATCAACTTTATACTGATAACTGTTCACTTACAGCAGATTTCAAATTTATGGAGTACACACCCTCAGTTTCAAGAGCCTTGCATCAAGCTTGTTTTACTCCTGAATTCTGAATTCTGAATTCTGAATTCTGAATTCTGCTGTAATTATTAGTCTTTCCCGAATTGCAACTGATAAAGTGCGTCTTCTTTTCCAGTCTCAATTTTCAAATCAGAAAGGGGTTTGGCAACACAAAGCAATACATAACCTTGTTTTTGTAAATGTGGACTAACGCCCATGCCATCAGTTTGATCTACAGTTCCCTCGCTGATTTGACCAGCGCAAGTTGTGCAAACGCCTGCATGACAAGAGCTTGGCAAATCTAAACCAGCGGCATCGGCAACTGATAAAATGGTTTCATCTTCAGGGACTTGCAAAGTATGAATTTGGCCTTGGTGATGAATTTCTACGGTGTAAGTTTTGGGCATATACGAAAAGAAGGTGATGCAACGGACAAACTTATTAGTTTATCTGAATTAGTTAAAAATATCTAGATGTTACTATAAAAATTTAGGTTAAAAGCCTTTTGAGTTTAATTTTTATAGAAGATCCGGGTCAATATTTAATTCTCGCAACTTAACGGCTAAACGTTCTGCGCGTTGCTTTTCTTGCTCTGCACGCTGTCTTTCTTCATCCGCACGCTGCTTTTCTTGTTCAGCCAATTCTTGCGGTGTCGGCACTAGCTGTCCCTGTGCTGTAAAGTAGCGTAATTGATTGCCCTGCACACCCAAGTATAAATTTAACTGCTGACTCCATAACCAACCTTGGGGATTCGCTTCTATTTGTTGGTAATTCCCGTCTACTAAATGAAACCCCATAAATTCTAAATTATTCGGGTCAAACCAAAAATACTCCGGCGTGCGAAAGATATCTTGGTAGATTTGTTTTTTTAAACCTTTGTCTGTGGCTTTTGTAGAAGATGAAAGCAACTCAACAATGATATTCGGATATTTACCGTCTTCTTGCCAAATCACCCAATTTTTGCGCGGTTTGCGGTCGCATCCTAGCACCACAAAAAAGTCTGGGCCGCGAAATTCTTCTGATTTAAGTTGACGTTGACTATAGTAAATCGTCAAATTTCCCGCCGCATAAAAGTCATTGCGATTTTGCCAGCACAATTCTAAACATTGTAATAACAGAATAATTTGGCGTAGATGTAAATCGCTTTCTAATGGTGGTTCGTCACTGTAGATATCTCCTGGTGGAAATATTATATCTTCTGCTGCTTCTAATTGTTGGGTAGACATAGCTTTATTGCGGTGAGGAGTGAGGCGATCAAATGAACGGCTTTTGCTGGAAGCACAAATATAATTATTATAATCACCAAGAATTAACTAGATTGCTTACTTGTATTTATTTATCCGCGTAGGCATAGTCCAACCTAGACATTAGACCTCTTGCAAAAGTGCTTTTTGCAACAGGGGGGAAAAGGGTAAAGGTTAAAGGGGAAGGGAACAATACAGAACTTTTTCCCCTTTTCCCGACTTATGCAAGAAGTCTATTGCGTTTCCTTTTTCTACGGGCGTTGAACCCTCGTAAATTGGCAGAGGTATTGTTTATTGAACAAGAATATAGGATTGCAGTTAGGACAAAGTTAACTCGATCTTTGAACAACATACACTGGCGCTCATGCAGTCGCTATTCCATCACACAGAAGTATTTCTTAGACCATACAATCTGAACATCGTCTCAAATCACCAATTAGAGCATTATGTCTAAACTTTTTGCTGTTGTCGTTGCAACTGTTCCAGAGTATTACGACTATAAATTGGCTCACCCAGAGCATGACCTCGATCAACTCGCTTGGTTTAATGAGCAACATGAGAAAAAAACACTACTGTGCTGTGGACCATTTTTTCCCCATGATGGAACTGGGCTTTGGGTAATCCAGGCGGATAATCTTGAACAGGCTCAAGCTGTTGTGAACAGCAGTCCTCGTGTGCGAGATGGTATGCTGGCGGACTCTGCTAGAGTTGTGGAGTGGGAAGTTCACATTGGACGCGATCTTTTTCATCCCGTTTCTACGGGCGTTGAACCCTCGTAATTTGGCAGAGGTATTGACATCAACCCAATTACGTTTTCTGATAGCGTAGCTTTTCGTAGAGAGCGTTTGGGGATTTAGACCCCAACACAAAACAAGCTGGTGAAACTTCCATTTTGAAATTCTTTCCAACTCTGCGATCGCTGTAAATCAACAATATACACTATGTGGCGATGGTTGCACTCACCAACAAACTTTGATCGTCAATGTTACAACATTAAGCCTTAAAGTTACAACATTAAGCCTTAAAGTTACAACATTAAGCCTTAAAGTTACAACATTAAGCCTTAAAGTTACAACATTAAGCCTTAAAGTTAAAGCGATCGCTGATAGCGGTTCTCAATTGCATGGAATACAGACCATTTGTAGGGGCACAGCATTGCTGTGCCCTATTGTCTATTGCTTAAACCATAATTCAGAATCGGCTACGCCCTGCTGCGCTAACAGAATTCATGATTGACTCTTCTAGAAAAAAACTGGATGAGATGGAAAAAACCTTAAGTCATGTTTCAGATAAAATGCTGATGGGGGTTGGTTTCAAGTACGGCAAAAACAGCAATGAATATGAAATTGCAGGTGGCGTTAGAGACAGCGAACGTATCCGTAAAAGTAGATTTACACGCTTGAAATCTAATACAGATAAAACATCAGATGAAAATGCAATAACCGCCACGCCCTAACGGAAAAATCAAAAGTAGAGACGCGATTCATCGCGTCTCTACAAAAATCAAAAGGTTTAGAGAATCTGCTTTTAACTTTTTGAGAATGGTATCTGTAAAAATTCAAGGTGTCCAGATCCCCGACTTCTTTGAAAAGCCGGGGATCTATTTCATCACGAATGATTCAGGACTGCTATATAATAAAATTTTGCGTTAATCCAGAAATTCCGCAATCTTAACATCGAATGACCCGTTTTATACACGATCAATTCGCCAAAGACTATCTAGAAGAATTATTAAAAGATTACGGAGAAGTCAAGGCATCAGAAAAAGTATCAGGAGAGATTAAAGAAATAGATGTTTTATTCACTCCCGCTAAACAGCAAAGCTCTAATATACAAGTACTGGGTTTGCTAGGAAGATTTGCAGAACATCCTGCAATTTTAGAACCATACCGCAATCCAGCTTCTAGCGATGAAATCTGCGACTGTATTTTAAAATTCTTAGAAGTCAAGGCTTTCTTGCGACGAGAAGCTAAAGCCAATAAAACCAAACTTCAGGACTCAGATATTCCCAAGTTGTGGGTTCTTACACCTACCATATCTGAAACTAGGTTGTCTAGCTTTGGAACTATGCAAAAAGAGGGTTGGTTATCAGGAGTACATTTTCTGCCAGATGCCTTGCGGACAGCAATTGTGGCAATACACCAACTACCGCAAACACCGGAGACTTTGTGGTTGAGGCTGTTGGGAAGGGGAAGCGTGCAGTCACAAGCAATTATCGAGTTGCAAGCGTTACCATTGGATTATCCATACCAGAAAGCAACTCTGGAATTAGTTTACAACTTGCGCGAAAATTTGAGAGTAAATCAAGAATTATCAGCAGATGATACGGAGTTAATTATGCGACTAGAACCACTTTATCAAAGAAACAGAGAACAAGCCAAAGAAGAAGGAAGGCAAGAAGGAAGGCAAGAAGGAAGACAAGAAGGAGAAAAAGATTTAATACTGCGTCTACTAAATCGCCGTATTGGTGAGATTGATGCATCATTAATCGAGCGAATTCAAGGCTTATCCATTGAACAATTAGAGAATTTAGGAGAAGCATTACTAGACTTTTCTAGTGTTGCTGATTTAGAAACTTGGTTAAATAATTCGTAATGGGCTAACGCCCCGCTCCGCTAACGTAATTCGTAATTAAGTTTTGCAGTCTTCGTAGCGATAGCGAGTCTGCGATAGCGCAGCGTCTGGGGATTTTAACCCCACTACAAAACTTGCCGTTTGATAAAAGCGGGGGACTTAAACACACAGACTTGGTTAAACCAACAATCTAGATAATTCACCATTAGATACACAATCAATTGAGCAGCAGTTTTTTTTATACCTAATCAATTAACTCCGAACAAAATTGTATTATGGGAAACAATAATTAATTCTTTAATAATAGCAGGTGCGGTAATTAAAATATCTTCAGTTTGAATTGGATACGAACTAAAGTTTAAGTATCAAACAAAATTGCTAACACCCGATTATCAGTAAGGCTTTCAGTAATCAAAATAAGGTAAACTTTTATAGCCAAGTATTGCCTAAAAATATTTCATAATTAAAGGGAGAACATCCCAATGGAGAATATAAAAATGCTAGAACAATACCGTCAACATGTTGTGGAACGCGCCCAACTCGGTATTCCTCCTTTACCATTGGATGCGAAGCAAACCTCAGAATTATGTGAATTACTGAAGAATCCGCCCAAGGGTGAAGAAGATACATTATTACATTTATTGAGCGATCGCGTCCCCCCCGGTGTCGATGCCGCAGCTTATGTGAAAGCTGGATTTCTGACAGCCATTGCCAAAGAAGAAGTTACCAGTCCTTTAATTTCGCCCATCCAAGCGGTGCAATTGCTGGGAACAATGGTAGGCGGCTACAATGTGCCAGCTTTAATTGATTTGCTGCAAGTACCCACCGTCTCTTTATCAGACTCTTCCGAAACACCTCTGGTAATGGGAGGACAAGGAAAGGAACCCATTGCAGCTTACGCCGCCAACGCCTTAAGCAAAATCCTCTTGGTGTACGATGCTTTCCATGATGTTTTGGAGTTATCGAAAACCAATCCTTTTGCCAAGCGAGTAGTTGACTCTTGGGCTGAAGCCGAGTGGTTTAGCATTCGCCCCACTGTACCAGAAGCGATTACTGTTACTGTTTTTAAAGTTCCTGGCGAAACCAACACCGATGACTTATCCCCCGCCCAAAGCGCCACAACTCGCCCGGATATTCCCTTACACGCCTTAGTAATGCTAGAGTCACGGCAACCGGGAAGTTTACAAACCATTGCCGAACTGAAAAAGCAAGGACATCCTGTGGCTTACGTGGGAGATGTGGTTGGTACTGGTTCCTCCCGGAAATCTGCTATCAATTCGGTGTTGTGGCACATGGGAAATGATATACCTTTTGTGCCAAACAAACGCGCTGGGGGTTATGTTTTAGGTGGTGCGATCGCGCCAATCTTCTTTAACACAGCTGAAGATGCCGGTGCTTTGCCTATTCAGTGCGATGTCACCAAACTAGAAACCGGCATGGTAATTACCATCCATCCCTACAAAGGCGAAATCACAAACGAAGCCGGCGAAGTTATTTCCACCTTCAGCCTCAAACCAGACACCATCCTCGATGAAGTCCGCGCAGGTGGACGCATCCCCCTACTTATCGGGCGTACCCTCACCGATAAAACCCGCCTTGCACTCGGTTTAGAACCCAGCACCGCCTTTATCCGTCCCCAACAACCCAACGATACAGGCAAAGGCTACACCTTAGCCCAAAAAATGGTCGGTAAAGCTTGCGGATTAACTGGTGTCCGTCCCGGTACATCTTGCGAACCCATCATGACCACCGTTGGTTCCCAGGATACCACAGGCCCCATGACCCGCGACGAATTGAAAGAACTTGCTTGTCTGGGTTTCAGTGCAGACTTAGTAATGCAGAGTTTCTGTCACACAGTAGCTTATCCCAAACCAGTAGACATTAAAACCCACCACGACCTCCCCGACTTCTTTGCCCAACGTGGCGGTGTCGCCTTGCGTCCCGGCGATGGTATCATCCACTCTTGGTTAAATCGGATGCTGCTACCAGACACCGTAGGAACTGGCGGCGACTCCCACACCCGCTTTCCCTTAGGAATTTCCTTCCCCGCCGGTTCTGGGTTAGTCGCCTTTGCTGGGGCATTGGGCGTCATGCCTTTAGATATGCCAGAGTCAGTTTTGGTAAGATTCAAAGGTGAATTACAACCTGGTGTCACCCTGCGGGATATCGTGAATGCCATTCCCTACGTAGCAATTCAAAAAGGTTTGCTGACAGTGGAGAAGCAAAACAAGAAAAATGTCTTCTCCGGGCGAATTTTAGAAATTGAAGGTTTGCCAGATTTGAAAGTCGAACAAGCATTTGAACTCGCCGACGCCACCGCCGAACGTTCTTGTGCAGGTTCCACAATTAAGCTGAGTGTAGAGACAATTTCGGAATATCTGCGTTCTAACGTCGCACTTTTGAAAAACTTGATTGCACGGGGCTATCATGATGCCCGTACCATCCTCCGCCGCATTGCCAAAATGGAAGAATGGTTAGCAAATCCCGTGTTATTAGCAGCCGATGCCGATGCCGAGTATGCCGAAGTAATTGAAATTGATTTGAACGAAATCAAAGAACCAATTGTTGCGGCTCCCAATGACCCCGATAATGTTAAATTATTATCGGAAGTTGCTAATGACCCAGTGCAAGAAGTATTTCTGGGTTCATGTATGACGAATATCGGTCATTATCGAGCAACAGCGAAAGTTTTGGAAGGTGCGGGTGAAGTGAAAACTCGCCTGTGGATAGCACCACCAACCCGCATGGATGAACACCAATTAAAAGAAGAAGGAGTGTACGCCATTTTTGGGGCTGCGGGTGCGCGGACAGAAATACCAGGATGCAGTTTGTGTATGGGAAATCAGGCGCGAGTTGCTGATGGTACAACAGTGTTTTCAACCTCTACCCGCAACTTCAATAATCGCATGGGTAAAGATGCGCGAGTCTATCTTGGTTCAGCGGAATTAGCTGCCGTTTGTGCGCTGTTAGGACGCATTCCCACAGTGCCGGAATATTTGGATATTGTGTCGAGGAAGATTGATCCTTTTGCTGATGATTTGTATCGCTATTTGAACTTCGATCAAATCGCCGGTTTTGAGGATGAAGGGCGAGTGATTTCAAAAGAAGAACAAGCCTTGTTGGTTTAATCTAAATTAAGGTGGGCTTTTTTAGCTCACCTTAACTTTAAATATATAATGTTGGAGAAATCAAAAAAATTATATGAATCCTCCATTTGTTAATACAAAAAAATTATACGATCGAGACTTTTATTTATGGACACAAACAATTGCCCAGCAGTTAAAGGAACATAAATTTGATGAAGTAGATATAGATAATTTAATTGAAGAAGTTGAAAGTATGGGGAGAAGTGAAAAACGTGAGTTAAAAAGTCGATTAATTGTGCTATTAATGCACCTAATTAAATGGCAATATCAACCTGAAAAACGAAGTGAGAGTTGGCGCAGTACTATTTCTGAACAACGCATCTGTATTGAATTATTATTAGAAGATAGCCCTAGTTTGCAACCTCTACTTGCAGAAGTATTTGAAGATTGTTATCAAAGAGCTCGTCTCAAAGCATCTGATGAAACAGGGATTAAATTAAATTTATTTCCTCAAGAATCTCCTTTTACCTTAGAAGAAACTCTTAGACGCTATTTAAATTGAAGGAAGAGTGATTACGTTGCAAAATAAGCCTTACTTCCGTCTAATGTAGAACTTATATAGCAGTCCTAAATAAGTCGTGAAAAATATAGATAAGGAAACGAACCGCCAAGAACGCCTTCTCCACGAGAGGCTTTCGCCAACGCGTAGCGTCTCGTAGAGGAGGACGGAAAGAGAAGAGAGAAGAAAGAGATATGTCATTTTCACAAATGATTTAGGATTGGTATAGTAGCTTAATATTAAATATCTATAAATAAGAAATTGTTTACTTATCAAGATTATTGAAGCTGAAATAGCTAGGACTTACGCAAAAACTCTCTGAAACTCTTATTTCTTGGTGTCCTACCCTGCGGGAAGCCACTTCGTGTCTATGCGTCCTTTGCAGTAGCCTGCGGCAAGCCGCTTTGCGTAAGTCCTGATAGTTAACAACAAAGTGTCACCATGAGTATATCTTGACGCTTTAATTACTTAGTATTAAAATTGACTTATAGCCTAGCTGAACCTTGACAATTGAATAGTGTGCTTGAAGAAGGCGATGACTTCTAACCTCCAGCAAAGTTCAACCAAAGGTAAAACTATGCCGCATAAGGTAAAAGTCATTGAGAAAGTTCTTAGCAAGCTTGGCTTTGAAAAAGCTAAGAAGAAGTGCTCCCATGCTCGCTGGAGACATCCAGATGGACGAGCAGCTACAGTTCCAAATCACGGTTGTAACGAGTTGAAGACTGGACTATTTAAGGGAATCCTTAAGAATATCTGCATAACTGAAGATAAATTTAATGATTTAATTTAAATAAAAATATTATTTATTATACCCATTTATTAAAAACTTAAATAAATAATATATGAGGAGCAAGAAAATGATGCAGTATTTGTAAATTTATCCTAGATTGTCTGGGTAAGTCTAGGAAGATTTGATAGAAGCATCATCTATCAAGCACACAAATAATCTAGAAACCCCTTTCTTACCTTTAAAAGGGGTTTTTTTGTGTCTGCACCCTCGCTCTTTGGACACAGACCTAACCCCCCAACCCCCTTCCCTACAAGGGAAGGGGGAGAAATCTGGCTCCCCTCTCCGCTTCGGAGAGGGGTTGGGGGAGAGGTCAATCATTATGTCAAGATAAACACTTATTTTCACAGTCTATAAATGGATAATCCAACATCGCAGCAACCCTCTTCACTGAAAAAAGAAGGAACTCACAATATTGTAATCGGACAAAAAGTAAACTTAGTTAAAGTGCAACGTGCCAAAGAACTTCGTCAGCAAATGACACCAGAAGAAAAAATACTTTGGCAACATCTTCGTACTAATCGCTTGAATGGTTTACACTTTCGCCGTCAGCAAATTATTGACGGATTTATCGCAGATTTCTACTGCCATGCAACTCGATTAGTAATAGAAGTGGATGGAAAAATTCATGAACAACAAGCCGAATATGATGCAGAACGTGACAAAGTTTTATTAGCTAGGGGACTGCGACTGTTGCGAATTACAAATGAAGAAGTGAGATACGAACTTGATAAAGTTTTGAGGCGTATTTCCAAAGCTTGTCATGAAGAGACCTAACCCCCCTTCCCCCTTCCCGTTTCGGGAAGGGGGGGAAATCTAGCTCCCCTCTCCGCTTCGGAGAGGGGTTGGGGGAGAGGTCAATTTATGCGAAAGAGTTCAGGTTACTGAGTTGCTTTATGTCTAGAAAATGGACTGGTAGGACAAGGGATAAATCAAGAAGCAGCAATCAATCAACTTCATGAAGCGATCGCTGTTTTCTTTCAGGTTTTGAGAGCGCAATCGCTTTTTGAATCTGGGTTTATGAATAGCGATCGCTCTTTGCTGTAGGGAATTATGAAAGCGATCGCTTTCAACTATATACAATTTAAAATTAAGGTCACAAATTCCTTTACTGCATCGTAGACATTTATACTTTGTTTTTAACCTTCTATCCTTCAATTTCCCAATCTTCTATTTTTAGCCCTTCGACCCCGATCAATTCTTTAGTATTATGAGTCACCAAAATTAAATCATGAGACAGT
Organism: Nostoc calcicola FACHB-3891; assembly: GCF_014697355.1. Taxonomy (GTDB): domain Bacteria; phylum Cyanobacteriota; class Cyanobacteriia; order Cyanobacteriales; family Nostocaceae; genus Nostoc; species Nostoc calcicola. Next base: position 1,004 of record NZ_JACJRQ010000067.1, on the reverse strand, counting down.
GCAATAGAAGCAATTAATAAATCATTATAACCGATAGGAGTACCGAGATTAGCTAATTGAGCGCGAATCTTGCCTGCATTTAAAGCTGAAATATCATCTAAAGGTAAAGAAATAAATACTTCTAAAAATCGCTTGACTTTTGCCCAAACTCGATCGGGTTTATCACTTCTCATGGCTCCATAAAACAACTCTAGTTTCACAACTGAACAAACCGCAATATCTTCTAAATCATAATTTTCAAGTTTCTGGCGAATAATCGAATCTTCATTGAGATATTTAATACATACATTTGTATCTAGTAAATATTTCATGTCAATTTAAAATCTTCTAAATCATCAACAACACCTTCAGAATCTATAATTATAGGTGTATCTTTTAAACATCCTGAAGTTTCTTCAAAAAAGTTAGCAGGCCAACCTTTTCCTTTAGGTTTATTTTCCTGCTCAGAATCAGTAATAGGTTGTAAAATAACAGTAATACTTAAATCAGCATTAGTGACATCTACAGGAATATCTAAATGTAATATTCCATCTTCTCCAACACGAGAGTTTAAAGTTATTGTTTGCATTACATCTAATTAGATGAAATAGATTGATTCTTACTAAAGATATAGCTGATTATATATTATATATCAACAATTGTAGATGGGAGCAGGTAATAGGGAAATCTATGTTTGTTCAAAATACGTAGCTTTAACAGAATTTTAACCCAACACTAACTGGGTTTTAGGTCAAAAAGATAAGTTAATAGCAGAATCCAAATATCGTATCAGAGGTTTAACTCTTGATGCAGGGGAAGTTGAAATAATTGCCAAGCTAAGTCTAACTGGAAAGCTTGTTATCATTACTGTATATGTACCCTAATACCAGGAAAGCGGCAAATGCTGTGTGATATAGCGATAGCCAATAGTGTTAGGACACAGAAGATTTAAGAACGGATTCCATTGCTGGGCGCAATTCAGAGAAGTCAGATAATAAATGACGAATACGACTTTTGAGCGAAGC
>NZ_JACJRQ010000066.1 GCF_014697355.1 Nostoc calcicola FACHB-3891 | reverse complement strand
CCTTTTCCCAAGTATTACACGGTGATGGTTTTAGCAGATCCAAAATCGTATTGTTTCCTTTAACAGTAAGGCATTAATTCCTCTCACACTTCAAAAATAAGCGAACGTACAGTTTTAGCCAAACTGCAACGCCAGCAAAGAAAGTTAGGGGATAGCAACCGAGATAGTATTGAAGCCGCAGCCGGGATGCCGATACCGGAGATGATAAATCACCTACGTCAAAGTGACCCCCGACAAATTCAAGAATGGTTTAGGCAACGCTCCGCGATCGCACAAATGTTAGATGCTAGAGATGGTGGTAGACAACCGATACTAATTTCTCGCCATGCTGATGAATTGCGACGGGTAGAAAGGGGCTATGGTAATGCCCAAAAACCTGAAGATTATTTAAATAGTTTTGGTGCATATTTACGCGAGAACATTAACAAGATTCCCGCTTTGATAGTTGTAACTACCCGTCCCCGTGAATTGACGAGGGCGCAGTTGAAAGAATTGCGATTAATGCTTGACCAAGCTGGATATTCCGAAAAAACATTGCAGGTAGCATGGCGAGAAATGACTAATGCTGATATTGCTGCCTCAATAATTGGATTTATCCGTCAAGCCACATTAGGGGATGCTTTGGTTCCTTATGAGGAGAGGGTGGACAAGGCAATGAAGAAAATCCTGGCTTCTCAAAACTGGACACCACCCCAGCGCAAATGGTTAGAGCGTATTGGTAAGCAATTGAAGGTAGAAATTATTGTGGATAGGGAAGCATTAGACCAAGGTGAGTTTAAATCCCAAGGTGGGTTTGTCAGATTAAATAAAGCGTTTAATGGGCAGTTAGAAGAAATTTTTGTGCAAATTAATGAAGTATTATGGCAAGATGTCAGCTAATAAGCAAATATAAGAAATAAATTTATAATCCTTAGATTACCTGCTGACATAGTTGATTTTTCTCGAATATTTATTTTATCGTAATCTACAGCCTAAATTCCAAAATTACCTATTACTATAAATGTTACTTTATATAAAACACAAGCTATATGGAACTCAAAATAAGAATTAAAAATATCAAATCTATTAAGGAAACATATCTTCATTTAAAAAGAGGAATGAATATACTTATTGGGCCTAATGGTTCAGGAAAGACGTGTACTCTGTTCTCTTTAAAATTTTTGAGAGATATTATTGTATATGGTGCTGCTCAAGCTGTAGCTAGAGGGGGTGGAAAAAAAAGAGTTTACCATAGAGATGAAATATTTATAGAGTTTGAAATAGTACATGATTATGGTTTGAGAACTTATAGACGCAAGAAAGTTCCTATGTCCTTTAGGTGGTACATCAGGATATCTCAAGGGGGTGTTGATAATTTATCAATAGTATCAAATGAGATATTTCAAATATTTGTAAAAAATAATAAGAGAAGTATTTTAGAAGTTGAGATTGATAGAAATAGAAGTTTAGCTAAAAAATATAATTATTCTTTTTGTCCTCCTAATGATTTTGGAAGGGATCTTTTTAAAATATGGGATGTTGTTTTTAAGGGAGAAGATAAAAACAAAATATCGCAAAAATTTAATCATGAACTCACTAACTTTTTAGATGCTATTACTAAAGATTCTGAACAATCATTATTTTCTTACTTCTCTTCATTAGATATAGAAATCGAAAAAGTTTATGTTCTCCTTAAAGGAATTGATGAATACAACATAATTCCAGATATAGCAAGGAGTTCAGTTGAACAACTACCTACAGCATACATGAAGCCTAATGGAGAGGGAGTTGCAGATGTGATTCATTCACTTGAGAAAAAATATTTTAACAAAATTGAAAGAGCATCTTTAACAACTCATGGGGAAGTAGAATTTGTTGGCTATAGACGGATAAATTCTCTTTTTAGAAGACCCAGCTCTCTTTACTACTTACTTAGCCGCAGAGATGGTTTATCAACTGCATTAGACAACATCCAGAAGGAACTAGCTGCTGCTGTAAGCGTTATAGATAATGTTACTACAACAATAGATGAAACAAACGGAAAAAGATATGTTCTCTTCAAATCAGGCAATCAAGTCTTCTCACCTGAAGAAGTATCTGATGGCACTATTAAATGGTTGTGCATATTAGTTAGTATATATGTGCCTATTTCGACAATATATCTTTTAGAAGAACCAGAAAACTTTTTGCATCCGTGGATGCAGCAAAAACTTATTTCAAATATGCGTGAGCAAGCAAAAGAAAAAGAAATAATTTATTTTTTGACTTCTCATTCTGCAACTGTTCTTAATGCAGCCGAACCACAAGAGATACTAGTAGTTACTTCTTCTTTTGAAAAGGGAACAACTGTTAAAGCATTATCTAATCGTGATGAAATTGAAGAACTTCTAGAATCATCAAATTTTCGTTTGGGAGATTTATGGGTTAGTGGGATGATTGAAGGAGTTCCTGGGAATGGCTGATAGAATAGGAATCATTGTTGATGGGCCAGGAGATTATGCCTCTCTTAAAGAAAGATTTAAAGATTTATACAAAATAGCAAAGACAGATGGGCCTCGTGGCCACACAGCACAAATTGAAAAGATTGTTTCAGCCTCCAGAAAACAAATTGAAATGCTTAAAGTCTTCAAATGTAGCCGAGTTATAATATTACTAGACTTTGAATCTAGAGATATACCTTATGAGGAATTTAAAAAGTTGATTAATGAAAAATTATCGAAAGAAGATTTCGGAATTGAAGTTATTGCTTGTTCCCCAAATCAAATGATTGAAAATTGGTATCTAGCAGATGTTGAAGAAATTTCAAAAAAACGTAATTTTATTAAAAAAAATCTAAAACAAAAAAATTATGAAGGCACTCATGGCAAAGATGAACTAAAAAAACTTATTGAAAATAATCATTCTTATAATGAAGTAAAGCATGGTTCACAGCTATTTAATACCATAAGGCTTGAAATCGCTCGTAATAATAGTTCTTCTTTGAATGATTTTCTTAATGAAATTAAAATGTAAGATATTACACATATTTATTATGTAATTACTGATTTCCATCTAAAAAAATTATTCAGGTGACTCAATAAAGTTGAATTGTCTACTATTATTAAATAATTTTTTGTCATTCCACTAAGTAAATAATGTACTTTGCTTGGGCTTGGCAAGTTGGTAGACTTATAAATTTAGTAAATTAAAGGCGCGTCAATAACTATAAAATTTCAAATACTAAAAATCTTTAAAAGTGATAAGTCGTAATTACAGCAATAATTGCTTATAATCACAAAGCAGCATTTGTATACTGAGCATTTATTTAAAACATTGAGCGCGACTACTGATATCGTTCAAAAACTCTGGAATCTCTGCCACGTCCTGCGGGACGACGGGATTACTTATCTCGATTATGTAACTGAATTAACATATCTACTGTTCCTGAAGATGGCGCAGGAAACAGGAACAGAAAGCCAAATCCCAGAAGGCTGTCGCTGGGGTAATTTGGTGGTTAAGGATGGCATCGAACAGATGAACTTTTACCGCGCCACGTTGTTAGAGTTGGGTTCTAACAGTTTGCCACGGGTGCAAGCCATTTTCGCTAATGCCCAAACTGCCCTGAAAAAACCGCAAATTCTCAATAAGCTAGTTAAAAGCATTGACGAACTTGACTGGTACTCTGCCAAGGAAGAAGGTTTAGGCGATTTGTACGAAGGGCTTTTAGAGAAAAATGCCAGTGAGAAAAAATCAGGGGCAGGGCAATATTTTACGCCGCGTCCTTTGATTGATTGCATGGTGGAATTAATTAAACCCCAACCGGGGGAATTGGTGCAAGATCCCGCAGCGGGGACAGGTGGCTTTTTAATTGCCAGCGATCGCTATATTAAAAAACATACTGATGATTTATTTGATTTAAGCGAAGCAGAACAATCCTTCCAGCGTTATCAAGCATTCTACGGCATTGAGTTGGTGCAAGATGCCCACCGACTATTATTAATGAATATGCTGCTACATGGCATTGAGGGTGCTGTGGACTTGGGCGATACTCTCTCTAGTGAGGGGCAGCAGTTACCAAAAGCCAACGTTATTTTAACTAATCCTCCCTTTGGGACGAAAAAGGGTGGTGGGTTGCCAACACGGGATGATTTTACATTTCCTACTTCCAACAAGCAATTAGCTTTTTTACAGCATATCTATCGCGGACTGTTACCCGGAGGACGGGCGGCGGTAGTGTTACCTGATAATGTGCTGTTTGAGGATGGGCAAGGGCGTAACATCCGCGCCGATTTAATGGATAAGTGTAACCTGCATACAATTTTGAGATTACCTACGGGGATTTTTTATGCCCAAGGTGTGAAAACTAATGTGCTGTTTTTCCAACGGGGAACAACAGAGAAGGGTAATACCAAGCAGGTGTGGTTTTACGATATGCGGACGAATATACCTGTTTTTGGTAAGCGGACTCCTTTAACTAGAGAGCATTTTAGTCCCTTTAAAGAAGTTTACGGGGATGATGCTAATGGAGGAAGTCCTCGTGTTGACCAAGGAGAGTCGGGACGTTGGCGCAGATGGACGCGGGAGGATATTGCTAAACGCGGCGAAAATCTAGATATTACTTGGCTGCGGGATGAAAGTTTGCAGTCGGGGGATAATTTACCCGAACCGGATCTCATTGCGGCCGCTATTATGACGAAGTTACAAACAGCGATGGCGGAGATGGAGGCTTTGACGGCGCTGCTGTCAGGTGAAGCGGAAGCGGATGAAGTTTCACTTCTAGAATAAAAATACCCAATCACAATAGAAATTGTAATAGTAGTGGGTGAATAATAATGAGTCCAGAACAAGAGTTATTAACCAAGTGGCGTTCGCTTCCACAAGACAAACAGGAGGAAGTTTTAGATTTTGTTGAATTTCTTCGCTTGAAAAACTCTGTAAATAAAACCCCTTTGGGAGAACGTTTGCGGCAAATTCGCTCTAAGATTGTTGCTGATGGTGAACCTTTATTAAGTCGAGATGAAATAGAAAAAGACATTGCTAGTCGTCGCGGGGGATTCCAGGAAACTGACGCATGAAGATAACTTTTATTGATTCTGGAGTGCTAGTAACTGCGGCGCGTGGTGTGGGAGAAGATTCAGAGAAAGCTTTGGAAATTTTAGCAGATTCAAGCCGCGAATTTGCTTCGAGTGAATTTATCAAAATGGAGGTAATACCTAAAGCAATTTACAACCGAAAAACAGCAGAAGCTGAATTTTACGAATTATTCTTTAGTGCGGTCACTTACTGGGCTAACGATATAGAAAAAGTAATACAAGATGCTTATAACATTGCTTGTCAGTATGGTTTAGCGGCTATGGACGCGCTACATATTGCGGCTGCGTTGTCAGTTGGTGCAGAGGAATTTGTGACGACTGAGAAAAAAACAAAGCCCATGTTTAGAGTATCTAGTATTAAAGTTATTTCTATTTTTGATTAATTTTTTCTGGTCGATATTCTAGAGTAATCTCTAAAGGATAATCAGCTATGCACAGTATTAAATTAAAAAAGCGTGTTGGTGCAGATGGAGTTTTACATTTAGATATCCCATTAGGGATAACAGATAAAGAAGTAGAAATCATGGTAATTTATCAACCACTAGAAACACCTACACAGCTAAAAACACCAGAACAACGGGGCTGGATGCCTGGGTTTTTTGAAGAGGTAATTGGTGGGTGGGTAGGAGAACCACTAGAACGACCAGAACAGGGAGATTATGAAATTAGGGAGCAGTTATTTTGACTTATCTGCTCGATTCAAATGTTTGTATCCGCTTAATCAATAACAGCAGTCTTGCGGTAACAAATCGGCTGGCATCCCTACAACCAGACGATATTGTAATTTCTACAATCACCCAATTAGAGCTTTATTATGGTGCTTACCGGAGCGTTCAACTGGAGAGAAATTTAGCAATATTGCAACGTTTTTTTAATCAGTTTAATATTATACATTTAGATTCAGCCGCCGCAATAATAGCGGGGAGACTTCGAGCAGAGTTGGCTGCTAGTGGTACGCCGATTGGCCCTTATGATGTGCAGATTGCGGCTATTGCAATGGCGAATAATTTAATATTGGTGACGCATAATACGCGGGAATTTGGGCGAGTTAATGGGTTGCAGATTGAAGATTGGGAGGAAGAAGGTTGATGGAAGATTTAGTAATGCTTGTGAATCTGCCTATAGGGTGGGCATTAACTCAGTTAGAAGAATTATCATTGGAACCTAGAAAAGATATAGTAGATGGCCCTTTCGGCTCAAACTTAAAAGCATCTGAATATTTAAATGAAGGTGTACCTATTATTCGGTTACAAAATATTGATAGAAATATATTTATTAATAATAATATTAAATTTATTAGTCCTAAAAAGGCGAACGATTTACAAAGGCATAATTTCATACAAGGCGATATTGTTATTACTAAGTTAGGTGAGCCTTTAGGAAAAGCTTGTCTAATTCCTGATTTTTTAAGAGAAGGAATAATAGTTGCAGATTTAGTGAGAGTCAGAGTTGAAGAAAAATACATATCTAAAAATTTCTTAGTTTATTTAATCAATTCTCATTTAGTCGTTACTCAGTTACAGTTAAAAACTAAGGGAACGACAAGACCAAGAGTAAATCTTGCTCACATCAGAGAATTAAAACTCCCCCTCCCACCCCTCAATGAACAACGCCGGATAGTTGCCAAAATAGAGGCGCTGAAGGCTAGGAGTCAGCGAGTGAAGGAGGCGCTTGAGGATATTCCTCAACTGCTAGACCAGTTCCGTCAATCTGTTCTCGCCGCCGCCTTTCGTGGCGAACTTGTACCCCAAGACCCCAACGACGAACCTGCATCCGTCCTGCTAGAACGCATCCGCGCAGAACGCGCCAAACTCCAAACCAAAACAGCTAAAAAATCCACCACTAAAACCAGCGCACGACGCACCAAAAAAACACAACCACAACAGGAAGAATCTGTGCAGCTAGAACTAGGGTTGGAGTAGTGAAGACAAGCAGGCGATTCAGCCGAGTTAATAAATCATTCTCTCTAACTAAAGCGTGACATTACCAATTATCACTGAAAAGCTAGCAGGGCAAGCATTTCAGCCCAAATAGGGTAATGCCCCTGAATCGCAGCCAAACCTCTAAAAAGCTAATTTTACAAAAAACTAATTTTAGGTTTCGTCAAAAAGCTAATTTTATAAAAAGCTAAAAAGCTAATTTGTTAAATTTATTAATTGACAAATTAATAAAATGAGTTTAAGTTAATTGGCTAATTTAATAAATTACTAAAAATATATGTTGACGATTACCGTAAGCTCCTTGAGTGGCGGTCAGGGCAAGACGACAACATCCCTGTTTCTTGGTCGGCTACTATCGCGCCAGGGCTTGCCCACCTTGATGCTAGACTCCGACCCCCAACATAATCTCACCACTTATCTGGGTTTCGAGTTAGAACCCAACCAACCAACCCTATTGGAATTTCTCAAAAAAACAGTCGCACCAGAAGACTGCATTTACCCAACACAAGACAACGATAATTTATTTTTAATCCCCGCCGACGACCAACTCGATACCGTACAAGATTATTTATCTAACAGTGGAGTAGGTGCAACCTTACTCAAGCGACGATTAGAAGGCGTCAGCAAAATATTTAAAGTGTGCATAATTGATGCCCCACCCCAGCGATCGCAAATTTGTTTGACAGTCATTGGCGCAGCAGATTTTTTAATTATCCCCGCCGAAGCATCGGTTAAAGGTTACGGTTCGCTGGTGCGGACGCTGGACTTACTTAGTGGCTTGCGAGATGTCGGCGCAACGAATGCCCAAGTATTAGGTGTTTTACCATTCCGCGATCGCTGGTTTGGTAACACCCAAGCCCAAGAAAGTCGGGCAGCTGTAGATGGAATGCGCGACGAAGTAGGCGAGGAGTTAGTTATACCCTCAATCCGCGAATCAGAACGTTATAAACAAGCCATCAACAAACGTACAACTTTGAGTGAGTTGGGATATACCGACTTGGAATATCCATTTGAAATTTTAATTGAGAAAATTCGCACTTCTGTTGGGAGTAAATAAAAATGTCAGATAACGTACTCAATCAACTACGCAATAAACGCAATCGCTCAACAGTTGAACCACGCCAGGATGCACTCGTTCCGAAAGTACAACCCCAAGCAGAAGAACAAAATTCACCACAGGAAACTAGCCGAGTTACCGAACTTGCTAACCCAACTGCTACACCAGCAGGCACAATATCCGAACTTACAGCGGAACTTGAAAAATATCCCGAAACCAGACGACATTCAGCAATCGTTTTGGAAAAAGACCTCGACCAAGAATTAACACGATTTTGTAAAGACAGGGGAATTACAGTTGAGGTTTTTCTAGAAGCAGCCTGGGCTATTGCTAGTGCCGATAACGCGCTTGTTGAAAAAATCACTACAGAAGCCAAGCGCCGCTACGACCAACGCAAGCGAGTTGGGCAAATTAAACGCTTGATTACAATGTTGAGTAATTCGTCAAAGTAAGAGATGTTTATCTTGCAATGTTCAAATGGGGAATTATTCTTTGAATTTTTAAGCATTTCCAGTTCATTGTTTTTGAGTAATATCTCAAGCACTTAAACGTATATTAACGCTGGGATAATTGCATGAGCCTATGAAGACGGCGATCGCAAATTGGGTTTACCAAAAGTTACTTTTTGGCTGATGGTTGTGACGCTAGTTAGTTTGTTGCTTTGTGCAGCACTTACTCTCATAACCAGCATCGTTTCCACCCCAAGAGTTTTTCCCGTTTCGGGAATTTATCTTGTGGCGATCGCTCTCACCTTGAAGAGTACTCAATGTCACGGTATATCGCGGATCTGAAAGTGGACAATTGTCTTTATTTTCAGCAGGAATTTAATCCGTTTTTCTAGTTAAATACTCTTAAACGTAAATTGATTGCTCTATATTCAGTAAACCTCTTGCACTAGCCCACCCACGTATAAAGTCTTCGATTTCATTGACACGGGATGTACGATCTAGTTGTCCATTTCTGATGCCTAAGAGAGAATTATTCTCTTTAAGGAGAAGCGGAATAAATCCACGGTAATCATCATATTCTTTAGCATCTTTGTAACCTGGATTTAGCCATTGAATAAATAGATCATAGTTGTGTTCTATAAAATACTGGATTGTTTTCCCTACAGCATCCTCTGGATATTGCATTGAGCAAAGAACAATACGTGGGTTTTCAAAATTAATCAGACCTTGAGGGTTAAGAATTTCCTTGACATCCTTACCACGCTCTCCGGGCGAACCATTGATGAGAAAGACATTTACCCACTCTTGTTTCTTTTTCGGTAAATATAATCGGCGTTCGTTTCCGTAATGGCTAGTTTGTACATTAGCTCCAAATAAATCTTTCCAAGTCGAACTCTTGCCTGCATTACTATGCCCTACAACTCCCACTAATAATCGCTCAGTCATACTTCGATATCAAATATTGCTTTGGCTCAATCTAACAAGAGCGTTAAAATGCCGTCCTCAGCAAATTACCGGAACCTCGAAAATAGGATTATGAGTACCTGATTCAGCTTACACACGCTGGATAGTAATTAGCGATCGCGCCTCACCGTTGATTAACTGAGATTGCGATTGATTACTTTGGGACATCGACTCCATCACGCCAATTGACTAGCTGCGGGAATTATTGGCGATTTTACTAGGTCGGCATAGTCCAAAATTTTCCCAGTTTGGGAATTTTGTAGTGCCAAATTTTGAAAAATTTGGCACTACAAGATATGGGGCTTGGCTAAAAAAGTTGGATAATTTACATAATTGTTAGCTAGCCCGATTTATCGCCGACTGAGCGATCGCTTTTCCTTTGCGAGAATGGTGGAAAATATAGATATTGCGCTCAACAGATAATTAACTATGACGGAAGCCAAGTCTGCTCGTGCAGTACACCGGGGTAGGATTTTCCCAGAAGTTCAGTGGACGGAACACCAAAAAGCACAATGGAAAGCTGAACGCCAAGCATTCAAAGACCGCTGCCAGTCAATTTTTGAGCAGGTACAACCACAATTAATTAAAACTCACTATAACTGGTACATGGCAGTCGAACCCGAAAGTGGAGAATATTTTCTTGACCAGGATGCATTTTTTGTTGCAGATAAAGGACATCAAAAATATCCAAATGCCAAACTGCACGTTTTCCGCATCAATGAAACTGGGGTGTGCGGGACGATATGATTTCGGGTAAGTTTGGTGATGAGGATGGATTATTTTTTGAGATTGATTTGATAGCTGCTGATGGATTAGAAATACCAGTGGATGCACTTTTTGATACAGGATTTTCTTGGTGGCTGGCAATTAATAACCAAGATTTAGAAGCACTTGATTGGATTTATTTAGAACAGCAAACAATGCTCACAGCCCAAGGAGATGCGGAATTTGATATTTATTTAGGGAAAGTGCGAATCGACGGACAAGATTTTGATATTCCTGTCCATGTGGGTGAAGGAGTGCCAGAGGTTTTAATTGGTCGCCAGTGGTTAAAAACTCGACGGTTGGTAGTGGATATGCCATTAGGGGCATTAACACTGGGATAATTGCATGAGTCTATGAGGACGGCGATCGCTATAGTGGTACTGGTTGCATCGCACCCCTTGTTGCTCAAGTTGTCAAAAATCAATTTCCCAAATTGGGAAAACATATCGCCTGTGACTTAGTACAATGTTTATTTCATAACTTCGTAAGGCAGAATTGTTTTGTAGAGATTGGGCTGCGTGAGGAAAAGAATAAGGAGCATTCCATGCTCCTTAAAATTTAAAACTTAGTTACTGCCCAATTTGTTTGTTCTGTGGTAATTTCGGCGCTTGCTGTTCAGGTACAGGAGGAAGATTATTTATCTCAGGCACATCCTTAGAAATAAATTTGGATGTAAACAGAATTGATAAAATCCCAATTGCTAATGCAATCTCTATCCAAAACTGAATACTATCAGCACGAGCAACCCCACGTTGGAGGATACGCCAACACTTTTTAAATAGCCCAAGGTTTTGTTTTAAAGCGTCCCGAACTTCCTTGGCTATAAACTGTTTAATCTCAATGACATAATTTTTTATGCCATTGTCAAATGTTTCACTAACTAAGGAATAGACGATAACATCACCATTATCAAATCGGTAAGGTCGCATCTCCCCAACTTTTAGACCATTTAAATAACGGTCATCAACATGGAGTAATCTTCCAAAACGCTCATACTCAGCTAAAAATTCAGAGTTTTGGTTAAGCTCAGTGTTGAAAAACGTTTGAAGATTCGCATCGACTTGAAGGTTAACTGTTTGCTGGATAATCATGGCGTTAAAATTGATTAGGATTATTTAACTCGCTGCTTAGTTGTCTAGGCAGCTTCTCCTGAAGGTTGTTTCTTCTAGCATCGAGTGAAATTCCCCAACTTTTGACTGGCTAATCGTTTACCTAAAATTATTTTGTGATTGCCGTATGCTTGAGTTGTAATTGTGCAAATAATGTAAGCTATAAATCCTCATCTGCCAGACATGACCAAAAAAAAGCAAACTATCAGCGCCACTCCTCAAGGTTTAGAACGAGCTAATAGAGCTTTGCAGAAATGGCATGGAACACAAACAGTCTTTGCAGATACTTTAAAAGGAGAAGTCGGTCGCAGCACTATCCAGAAGTTTTTTAAGGGAGAGAAAATTCTGGTTGATAAATTTAAGGAAATTTGCAAAGGGCTAGAACTTGAGTCACAATGGCAAGAAATCGCAGGTTTAGTGGATTTACCTGACTCAGTTGATTTACCAGTTCCTCAGACAGCAACACCAGCTTTTGAGCAACAGGACAATGGTGTTGACATTGATAAACTGGTACAAGAGGTACGAAAAAAGGTAAAACCTTACTACGAAAAACGGTACGGCACTCTCAAAGTTTTGGGAATGCGGGAACCTGTAAAGCTGGAATCGGTCTATACAGCAGTTCAATTTTTAGATAATTATGCCATCCGTAGTTTTGAATCTATCCACCAGTTAGAAAAATTTTATCGTCAAGCTAGTAGCCGCAGATTTCAATCTCCAGATAAAGGTAAGCAACAAGGAATTTTAGTTGCTAACGAAAAGCAATATTTAATGGTGCTTGGTGGCCCAGGTGCAGGAAAGTCTACATTTCTGCGAAAGATCGGATTAGAAGCACTCAAAGTTCAAAAAGGAGGATTTAACCACGACTGTATCCCTGTATTTATAGAGTTGAAAAGATTTCAAGACAGAGATATCAATATAAAAAATTTAATTGCTGAAGAATTTAGAATTTGTGGAGTTCCAGAAGCGGAACATTTTACAGTTAAAGCCTTAGAGTCAGGCAAGCTACTAATTTTGTTAGATGGTTTGGATGAAGTTCCAACAAAAAACTCAACCAATGTCATTAATCAAATTCAATATTTTGTTGATACTTACGATAAAAATCGCTTTATTACGTCCTGTAGGGTAGCAGCCTATCGCCACAATTTTCGACGGTTTACTGATGTGGCAATGGCAGACTTCGATGACATTCAAATTGAAAACTTTATTAACAATTGGTTCAGCAGTAAACCGGATGTAGGTAAAGATTGCTGGGAAAAACTCAATAGCCACGAATATACTGCTGCTAAAGAACTAACTCAAACACCATTATTACTGACTTTGGTATGTTTGCTCTATCAGCGTTCTGGTAAAATTCCGACTAATCGAGCAACTCTTTATGAAAGAGCATTGAGAGTTTTACTAGAAGAATGGGCTGGTGAAAAAAGCATCCCCCAGGAAGACCTTTATAAGGGACTGGATACCAAACGCAAGGAAATGATACTTTCTGAAATTGCCCATGATGCCTTTCAAGAAGACCGCTTATTTTTCCCGCGACGCGAAATTGCCAAGAAAATTGAGAACCTACTAGCAGAAATGCTACCCGATGAAAAATTTATCAACGGAGTAGATGTTCTCAAATCTATTGAAGTACAACACGGGGTATTAGTAGAACGTGCTGATAGTATTTACTCTTTCTCTCATTTAACACTACAGGAATATTTAACAGCACAATACATTGATGACCATCGCCAAGTTGAGAAATTAGTTACTGAACACCTAACAGATGAACGTTGGAAGGAAGTGTTTTTATTAGTAGCAGGCTTAATGCGGGGTGGTGCAGATGTTTTGTTGTTGCGGATGGAAGAAGAGGTGCAAAAGTACATTGACGCAGCTAAATTGCAAGCTTTATTAAACTGGGCTGAACAGGCAACAACTGGATCTGCTGGGGTTTTTAAACCTGTGGGTAAACGTGCAGTTGCGATCACCTTCGCCACAGCCGAAGCCTACGCCACAGCCAACGCCAACGCCAACGCCAACGCCAAAGTCTACGCCAACGCCGAAGCCAACGCCGAAGCCAAAGCCTACGCCAACGCCTACGCCAACGCCAACGCCTACGCCATCGCCATCGCCAAAGCCGAAGCCAACGCCCAAGCTGAAGCTAAAGCCAAAGCCAACGCCGAAGCCAAAGCCAAAGCCTACGCCTACGCCTACGCCGAAGCCCACGCTATCGCCAAAGCCGAAGTCAAAGCCAACTCCAACGCCTACGCCATCGCCAAAGCCAAAGCCATCACTATCGCCAACGCCAAAGCCATCGCCATCGCCAACGCCAAAGCCGAAGCCTACGCCGAAGCTGAAGCCTACGCCAAAGCCTACACCAACGCCATCGCCATCGCCAACGCCGAAGCTATTAATTACACTCGTACACTTTCAGAATTCAAAATCTTCAATAACGTTAATTTTACTGTGCTGATTGACGAACTCAACGAACTGAAAACTAAAATTCCTGATGAGAAACAACCTCTGGGAGTGCGTCGGAGATTTCTTCAGCGCCTCCAACAAACTTTACTCAATGCTTTCAATCTCAGCCCAGACACAATTAATTTATCCCAGTCAGAGGCCAAAGCACTGGAAAATTATCTCTATGCCAATCATCTCATTATCCAGTGTAAACAAGCATCTGTACGGGTGTCCCCCACAACTTGGGAAGCAATTGAGGCGCGGATGTTGTTAGTTCCGGGTACTTGAACATTGGAATTTATCAAAAGCTTTTTTAATAGCGTAAAGAAACCAGTCATTGGTTTTTGACTTTGGGTAGCTCGTTGCAGCATTTTAGGGATCGCTTATTTATTGCTCTCAAACTTATTCAGGTAAACTCCAGCCATCTACAATAATTCTCCTGCTGCATCGACTTCATCGCGGTCAATATCCAAATAAAAAGTTAAATTGGCGATGCTGGTATGTCCAGACCGCTTTTGCAAAGTCGGTAACGGCACTCCCGCCTTATACATTTTTGTCAGCCCAGTCCTTCGGAACGAGTGAGAACTGATACCCTTGAACCCTACATAGTCGCAGGCTTTGCGTAATGCCAAGTCTGCTGACTGCCGAGTACGATGCCCCTCCTTCCGACCAGGAAATAAATACCCAGTTTTGGGTAAGCCACACTCAATTATTAATTCGGCTAGTTTTACAGATATTTTCACTTCTCTGGTTTTTTTGGTCTTGGTCGTGCTGGCGCGGAAGATAATCCTCTCACCCACAATATCTTCCTTGGTGAGCTGAAGTGCCTCACTTATGCGGCATGATGTGTAATAGCAAATTCCAAAAAGCAATTTATCAGATCGTGAAAAAACGCTCATCAATTCTTCGAGTTGTTCGTCGGTCAGCACAGATGCTTGACCGTTGCGGCGAATTTTCATAACTTTATGACTTGCTCTTTTGTTATTTTAGCAAGATAAGATTCCCCTGCTTTACCCGCTTTCCAGTTTTCAAAATCCACAATTAAGCAAAGCTTATCAATACACTACACGGCAGAATCAGCCTTTCCAGGTTTTATCATAACGCTGGCTTATACTGCCCTATCCACAAGCTTTTCGTGCTTGCGAGGAGCAATTCACCCCAAGCAAAATGGAATATATTACTCCTTGTAGTGCTAAATTCTGCTTTTTTGGCACTACAGGTAGTGAAGTGTTCTTGTTGCGCTAAAGGAAGCCAACCGCAGCAATTAGTCATCAAGCACTCATCCCACTCCACAACAAAAGCCCCGCATTCTATAGATATCAAGGTAGGGGTATTGATATCATCAGTGACGATCTGGGTTCAAGGGGCGACAATCGAGCTAAAGTGCTTGCTGTATAAGCTTCATAGCCCTTAAACCTCGCTGATAATATGCCTGCTTATTGCGAATCGAACCGACCATTTCCTCAACCCATGCTTGACACCCATGCAAAGCTTCTATCCAATTGAAACCATATAAACCTATCCAGAAATTACTGTGACGTTTCTCAGTTCTATTTTTTTCTTCTTGGCGACAAATATAAGATTGTTGTTTTTGAAATTTAGTTCTTTGCCCATGTAACCAAGCACTGGTCATAGCCAAAGCAACTAAAAAAATCAAACGTACAAGTCTATCAGGGCTAGCTTGAGAACCTTCCAAATTGTAGCCGCCAGTTTTACAATCTTTGAACATCGCCTCAATCCCAAAACGTTGAGCATATATTTTGAGGGCAGTGTTTAAGTCAGGTAAATTAGTTAATAAGTACCAAGCTTCTTTGTTTTGTTTACCTCTATACTTTCTTTTCCAATAAACAGCTAAATTGAAGCAACCAAAACCTTTTTTTTGAGTAACTTTAACATCGGTATAAAAGGAGCGAACACCCGGATAAATCTCAATGCTACTTAAAGGCTGAAATTTATGTCTTTTTTGGCGAAAAGTAGTATCCTTTTTTTGACGAAATACAAAACTCAGGTTCTGCTTGTGAAGCCAATGCGCTAGTTCTACACTGTGAAATTCTCTATCTCCAATAATTACTAGTTTGTACTTTTTTAATAACCGGATTACTGGGCGTAATACTTTTTGCTGTTCTTCTAGGTTACTGCAACCATCTTTGTCTAACAGACACCAATATATTGGCCAAGCTCTTTTTTGGTAAATTACACTAATCATCAACACATTATTTTCCTTCCACTGTGTTCTATCCATCGCAATGGTTAACTGCGACCCTACTTTAAAGTGTTGGTTAATTATTGCTTCAATGATGGGAAACCACAACAACACTACACTCAACGCATTTAGTGTTAAAAACCTTTGGATATGCCGTCTACGGCTGTTTTGTTGTATTGGTAAAGGTAAGGTTGCTGCCAATCTTTCTATCTTCACTTGTTTCTGATTTTGTAGCAACCACACCAACATCTTTAGGGTGATTAACTGTGCTTTATTTAAGTATTTTTCTAAGAAGTTTTGGTAGAATGATGCCAGCATTATTATGACGGTATTAATCAAATTACGAGACCGTTCTTTTTTACCATTAAACTGTACACTACAGGTAGCCGCTTAATAACTGTACAGTTCATTCTCAATAAGCACCCATATTTTTCAAGGGGTCTGTGCCTCTCAAACCTTTATCTGGCTTGGTTTAGGGGCGATGGTCGCCCCTTGAAGCATTAGCGGCTGATGCGTGGATTCCTTGATTAGGTAGCCGTTTGTTTTCTATACTTGGCCCAGTTTCTAAAATACTAATCACTACCAAAATCGGTATAAAAAACATTAAAATAGGTAAAATAATCAAAAATACTATAGGAAGTCCAGGAATCTTTTTTGCATTAATAAAATTAGTAATTATATTTAATATATTCAAATACAATTTGTGAGATTTCTCTAGTTCTGATTTAATAGATTTAAAAGAAAAATTAATATTTTCAACAGTTTTTATTTTCTGCTTTGGATAACAACCGATTAGTTTTAAAAATAACCATTTTTGGTGGTTATTAAATAACCATGAGGGCTGGATGTTTTCGAGAAAAAACTCTGTTTGTGACTCTTGGTGCAATTGCTGTGCCAGAAAAGTTAACCATCGCTGAGTTTGTCTAGCATCCGGCTGCTCAGGTTTCGTATATGCTTCACCCTTAAACTCTCGCACTAGCATCCGTTGTGTATATTTATCTAACAAATATTCGAGGCGGTCTTTGGTTGATTTTAAGTGTTGCCAATGCTCAATTGATATTTCTTGGTAAGTTAGGATAGTAACACTGAGCAGTAATGGAGTTCTGACTAATTTTAGTAAGTTTAAATCAGCATTGATAATCTGCCACAAATTAAGATGATTAACAGTGATTAGATAATCATAGATTTGGTTGTTTGTCAAAGGATGTAAGCAGATAGCACCATTGAGTATAAGATAAGTTGTGGATGCTTTAACTAAATTTTCATATTCTTCAGTACGGCTGCAAATAACTAGATAAAGTGGTCTATACTTGCTTTTCAAAAACTGATTTACTGCTACAATAAAAAGTTCCTGGCGTTGTGGCTTCAATTCATCCAAACCATCCAACATAGGCAACAGTTGATGATCTTTTATCCAGTCTTTAGCAAGTTTGTTGGAGACACCATATTTAGATTTAAGTTCTGCCACCAACCAGTCAGTTATAGATTGTCGGTCATCTTTCCATGAAGATAAGTTGAATAAAACCGGAACGGGATAATCAGGTTGTTCTTCTGCACGTTTAATTAGTTCTTGAGCCAGTTCTAACTGTGTGGTTGTCTTACCCGACCCTGGCGCACCTAAAATTAACAGTTTACCTGCAATTTCTTGGGAGTCAAAAACTTCTAAAATTGTTGTAGTGTTTGGGAGAGGAACAGCAGGCTTTAAGCCAATTTTTATCTCTGCATCCCAAGGACGTTTTACCTGTTGGGGCTGCGACTCTTTACCTAAATTAATCAGCACGGCATTGTGTAACGATTGCCTTAGCCGTGCTGTAACTTCTTCCTTGACTGCGGCTAATAGTATCCGTTCATTTTTTGGTCGAGCGGGGTTGCCTACTAGGGTTGTTGTCTGCTGTCCAAGAATGAACTCCTTGATGGTTACCATCAAGTTGTTATTCCCCTGAACTACTGTATTGTTATCACCTAAAACAGATTTGTTATTATCACCTTGAACAACTCGGTTTTGATTTCCCTGCACTACATTTTGAGATGCAGGACTATCAGCCTGTTGTGTTGAATTTACATCAGGCTGATGTGGTTCCAAGTTCTCAGGTGGCTGACTCATAAATCAGTTCTACAATCCCAACAGGTGAGAACCAGCAGCAGCACCCAACCAAGCAGCAACTTTTACAATAATGGGCTTGGCTGTTGTCCAGATTTTCTGACCGGATTCTACCGTCTTACTAGTTTTTTCAAGTGTTTCTGCCACACCTGTTAAACGCTCTAATGCTCGTTGTTTATTTGGTTCTTCTTTATCCGTTGCTTTCTTAGCAGCACTCAAATCTTCAACTACTTCTTCTTTGGTGTCGGCTGGCAATTCTGCCCCTTTAATTAAAGTTTCTAGTTGAGCCAGTAACTTGACAACATCTTCCTTAGTGAGCGATTCTCCAGCATCTACACCCACTTGATTTTGTTGCGTTACTTGATTACCATCACCCTGGACACCCTGATTATTATCCCCTTGAACTGCGCGGTTGTTATCGCCTTGCAAGTTTTTGATATCGCGTCCAACTGAACCACCAACTGAAAATCCACCGGGGTTGTTTGTCATAGTACCTACCTGTTCTACATTTGAATAAAAACTGGGACGCTCCAGCGCCGTAATTACCATATTCTCTAATCTGCGGATTTGATTATCTTTTTCTGCTAAAAGTAATTTAATTTCTCGCTCCGGCAAAACTTTTATCTCATTGTAAGTGTCAAAATATTCTGCACTCAGTTGGGATTTGTCAGCTTCAGGAGCAGTTTTAGCACGAAGTAAAAACTTGTCCTGTCCCCGTTTCTCCATTGCGACAATCTCTAGTTCGGCATCTGGGTAATTCTCGGCTAACTGCTTGAACGAGATAGCGATCGCTCTGGGGTCAACACCTTGGTTGTGGTAGAGGTCAAGGGTGTCGAAAATTGGTTGAATAAATTCTCCAAACTCCCCATCTGCAAAAACTTCTTTATTGTTATCTGGTTTGCGGAGGGGGTCAGGATTTTCTTTGGTGGGAAGCCGCATATAAACATATTCACACCGCACCCCATCAAATTTAGTGTCGGTGGTAATACTCCAATCTTGAATATATGCCCCGGTGAGAGTAGCCCCTGTTAAATCAGTTCCATTAAGTTGAGTCTGTACTAATTTTGCTCTGGATAAATCAGCGTCTTGTAAGTTGGCTTCGCTCAAGTCTGCACCAATAAAACTTGCATCTACCAAATTCGATCCTTGAAAATTTACTCCTCGCAAGTCTTCACGATCAAAATTCAAGTCTAGCCCTTGACCTTTTATTAACACGCTTACCACTTGTGCTTTTTGCAGGTAAGTTGCGCCAGGGCGAACACAGTCAAGTTTTTTAGTTTTGTGGAAACAGGTGCGAGTCAAATTAGCTTTTCTAAAATCTGTGCCTTCAAGTATGGCTCCATTGAAGTTGACATCAGTTAAATCAGAAGAGCGAAAGCTTGTACCACCAAAGGCTGCAAAAGCAACAGCAATGTTCCGAATAATAGCGTATTTTTCATCTCCTTTCATTGCTCTCCAGGCAATATAAGCACTAAGTAAAACTCCGGCTCCGGTTAAGGTTAAGGCAAAGGTTCCGGCTAAGGCTGAGGCAAAGGCTCCGGTTAAGGTTAAGGCAAAGGCTCCGGCTAAGGCTCCGACTCCGGCTAAAGCTAAGGCAAAGGCTCCGGCTAAGGTTCCGGCTAAGGCTAAGGCAAAGGCTCCGGCTAAGGTTCCGGCTAAGGCTAAGGCAAAGGCTCCGGGTAAGGCTCCGGCTCGGACTCCGGCTCCGCCTAAGGCTCCGGGTAAGGCTAAGGCTCCGGGTAAGGCGACGACGACGGGTAAGACGACGGCGACAGCGACGGCTAAGGCTGAGTTTAATCCTTGGCGAAGGATAACTATAAAAATAATAATTACTACTATTAAGTTAGTCCAGGCTGCAATCTGATTTCCTAGACTTGAATTGCCAAATATAGTAGCTATTAACGCTCCAGCAAAGGCTGAGAAAAATCCTGAAACTCCAGATAGCAACCACGAAACACAGACTAAAAAAATAGCCCAACGCTTTTGCAGCCCAGCAGTAGCATGGCTGAAGTTTGCGTTCCTCAAATTAGCACCAGTAAAATCTGCACTCCGAATATCTGCACCACTAAAATTTGCCCCCTCAAGGTTTTGTCCCTTAAACGAGCGTCCTCTAAGATTTTGACAGGAGTTGTCCTGGGGCATGGTTGGGTGCAGCATCCAAATTTGTTTTTTGGATACAGATATACCACGAAAAATTCCAGATTTTTAACGGTTTAAGTTAATTTTCTATTTCTAGCGTCAGAATTCACTGTTGATTGCAATTCATGAACATCATAATGAATCCCTAGTGTTAATCCAGAGCGATCGCCATGACAAGGAGCATTTTTCCCAAATTGGGAAAAGCTCCCACAGGTTCGCGTACAAATTCCCTGCCATAGCAATCCCTCTCACAAGAAGAGTATCTAACATCACAGTTTACCGTGAATGAGAAGGTGGACAACTCTCTTGATTTGAGCAGGGATTTAGTCCGTTTTTATTACAGCTTCGAGTAATTATTTAGCGATCGCTACCTTGTCAGCTTATCGCCTCTTTCAGTTCTGTTTGCACAGATGAAGGGTGCGATCGCTCTAGGCAACAACAGCAGCGTTTGAACCTAAGCACTTTTCCCAATCCGGGAAATTTATTTTGTGGCGATCGCCCCAATCTGATTGAGCTTTCGTTAAATAGAAAACCATCCCAGGATTACCCAGATGGTTAGTGAATTATTCTTGGAGTTCGCTACACCTAAAAATAAACTCTCATGCCCCGTCAATCTCGCTCCTTTAAGGGCTAAGGCTAGAGAAGCTGACATGAAGTGCCAAGCATTTTAAAACATTGCGATCGCGGTAAAACCATTACCATAGGATTTTCTATAGATTGGGCAATCATTACTTCCCCAATTTATTTAGTAGGTTCTGGCGGCAAGCCCAGTTGCTTGCGAAATTCTTCACTATACTTTGCTTTCTCCCAATTTTTAGCTTGCTTAACTTGCTCAGGAGTTAGGTTTTCAACATCACTGAGGTCGGCATCACTGAGGTCAGCACCACGAAGGTAGGCGTATTGAAGGTTAGCTTTGCTGAGGTTAATACCTACAAGATTGGCTTGACCGAGGTTGGCTTTGCTAAGGTCGGCATAGGTGAAGTTGCTATAAGTGAGGTTGCTATAGCTAAGGTTACTATAGTTGAGATTGGCTTTGCTAAGATTGGCTTTGCTAAGATTGGCTTTGCTAAAATTGGCATACCTGAGGTAGGCGTTTGCTAAGTTAATACCTTCCAAATATGCCTCGTTTGCATCCAACCCTCTTAAACTGACACCATCATTATTTAAATCCTGAAGAGCATTAATTCTGCCTGCGTTTGTACGTTGTCCTTTTGCAGAATTAACTATCTGCCAAGCTTGATAATGTGCCTGCTTTTCTCGTTTGGGAGCTTCCCAAAAGTATCGCCCTAATGCAACTACAGCAGTTATAACAATAGTTTGTCTAATTAACCAAAAGCTCCCCTTACGAAGTAAGGTAAGTTTTTTCTTTCTTGGTAAATGAATGTACCACTTTGCCCAATCTTTAGGGATCTGTCGCCAATTTTGTGGTTTAGGGTAAGGCTCAATGGGTTCTTCTGACCTCAGTTCATACAAACGACGATAAGTGTCAATTGGTATATTTAATCGTTCTGCTTCTTTTAGTATCTCGTACTCACGTTGCAGGCGGTCTGGCCCATTGTAGATTTTAGAGAAACTTTCCCGTAACTCCTCAAGCCCTAGTTTATTATTATCGTCCACTTCCAGATCTCTTTAAAAGACGTAATACTAAAGAGTTTGCCATGAAGTGCCATGCAGAGATACAATATTCCGATTTTATTCTTTGTTTTGGAACTTGCCCTCATCTCCCCCTAATTTTGAGGGCAGGCTGTCGCTTTGGTTTATTCTACGAATTTAGCAATTATGGTACTTATCGCGCTTAACAAACGATGGAATTACACAATGGCATCCAGCATTTTTAGAACTGGGTCAGAGTTTAGATGAATGTGCAACCAAATATCGTGGTTTTTGTAAACGCTATCGACCGCCAAAGAAGCAACAGCAAAGTTCACGTTGGGGTAGTAAATTTTTGGGCAATATACCACCATACAGGAAAGGTGAACGACTTTCACCAGGGCAGATACCACTACCAGGCTGGCAGTACCAGGTATGGAAAATTAACAACGAACAAGTGTCAAAGGTAGCAGAGCCATTTATTCTAGCTAATCGTGGGGAGTGGTTGAAAAACTAGATTTTATGGGACGTGCTAGTTTTTTATTAATTATTATCTTTCCTTCCCACATTTCCAGGTATCTTTTATTTTGTAACTCTGCATTTATTTCTGATCTGTTTTCTTTTATTAATATATTTAATTTTTTTTTCTGGATTTCCCATTCCGCTACTGGATTGAGTTTGAATGGATTTAGATCTGTCAATATATCTGTCAACTTTTGAAAATAAAAGTGAAATATATCAAAATTAGAATTATTTACTTCAGAATTTAATAAAAAATAAGTTACTTCATTTATTATTTTCTTTTTGTTAGGAAAGTAATATTTTATCAACATTTTATCTCTGTCAAAAATTATTCCTGTCCTAAACATTAACGACTCCAACTCCTCATCATTCAAATTATTAACAACTTCCTGTATTTCCTCCCGCACCGACGTTGTTCCTTTTTGTTGCCATTGCATTTTTAATTGTTTTACTGTTACCCATTGTTTTCCCGAATAGTCTGTCGAAATCGTTTTTAAAAATCCCAGAAACAGAAGAGGAAAAATATTATAAATTAGAAATCCCCAAATCGTTGATTCATTGCGTTCACAAAGGTTCTGAATAGAATTAGAATAGTTTTTGATAAAATTATTAAACTCTAGTTTTGCTCCTGAGAGGGAATCATTGAATTCTCTAAACTCTAAGGCTTGAATTAAACAGATAGGT
This sequence comes from Nostoc calcicola FACHB-3891, assembly GCF_014697355.1. Classification (GTDB taxonomy): domain Bacteria; phylum Cyanobacteriota; class Cyanobacteriia; order Cyanobacteriales; family Nostocaceae; genus Nostoc; species Nostoc calcicola. The sequence continues at coordinate 12,179 of NZ_JACJRQ010000066.1, read as the reverse complement.
ATAATGAGTTTTTGGTCAAAACCTCGAATATATAGCTGGTCTATTACCTCAACTGGGTCTTTTAGTTTTTTGCTTATACAGTAGACTATTTGCTTTAAAATTATCTGAAGAACTGGCTCTGCTCCTAAACGCTTAACTATCCAATCAAAACTGTCTTGTCGAGAATAACCTTGAGGAAGTTTACAAGCGTTTAGCATGGTATAATGTTTTTTTTCTTTGATTAAAGAAGCCAAAAGCAATGCTGCACGTAACGCTCGATTCTCATCAAGACTCCAAAGAAAATTAACTAAAGCTTGTAAAGCACTAGGAGTAGCAATACTCATTAGAGCATCCATAACCTGATTAACATCTGCCTTGGGTACAGCTTTCTCAATTTCAGGCACAGCTATATCACCCATACGTATCAATGCCCGATCTAGTATTAGGCGAAATTCTATATTATCTAAATTTACATACTGCTGAGTTAATAATGCCGCCGCACTTGGTAAGTTAGTCAAAGATAAAGCGTTTACTGCTGCTTTGCGACGAGCATCTGTTTCACTTGTGTTTTCAAGGGTTTCTTTTAAGAAAATGAATACATCTGTACGTCTTCTATCGTCCGCAGCGACTGCTGCAAAGGCATGATTTACTATATTCTCGTTTCCATCTACTCCTAGCCGGGATTTAAAGCTATTAATAATTTCCGAAGCCAATGTCGAATCAACCATTTGAGCATCAGCCAAGCACTCAAACGCAACAACTGGATCTACTGAGCGTACTTCTCTAATTAAATTAGTACTATCAGAAGCTAGTCCACACCAGAGCTTAAGCGTTTCACGCCAAGCATCAGGGTCAGCTTTAAAACGACTAATTAGACCATCAGCATTGTCTCGTAATTGGCTTGCTGCGAAAAATTCCTGTAAGGTCAAATGTGCAAACTGGTAACGATCACCGCCATCAATAGCAAGTAGCAAACCACTACGTTCCACAATTTCTTTTAAAATCGGTTTAGTATCAATTTCAGGTTGAAGATTGAGATCGGGTAGTATCCTTCTGACTTCTGATTCAACAGTTATCCAGTCTACGCTGCGACGGTCTTGCCCTTGCTGGTTAGCATTGTCTTGAAAGAAAAGTGCTAAATTTTGAAGTATTAGCTTTTTTACACGCGCTTCAAATTGGTTGCGTTCTTTATGCCATTGTTCTAATAAAATATCTGTTGCTACCCGATAAAATTCTGCCCTTGAACGAGGTAGTACAACAGGGGTATCAGCATAAAGATAGGCAATAATAGTAAGCATTAGCGGATTACGTGCCATATCCATAATTCGCGGTCGGTCATGCAACGTTTGTATAAGTTGCTCCACAGATTTACCTTCTGGCATATCTGACTGCCACGGAACTAGAAAGTCACGAATCTGTTGGTCATTGAACTCAGCAACTTCTAGTGTCTTCTCAACTGGTTCATCAAACTCACCTCTGTAGACAGCCGTGCGACAAGTAATAAGAACAGGGCATTTTAAATACTTATCCAATAAATTTTTTATTTGGTTAACTACCCGTTCACGAGAATCACTATTTACTTCATCAAGACCATCAAATAGCAGTAACAGTCTACCTTTATCTAGACTTTCAGAGACAAAATGTTTTGCGTTCTTGAACCCATCCCGGTCAAAGGCATCCTCTAAGTGTTCTTGTATTGTCTTTTCTGAGGAGCTTAATCGGTGTAGTTCTAATAAAATTGGTATACATTGGAATTTATTAAATATGGTAGACCAACGACCGTCAGCGTAGCAAAGAGCAATATGCTTTAGCAGCATTGTTTTACCAGAACCCGGAGACCCTTTGACCATAAGTCGGCGATGCTTAGTTATAGCTTGGAAGGCATCAATTAACTCATTGTCGCCAGTACCTGTAACTTTTAGTGGAACATATATATTTTTTAGTTTTAGAGGTTTATCAGGTCGAAACGAAATTTTTAACTTCTCATACTTTTGTTTGAGTTCTTCTCTATATCGGTTTAATGCAACACCCTGTAGTAACGGTACTCCTGATAGTTTGCTATAAATTTGATTTCCTACAGCTTCAAAAAAGCTACTGACCCATTTTGTTAAAGTATCTTTAAAAATTAATACAAAAAACAGAAATATAGCAACTAACCATCCATTTTCGGGCTTTAGTTGTTCCCATAAATTTTTCTTTTTTGCTTCTAATTGCTTGGTGTATTCGTCATCGTATATTTGCAAAATTTCATCATCTTTTAAGCCAGGTGATTTTTTACCGTACAGCTTAACAGCATAGTCATTTCGTCTGGAAATATCGTTTTCTACATCACTCTTAGCTAGTTCACGAACCTTCTGTTCGATTACAGGACGAGGTGTAGGGGTAGAGGATTGAGAATAGCTTGGAACTGGTAATGTAGAAAGCACCAACCATAGAGTTACCGTAAAGATAAGTGTATATAATCGTTGCTGCTTTAAACTATTTTTGGCAGACTTTAATTTTTTAATATATTGAAGTAGTCTCATAAATTTCATTAGCGCACTGCAACTATTACCCGATTATTTCTGTCACAACTTGGCTCATCTTCAACCACGGTAGGGCACAAACAGCATGGAATCGCTTCTTGAGGTTGTCCGCGATACTAATGTGCATAACTAGGGCGGCTTTTTGTATATTTTTGATGATTTTATAGTTAATTACGCTTAAATGAGATTAAACCTGTACAAAATTTATTGGACGAGTTTGAACCAAAACTTTCCTTTGATGATTACCGATTCATCAATTTCCAATTGATGGTTAATCTTAAAGAGCGTCGGAAGTTGCGATCGCCATGACAAGGAGCATTTTTCCCAAATTGGGAAATTTTAGCTCCCACAGGTTCGCGTACAAATTCCCTGCCATAGCAATCCCTTTCAAAAGAAGAGTATCTAACATCACAGTTTACCGTGAATGAGAAGGTGGACAACTCTCTTGATTTGAGCAGGGATTTGGTCTGTTTTTATCGCCGGGTAAATTATTTAGCGATCGCCCGTTTCCAATAAGAGATGCTCTCTCATTGGCATGGCTTATTATCCTAAGTCTGAGACGAGCTGTCCAAATCATTTGGCTTTTGAAAATGCTCAGAATTTGGCGATTGCATCCCAGACGGGAGTCAAAAATCGTTGTCCACAAAGAAAGCCAGGAGTACAATCTACCGTGCGATCGCTTTGGCTAACAACAGCATCGTTTAAACCCCACTACTTTTCCCGGAACGGGAATGGTGACTATCCAAGATAAAACATCACCACTCAACTTCTAGAGCTTACTGATATTTATGTCTGCTTTCTGCTGATAGTCTCCAAAATTAAATCTAAAGCACTACGAATTTCGGTACGCATCATTTTGGTTTTTGCTTTAATCGCTACGCAATTTTTTTCGATATTAGTTGAATGACTATTAAATTGAGCAAGATAATCCAAAGACCCTTGAATACGTTGCAACTGAGATTCTACAGATGCATAGTCAAATTCGGAATTGAAGGTTTTTTGAGAGGCTAATTGTTGCTTAATAATTAAAAACTGGATGGCAACAGTAAGCATCTCATGTGTGGTTGCCACCCACTGCCCCTGCTCACAAGTTCCTTGTCCCCAAACACCAATTTCCTGCGCCAAGCCTTCACGACTACGACTGAGGAATATTCCCATAGATGCTTTGCGCTTCACCATTGCCTTGTTAAGTTGATCGGCAATTCTTTTTCGCCCCCAACTTGCTGAGTCTCTATTTCGAGCCTCAATAACAATTGATAGGTCTGTAGCAGCGATTGAGTTGGCACTAAACTTAAGGACAATATCACCTGGCTGCTTGTCATTTCCAACATGAGTAATTTCTGCCCCATATAATTTCGCCCACGGCTGCAATTCCACTACCAGGGCTTCTTCGTAACTCATCCCCCTTGCGATCGTTTGCTCCAACACCGACTCAATCAGTTCTTTTTCCCGAACTTGCTGTGCAAGCTTCTCCACCTCATCAGCCAATGGTTTTACCGATTCACTTACTACCGCCTTAACTGCCGCAGCTAAAACTCCGTCCTTTGTTGTTACATTTGCGATCGCTGCCGAAAATACACCCTGCAAGGAATCTGTTCGGTTCTCGTCAAGTAAGTTTTGTATTTTCTGTACGGCACTGCCAAAAACCGAGGTTTCTTGGGAGGGATTAAATTCCTGATTGAGAAAATCACTTACAGCTTTTATTTGTGCGTCCATTATTGCTGTAGTAAGGTTAATCTGACCTTGCAAAGGAGCTAAGAGTTGACCATCAGCAGTACCAATTTTATTAGCCAATTGTGCTGAAATAGTGTTCGGGATTTCATTCACAGCTTCATATAATTCATTTAATAAAGCATTAAATTGTTGTTTGACAAATTGGGTATCACTAATATTTTGAGTTCTTTGGAGACAGAAAAAGCCCATCTCAAATGCTTTAATGCAAGCAGCTTCATGCTCATAATCTGGCAGTTGATACAGATAATCACTCGCTTCAAACAAGCGAATTTCTAAATTATTAATAATAATTCGGTCGTCTCTTATTTCTATTTTTGGGGGAACCTGTGCCATGTTTACTCCAGAAATGTCACACCTTAATTCAGCATTGGTATGCTACCACAGCCTATTAAATTCTAAAATAGACTGTATATGTATTGGGTAGAATTTATTAGAAAAAACTATGCTTAGTTGTCATGCCATCCAGCAACAAGATTGGGATTTATCCCCCAGACAAAGAAATTATTGAGAAATTAAATTATTGGGCGAAGAAGGAACGACGATCGCTCTCGTCTCATTGCCTGTTGTTGCTGGAAAGGGCGCTTGAGGCTAAGGAAAAGGAAGATCCTGAATTTTTTAAACAAATAAATAAATAAATGTAGATCGCAATATTCTACAGTGACCTACTTATGGGTTAAAATAAAACCGCCCCAAGTCCTGTGTTGCAAACTTTGACTTGGGGCGGTTTTTTTATCAAATCTAAAACTTATCATGACACAAAACTTGATTTTTCGCCCCGTTGTAGCAGAAAAATTAGGAACACATCGGCTAACCGATCCAGTAATGGGGGCTTTAATCCTAGAACAGCTAAATCTTTGGCACGTTTCCGGGAATGGTTTTTTTGACACAGATGGTAATTTTTGGTTAAACCCAAGCGTTAGCGACTGGGAACAGGCAGCAGGGGCATCATTCAGCCCGTGGAAAGTTAGGGCTATTGTGGGCAAGTTTGAACAGTTAGGGTATGTGATCCGGGAAAAATTTTGTAAACTGTGCGATCGCCTCATTAACTCACCACAAAACCTACGCAGTGACAATCACACTAAGCTGATTCGCCTTAACTGGGAACGGTTAGCAAAGTTATGGGAACCCGTTGAACCAATTTCTAACGACGGCTCAGATCAGATATCAGAATCAGATTCTTTTTCTTTTAGATCAGATAAATCTGAATCTGATATAAAAACTCTTGAAATTTTGAAATCTGAATCTGAGACAGAATCAAAAAAACTTGAAATTCTCAAATCTGAATCTCAGGCAAGCCCACTGCCACCGTTGCCAGAATCACCAGAGGAAGAACAAATGCAGCTGATGGCTGAGGTAAGGAATGCAACGGGCAAGCTCTCCCCACAGCTGCAACGGTTGATTACTGAAGTTGCCCCTGACATCTTACGGGCTGCACTTGCAAAATACCCGCGTGATGGTAGCGTTAAAAAGCCTTGTAGCTACTTAATGAAAATAATTGACCAAATAAAGGCCGAACGCGCCGCCACACCCAAAAGCGCATCAAATGAAACCACAACGGAGGCAATGATTCAATGGTTCCAGGAAGCTTGTCGTGCCGGAGTAGTGTTCCATGATGAAACAGACTTTGCAACCTTGCCCGTGGTTATGAATCAGATTTGTTGCCGAGTTACCATCCCCAACCGCCGCGAGATTGATCCGCCTTATGAGTTACGCCCCATAGTGGAATTGATGAAATCGAAAAACCTAATCACTGTTTAGATTCCAAATTCCAAATTTCTCTCAATGTGGTGAATAAGCAGTGACTCCGAAAGTTACACTAAGGACTTTATAAGCCGCTTTTAATATTGGGATGCCAGGTTTTAAAGTGTATCAATTGAAGTCTTTCAAATTTAAGGATTTCAAATCCTTGTCATAACTTATTAAATTGCTGTACCAATTAACTTATAAATTAATTGGTACTTTGAGGATGGCAGCGTACAAATTTTCTACTTTGCTAATAAAAGCAAACGTCTGCTTAAAATTCGACTAATTATTAAAAAACTTTTGTATTATCCGCTCATTAAATTCATAAATTGGAGCTAATTTGTTCATTTTTTCTTGTTCGTTATAAATAACTGACTGCATCTGGCGTGAATGATGCATCGCATAAGCTGCTGCATCCTTTTCAGCATCCGTAGCACCATTATCGTATATATAAGTTACATACATTTTCCTTAACTCTTTAGGAGTAACTGGTATATCAGTTTGTGCTAAAAATATATTAATTATGCGTATACTCCAACTACCTTCATCCAAATTTTTGTAATTATAGCTACCTCGAAAAAAGAAATTATGATTACATTTTTGTTTATACTCTCTACCTTGAGTTAACCATAAATCAATATATTCATAAAATAAACTGCCATCTCCAAATTTAATGTTAGGAAGTTTACCCCACCATTCACCATAGATTACTCCTGTTTTATAATCAGTTGGTTCTAAATGAATATACCAAGCAGCTTTCTGTGAATCTTTCATTTTATTAGAGGGTGTAAACAAACCTTTTTCATAATTACCTTTTACAAAACTTCTACCAATTTCCAAATCATAATAAGTTCTAGACCTATTTGGAGGCATCAATATCATAAAACCAAGAGATAAAAATCTTTGAAGATCGTTAAAAATTTCATGAGTGCTTCTTTTACGTTCATAAATATACTTCTTAGTTTTACTAGAAGCAAAATGAATATTAGCTTTTTTCCTTAATTTTTCTAAAACTTCAAATGTAACTTCCCAAGGTACACTTTTATTGTAGTGGGGGACAGCAGGAAGAACTTTCTTTTTCTTTTCACGTAATTGATTTCCTAAGCTGTACAATCTGCGAATAATAGGGATATCGCTCTTATCAGGATAATCATCAGTCCCTATTTCATTTCTAAAAATAAATTTGGCTAATGGTACACAAGTTGTAATTACTTTCATTTTACTATTTGGATGAGGAGCATAAAAATTTATATATTCTGATATTAATTTTATTGATTCATTGGCTTCATTTATAGCCAATTGTAAGGCTTCAGATTTTTTACTATGCAGTAAATTAAGATCAAGTTGTCCATCTTTAAAAGATTCTGATATTGAAAATATAAGTTTTCTAAAAGGGATTATAAGTTGTAAACGTAGATCTGAAAGTGGAATGCCTTTATACCTATGAAACCAACCAAGAAATTGATATATTTTCTCAAACTCATCACTTACTGTTTTAGGACTACAGTTATTATGGTTAAGACGGAAGTCTTTATATTCTTTTAATTCTTTTTCCAGCTCTTCATTAATATAATCTTCAGGATAAATAAGTTGTCCTTGCAAAGATTTTTTACAATGTCTTGCCATTAATGCATAAGGCTCTTTTTGAGTTTGTCCGTGATAGTTTGTTGGTTTAACCTTAGCTTGTCCTATCGGTCTACGGAATTGAATAGCTCTTTCAGTTTTTGATTTTTTTGTTTTTGGGGGATGTTGATCACAGTATTCTTGAGAAATAGCCCATTCAACAAAACTTTTTAGTATAGAACGAAAAGCTTTTCTGTTACTTTTATCTACACCTTTTTCTTCACAAGCTTTTTCTAAAATATTAGGTAGATCTAAAATACAAGTAGAAGGCATTTTTTGTAAAAATTCTTCTGCATTTTTAATTTCATTGGCTGTTGCTCTCTGCCCTTTAGGAGATGGGCCACCCAACCCAGAAGTAATATAACGAACCAAAACACTTTTAAGCATTGAGTTGTTATTTATACTTGTTACTACCGTTGAGTAGTCGTTATAAATACTGAGAATGGTTGCTTTGTCTTTTGTAGTCATAGGAGTTATATAAATTTCCTAAAGAGAATTTTTGGATTTTGTCAATACGCCGGAGCTAAATATAAGTTTTTCTGTTCCCTATAAAAAGCTTTTATATAACCAATTATACTCTATTTAGAAAATTAACCGCAATGATTTCAACCATTCAGCTAACTTATTTTTGGGTGAAAATATCCTTCCCGCAATTGAAGAAGTGGCTTTTAAACACCAACAACCTTATCTTAAACAGCAATACAAATTAAGACAACAACGAGCAGAAGAATACGCCGGGACTGAGCAACAAAATCTCTATAAATACTTTGCTTTAGTTAAAGCTCCTGGTATGTCTGCAAAGCTTGTAACTCTGCCACTTGAAGGCACTTATGATTTTGTGCCGACTGAGGATAATCAGTTAGCAAATAGCTTCACTACGCTAACGAATGATATAGACGTGAAAGCCTATGAAGTTAACAATTCAAGCAGCTTAGAGACAGAAGAGAAAAAAAATTATTCAGTTTCTCCCATGAGATGGCATAACAATGCAGCTCCTGAAATACTAGTTAACTCTGCTATGAAAGAAATCCTTTGCTTAATTCAAAATGGCTATATTAAACCCTTGGATATTTGTCGTGAAATTTGGGGTGAAATCAATACACAGGCAAAACCTTACAATGGAAAGCGTGGAGTAAAAGTTAGAATTGAATATTTAATAAAATCTCATTCTAAAATAAATAATAGAATTTAAATTCTAGCAATATTTTTAAAAAAGTTAAGTAAAAAGGTTATATAAATCCAAAATAAGGTTATATAACTGTATTACTCACTTATTAACATTACATCAGGCGTATAAACTAAATTTATATATAAAAAGCTATACAGAGTTTTAAAGGCAAAAAATACTTAAATAATTTGTAAATTTTCAATTTTTAGTTCTGGCGTATAAACTAGATATTTATATAACCGAGATTAAAAATGATAAAAACAAAGATTGGGTATAAAATGCCAAAAGGATACCTGAAAGGCAAAGCTCGAAGAAGAAAAGTGCCAATTATACATGAAGAATGCAAAGCTAAACTTAATTTGACCTTAACGCCCACGGCTATTGACAAACTTACTCAAGCTGCAAAAAGAGCAGGAATTTCACGTTCCGAATTAATTGAAGACTTTGCTAGAAGCCTATGTTGAACTTAGGTGACTTTAGCCAAAAATGATGCTTCTTTTTGTTAGAGTTAGCGTGAAACGCTCGGCTTGCGTTATTAATCTTGCTGCCTTGACGCGATCGCTTTGGTGTATGAACGATAATTATTCCCGGACTGGGAATAATCTTCCTCGCACTCCGTTGATAATCCTGATGGTAAATTACGGAATAATCTGTTAGAAAGATATTTAACTTAGGTAGCAATCTACACCCTAAACCGCCAAGCGTTCTATGGAGAATAACTGACAAAATGTTAGTATCGCCAAACTTTGGATTTTTAGAGATCCATGACCCGCAGTTGGTGCGACTGGGCGCTTTAGCAGAAAAATATTTTACTGATGACCCCAATACTTGTTTAATTAAACTGCGTCAGTTTGGCGAACTCTTGGCGCAACTGATTGCCGCTAATGTGGGGATGTACAACTATGACGAACGGCAAGTCGATTTAATGCGTCGCCTGCGAGATAAAGGAATTCTTAAAGGCAAGGTATATGAATTGTTTGATAAATTGCGCTTGGCTGGTAATAATGCAACACACGCATTTGCAGATGACCATAGAACTGCACTCAGCAACCTTAAATATGCACGGCAATTAGGAATTTGGTTTCATCGAGTTACTACCAAAAATCCCGATTTTAATCCTGGTCTGTTTATCCCACCCCAAGACCCAGCAGTAGAGACTCAGGTACTCCAACAAGAATTAGAACAGTTGCGTTCTGAATTGCAAGCCAGCCGCACAGTTGCAGAACTAGCACAAATTGCTGTCCAACAAGAAGCACAGCGCCGCATATCAGCAGAAGAATTAGCACTCATAGCCGAGACAGAAAAACAAGCTGCCTTAAATCACCTTGTAATTATTCAAGCCACAGCAGAAAGCCAGTCTGCACAAACAATTCAAGAAACCATCCAGCGTTCCCAACAAGCAGGAGAAAATATTGATTTAGATGAACGCGAAACTCGTCGCCTCATCGATGCCCAACTTCGTGCAGCTGGTTGGGAAGTAGACTCAGAACAGCTTACTTATAGTAACGGCATTCGTCCCCAAAAAGGAAAGAATTTAGCGATCGCCGAATGGCCCACAGATGATGGACGTGCTGACTATGTTTTATTTGTGGGACTCCAGGTAATAGCAGTAGTTGAAGCCAAACGCCAAAGCACAGATGTTTATGCTGCCATCGACCAAGCCAAACGTTATAGCCGTGGCTACAAAATTAAAGATAACGAAACCTTACCCGGTGGCCCTTGGGGAGAATACAAAATACCTTTTATCTTTGCCACCAACGGGCGAGAATTCTTGCGACAGTTGCAAACCAAAAGTGGCATTTGGTTCTGTGATGTACGCCGCCCTGAAAATATCCGCCGCCCTCTGACGACTTGGTACAAACCGGAAGCTTTCGTTGATGCCCTTAATCAAGATGTAGACCAAGCACATGAACGGCTTGCCGAAGAAGGTTTTAACTATAACCTGCAATTGCGAGATTACCAAATTAAAGCAATTCAAGCCGTTGAAGCCAGATTAGCCCAAGGTTTTAGAGAATTATTACTAGCAATGGCAACGGGGACAGGTAAAACTAAAACCTGCCTTATCCTGGTTTATCGTCTCCTTAAAACCAAACGTTTTCGCCGCGTTCTTTTTCTGGTAGACCGCACAGTATTAGGAGAACAGACAGGTAATGTTTTTAAAGAAACGCGAATAGAAAATCTGCAAACTTTTGCTGACATCTTTGATATCAAAGAATTAGGTGAAGCTATACCAGATAGAGATACTAAAGTTCACATTGACACTGTACAAGCATTTGTCAAACGTATTCTCTACCCAAGCGATAACACAGCCATTCCCACAGCTGACCAATATGATTGCATTGTTGTGGATGAATGCCATAGGGGATATTTACTAGATAGGGAATTAAGCGATTCAGAACTTACCTTCCGCGACTTTAACGATTACATTTCTAAATATCGTCGCGTTCTCGACCATTTTGATGCTGTAAAAATTGGGCTTACTGCTACCCCTGCACTGCATACCACCCAAATATTTGGTGAACCTGTTTACACCTACAGTTACAAAGAAGCTGTGATTGATGGACACCTCATCGACTGTGAACCTCCAATTCGCATTACTACTGCCCTCTCAGAAGATGGCATAATGTGGCAAGCTGGGGAAGCAATGGAATATTATGACCCCATCACAGGCAGAATCGATTTAGTCCATGCCCCGGATGAAGTCAAAATTGAGGTAGAACAATTTAATCGGCAAGTTATTACCGAGGAATTTAATCGAGTAATCTGCGAATTTTTAGCAGCAAATATTGACCCTTCACTGCCTGGGAAAACTTTGATATTTTGTGTGAAAGACGATCATGCTGATATTGTTGTTAACTTATTAAAACAAGCCTTGATTGACCAGTATGGCAGTGTGGAAGATGATGCAGTTGTGAAAATTACTGGCAAGGCAGACCAACCATCTCAATTAATTCGCCGTTTTAAAAACGAAGCTAATCCTAAAATTGCAGTCACAGTGGACTTATTAACCACTGGCATTGATGTACCAGAAATCTGCAACTTAGTATTTATTCGGCGGGTGAACTCGCGCATCCTTTACGAACAAATGTTGGGACGGGCAACGCGGCGCTGCGACGAGATTAAAAAAGAAGTTTTCTACATTTATGATGCTGTGAATTTATATGCAGCCCTGTCTCCTCTCTCCACGATGAAACCAGTGGCGGTTAATCCCAATATTTCATTTACCCAATTGGTGGAAGAATTAAATACAGTCAATGACAGCACTGCTGCGGTTACCATTGTTGACCAACTTTTAGCTGTACGTTCGCTTATTTTTGAAGTGTGAGAGGAATTAATGCCTTACTGTTAAAGGAAACAACACGATTTTGGATCTGCTAAAACCATCACCGTGTAATACTTGGGAAAAG
>NZ_JACJRQ010000065.1 GCF_014697355.1 Nostoc calcicola FACHB-3891 | reverse complement strand
GGTTGCCAATTCTAGCTGGTCTTTTTCTCGCCATGATGTATCACTAAGAACATCTTTATCAATGTTCTTAGATTACATCTGTTGCTCACTTTTTGCTTAAGTTGACACCAATGGGCACTGCCGTGCCCCTACAGGTGTACCTCACGTTTGTCGGGAAACGCTATAACGCAAGTGTCAAATGCTAAAGTTCTTAGTTTTTAGGCTGTTCAACTAAGCTCGATCTCAGAAGTCAAAAAATAAAAACGCCCGACTAAAAGCACTGCTCCGATAAGCATTCCTAGTGATAAACCCAACCATAAACCTATAGCACCCCAACCTAAAGTAAATGCCATCAGGTAGCCGCTACCTAGACCAACTCCCCAGTATGCGAATATCGCGATCGATGTTGGTGTTTGCGTATCTTTTAAACCAATTAAAGCACCAGCAGCGATCGCTTGAATAGAATAAAATATCTGTACTATTGCCGCTACACCTAAGAAAGAAATTGCAGTGTTAACTATTTCGACATTATTCAGATTATTGGTGTCCAAATACATGCTCACAATATAGTTGGGAAATAGCCAAAAAATTATTGCCACAATGCTCACCAAAGGAGTAATAAGTGCAATGCAAATAAATGCTGCTCTGTTTACTCCTTTGAGATCGTTTTGTCCCTTCAACTGTCCTACTCTCATGGTGATGGCATAAGAAATGCCTATAGACACGGTTTCGACAAAACTTTCTGTCTCAACAGCAATTTCATGGGCTGCTAATTTATCAGTGCCAAACCACCCCATGAGTACAGCAATGGCAGTGAATACTCCAACTTCGGCTCCATACTGCAAACCCAAGTACCACCCTGTTTGACAGATATCTACAAACATCTCTCTATCGAACTGAAGCAAAGCGCGATCGAGATGGTAGTCTTGAAAGTACTCATCGAAGGAAATCCAAGTAGCGGCGGCGATAAAATTTAACCAAAGAATGAGTGTGCTTGCCCAACCGATACCAGCTAAGCCAAGGGCTGGTAAACCAAATTTACCGAACATGAATACATAATTAGCAGCCCCATTTAATAATAATCCCGCCACTGTAATTACTGTCAGGAATTGGGGGCGATTGAGGGCAGAGCTAACTTCTTTTAAGATACAGAAGCCGAGTGCAGCAGGAAAACCCCAAACAATAGATTGTAAATATGTTTTAGCTAATAATACGTTGCTTTTTTCTTGACCAATCAGCATCAGAATCAAATCAAAGTGCCAAATGATAAACATTATAGGGAAGCAGGCGATCGCAGCTAACCAAATTCCCTGACTGGTAGCACAGCTAACTCGATCTATTTTTCCTGCACCAAAAGCATTAGCAACAGTTGCACCTACTGTTGAGAGAGTAGAACGACAAATAGAGGCTAGAGTCGAAAAGGTGATAGCACCTAAAGCACCAGCCGCTAAGGCTTGAGTATTAAGTAAGCCCATCATCACCCCATCCAATAAAGGAATTCCCGCTTCTAAGATTTGAGCAATTACTAAAGGAACTGCTAATTGTAAGCAGGCTTGGATTTCTAATATGAACTCTGATTTAAGTTCTTTTGAGGTTAACTCCATTTCGGGATAAACACTATGTAGGGCTATAAAAAGGTTACCTTAATATATTAAGATAAATTAAGCTCAACAACGAAAATTTGCTGATTCTGAGGAGCGATGTCTACGACGGGCTACGCCTACGCACTAGTAGAGCTTGGCAAAAATCCAGGTATCATAACAGACAAAAAATAAATTATCCCACTTGAAGTTGCTGACAGATGACTGTTGATTAGACCTCTTGCAACAGTCTTTCTTTGCGTTCTCTTCTCTGCGCCTCTGCGCCTCTGCGTGATACAAATTCATATTTATGCAAGAGGTCTATTGTTGACTGTGAACAGTGGTAAATTTTTTGATTTGACAGTCCCTATTTGGCAATTCCTTTTAATAGATAAGTCATCATTTCACCTTTACCTTTAACCTTAATTAAACCTCGTTCTTCCAATAAAAATTTATCCTTTAAAAGTTGATAACTTGCTTCACAAACTTGGATGCCACCCGCAATACCGTGTGATTCCATGCGACTAGCTGTATTAACAGTATCTCCCCAAAGGTCGTAGGCAAACTTTTTCAGACCAATCACTCCTGCGACTACCGGTCCGGTACTAATGCCAATACGAATCCGAAAAGATTGGTTATTTTCTTCATTAAATTTAGCTACAGCATTTTGCATATCCAACGCCATATTAGCTATAGCGATCGCGTGGTTATTAGACTGATTTGGCAACCCAGCAACAGCCATATACGCATCGCCAATGGTCTTGATTTTTTCCACTCCATGACGTTCTGCCAATTGGTCGAACAAACAAAATATTGTATTTAATAAATCAACTAATTCCGCAGGAGATGTCCGGCTTGAAAGCTCTGTAAAACCAACAATATCGGCAAATAACACCGTAACTTCCAGAAAGCTATCGGCAATAGTTGTCGGCTGTTGTTTTAATTGTTCGGCAATCATCTCTGGCAAAATATTTAGTAGTAGCCGTTCTGATTTTTGTTGGGCTACCTCCATTGCTTTACGAGCGTCAAATTCATTTTTTTGTAAGCGCTCATATAAATAAACAGAAAAAACACAAATTATGCAAGTCCAAAAAAGATATAAACCGTGTTCAACATAATAATCTAAGGGATTTTTTAATGTAGGATTATATAAAAAATATAAAATTGAATAGCAAGAAATTGTCCCAATCTGTGATACTAAATGCATCCACCACTGTACCGGCACAAGTGTAGCTTGAGTTAAAAACATCAGACTCCAGAGATTGTTTGTAGGTTCGAGTTTATTAAATAGCAACGCTACATCAATTTGGACAACACAAGTTACAGACCAGCATAAGCTCAAAAAAATTAAATCTGGATGGCGGCGACCTATGGAGGTTTTACATAAAGCCCAACAAAGAAGAATGAATAGTTCTACTACAAAACCAATTTTAAAGGCATATATTTTGCCTTGTACTTGTGAATTTACCCAAAAGAAAAAAGCAATCAAAGTCAAGCCAGAAATCAGCATGATTTGAGCCTGCAATTGCAATCGCTTGAGCAGGAAGCGCTGTCGCTGTTCTTTGTAGGATTTGTCAAAGCTATTGCTTATTTGCCAATGGGACATCCCTTGACTCATGAGCGCATCTAGTTGACTTTTGTCAGAGTTATTTGGATTAATCATGCACTTTTTACGTTATTAGTAATCAAGGGAGTGAGGAGATGGGGAGGTGGGGAGATGGCGAGATGGGGGAAAATAACTCCTAACTCTTAACTCCTAACTCCTAACTCCTAACTCCTAACTCAGCACGCGGCTCATCGCCCCGCTACCGCTAACAGCACTCTCAAATGGCTCGTACCCCAACATTAACTTTCGATCGCGGCACACTAATTTTGCATCCACCACCACGCGGCAAAGCTTGGATGGACTATGCCACATGGGATGATAGAGTTGAAAAATTCCGCATTCCGGCGATTAGATACCGATCGCTAGTGGAAGCACTACAGGCGGAAGATGTTAACTTTATCGATGAAGCAAAGGAATTTTATCCTCTAGATTTGGTTTCTAGTTTGGAAATGGAACCCTATGCTCACCAGAGTGAAGCCCTAGCGGCTTGGAAACTAGCGGGTAGGCAGGGGGTGGTTGTGCTTCCCACGGCGGCAGGAAAGACTTATTTAGCACAAATGGCGATGCAATCAACCCCCCGCACGACGCTGATTGTAGTGCCAACTTTGGATTTAATGCATCAGTGGTATGCACATTTAGTGGCGGCTTTTCCGGATGCTGAGGTGGGATTGCTGGGGGGTGGTTCGCGGGATAAAACAGCTATTCTTGTGGCAACTTACGATAGTGCGGCAATTCACGCGGAAGCCATCGGAAATCAATATGCTTTGATTGTTTTTGATGAATGTCATCACTTACCGACAGATTTTAATCGGGTGATTGCGGAATATGCGATCGCACCTTATCGCTTAGGACTTTCTGCTACACCAGAACGTACCGATGGCAAACATGCTGACTTAAATATTCTCATTGGTCAAGAAGTATATCGCAAACGCGCTGAAGATTTGGCGGGGAAGGCGTTAGCAGAACATGAAATCGTCCAAATTAAGGTTAAGTTATCACAACTTGAGCGCGAAAGATACAACCAATTAATTCAAACTCGCAACGACTTTTTAAAGCAATCTCGCATTTCTTTGGGCAGTCTTCAAGGTTGGCAAATGTTCGTCCAAATGAGCGCTAGATCCCAAGCTGGGCGGAGAGCTATGTTAGCGCACCGCGAAGCGAAAGATATTGCTTTGGGTACTGATGGCAAGTTGCGAATTTTAGCTAATTTGTTGGCAGAACATTATCCGGCAAGAATTTTGATTTTTACTGCTGATAATGCAACGGTTTATCGCATTTCTCAAGAGTTACTAATTCCGGCAATTACTCATCAAACTCCTGTGAAAGAACGCCATGAAATATTAACAAAATTTCGTGAGGGTACGTATAATACCTTGGTGGCTTCTCATGTGTTAAATGAGGGTGTTGATGTGCCTGCGGCAACTGTTGCAATTATTTTATCGGGAACTGGTTCGGCTAGGGAGTATACTCAGCGATTGGGGAGGGTTTTAAGGAAGGGGAATATTGAGAATAAACAGGCGATTTTGTATGAAGTAGTGGCGGAGGATACGAGTGAAGAGGGGACTTCGGCGAGGCGGAGAGGGGAAAGAAAGGCAGGGGGAGCAGGGGGAGAAAAAGAAAGGAAAGGGAATTTGCAGGTTGTGTATGGGAGTGGGAAGGATAGGAGTTTGAAGGCGGCGGAACAGTTAGAAATTAATTATTCAATCCAAAATCCAAAATCTAAAATCCAAAATTCAGCAGATGTTACCGACAGAATTATTGATGCATCGCCAAAACGGGGAGGAGATCATTCCCAAGAGACTGAAGATTGATCGGCAAACTTCGGAGTTGGCGATTGAGTTAATTAATTATTTTCAATCAGCGGTGGGGAAAACTCAAGGTGTGCTTGAGCGACAACTGACTGATTTTGAAGGAGATTCGACGGATTATCGGGTGAAGCGGGGATTAGCTTATATTCTCAAAAGCAGTTTTTGTACTTTTGAAGTGGTTAGTCCTTTGGAACCACAAATGTTAAGAGAACGGGTGTTTTCTTTGGCTGCAAAGTCTGTTTCTAGTCGGGAATCGACACAAGTTACTCTGGGGAAAGTTGCTGATGAATTAACTCAAGAACTTGAACGGGAAGTTTTACCGGAACAGGTTCGTACTGGATTATATGCTGATTTATCTGAGAATAAAATTTTGACGGTTTTTGATGCACCAACAGCGCCAGATTTGTTGAATCGCTATAACTTATCTCAGGTGCAGGGTGTTTTTTATAAAGCGAGTCAGTTAGTGTTAAATGCTCATCGCAATGTTCCAGGAGAATATAAGCTGTTGTTTCGTTATTTAAAATTGTTTCAATTGATGGCTTATATTGAAGGTGATGCTGACCACGGGTTTACAATTACCATAGACGGGCCGACGAGTTTGTTTAATTCTAGTACGCGATATGGGTTGGCGATCGCCAAACTCATCCCCGCTTTACTTCACGTTACTAAATGGAGTCTTTCTTCGATTCTTCAAAGTCGGGATGCTTATACAAATACTTGGAAAACTGGACGTTTTACTCTCAATTCCGAATGTGGATTAGTATCTCATTATCCACCAGGAAAGCCCTACGATAGTATGCTAGAAGCATCCTTTGCTGATAAGTGGGATGCATTGAAAAGTGGCTGGGCTTTAGAGCGAGAAGTTGATTTGATACCAATTCCTGGTAGCGTCATGATTCCAGATTTTCGCTTGGTGCATCCTGATGGACGTAGTTTTTTATTAGAAATTGTTGGTTATTGGCGGCCAGAATATTTACAAAAAAAGTTTTCTCAGGTGCGACGCGCTGGACGTGATGACTTAATTTTGGCAATTTCCGAGCGACTTAATTTAGAAAAGGCGGGCGTAAAATTAAATGATGTCCCCGCCAGAATTGTTTGGTTTAAAGATAAGTTATTGCCAAAAGCTGTGTTAGCTGTGATGGATTGAATAAGGGTAAATGAGATGAAAACTATACAAACAATTGCTACATTCCTAACCTAAAACAACGCGATCGCGTCCTTGTCTTTTTGCTTGATAAAGTGCTTTTTCAGCAGCATTAACTAAAGTAGTAGGCTCAGTTTCAACTTGAGGAATAATACTAGCTACGCCTAAACTGACAGTTAAAACAGCAGCAGGCAAACCACCAATACTAGGATACTCACATTTAATCGCCAAACCTTTTACTTGCTCTCGAATATATTCGGCAATGTACATTGCAGCAGCAACATCTATTTTTGCGAGAATGGCAAATTCTTCACCCCCATAACGAGCCACTAAAACCTTGCTATTTTCATCTCTAAAATCTCCTTTTGGCAAATTTGCAAAACAATTAGTAGCAGGATAAGCCATACTTCTACTAGCATATGAAAAACTACTACTACCCAGTGAGCATTTTACGCAGTTAGAGATAGTGTTAGCGATTTCTCGTAAACACTCATCTCCTGCCACAATGCCGTAAGTTTTATTATAAATTTTGAAATAATCGATATCGCATAAAATTAGTGATATTGGTGTGCGTTGACGAACACAACTTTGCCACTCGATTTGTAGGTAGGTTTGAAAATAGCGGCGATTTACTAATTGAGTTAGTTCGTCCAAGTTAGAGAGGAAAAGCAATTGTTGATTTTCTTGTTTCAAGCGTTCAACATGATTATTGTTGAACTCATCATTTACTTTCAGATGTTCTCGAAAATATAAACGATATAATTCACATGTGGAAGTACAGCGATCGCCTTCTACATTAATTAGCCCCATACCCTGTAATTTATATGCCAATATCGGTTCTAATTTCACATAACCTGTGGCGGTAATTACTTGATAGAAAGCATCTGCTAATTCTGGTTCATTTCCTAGTGCTATTATATATTGCTTTAAATACTCGTGATAAATTCCTGATTCTGTGGGTGCTTGTTGCAATAGCTGTTCTAAATTTCCTTTTAATCCTCCTTTTCCTACAAGATGATATAAAGCCAATCGCACTAAATAAGGATGTCCCCCCACTATTGCCATTAGACTGTCAGCATCTTTACCATCAGTCCAATCCAAACCGTGACGTTGTGCCAAATCTTGAACTTGTTCTTTTGTAAACAAAGGCAATTTAATCGGTAAACCAATATTAAATGGTGATTGAGTAAGTTTTATGGGAACAATAATTTCCGTTGAATAAACCATAACCAGGCGCAATTTTTGCCAAATTTCTCCTGCTTGAGCTTGTTCGTGCCACGATCGCACTAATGCTAACAATTCTCCAGCAATTTCCTGATACTCAAACACCCAATCTGCTTCATTCAAGACTAAAACCAGGGGATTTTCCAACGCAGATAGTAAATACTTTTGGAAATAAATAGAGCAGCTGACTTTGCTACCCATATCTTCATCCCAATAATCATTGAGTTTTGGTTCTAGGTGTAATTCCCGACTGACATTGGCACAAAACCAGCGCAAAAATTTATCCAAATTGGCAAATACTGTTGTGTCTGCTTGCTGAAAGTCCAAACTCACGGTGTGGAAACTTTGCTTTTTAGCGCGTGCAAGCAGCCGCAGCATCAGGGAGCTTTTCCCCATTTTTTTGGGTGCTTTAATGCAGATGACACTCCCTGGTTGAGCCATTTCTGCGTAGGCAAGTTCCTCAATTGGCGGGCGAGAAATGTAGAATCTGGAATTTAGGGATACTGGGCCACTAGGAAATTCTAAGGATACGGCTGTGGCAGCTCGGTAAAATTCCGTAAGTAACTGCTGATGTGCTTTACCAAGACGATGATTTTCTAGAGTCTGGCGGAAGTTGGATTCATTTATAGGTTCTTTGTAAAAATCACTCAGTATTTGCCATAAATCAACAGCAATTTTCGTGATGCGATCCTCAGCATAGTCTGCTTCAACTGCGATGTTCGTGTAGGTTTTTCCTTCCCAGGAAGAACGCAATACAATTTCTTGGAATGTTGTTAAACCAGTTGCTTGACTGGCTTTTAATAGCAGTACTACTTCATCTATAGTCATTACTCATTGACTCTAATTCAGCAGGAAATTTTCTCACACCATTATTCTTGCCAACTGAATGTAGCTTGTTGTATGCCGATAACAGTCAGCCCTTTGCAAAAAAAACTACAAACAACTCTGGATAATTTTTTGTATCCTCAGATATTTGACGTGATTTCATCATAGAATTTTTTTTACAAATTTTTCCGAGTTTTTCGCTAATTTTATGTGATTCGATCTACTTTTTTAGACATGTATTAGAGTGTAGATACACGCAATTTAGCTGTTTTTTTCTCAAAAATAGCTAAGGCGATCGCAACAAAGGTGAGATTTGTCCGTTGATTTTTTGCTAAATTCCATCAAAATTGATGATATGGACTGATAATCTGAGATCGAAGTTACAGTGTAATCAACTACAGCGTTTTGCAACTACATCAGGTACACCCCTCCCCAACCCTCCCCGAACTCGCTCTTAGGGTATGCCATAGCGCGGTGGGTATTTGCGTACCTCACACAATTTGTTAACAAAACTGTACTGTCCACAACTCGAACATCAGGTGCTAAAACAGCCTAGACAGAAAATTACAGCATATCTAGCGCTAGGGTGTATTTTTAAACTGCTCATTTAGCCTGCTAACTTTTTACATCCCTGATCAAAGTGCATATCGAAGAACCCACTGAAAACTCAAATTTCAGTACTTTAGTCATGAGTGGATATAAATAATTACTGAATTAATAGTTATCAGTACTATTGGCAATCCTACACTGAATCGCCATCATTACCCAATGAGAACTATTCAAGCATTGAATACTTCTTTACTCAGCATAGTTTTGAGTTTGCCAAAATATTAAATTTAATGGAAGATTTGATAGATCTAGAGGGGTGTACGCTACCTAGATGGGAATGCGTTAACAAAGGATTCAATCAATGGGGTATGTAATTGCAACTGCAAATATGAAAGGTGGTGTTGGTAAAACCACCCTCACTGTCAACTTAGCTACGTGTTTAGCTAAAAATCATGGCAAGCGGGTACTTGTCCTTGATTTAGACAGCCAAATTAGCGCCACACTCAGTCTGATGTCACCTTTAGATTTTGCTAAACGTCGTAAACAAAGTAAGACATTTAGATATCTCATAGACGAAGTTATCAATCCAGAACCACAAGCGAAGCTGACAATTCAAGATATCATTCAAGCTCAGGTTTGTAATCTTCCTGGATTGGATTTATTACCAGGAGATATTGATTTATATGATGAATTTGTTGTGTCAGAAATGCTGCACCAACAAGCAACGGCTTTAGGTGAACAAGACTTTGAAACGATTTGGAATCGCTTTGAAAGAGTCTTGATAAATAACATTTTAAAACCTGTGCGCCAAGAATATGATTTTATCCTTCTCGATTGTGCGCCGGGATATAATTTACTGACTCGTAGTGCTTTAGCAGCAAGCGATTTCTACATACTTCCTGCTAAACCAGAACCGTTATCTGTAGTCGGTATTCAACTACTAGAAAGACGGATTGCCCAATTAAAAGACAGTCACGGACATGAAACCAAGATAAATATAAAAATGCTAGGAATTGTCTTCAGCATGTCTAGTGCTAACCTTCTCACTGGTAGATACTATAAACAAGTAATGCACCGTGTTGTTGAAGATTTCGGTGTAGAAAAAATTTGTAAGGTACAAATACCAGTTGATGTGAATGTTGCTAAGGCTGTTGATAGCTTTATGCCAGCTGTTTTAAATGCTCCTCAATCACCTGGTTCAAAAGCATTTTTTCAGTTAGCTCAGGAGTTGTTGCAAAAATTATAGTCCTACTTAATCATTCATAAACAACAAGATTCCCTACTTCTTTAAGAAGTAGGGAATTTTACCATGTTGATTATTATGTACAAAAATAAAACGCGGTAATAATTAAGCTAATATTTCTTTAAAATAAGTACTTATACTGAAGCTTTTAGTAGGAAGATTCAGTTATTGAGTGAAAAGGCCAGTAAATCTAGCTAAGAAACAATGACTACTAACGATTCTCTACAGGCAGAGAAAAATCAGCGCTTGGGAATGCGCTTACCACGTACTCTGAGTTATCTCGAAACCTGGGGCTTTGGGTTGACGGGTCATGTTGGATGGATTGGTACTGCCCCCATTATTCATGCAGCGCTAGGGTCTAAAGCTATCTTAGTTTGGTTGTTTGGCACCATTGTCTCCGTTTTACTTAATTTGCAGGTACAAAGTTTAGGTAGACATTGGCCAGATGTTGCAGGAGGAACACCGAACTATACCACAAGGTTATTAAAAAACTTTCCTAGTTTGGGTCTTTACGTAGCTTTAGGGTACTTTTTTAGCTGGGCAGCAGCACCTGCGCTGTACGCAATTATTCTGACAAACCTAATTAAAGTCAATTTTGAAGCGTTAGATATTTCTTGTCCAGAAACTTTTTTAAAAGTTGTATTTACAGCGATTCCTTTTATTGTGGCATTCAGTGGTAGCCGTGCTTTAGCGCTGCTGCACTTATTTTTTGTGTTTCCAGCGATTTTACTACTGTTTTTGTTTTGTATTCAAGGCGTAGTATCGTTAAGTTTCTCAAGCACTAGTCTTAACTTACTTCCAGCTAGTATACATAGCTTGAGCTTTGAAGAATGGGCAAAGTGGTTTTTCCTGGCCAGCTATTCAATTTATGCTTGTGAAACCACTTCTTCTTTTGTCGCTGATAGCCACAACCCAGATAAAACTTTGAAGTTTTTAACCGTAGCTGCTTGGCTAATTCCTCCAGTGTTTCTAGGTAGTTCTTGGATACTAATGTGTTCGGCTCAAAATCCAACAATAGGAGATGATGTTTTCTTAAATTTACTAGCAGCGTCTGTGCCTTTTTGGGGTAAATATGCCTCTTTTCTAGTAACACTTCTAATTACTGTATC
Source organism: Nostoc calcicola FACHB-3891 (assembly GCF_014697355.1). Classification (GTDB taxonomy): domain Bacteria; phylum Cyanobacteriota; class Cyanobacteriia; order Cyanobacteriales; family Nostocaceae; genus Nostoc; species Nostoc calcicola. The sequence goes on along the minus strand of NZ_JACJRQ010000065.1, from coordinate 25,975 downwards.
CTGCCTTTTAAGTTCTGCTACGGCAGTTTGTAATTCTCCTCGGGTATTATACCAACTTGCTTTAGACGGACAGCTTTCTGAGATATTTACAGTAGTTTCCCGTCAAGGTGTTCTTGGACCTGCAATTCTAGTTGCATTTATCCTCAGTTTGCTTTGTTTGAATTTGGGAAATGTATCTCAACTGGTGACGGTAGCAGGTACTTGTTATCTGTTGTCGATTATGGGACTACATTTAGGATTATGGTTGTGTCGAGGTCAACCGCAGGTGTTATGGCCTCGGTGGTCACTTGGTTTTTTATTTGTAGAAGCGGTAGTTCTGATAGTGGGAGGCTTAGCTTGGAATTGGAGAGATTTTTTAGTGGGATTATTGCTACCCATTGTTCTGATGCTAGGAGATGCAGTGCTACGTCGCTTAAAATTTGTGCTATTGCATCCAAAATGGTGGGCAGAACGTTACGATGCAAAGCTTAATAGAAACAACCCAGACTTTGTTGTATTACAGGTAATTGTCTTAGTATCATTAATTTGCATTACTGCGACAAGTAGTTGGTTTATCCGGGATTTATTAGGCGAAGTTACTAATAATACTCCTAACTCTTTGTTAGCTATTTTACTAGTGACACTTTCTTTTACAGGAGTAGCGATCGCCTGTTGGACAACTCTACCACAAATTGTTGCTATTGATGAAGCACGCAAGCAAGCAAAAAACCTATTTATCACTACTCTCGATACGGTTCCAGATACTGTTTTAGTCTTAGATGAAAATGGTATGATTTGTCAAACCAATGCAGCTGCTGAAGAATTATTTGAATTAAGTGTTCAGCAGTTGCTTGGGCAAAACTTGAATCAACTCTTAATGTGCTATCACGGCAAACCAGAACAATGGTCTATTAGGAGTGAACAAACTTTAAAAATCAACCAAGGTCTAAGAATTGTTGAATCGACTGTTTCACGGCCATTTAATCCCCAATTACAAGAGTATGTTGTCATTGTACGTGACATCACTCAACGTAAGTTAGCAGAGGAAGAATTAGTCCAATATCGTTGCCAGCTTGAGCAACTGGTTCTAGAACGCACCATTGAACTTATTCGAGTTAATCAACAACTCGAACAAGATATTATCAAGCGTCAAGAAGCACAAGAAAAATTACTACACAATAGTCTTCATGACGGGCTAACTGGGTTACCCAATCAATCTTTATTTATCCAGCGAGTGCAGCAGTCAATAGAACGTACCAAACACGACAAAAATTATCTATTTGCCGTACTTTTCTTAGATTTAGACCGCTTTAAAGTTGTGAATGATAGTCTTGGACATCTACTAGGAAATCAACTTTTGATTGCAATTTCTCATCGCCTCAAATCAGTTGTCCGAGCCGGAGATATCGTTGCCCGTTTTGGTGGAGATGAATTCACAATCTTAATTGAGGAAATTGATGATATTAACACTGCCATACAAATAGCTGAACGTATTAAAAAGGTGTTAGCTTTGCCATTTCAATTGAATGAGCATCGGGTGTTTACCAATGCTAGTATTGGCATTGCTTTCAGTAAAGTAGATTATCAGCAAGCAGCGCAAATTATCCGCGATGCTGATGTGGCAATGTACTCTGCCAAAGCGCTTGGTAAGGCACGTTATGAGGTGTTTGACCAAAAGATGCACGAGGGTGCATCTTTGCTCTTAGAATTAGAAACTGCTCTGCGACATGCACTCTTGCTCAAGCAAGAAGAATTTCGCCTTTACTACCAGCCAATTGTTTCACTATTAACTGGCAAAATTATTGGATTTGAAGCATTGATACGTTGGCATCATCCACAACGAGGAATTGTTTCTCCTCAAGATTTTATTCCCTTGGCGGAAGAAACTGGAATGATTGTTAGTATTGGGGAATGGGTGCTTTATCAAGCTTGCCATCAAATGTACACATGGCATCAACAATTTCCTAGTTCACTAAACTTGACAATTAGCGTTAATTTTTCTGGTAAACAAATTACGCAACCTGATATCTTTAAACAAGTTAAACAGATTTTGCAACAAACTGGACTAGAGCCATGTAATCTGAAATTGGAGATTACTGAAAGCTTGTTGATGGATAATTTTGAATTAGCTACTACTGTGCTTTCCCAGTTAACTGCGCTGAATGTCGAATTGCACATGGATGATTTTGGTACTGGCTATTCATCTTTAAATTATCTGCATCGGCTACCAATTAAAACCATTAAGATTGACCGCTCTTTTGTCAACAGTATAGGTAGTCGAGGAGAAAATTTAGAAATTGTTCGAGCAATTGTCACATTAGCTCATAATTTGAATATGTCTGTGACGGCAGAAGGAATAGAAACTGTAGAGCAATTAGCACAACTGAAGGCATTGCAATGTGATTATGGACAAGGATATTTTTTCTTACCACCTATGGAAAGTATAGAAGTAGAAAGATTACTTGCTGCTAACTTTTGTTACAAAGACTTCTTAAGGAACTAATTTGTCATTGGTCATTTGTCATTGGTTATTGGTCATTTGTTTAAAGTCAATAGACTTCTTGCATAAGTCGGGAAAAGGGGAAGGTGGGGTCCCCTCTGGGGATAAGGGGCGGGGGGAAGGGGGAAAGGTTCTGTATTGTCCCCTTTCCCTTTAACCTTTATCCTTTTCCCACCTCTTGCAAAAAGCACTTTTGCAAGAGGTATAATCAATATTTACTAATAACCAATGCCCAATGCTTCATGATTTAGCTTACTGCCTGTAGCTGTAAATCCTTTACTTGATTAAATAACCTCTGTTCTAAAACAAGTTCATCAATAAAAGTATCGATTTTTTCTCTATCGATATTCTGCATGACTACAATATGTACCCAATTCTCAAAGCTTGCTAGTTGCCACTTTTTAATTAACCTTTGAGAGGGTTTTGTAAACACTACAGTAGTAGAGAAATTATTCAGCATACATGGATATCCTCTCAATTGAAGTTGTTGAAAAAGATATTTGGCATTCTGAATACAGCTCTTTGCTTCTCTGGCTAACCCACTATAACCTCTACTTTGCAGTGCATACCAGAGAATCAGAGGAGTATGACCGTTTCTAGAACCGAGAATAGTTGTATCTGTGGAACCAATATATTCAATCATTGTTTCCACTCTTTCTACCCACTTTTTCTTAGTTAAAACTACACCACAAGGCAATGGAGAACCCATGAATTTAGCAGAAATAGCTACACTATCTATGGGTTTTTGAAAGTTAACTTGAGGAGCGCCATCTAAAAAGGGTAATATTAATCCTGAAAGTGCGGCATCACAATGAATGTAGTAATTTTTAATCTGATGACGATCTAGAATTTCGATAACTTTGTCTAAGTTATCGATCGCACCTTTAACAGTAGTGCCAATATTTAAATTGATAATCGCTGGATAATCACGATTTTGGCTAATTAATTGCTCAAAATGGTCATAACTTATTTCCCCATTTATTTGCGAATCCACAACTTGATGCTCGATCCGAAATAATCTCGCTGCTTTGGGAATTGAGTAATGAGAGTCTTCTGATGAGTAAAGAATCCCATTTGGGTAAATTTCTCTTGCTAAGAACATTCCATATAAATTTCCTTCAGTTCCGCCAGCGGTCACATAACCCCAAAATTTATTTTCTGGAATCTTATAAAGTTGGGCAAAAAAAGATAGTACTTCTTGTTCAAATTGACGAGAATGTAGACCAAAATCTGGCTCTACATATGGATCGCCAGCATTATTTAACATGAAATTAAAAGATTTTATAATCTCACTGTAATCACAAGTTAAATTGTATGGATAACCTGCGTGAAAGTGCGATCGCTGTTCTATTTCCTGCAAAAAATTTCCCAACTTGTTAGCAACTCTATCTGACATATATTTGTATTTATTGAATTTTGATTCAAGGGAAGTTTTAGTCTAAGTTCTACATATAAACCCAATTTCTTTATTATTTTTTTATATGTCAGAGGAATTTGGTTTTATATGGTAAATAAATTCAGTGCAAATACGCAAAAGAAAATTTCCATCAGATTTTTTCATTGAAAAGTCCAACCAATCAAAAATATCTAAATATAGAATTTAGCAAACTCTTTATAATATGTGAATATGGAAAAATACTGTAAGTATTCAAACGTAATTGATATCAACTCCGGATAATCACTTATTAAAATCTCTGCTCCGGATAATCACTTATTAAAATCTCTGTGCATCTTTAGTCTTAAAGCCTTTTCAGTCAGATAAAATAAGGGTAATCACCGAAACAGTGCTATTTCGGTGATTTCGACGGCTTATATAGTATCCGCATAATTAACTCAGGCAAAAAACCTCTCCCTGGTTTTGCGTAGTAAAACCATCCCTGTGTCTCCGACTCGGAAATCTTTCCCTGCGTCCTTGCGTCCCTACTCCTCTAACTTTCTCCAAGGAAGCTTGACTGTAAATCTACTGCCTTTGCCTAATTGACTTTCAGCATGGACACTACCACCGTGTAACTCTACAACTCTTTGCACCATTAGTAATCCTAAACCTGTGTTTGCAGAACGGCGGGTGTATGAACTTTCGTCGGGGACTAAAGGTTGAAATAATTTGAACAAGTCATCAGAGGGAATACCAATGCCAGTATCTACGACGCTGAAAAAGATATATTCCTTTGTAAAATTTGGTTGGATTTCAATCCAAACTTTGCCCCCGTCTGGAGTATACTTAACAGCGTTACTTAACAGGTTAATGAACGCTTGTCGAATGCGGCGTTCATCGATTTGGATGGGTGCGAGTTCTGCCGGTACTTGTACACTCAACTGGATATTTTTTTGCAATGCCAGAGGTTTGACAAAACTGAGGCTAGAGTCACACAATTCTTGAATCGAAGTCGAAGCTACTTGCAGTTCCATCTTGTTAGATTGAATATCGGCTAGGTCGAGGATGTCGTTGATTAATTCCAACAGATTTTGAGCGCTATTTTCCAGGCTATTTAGGGACTGGCGCTGTTTTTCGCTCAAAAGGTCACATACTTCATTTTGCAATGTTTTGGCGATCGCCAGCATGGAATTTAGAGGAGTCTTGAGTTTATGACTCATGTTTGCTAAGTGCTTTTGGCACGATTTGCTACTTTAGCAGCTTCTTTCGTCTCACGCAAAGTGGATTCTGCTTTGTGAGGTACACATAATATTTTGAAACGCAAAGGGACGCTAAGTAAAGCGCTCCAGGTACGCAGAGATTTTTACAAAATCCCTTCGGGGTAGGGAACAGGCAACAGGGAATGGGGAACAGTGATAAAAACTTTAGTTGTGGGTATAAAGCCCACTTTTAAAAAAGATGTTTTAAGGGGACGCGCAGCGCGATGAAAAACAGCGTCCTTGTTCCAATCCCACGTTTTTAAGCGTGGGTTTCCCTGTTGCCTGTTGCCTGTTGCCTGTTCCCTCTGAACTCAGCAGACTAGGGAAAGCTATAAGTATTCAATCCTGGCTTCTAAATTTTGGTGTATGAAAGAAATTGAAGAAAAACCCTATTAATTTGTATCTGGTTGAGATTTATCAGTTTTAACTTGCATTATCAAGGAAATCTAACTGTAGACAGATGAAATGTGAAACGTTAGTGTTGTTAGGAATCTGTATTTTTTGTGTTTAGCCTATATTCAAGTGTAGACGCTAGAGACAAGGAATGAATCATTTGATATTGCTTCTAAATGTATTTCATCCCGTCCACAGCCAGCCCCAAGTCATAGGTTTTATTACTCATGCTCAACGTATCCACTCACAATTCTCAACAAAATCAGCAACTGATTGACACTACTGACTGGAACGTTATTGAAACGGAATTCGATCCGACACAGTTGCATCACAAAGAAACTGTCTTCACCCTTGGTAACGGCTATTTAGGAGTGCGAGGTTCTTTTGAGGAAGGGTATTCCCAGGATTTTCCAGCGACACTGATTCATGGTGTTTATGATGACGTGACAATTGCTCATACCGAACTAGTGAACTGTCCTAACTGGTTGCCATTGACAGTGAAAGTAGCTGGTGAAAGCTTTAGCATGGACAGTGGTGAAATTCTTAAGTATGAACGTCGGCTTGATTTGCGTTTGGGTTTAGTTAGCCGTGATGTGCGCTGGCGTAGTCCTAATGGTCATACTCTAGATTTTCACTTTCAGCGCTTCGTTAGTTTAGCAGATCAACATGTTTTAGCAATTCGTACTCAAATCACATCCGTAGACTTTGAGGGGGAAATCATCGTTGAAGCTGGGTTTGATGCCGAACCACATACCCAAGGCGTTAGACATTGGCGAACGATAAACCAAGGTGGTGTAGATCAAATTATCTGGCTAAATAGTCAAACTTTGCACTCAGCTATTCAACTGGGGATGGCGGCTAAGTTAGTGATAGAAGATGACGACACTATACCCGTGGGCGTCAAAAATGCTGGTAATTCTCGCACTTTGGCAACTAGCTTTGAGTTTTACCCAGGAAAAACGGTGACTGTGGAAAAGATTGTCACTGTGTTTACTTCACGGGAGACAGAAATCCCCATCGCCGCAGCCATAGAAAGGCTAGGTAACGAACCCAGGTATGCTACTCTCTTAGCAGCTCACATTGCTACATGGGAGCAAGTGTGGCAAGACAGTGACATTATTATTGAAGGCGATCGCCAAGCTCAATTAAGTGTCCGTTATAATCTCTTCCAATTACTAGCCGTCACACCACGTCACGATAACCGAGTCAGCATCCCTCCCAAAACCCTCTCCGGTTTTGCCTATAGCGGACACATCTTTTGGGATACGGAAATTTTCATTCTTCCCTTCCTCACCTATACTCAACCAACCCTAGCCCGGAATTTGCTCACCTACCGCTATCACACTTTACCAGGAGCTAGGCGCAAAGCTCAGGAAGCAGGTTATCAAGGAGCCATGTTTGCTTGGGAAAGTGCTAGTACTGGCGATGAAGTCACCCCGCGCTGGGTGCCTGCTCCCAACGGCGAATTAATCCGTATTTGGTGCGGTGATATTGAAGTGCATATCACCGCAGATATCGCTTACGCAGTTTTACACTATTGGCACACCACCAACGATGATGAGTGGATGCGGGATTATGGCGCCGAAATCATCCTAGATACGGCAGTTTTCTGGGAAAGTCGCGTGCAGTGGAACCAAGACCGCCACAGTTATGACATTCTGGATGTGATTGGCCCTGATGAAAATCACGATCGCGTCGATAATAACGCCTTCACCAATGTCATGGTACAGTGGCACTTACAGTCAGCTTTGGCACTGTGGGACTGGCTCAAGCAAGCCTACCCCGAAACCTCAGCACAATTGGTGCAAAAACTCAACTTAACTACAGAACGTTTGCACCGCTGGGCAGAAATTCCAGAGCATTTATTTGTGAATGAAGATGCAAAAACAGGTTTAATTGAACAATATGAAGGGTTTTTCCAGCTAGAAGACGTTAATCTTGCTGATTACGAACCGCGTCACAAATCTCTGCAAGGTCTGTTGGGAATTGAAGCCACAAGCCAAAAACAGATTCTCAAGCAGCCAGATGTGTTGATGCTTTTGTATTTGCTGCGGGAGCGTTATGACCATAACACCCTCGCCGCTAACTGGGACTATTACAGCCAACGCACCGACCACACCCACGGTTCATCACTCGGCCCAGCCATTCACGCCATCTTAGCTTGCGACCTGAATCAGCCAACCGAAGCTTATACACATTTTATGCGATCGGCCTTGGTAGACTTGGAAGATGTCCGGCTCAACGCCAGTGAAGGAATTCACGCCGCCAGTGCTGGAGGAGTTTGGCAAGCAGTAGTCTTTGGCTTTGGTGGTATCCGCATGACTCAATTTGGCCCAGTGGCTTGTCCGAATCTTCCACCTCATTGGACGCGCTTGAAGTTTCGTTTGCAATGGCGTAACGAGTGGTATGACTTTGATTTGGGAGTTGAACAAGAAGTCAAAGTTCCCAGTTTGGTAGAGGAAAGCGTGAAAATTAGTTGATTTTTTTCGGGTTGCTCATTTGAAGTAGGAATTTAGTCTCACGCAGAGACGCAGAGGCGCAGAGAAGAAGGATAAAAGTCCTTTCCTTTGCGTTCTTTGCGTCCTTTGCGGTTCGTTGTAGAATCAAAGCTCAGTTCACTTGAAATCAAGCTTGATAAATCAACGCGGAGGGATTAACCACGACCCCAATCGCGATCGCGTTCATAGCGATAGCGATTGTCACGAATGTTGCGGAGGTTATTATCGCGGTCATAGCGGCGATCGTTGTCGCGGTCATAACGGCGATTACGATCGCGGTCATGGCGGCGATCGCGGTCATGGCGGCGACGATCGCGGTCATGGCGACGATCGCGGTCATGGCGACGATAATCGTCACGAATGTTGCGAAAGTCGCGATCGCGATCGCCATCTCTATAGTGACGACTCTGAAGTTCGTAGTTACCACCATCGTTGTAATGATAGTTATCTAATTCACCAAGAGATGACGCATCAGCTTTTGGAGAAATAGCCAAAGCTGAAGCAGAGGCTATCAAGCCTGCGAGAAAAATAGAGGCAAAGCGCTTCATGTTGTTGAGTGGAAAGTTGTTGATAGTAATTTATGCAAGTCCAGTCTGTTTACGAAGAGCAGATTCCACAATTCTTTAGATCAATCCTATCAGTCTTGAATAAAGAATAAAAGTTTTCTTGGGTGCGATGATTGAAAAAAGTTTTGTCGTTTGTGATACTTTCAGTAGATCGAAAACTTTTGAAATTTAACGAAATAATCAGGATTTCAGGCGATGCTTTTGGGCTTTCTGTCACGACCGCAGGCGATCGCATATCTTTGAATTCAACAAATTTATAACTCTGGCACCTGTAGGTTACGTTTATTACCTGCGTAATGCTTGTAAATAATTTCTGGAGAGTTACCAACCCACCTTCCTACATCCTTGGCATCAATATCAGCTTCCAGACAAAGAGTAATAAAAGTGTGTCTGCATTGGTAAGGTTTGCGATATTCGCTGACTACACCTTGTTTTACAAGTTGAGTTACGATTCCATCTATATGTGTTCCACGCTGATTTTTGTAACCTTTCCAAGCATGATTGAGAAAATCTCCAAAGTCTACTATGCCGCCTTTCTTGCTTCTAAAGATAAAATCTTCTCGATTACAGTTCTCTGGTTTGATAGAGTCTAAAATTTCACGTTGCTGAAGACCAATCGGAAAACGTCTTTGACTTTGGGTTTTCAATCCTTCTTTGAGGGCTAGTCCTTTACTACTAATAGTAATTGCTTGCTCAAAGGTAATGTATCTATCACTGATATGCTTCCATTGTAAGGCGATCGCTTCTGATGGTCTGCACCCAGTAAAAAATAAGAATTTTACTAATGGAGCATAGTAGCTGTAGAGCTTGCTCTCTTCAAATGCTTGAATTATGCTATCCCGTTCTTCCTTGGTAAAGGGATTAATTTCATATTCTGCCGATTCTGACTTCGGTATCTGAATATCTTTTGCCATGCTTTGGAAGGGATTTGATTGAATTAGCTGACTCTTGAGTGCCCAATCACAGCAAGCATTTATATTTGTCAAAGTACGTTTAGCTGCATTAGCACTGAGATTTGCAAGTAAATAGTCTCGAATTGCGATCGCATCATCCAAGGTTTTTGTTGGTAACTTAGCAATATGATTACGATACTTACGGTAGTCAACTGCATAAGTTGAAGGACTAACCTGTGGTTTTTTAAATTCAGCGTATTTTTCCCATAATTCTCCCAATTCATATTGGGGGGTAGCTGAAGGAGTACTTGAGGTAATTGGGCTAACAGTGCTTAATGACGCTGCTGGTTTGTACTTAGCTAAACTGGCATCAAACTCTCCATAGTCAATATCCCTCTGGATTTTTGCTGCTAAAGTCGATGCCAGATGCCTTCCTAAAGGCGTATCATTGTGCCCTGTCGAAAGGTAGAAACGCTTGGTTTTTAGCTCTCCCGTCGGCGTAATAATCGGATGAGAAAAAACTAGTTGGAGACTGCCGTTAGAGTTCTTGATTTGTACTGAACCCCGAGGGGCAAGATTTTGAGATATATGAGATTCCATAAGGTAATTAACTGGGGTAAAGACCTTTACCTTTCCACTTTACCCCAGTTTTACCCCAGAAACGCCTATTGGGTTAAACACCTCTACCTTACATTTTTACCCCAGTTTTACCCCAGTTCTTTACCCAAACTACCCAAAATAACCCCAAAAATCTCTAAAGGCTTGTTTTCTAAGTACTTTAACGCCCAATAAAAAAGGGCTTGAAAGCCCTGAAATACTTGATATTCTTAAAGGCGGCACCCGGATTTGAACCGGGGAGTGGAGGTTTTGCAGACCTCTGCCTTACCACTTGGCTATGCCGCCATACCCCACGGACTATTATCTTACCAATATTTTATCTAAATAGCCATCATCTAACTGAATAAATTTTCTGACTAAGCCAAAAATTGTATGCTAGCTGAGTGCAACAAATACGTTTTGAATTTGTCAATACAGTATCTAAAATACCCAGTTAGTGCTTGCCTCTTAATTACGACTGTGCGATGCCTATGGCGGGTGGGTACGCCATCGCAACTCCTACAGTATATTAAGCAAGTTATGAATTATGAGTTTTAATTTCTCACTCCTGACTTTTACACCTTCACTTCATCAGCAAAACTATTCCAACGCAGAAAGTGAAATGGCCCGGCTATAGAACCCCAGAGACGTTCATCGGTATCAAAGTCTCTTCCTCGGTCGAGACTGAAAAATTCTTTAGCGTCAATCTCAAATTCGTTATCAAGATAAGTATTTTTACCATCACGAACCACAATACAGCCTTTGCCTGGTTCAACTCTACCTTTGAAACTGTGACCTGTCCATTCTACAAGCATGTTGCAACCTGGCATTTTTTCTAGTTCGTCTAGGGATAAAATTTTGAGCCGTTCGGGTTCACGGGATGCGCCATAAAATTTTTGTTCTTCCTTAACTGTGTAGTGTTCGATAACAATATGGTTTTCTGCCTCAATCAAGTTCATGACCCGCATTCGGTAGGGTTGATTGAGCATAAAATCATAAGCTTGTTCGAGAAACAAACTTACCCCTGAGAACAATTCCCAGGGTAAGGGACGGATACAAACACGAATGTGAGCATAAAAAGGCGGATTTTCAAAAGCTTGTTCTTGATTGCTAAAGTCAGCTGCCATCCAGCGGGCTAAGGTGGCGATATCAGTAGAATGAGTCATTACAGAAGATCGAGTAGTTGTTTAAAAATTATCTGGAAGTATTGTAGACCTTGGTAATAGTAATAGGGAATGGGGAGTGGAGAGTGGGGATAATTGTTAATGTTTTATGCGTCAAACAAGTTGGCAAGGTCAAAAGCAAGCAATACGTAACTTGTGGGAAATTAACATAAGTACTAATGCGCTATGCCCAATGCCGGATTCACAATGCAACAAGGTAAAGTTACTATGCTACAGCGGTTAATTGTTATTATTATTGTCAGTATATTTTTTAATACTTCTCCGATCCTAGCACAGAGTCAAAAACCTAAACCACCAGATAAATTTCCTCCTAATCCGCTAGAATTGACTACACCCGATCCACTTTTACCACGATCGCCAAAAGATAAAAAGCCCTTAACTCCCGAAGAACGGCAAAATTTAGAACCAGCATTAGATGAGTTAAACCAAGAAGCTGCGGCGAAACTCCAAGCAGGGGATCGGATAGGGGCGTTTGAAATTTGGAACCGAGAACTCCGCTTGCGGCGCTTTTTGGGTTCATTAGCAGAGGTGCAAGCATTATCACGAGTCGGTGCGATCGCTTGGAATCAAAATGACCGCCAAGAGGTAGTATATATTACTCAAAGATTGCAAGCCATTCAAAAGCAAACTCAATCTAAGAAAAAATCTAGTGAAATTGATTTGGAATTATGGCGATCGCTAGGTCAAGCTTACCAAAATCTGCGATCGCCGAAACCGGCTGTGGAAGCTTATAACCAAGTTTTGCTAGCAGTGCGACAACAAAAAGATACCGCAGCATTAGTAGAAACTCTCAAGACTATTGGAGAACTACATCTGAGTTGGTTTGATTATCGCCAAGCTGCGCCAATCTACGAGGAATTGTTGAGTTTAGATACTTCTCAAGGGGAATCTGCAAACGAGGTAACATATCTGCAACAATTAGCTGAGATTTACGCACAGACAGAACAAACGCAACAGTCATTAAATGTACTTAACAAACTTGCAGAAATTTACACCAAAGAAAATAATCTGATTAAAATACCAGAATTAAAGTTGGCGATCGCTTCAGATTACGAATCTCTGGGAAAGACAGATCCTAACTTACTAGTAGAGGCTTTTAAAAATTATCAAGAAGCTTATACAATTGCTTGGCAATTGCAGGAGTATGTTCGTGCTGGTGAAGCTTTGCAAAAGTTAATTGCGCTGTATCGTTCTCAAGGACAAATAGATGAGGCTTTAGAGGCTAGCCAAATTCTCATAGATACACAAACGCAAGCCGCCAATTTTTACACCGTGATGCAAGCTTACGATCAAATTGGACAATTGTATTTAGAACGCAAAGAATATCCTCAAGCACTAACAGCTTTTCAAAAAGGGTTAGAACTGGCACAACAACTCAAACATCAAGAAGCATACTTTACTGAGCAAATTAAAAAACTGCCGAAAGCAAATTTATGAGAAGGAGTCAGAAGACAGAATTCAGAATTGAGAATACCCCATGCCTGAAGTCAGGGGCTAAATTGAGCTAAAAAGGGTTTTAAGCGCGCACCCCAGTGGATAAATTCAAAATCAAAACAGCCACAGCCAAATCGGCAGAGTAACTAGCAATACTATAATCCCACTGGCTAATGCCGTAACTGCTAAATCGCGATCGAGATCGAATGTCTCAGCAATCACCAGTGTGGCGAAAGCCGGAGGCATAGCCATTTGCAGCACCATTACCTTTGCTGTGGCACCTGTTAATCCAAATAGTGGTAGGATGCTGCCCAAGATTAATGGAACCAATAGCATTTTGATGCCCAAACTCATGCTTGCTTGTGGTAGACTACGCCAAGATTTGAGCAGTGCTAGTCGCATTCCAATTAGCACCAAAGATAAAGCTAGGATACTCCAAGCTAATTTATCTAGGGAGAATTCCACAACGGCGGGAATTGTCACTTCTCGAAACACCAAGCCAAATCCGAAACTCCACAGGCCTGGATTAATTAAGATGGCTTTAACACTTTGCCAATGATTCTGGACTCCGCCGCCAAAACGCGCTGCTAGTAAGACACCCAAGCCATAGCTTGCTGGAAAGGAACCCAATAAATCGTAAAATAACGCCCAAGCAAAGTATTCCTTACCTACCATTGCTAAGGTGATGGGAAAACCCATAAAGCCTGTGTTACCTAGCATTGCTGCTAGGAGGAAGCTACCCTGAGTTGGTGCTTGGGGAACGCTATTTTTAAAATAGGCTTGTACTTTAATGGCTACCCAACCTAAAAAAGCACCGAGTAGAATGGCCAGGTAAGCGATCGCAGGTGCAATCCAAATCTGCCCCGACAAGGTAGATTGACGCAAAAAAGATACTATGCTTATGGGTACTCCTACCCAATAGAGGAACTGTCCCAAATGTGTAGGAACTGTCACAGGTAGTTTGCGTCCCAAAATCAAACCTACCAGTATTAATCCCCCCAGCTTGACGTATAGTTCTAAAAGGTTTGTCAAAATTGCGCCTAATAATCACAAATGTAAAATGCTACCTGTTACGTATACCTTTTGTCCAGTGCAAAATCTGTTATGGCCATCCCACAAAACAGGAGTTTTCCCTTGAATAAGGCTGGGTTTTCTAAAAAACCGCAAAACTCATCACCCGATCCAGATGATATTCCAGTGGCTGTACGCGATACTCCTGTTACAGCACCTAAGGTGTGGTTACAGCCCCGAATTTTGGTGATTGGGGGAGTGGCGGGCTTTTTCCTGCTGGCTTTAATTGGCGGTTTTTTGTTTTTCCTCACTACACCGAAAAAAACTGCCAATTCGGAACCTTCACCAATTAATTCTGCTCCTCCAACTCCAGCAGCATCCAATAATTCCAACAATACTCTGTTGGGGCATTTGGCATACTCAGAAGCCCCGGAATCAGAACTAGTAACCATTTCCGGAAATAGGGGCATTAGAATGCGAAAAGCTGCTGCCCAAAAATTTCAGGAGATGGTAGCAACAGCCCGGAGTGCAAATGTAATTTTAGTGCCAATTTCTGGCTTTCGCTCAGTCAAAGACCAAGAGCAATTGTTTTTTGGTGTCGGTGCCCAGCGAAACCAAACACCAGCAGAACGAGCTGCCCTCAGCGCTCCTCCTGGTCATAGCGAACATCACACAGGTTATGCTGCGGATATTGGGGACGGTGCAGCACCAGCAACTAATCTCCAAACTAATTTTGAAAATACCAAAGCTTATCAGTGGTTACAAGCAAATGCAGCGCGTTTTGGCTTTGAAATGTCTTTTCCCAAAGATAATGTCCAAGGTGTAAGTTATGAACCTTGGCACTGGCGTTTTGTTGGCGATCGCGATAGCTTGGAAACTTTCTACAAAGCCCGAAATTTAAAACCCGCTAAGGTGCCTTGATAAAAATTGGGCATGGGGCATTGGGAGTGGGGAGTGCTGAGTTAGGAATTTTCCCCTTTGCCCCTCTACTCCCAATACGGTTCGGATAAGCAATATGAACTTCCCTTATAGTCTGGGAAAAGGTTAAGGGGTAAGGGGTAAAGGATGTATTTGAAACCTTTCCCCTTTCCCCTTTCCCCTTTTCCCTTTCCCCTTTCCCCTTTTCCCTTGAACCGAACCGTATTGCCTCTACTCCCCTAATGGAGGCTGAAGCATCAGTTCCCTAAGGGCTGGACAGTAATAGCCCCCAATTTTTTTAGCGATCGCATCTGGTCGGGAAATTTGATCCAGATTGCAAAATAAAATTACGGTAATTTTGTCATCAATAAAACGAGTAATATTACTGGCGAATCCTAAAATTGAACCATTATGACCAACAACTCGGCGATCGCCATAATTTAATATCCACCAACCTAAACCTGCAACATATCTTAACTTTTCCCAATTATCGCCCTGATTTGGAAAATGAGGAGTCCACATTAAATCCAAGGTTGATTGCTTGAGCAAAGTTGCACCACAAAGCGCTTGTTCCCACTTCACCATATCTGCCACACTTGAAAGTTGACCTCCCGCAGAATAGGTGACTGAGGGACTGTAGTAGGGTTTGTTAATGAGTTTGTTATTTAGCAAACGATAGCCAGCAGCCCGGTGTGGCACAATTTCTTTCGGATCGTTCATCACAGTTGCATTCATTCCCAAAGGAGCAAAAATGCGATCGTGTAATAAATCTTCATAGGATTGTCTAGTTACTTTTTCTAACATCAAACCCAGCAAATAATAGCCTGTATTGTCATAGGTGCTAAACTCACCTGGTTGAAACTTGAGGGGTAGGTCAGTAACTAAAGCCAAAATTTCCGATTTCGATAAATCAAGACGGGTAAGTTCCCAGTAGTTCGGAGCATCCGTATAACTAGGAATTCCAGACTGGTGAGAGAGAATATGCTTGATTGTGACGTTTTTCCAAGCTAAAGGTGGGCGTTCGAGATAATCTGTAATAGGTTCGTCTAGGGAAATCACTCCTTGTTCCACCAGCATCATTGTGATTGTAGCGGTAAAGGTTTTACCGAGAGAAGCAATTTCATAAACAGTGTGTTCAGTCGCTGCAACAAAGTTTTCAACATTCGCCAATCCATAACCCTTAACTAAAACAGGTTGACCTTCCTGAACCACTGCAACGGAAAGTCCAGGAATTTGATTTGTAGTCATTGTGACTCGGATATAGTCATCAATTACCATTGACATCATTTTTGTTTAGTGAGGATAGTCTTTCTCCAGAACTTTCTGCCCCTGAAGCTTCTTGTGCCCCATACTTAATTTCGACGGCTATTTGGTGGGTTTTCACTTTCTGGTTTCTGGTATTTACCTGGATACTTCCGATAAAAATATTCCTGCATAATGTCTAAAATCATCGGCGCAGCGACACTACCACCACCGCCACCGGAATGTTCAGCAAATGCCACAATCAAAATTTCTGGCTGATCTGCGGGAGCATAGGCACCAAACCAAGCGTGATTTTGTTTAACGTGACCCTTCCATGCTTCAGCGGTACCACTCTTACCAGCTACTGGAGGAATTGTTGGCTTGTTCAAAACTTTCCCGGTGCCTTCAGCTACTACTTTCCGCAGCCCCTGACGCAGGACACTGATGGTTGTCGGCTTCATATTCAAAGACTCTCGCCAGCTTTTTGCTTGTTCGTTGTCTTTGAGCAAATGCGGCTGGACTCGGTAACCACCGTTAGCAGGTACGGCAAACATAATGGCAACTTGCAAGGGTGTTGTTTGTAAAGCTCCTTGACCAATTGACATATTTATGCTATCGCCTACAGTCCAAGGCATCTTCCATACTTTCTGTTTCCATGTTTCATCCGGCACTAAACCTTTTGTTTCTTCGTTAGCAAATTCAAAGCCTGTTTTTTTACCAAATCCATACTTGTGAGTCCATTCAATCAAAGTCGGGCCGCCGACTCCCCGACCAATTTGATAAAAGAAGGTATCACTACTCCACTGTAATGCTCCGACAAAACCCAACGGTCCGAATCCTGCGTGGTTCCACTCACCAAAGCGGGTACCACCAATGGTTAAGGAACCGTAAGTTTGGAGGACTGTGCTAGGAGAAAATTTTCCCGATTCTAGTCCAGCAGTGGCGGTGACTATTTTGAAGGTACTCGCAGGTGGAAAGGCGCTCAGCGCCCGATTCACCAAGGGATGTTCTGCACCTTGGACAGTTTCCCAATCTTTTTGGGTGAGTTTCTGCTTGGAGAAAATATTCGGGTCAAAGGTGGGGTGAGATACCATTGCTAAAACCGCACCATTCTTGGGATCTAGCGCCACGATCGCCCCATTGCGATCGCCTAATGCTTTTTCGGCTGTCTTTTGCATCTCTAAATCTATGGTTAAGTGCAAATCATTACCAGCTTTGGCTTGTTTCTCACCCAAAACCCGCAGCGGGCGACCAGCACCATCCACTTCTACCTGTTGACCCCCCCATTCACCCCGTAGCATTTTTTCATAAGCCTTTTCAACTCCCATTTGACCGATGACATCACCCAATCTGTAGCCTTCCTGCTTCCTTTCTTTTAATTGTTCGGGGGTTAATTCTCTTGTATAACCCAATACATGTGCTAATTCCTTGCCGTGCGGGTAGTAGCGAACCGCTTCCGTAGAAATTTCCACGTCTTTGAGTTCGCTTTCATACTCCTTCAATGCCGTAATTTGTGCTTCATTCAAGTCACGAGCAACCCGAATCAGTGAAGAAGAGTTAGCACCAGCTTCTTCTAGCTTCTTTTCCATTTCTTCTTGGGAAACATCGAGAATTTTAGATAGACGCGGAGCTACAACCGACCACGAGGGTTTAGTGTGTGCCATTGGCCACAAATATACAGAGCGTGGATAGCGAGTACTAGCTAAAAGTTTGCCATTGCGGTCAAAAATATTACCCCGCTCTGGTTGTTTGGGGATCATGCGAATTCGATTGGCTTCTGCTCGTTTGCGGTGATTAGCTCCTTCAACAATTTGTAAGTATGCTAAACGAGCGCCGATTCCCGTGAGCATCAACAGAGTAAATACGATTAAAAATGTCGGCTGGAAACTGCGTCCCACTGTGCGTGTATTTTTTTTGCCACCAAATGGAGATGGTTTCAATAAGGTCATAAAACAAAGAGTATTTTGTTGATTAAGATTATCTGTAAATATTAGGATAGCCACTACTGCGTGCAAAAAAATTGGGCGGGTATATTCCTAAACAATTGTTTTTGGCGGATACAATGAACCAAAGTGTCAAATCTAGTCTGCCCAATAGAGTAGATAAATTGACCAAATCAGGTAAAATCACGGCATTCTACTGAGGATTATGGCTCAAACTGTGACGCAGAATCAGAGGGCGATCGCAACTTTTCACCAACTTGACGTTGAATTGCGTAATGTGTTCAAGTTTTTTAACCAAGAACCAGCAGTACATGGCATAGATTTGGATGTTAAACAGGGAGAATTTTTTAGTATTTTAGGTCCCTCAGGTTGTGGAAAAACAACAACACTGCGCTTAATTGCCGGGTTTGAAATAGCTGACGCTGGCAAGGTGTTGATTCAAGGTCAATCTATGACTAATGTGCCCCCTTACCGCCGACCAGTCAATACTGTATTTCAAAGTTATGCTTTATTTAACCACTTGAATGTGTGGGATAACATCGCTTTCGGACTGCGGTTAAAAAAATTACGTAAATCAGAAATTCAAACTAGAGTCCAAGAAGCTTTAAAACTGGTGAAAATGGAAAGTTTGCGATCGCGTTTTCCCAATCAACTTTCCGGTGGCCAACAGCAACGCGTCGCTTTGGCTAGGGCTTTAGTCAACCGTCCCGCCGTCCTCCTACTAGATGAACCTCTAGGAGCATTAGATTTAAAACTGCGTAAGGAAATGCAAGTTGAGTTATCAAATTTACATAAAGACTTGGGTTTAACTTTCGTGATGGTGACACACGACCAAGAAGAAGCACTTTCCTTGAGCGATCGCATTGCTGTCATGAACCAAGGCAAAATCGAGCAAACTGGTACTCCCAGCCAAATTTACGAACGTCCCCAAACATCTTTTGTGGCTGATTTTATTGGCGATACGAATTTATTTAGTGGTGAAATCCTAGCGGTAAACTCTTCTGATGTGCAAATTTTGACAAAAACGGGACTCTCAATTGTCATCGCCCGTGCTGAAGATACACCAAATCAATTATCACAATCAGTGGTTGTAAGTGTACGCCCAGAAAAAATACAGCTTTCACTGTATCCGCCTAATTTGCCAACAAACTGTTTTGAAGGACGGCTAGTTAATGTTATGTATTTGGGCACACATGTTAATTACATTGTGGAATTAACAAATGGCATCAGAATTAACGTATTACAACCTAATACCTTTGGTAGTTTACCAGACCGCGATACACCTATTTATCTTTGGTGGGCAGAAACCGATTGTTTAGCATTATCGAGTAATTAGTTGTTCTTTGTTCTTCAGAGGACAACAAAAAGAGCTAAGATACAGATTCTGATAAGTTTCATCAACCTTAAACTTAGTTGATAATATTTATGCTAATAGCGAATTAATTTGGTTAATTTGGTGAATAATTATATGCAAGCTTCCTTCATACTGAATTCAGAATTCTGACTCCTGAATTCTGAAAACTATACCAGGTAACAAATATAAATGATCCGACCGCGCAAGGTCTTTGCTCAGCATTGGCTCAAAAGTGAAAAAGCACTCGACGCAATTATTAAAGCAGCAGAGTGTAGAGAAGGCGATCGCATTCTGGAAATCGGTCCAGGAACAGGTATTCTTACTCGTCGTTTACTAGCTTTAGTACAATCTTTACTTGCAGTTGAAATAGACCGCGACTTATGCCAACTATTGGCCAAGCAACTAGGTAAGAGAGAAAATTTCCTACTGCTGCAAGGAGATTTTCTCACCTTAGATTTACCATCCCAATTGGTAGCATTTCCTAATTTTCAAAACCAAAATAAAGTAGTAGCCAACATCCCCTACAATATTACAGGCCCAATTATTGAGAAACTACTCGGTACGATCGCTAACCCCAACCCCGAACCATTTGAATCAATAGTACTGCTGGTACAAAAAGAAGTAGCAGAAAGATTGTACGCTCAAGCAGGGTCAAAAGCCTTTGGAGCCTTGAGCGTGCGAGTACAATATTTAGCTGAGTGTGAATTAATTTGCACAGTCCCAGCAGCCGCATTCCATCCACCGCCAAAAGTCGATTCAGCAGTCGTGCGATTGCGTCCGAGAACAATAGAGATCCCAGCAGTTGACCCAAGACGGTTCGAGAATTTGGTAAAGTTGGGATTTGCTGCCAAGCGCAAAATGTTACGAAATAATTTGCAATCAGCCGTAGAACGCGATCGCCTGACCCAATTACTGGAACAATTAAAAATAAATCCCCAAGCCAGAGCCGAAGACCTCAGCGTTCAGCAATGGGTAACTCTGGCAAATGAGTTGGGAGTTAAAAGTGAGGAGTGAGGAGTGAGGAGTTAATAGTAAACTGCCAGATCGTCGCCTAGATTTAAAACTCAAAATTCACGCACTCTCAACTCCTAACTCTCAACTCCTAACTCCTAACTCTTAACTCCCCACTCCTAACTTTCAAAATGCATTCCTACAGCTTAATTGCCCCTGCTAAAATCAACTTGTATTTGGAAATCATTGGCGATCGCCCTGATGGCTATCACGAGTTAGCAATGATACTCCAAAGTATCGGTCTTGCAGACCACATTGATGTCCGTTCTCTTAGCAATGACAGCATTCGCGTCCACTGCAACCACCCGCAAGTACCGACAGATAAAAGTAACTTGGCATACAAAGCAGCAGAACTGATGACGAGGCAATTTCCTGAAGCCTTTGCTAAATATGGCGGTGTAGAGATTAGCATCAACAAGCAAATTCCGGTGGCTGCTGGATTAGCTGGGGGTTCGACAAATGCCGCAGCCGTGTTGGTGGGGATAGATTTACTCTGGAAATTGGGACTAACTCAGTCAGAATTAGAGGAATTGGGAGCTACACTCGGTTCAGATGTGCCATTTTGTGTATCGGGTGGAACAGCGATCGCCACAGGTAGAGGTGAACAACTTTCTCCGTTACCAAGTTTGGATAACATATATATAGTATTGGCAAAATACCGCAGTCTAGAAGTTTCCACTGCTTGGGCATACAAAACCTATCGGCAGGAATTTGGTAATTCTTATATTAGAGATACCAACGATTTAGCAGCCCGTGCTAGTGCAGTCCACTCAGGAGAAATAGTAAAAGCGATCGCCCTTGCAGACGCAAGAAAAATTGCCCAAAAACTGCACAATGATTTAGAGCGCGTAGTATTACCAGCCTATCCTCAAGTATTGCAACTGAGGGAAGTCTTTGCAAATCAAGAAGGCGTTTTAGGAACAATGATGTCTGGTTCTGGGCCGACAGTATTTGCTCTTTTTGAATCTGAACAGCAAGCAGAACAAGTTAAGCTGCATGTAAGAGAAGCAATTTCTGATGAAGACTTAGAATTATTTGTGACTCGGACAATCACACATGGTATTCAGGTAGCATCTTCAATTTAAAAAAATCGGGCATTTTGTAGAGACGCGATTCATCGCGTCTTTACCAATGCCCCATGCCCAATCCAAAATCCAAAATCCAAAATCCAAAATTGTATGACTGACCAAAATTTAACTCCAAAAACAGATGCTCAAGTACAGGTTACAGCGACTCCCTTACGCTCCATAATTGGGGCTGTAATTTCCGGAGGAATGGCATTTGCAATGTATTCGCTGATGATTTCCATCGCCACAAATTTTGCTAGCAAACCCCTCCATTCAATTAATCCATTGGTAATAAAAATTACCTCTGCTGTTCGTACCTTGGTTGTTGGTGTAGTTGCTTTAGGAAGCGGCATATTTGGTATAGTTGCAATCGGTTTATTAGCTTTGACACTGCAATTATTAGTGCAGCAATTTACCAAACCCAAAAGCAGCGAAAACTGATAATTTGCTTTCAATTAACAACCTAAAGAGACAAGTTTTTCCGACGAACCACGATTTTTGATTAATTGTAGCTTCACACTTTTAGAAGACTCAAGAAGTTGTTGCTGTTGTCTCCAAATTTTTGGAGAAATGCCGTGGTGTTGACGAAACTGACGAGAAAAATGACACGTATTTTGATAGCCTAGTGCAATAGCAATCTGCTCAATTGTCTGATTGGTATTTTTGAGTAATGGACGTGCTGCTGCCATGCGGCGCTTGACAATCCAAGCATTTACAGTATCTCCTGTTTGTTTTGCCACTCGGTTGGTTAAGTAAGCAGGCGAATAACCAACTGCAACAGCTACATCAGATAAAGTAATTCCTTCCCGATAATTATCTTCAATGAAGTCGAAAACTGATTGTAATTGAGGAACATATGGAAAAATGGACTCAGAGTTAATCGATGAAGCTAACGTTCGGCTCAGTTGATGAGAGTTAGTTGCATACCACCGCTTCAATAAAGCTTGCTTTTCAAATCGGACAGCGATCGCTCTGAGCAAATCCTCTATAGTAGAAGGCTTAGTAAGATAATCATCTGCTCCCAATTCCATACCTTTGCGAAGATCTGCTTGAGTATTACTACCAGTCAAAAAAATGAAAGGAATAATTCCTGTGTCAGGATCTTGACGGAGTGTAGTCAAAACACTGTAACCATCCATATCTGGCATTTGAATATCGCAAATCACCAAGTCAGGTAAATGCTCTTGTGCTTGCTCGATACCAGTTAGGCCATTTTCAGCACCTATAGTATCAAAACCTTGAGCCTCAAGAACCTCTAAGAAGACATTGCGGGTGACAGCATCATCTTCAATTACAAGAATTTTTTTCGACGATTCGTATATCATTTTTCCATCAATAGGATTTTTGTGGCAGGAAATGACAATCAAACTTTGTGCCGAGCGTTTTCTAAAAACCTATGAGTCTCGATCGGAATATAGTTATTAATTAATAACTCATAAAACTGCATCAGGAAACCAGTAAATCTCAACTCAACTTCTGGCTGTAGCACCAATGGAAAGTTAGATTAAACTCACCTCTAGCCGCCAGAATTTATATACCCAGTTACTCAGTCAAACAAGTCGGCACTATACCCATTAATGAGTTGCTAATCACAGCTTACCAAAACTCTAATGTCGCTATTCCTTAGTTAGAAATAAAATCCATTAGAAATAATCAGAAATTTGTGATGATTTTAAATTCGATTTTAACAATAAAATATGATTTTTTTATAATGGTAATGTAAAGATATTTTTGGTGTACTTAATTAAGTATAAATAAACATTATGTATCAGAGTTTTTTTCAGTCCTAATTCAAAATTAGGCTATCAATTCTTACAGATAAATGTACAGATATAGACTTTTCCTTAATACAAGTATTTATTTTAAATTATGAATTTCAACAAATTAAAATAATAATCAATCTAATACCTTACATAAAGTTATAGCATTAGACAACCTACCTATTTTAGATTTTTGACTACATCTAACAGCAAAACCCAAAACAACATCTATTGGTCAGTTTTTTGACTACACAGTAACATCAATTATTGTAGATTCTATATTTAGATAGATTCGCGTTAATACACACAGGTTAAATCAGCAAAACTTTTGTCATTAATTTCATTTTTCTTGATTTGTTTATTCAGGGATTAAACTATATAACAATAAACACTGTCATCTGTCACAAGATATACATTTTTTGTATTCACTATGTGTATTGATTCTAAAAATCTTCCAAAAGAAATAGATAAAATTAAGTAATTATGTGTTTTTGAATACTATCCATTGTAATCGAAGGGTACTTGTACCTGCTAAAAGGTCTAATTGGAAAATAGAGAAGTCTTGTAAAGCATGTAGTATTAGGAGATAAAACTCGATCGAGTGCAAATTAGTTTATCCTCGGTAAAATAAATCAAATTTAAAAAGCGAAAAAATAGACATGTCTATCAAAAAATTGTTCATATACTACTTTACATAACATTGAGTAAGCTTAATCAAGAAGCTGCTTCTGCAATACGGTTCATCTGTAAGAGCGGGTTAAACTAGATATTTATTCTGTCGGTTATACCCGCCCCTACCTTTAATATAAGTTTGCAATAATTTCTTGTTTATCTAATTTTATTTGAGTATTGTCTTTTTCTGTCCTGGATTTCACTTATGGACAATGGCGTTGACAAAATTTTCATTGAAAATGTAATTCATAAAAATCGATATAAAACACCTGTTATGAAAAATTAATTATGAATCAATCCATATAAATAAGTTTGGTAATCTTTCAAAGTGTATTACTGATTTACATCAAAAAATAAGTTGTTCAGTGAGAGAATTAAAAAATAGCTGAGGTTTCCAAATTGTTGTATAGAGAATTTACTAACCCCCAATGCAAAAAAAATAGGAATATCTCTGCCAAGTAAAGGCCAGTTGTCATTTACAAAAAAAAGAGTGTATGTTATGACTCAAAACATTACTGGTTGTCAAACACAAATGGGTAAGAAAATTAATAATGAACAAATTGAGCAAATACTCAAAGCAATTATTGCAGGCAAGTATTCCTGGGCATGTGTTTTAATACTGCGTTTTGCTGGTTACAATCCCATAGATTATATACCCTACCGCACTTACATTAGACTCCTCAAAAATAACTGCTTAATTGAAAATTCAAAACTTAATCAAAATGACAGTGACTGTGTAGAAGGTTTGAACCTTAAATCAACCTGGCTTCAACTGTGAAAATTAAATAAATATCCATCAAAAATTGAGTCTATTTCAAAGCAGTTTTTTCTAAATTTTCAAGAAGAAAGGATGAATACTGAAATTCTTAAACTTTCGGTTGTTCAAAGTTTCCTTTCATTAAAGGCGTTTCTACACACGCTGATTGAAAAGAAAACATGTATGGGTAGCCTTACATTTTATAATTCATACTTTTTGGTCATCATTAACATATGACTTACCCAGTTACTACCCCTAATGCTCATCTAGTGCAACCTACTCTCAAAGAGATTGTATGGCAGAAAAAGTATGAAGTCGCACAAATTCAGCAAGACATGTCTTTGGCTTCATTGCAACGTCAGTTAACAGCTGCACCCACAGTGCGAGATTTCCTTACTGCTTTGCAACAAAGTCATTACCAACCTTGCATCATTGCAGAGGTGAAGAAAGCATCTCTCATTCATGGAGTAATTAAACCAGACTTTGACCCAGTGGCGATCGCCAAAGCTTATGAGCGTGGTGGCGCAACTTGTATTTCTGTAGTCACCGATCACAAGTTCTTTCATGGCAGCTTTGAGAGTTTACGCACCATTAGGCATCGAGTAGCGCTACCTCTACTGTGCAAAGATTTTATTTTAGATCCGTGCCAAATTTATTTAGCACGAGCAGCAGGCGCAGATGCTGTGGTGCTGATTGCAGCGATTCTGTCAGATCGGCAACTGCAAAATTTTTTGCGGGTGATTCACTACTTAGGGATGAATGCTTTGGTAGAAGTCCATACCTTGGCAGAACTCGATCGGGTGCTAAAGCTTGATGATGTACGTTTAATAGGAATCAACAATCAAAGCCTAGAAGATTTTAGTGTTGATATCAGCACAACTGGGCAATTGCTGGCAGCCAGGCGATCGCACATCCAAACCTTGGGCATTAATATCGTCAGTGAGTCTGGTTTGTATACACCTGCTGACTTATCCTTTGTTGCAGAAGCTGGTACACATGCTGTTCTACTCGGAGACACTTTAGTTAAACATGACGATGTACAGCAGGCTGTGCGTAATTTGCTCCAACTTAATCTTTCCAGCCACAACAACCTCCTCAAGAAGGCAATGAAGGAAAGATAGTTTTGCAAGTTATTGGAGAATCTCGTCTCTGTTTTACTTAACTCATACATACAAAAGCACCACTCCTCAAGCGTTTTACCCCATTAAAAAAAAATTCCCTTTACCCCTTGACAATCCCTAACAGAATAGTTAATCTAGTTAAGTCTGGAGGCGAGAGAAAAACGCCGACAACAACTGAACCGTAAAAACACAATACTTTGAAAGCTTAAGAAATAACCAATCCTCGTCAAGAGAATCTGGATTTGGGATTTCCCAAGTTAAAGATAATCAAAAATTATAACTAGGATTCCGAAAATTTTATTTTCGGAAAACCAAACTCGAAACACAACAAAACGGAGAGTTTGATCCTGGCTCAGGATGAACGCTGGCGGTATGCTTAACACATGCAAGTCGAACGGTGTCTTCGGACATAGTGGCGGACGGGTGAGTAACGCGTGAGAA
>NZ_JACJRQ010000064.1 GCF_014697355.1 Nostoc calcicola FACHB-3891 | reverse complement strand
AGTCGTAGATATGGACAAGCTGGATACCCCAAACCCTCTGGTAAACAAGCGCTGTGGAGTCCTAGTTACTTCGTGTCTTCCGTTGGGGGTGCGCCACTTGAAGTCCTTAAAATGTACATCCAAAATCAAGAAAAGCCGTCCTAGAACAACGGGGTTTTAAACCCAGTTTTTTGATAACGTTTTTATCCGGGCGTTGTTGAAAAGAAGAATTCAGAATTCAGGAGCCAGAATCCAGAATGGATTCTGTGCGACTGGATGGAGAATCGAGGTTTAAAGCCCCCAATTTGAAGACGCTCTCGGACTCGCTCATAGCGTTGCCATGCCGAACGCGAGTGCGTCTCCAAAGGAGAAGGCTTTACGCTTCGCTATCGTGGAGAAGAAAAAATTCTTTCCGATTGTTACCCCTGACTTCAGGCATGGGGTATTCTGAATTCTGAATTCTGTCTTCTGACTCCTTCTCATAGCATATTTCAGGTAAATGAGGTACACGGGTAGGGTAGCACAGCTGTGCTACCCTACGATTATCTGTACCTCACCAACTTGCAATCTGCTATATAAGTTCATTACAACAATTGCTGCAATGATTTAAGCCTTTCTTATATATGGAATAGTATTTGTTGCAAAGCATTAAACATTTGCTGCAACGGCTTATACATTTGCAAGAAAAACTTAAGCCTTTCTTATATATGGAATAGTATTTGTTGCAAAGTATTAAACATTTGCTGCAACGGCTTATACATTTGCAAGAAAAACTTAAGCCTTTCTTATAGATCGAGTAATATTAGCTGCAAAGGTTTAAATTTTTACAGTATTCAGTATAAGAGCGTAGGCGTAGCCCGTCGTAGACATCGCTTTTGCTTGTTGTCTAAAATCAAACCTCTTGCTTGAAGAAGAATCCAGAGTTCAGAATTCAGAATTGTGAGACCATTTCACAAAAAATATGATGTGAATGTAGGTTGGGTTGAGGAACGAAACCCAACACCCAAAGACTTTGTTATTGTTGGGTTTCACAACCTTAAACCCAACCTACATATCTGTTTCATTGGACCTCTTGCAAAAGTGCTTTTTGCACTCTTGTGGGAAAAGGGATGCATCTTTATTGGGGAAAGGGAAAATACCAAACCTTTCCCCCTTTCCCCCGCCCCTTATCCCCAGAGGGGACCCCACCTTCCCCTTTTCCCGACTTATGCAAGAAGTCTATTGTTTTGTGGAATTGATATGAGAATTCAACGGTTCGCAAAGAGAGCGATCGCCCTCTTCCACTGCTACATTCGTTTTCCAATAATCCCGCACGTAGGACATAGCATTATGCAGCGCACACCCACCTAAAACTTTTGCTTGCGCTAGCTTAATGACACGATTGTTTAAATGATGAAGAATACATAAAGCTGAGTATTTGTATATACATTTTTCGGCAAAGAATATAAAGAATATACAAAGATGCCTTTTTAGGCATAGATACTTAAGTAAGATGTTGACTATGCAGTTATTTTAAGGCTATTCAAAAGTTCTCTATTTTCAAGCTAGACATTTACACAAAATAGTCCACAAGGAGGGGATAAAAATCTTTCTCTTCTACTACGACTTAAGCACTGGCAAAAAATATTAGGGGTGGGCTTTGAGTATTGAATTGTAAAATTTTTCGATGCTTGTGAGAGTAATTTCTACTGAACAAAGACGATTACTTTAGCATCAAATGAAAATTATCCTCAATACAGACGTTGATGAATTTGTACAGTGCTTAAGACTTAGATAGTAATAAAATATTTAATTAAGTGTGACAGAAAAGCTACCTAAGAAATTAATTTTTGAGAAAATTACTGATTTTCAAAGTTGAAGGCTAAACTGTGCCGAAAACTTTAAATTTCGAGGATTTGTTTGTGCCTTAAAACTACACAAACAGCCGATTAAAAACTGAAGTTACTGAAAAAAATGATTTAGAAAGGTAAAAGTTATGGCAAATATCATTGGAAGCAACGGTGATGATACTCTAGAGGGTAACTATTATGAAGCGGATACAATTAAGGGTCTTGCAGGCAACGATACTATATATGTTGGTAATGCCTATGGGAACGACACCTTAACTGGTGGAAGCGGCAACGATAAATTCATTTACTCCTACTATGGCGACCAAAACAACGATGTTGCGATCGTCACAGATTTTGGTGGCGTAGGTAAAGGGACAAACCCGACAGCAGGAATCATTGCCGAAGTGGATACCCTAGAATTCGAGGGCGAGGGCATCAGTGCCCAAAATTTGTTGTTGACCCAAAAAGGCAACGATCTGGAAATTAGTTTTGAAGGGGATGCTTATATAAGCAGGTTTTCTGATGCCCCAGTTATCCTGCAAAACTTTGCCCTGGAAAACCTGGAAAACTTAAGTAAATCTACAGGAGGCACTGTAGACTTAAGCAATATCGTATTTATTGGACAAACTAGCACCACAGATAGCTTTGATGTCTTTAATGCCAACTCGACCCAAAGCACTATCTTCAATAAGAATACAGTCACTTTTCTTAACGACCTGAACAATAATATTAGCGGCTTTGATAACTCAAATGATGTCATCAATGGTCAAGGCGGAAATGACCTCATTGACGGCTTAAGTGGCGACGACACACTCAGAGGTGGTGCGGGGAATGACTCCCTCATTGGTGGTGTGGGGGATGATATTCTCGTTGGCGGTACGGGCAATGACTCTTCCACAGGTAATCACTCCCTCGTGGGTGGTGCGGGCAATGACTCCCTCATTGGTGGTACTGGTAACGATTACTTAAATGTTGAATTTTCAACAGGCGATAACACTCTCAAGGGTGGCGTTGGTGACGATCGCTTAGATGCTGGGGCAACATCTGGCAATAACTTACTCTTTGGGGACGATGGCAATGATTTTCTCTCCTCCTCTAACGTTTATAGCAGTGTAAGTCCTAACATCTATTACCCCTCCTCAGGTAATAACACCCTAGATGGAGGCGCTGGTGATGATACCTTGAATGCTGAGTCTCCATCCGGCAATAACTTACTCTTTGGGGGTGATGGCAATGATTCTCTCTCCACCTCTGGAATTACAACTTATAGAGGAGACCCTAATTTTAGGGCATCAGGCAATAACACCCTCAACGGTGGTGCTGGTAATGATACCTTGAATGCTGGCATTTCAACAGGCAATAACTTACTCTCTGGGGATGATGGTAATGATTCTCTCTCCATATCTGGCGATGTCGTTGACTATAGCGGTAGAGACTTTTACTACCTTTCTTCAGGCGATAACACCCTCAACGGTGGTGCGGGTGACGATACATTGACTGCTGAGTATTCAACAGGGAATAACTTCTTCTCTGGGGATGATGGCAATGATTCCTTCTATATAAGCACCACATACTCGGATACTCTCCCCTCTGATTTAGCAATTCAAACGATAGATGGGGGTAAAGGTGACGATTTGTTATCCGTTGATTACAGGTTCGCTACAGCGGGTATTTCAACGACATTTAATGCCACTACAAACAAGGCAGAAATTACGGCGGGCACATATCAGGTTAGTTACAAGAATATCGAACGATTGAATATCTTAGGTACAGCCTATGACGACAATATTGTGGGAAGCAGTGGAAACGATACGCTCTCTGGGGGGTATGGTGGCAAAGATACAATTGATGGGGCAGCAGGTGACGATGTGTTGTCTGTTAATTACAGTTACACGAATCCTACAGCGGGTATCACAACAATATTCAATGCTACTACAAACAAGGGAGTAATTGCGGCGGGCACAAATCAAATTAACTACAAGAATATCGAACGATTAAATATCTTAGGTACAGCTTACAACGACAATATTGTTGGCAATGATGGAAACGATACGCTCTCTACAGGCGATAGTGGCAAAGATACAATCGATGGAGGAGCGGGTGACGACGTATTGTCTGTTAATTACATCTTTAATGTCAATGACAGTACAAAGGGGATCGCAACGACATTCAATGCTACTACAAACATTGGCTCAATTACGGCGGGCACAAATCGGGTTAACTACAAAAACATTGAACGATTAAATATCTCAGGTACAAGTTACGACGACAACATTCTGGGGAACAGTGGGAACGATACGCTCTTTGGGAGCGGTGGCAAAGATACGATTATTGGCGGTGTAGGTAATGATGTCTTGACAGGTGGCAGTGGGGACGACACCCTAACTGGTGGCGCGGGCAATGATAAATTTGTTTATAGCTTGAACGACAACTACTATCAGGGCACTAACACTGATGTTATCACCGATTTCGGTGGCTTAGGTAAAGGTTCAAATCCCTCAGCAACTGTGATTGCTTCTTTAGATACCTTGCAGTTTACAGATAGTTTCTCAATTACAGGTAATCTCTTCACTCCTGAAAATCTGCTATTAACTCAAAATGGTAACAACTTAGAAATTACCTTTGAAGGTTTAAGTAATGACAACAAAGTTATTCTCCAAAACTTCAAGTTAGAAAACCTGGATAATCTGCCAGCAACTTCTTCACAACCAGCTATTGGCAATATCCTGTTTGATGGAGAAACGAGCATCAGTGACAGTTTTGATGTGTTTGATGCTGATTCAACTCAAACTAGCATATTCAATAGGAACACTGTTACCTTTCTCAATGACCTCGACAACAATATTACGGGTTTTGACAACTCCAATGATGTTATCAATGGTCAGGGGGGTGACGATACCATCGACGGCAAAAGTGGTAATGACATACTCAGAGGTGCTGCGGGAAATGATACCCTTGACGGTGGTATGGGAAATGATACTCTCATTGGCGGTGTGGGAAATGATATCCTCGACGGTGGTACGGGAAATGATACTCTCATTGGCGGTGTGGGAAATGATACCCTTGACGGTGGTACTGGTGACGATAGCTTGAATGCTAGCGGTTCAACAGGCGATAACCTACTCTTTGGGAACGATGCCAATGATTCCCTTAACATCTCTGGCTTTTATCGCGTTTTTGGCTCGGTCTTTCCCAGTTCCTCAAGCGATTCTCGCTCATTCGGCAATAATACCCTTGACGGTGGTACGGGAAATGATAGCTTGACTGCTAGCGGTTCAAAAGGCGATAACTTGCTCTTTGGGGGCGATGGTAATGATTTCCTTAACATCTCTGGCAGGTACAGCAATAGCTACGGCGACTCCAACGATTCTCGCTCATTTGGGAATAACACCATAGAAGGAGGTATTGGTGATGATACCTTGAGTGCTGGTGGCTCAAAAGGCGATAATCTGCTCTCTGGGGGTGATGGCAATGATTTCCTTGACATCTCTGGCGACTACTCCTACTACAGCTCCAACGACTACTCCGACTCTCGCCCGTCTGGTAATAATACCCTAGAAGGAGGCGCTGGTGACGATAGGTTGAGCGTTAGCAGTTCAACAGGCGATAATCTCCTCTCTGGGGGCGATGGCAATGACTCTTTCAATGTAATCACTAATTACGTAGATAGTGACCTGTCTGATTTAGTGACTCAAACGTTAGATGGGGGTGATGGTGATGATTCATTGTTCACCATTTACAACTTTACTGCTGAGGGAATCACTTCGACATTCAATGCTACTACTAACACTGGCTCAATTACGGTAGGCTTGTATCGAGTTAACTATAACAATATCGAACAATTAGATATCTCAGGTACGAACTATGATGACTTGATTGTTGGCAGCAATGGTAATGATACTCTTTTTGGTGGAAATGGTAATGACAGCCTAATTGGAGGGAATGGGACTGATACCTTTGGTTTCTATAATTACAATGGGGGTGTTGACACTATTTATGACTTCAACGCCACTAATGAATTAATTGAAATATATAATTTTGCTTTTGGTGGTGGCTTATCAGTAGGTTCACTCTCAGATGCTCAATTTACCATCGGAACATCTGCAACGACCAGCACTCAACAATTTATCTATGACAATATTACAGGTGCATTGTTCTTTGACAAAGACGGCAGTGCATCTGGTTTTACTCAGGTAAAATTTGCACAATTATCTGCCGGATTGTCACTAACCGAAAAGAATTTTGTGCTTGTTTAATCGAAATTAGCGCTGTGCTATCACCAAATATTACGGTTTGCGGGGTGCTATTTTTAGCATCTCGCATCTGTTTTGCTCAATGCAAGTCGTTTTGGTAGGCGATCGCATGTTGGGCTTTGTATTCCTCTAGCACCTCCTCATTCTTTGTTTTATGGTCAATCCTTTACCCCTGAGTAGCCTTTCTTCTAACTCCTGAAAAAATAGGCTAATCGGGCGTGAATGATTTGCAAAGAGAGCGATCGCCCTCTTCCACTGCTACATTCGTTTTCAAATAATCCCGCACCAAAGCGCAAGCATAAACTGGTGCATCTAGCTTGAGAATTCGCTGCAAATTCCACAAAATGAGCGTGTTGTCGTCACCCCCTGAAGCCAGTATTGTCCCATCGCGGCTGATGGCAATTTTCCTAATGGCTGCGGTATGTCCTCTGAGGGTGGTCAGTTCTGTACCATCAAGCTTCCAAAGTTTAACAGTGGTATCTACGCTACCAGAAGCGACTATTTTGCCGTCGGGAGTAAAGGCTACTCCCCAAATTGCAGCGGTGTGACCTTTGAGTGTTTGCAGCAACTTGCCATCCACTGTCCACAACTTCACAGTATTATCACCACTTCCAGTAGCCACCATTTTACTGTCTTGGCTAAAAGCAACTCTCCAGACTGCCGCAGTATGTCCTTTTAGGGTTTTGAACAACTTGCCATCCAGCGTCCACAACTTAGCAGTACCATCGCCGCTGACTGAGGCAATGAGGCGACTATCTGGACTAAATGCAACTTCCCAGACTTCGGCTTCATGTCCTTTGAGAACCTGGGGTGTAGGGCGAGACTCCTGCGGAGTCGCTACGCGAACGCGTTTCCAGATCTCAACAGCCTTTTCAACGTTTGCCATAGCGATGGTTTGTCCGTCGGGACTTAATACTGCTGCTAAGAGTTTACTCAGAGAAGCTTTATAAGTAGCAACTAAAGTGCCGTCTGGCTTCTTGAGTTTTACCGTATCATCATAGGAGCGAAGGGCAATTAATTTGCCATCATCGCTGAATGAAACCTCGAAGATTGCGCCGCCAGATTGAGTGAAAGTTTTGAACAATTTGCCTTGGCGATTCCAAAGTTTAGCAGTGTTTTCGTGGCTAGCTGTGGCGATGGTGGAACTGTCGGGAGCGATCGCTATTGACCAAACCCCGGCTTCATGGGCAATAATACTTTTCTGGAATGGATTCTCTTTCTGCCACAGCCTGACAAGGTTTTCTGTGCCCGCCGAAGCAATAAAGCTGTTATCAGGGCTAAAACTCACTCCCCAAACTGAGGCACTGTGTCCTCTAAGCGTCCTCAGTTCTGTACCGTCAATGTTCCAAAGTTTAATTGTTTTATCGAGACTGGCAGAGGCAATAGTTTGACCATCGGCACTCAAGGCGACTCCCCAAATCCCCGCAGTATGACCTTTAAGAGTTTTATACTGGCGGTAGGTTTCATTTTTGCTGTCTCGCTTCCAAAGTTTAATAGTTCTGTCTTCACTCCCGGAAACAATAGTCTGGCCATCAGGGGTAAAAGCTACTTTCAGAACCCAAGCGGTGTGACCTAAAAGAGGTTGTAAAGGTTTGGCGTTTTCCCAGCCTTGAGGGTTTCGTTTCCAGAGTTTTACTGTCCTGTCTAGATTGCCAGCAGCAAGAATTTGACCATCAGGACTGAAGGTGATTCCGAAAAACCCCATTTCATAACCTTGAAATGTGTTGACCAAAGTACCGTCCGGCTTCCAAAGTTTCACAGTTCTGTCCCAACTGGCAGAGGCCAGGAATTGACCATCGGGACTAAAGGCTACTCCCCAAATTGAAGCAGTGTGAGCTTTGAAACTCTTGATTAGAGTACCATCTCGCTTCCAGAGTTTAATGGTGCCATCTTCACCCGCCGAAGCGAGTGTTTGACCATCAGGGCTAAAATCGATCGCCCTAACTGCTCCTTTATGACCTTTGAGAGTCGCAACTCCTGTACCATCTCGTCGCCAAAGCTTGACTGTTTGATCTATGCTGGCTGAGGCAATTAAAGAACTATCAGGACTGACATCTACTGCCAAAACAGCTGCTGTATGACCAGAAAAATGGTTGTACTCATCTGCGCCATAAACTGCTTGCTGTAATACATTATTCACCTGACGCTCAATATTTGCGTTTGGTTTACCTAGTTTTTGTAGTCTATGCTTGGCTTTAATTGCTTCTATGAGGGCATCTAATCGGCGATTTGAGGCAAACAGTCCTTCAGAAGAAGATACAAGCGCTCGGATTTCGCTACTTTTTGCTTGATATGCGCTTTTGAGAGTTTGGTGGTACAAAATGAAACTTCCTACTCCCAAGCTGCTAGAGACGAATAACCCAATACCAACTGTAATTAGCAGAAATCTTTGCAATTTTGCAGTTTTTTTCTCTTGTGCTAATCGTGCTTCTACTTCTTTAGCCCGTGCTGCCTCCAATGCCGTTTGCACTGCTTTGCGTTCGTATTCTTGACTAGCAGCTAAAAACTGATAATCCAAATCGCTAAGACTTTTGCCCTGGAGCCAATTTTGAGTATCTTTGAGAGCTTGTCCTCGCAATAGACGCGATTCATCTCTATAAGCCGATGCTACCCAAGCGTTGAATGTTTGTGAGTATGGGCGGAGATTGTCTAACTGCCTGAGTACCCATTGAGCATTGAAAACATGGCGATAAATGGGATTTTTAATTTTGAGATAGCCGTTGTGTTTCTCAACTAAACCAGATAACAATAGTTCCGTTTGTTCTAGACTATCGTCTGTAGGGATTGGGCATGGGGCATTAGTTATTTCTCCTCTGCCCCTCTGCCCCCCTGCACCTCTGCCCCTCTGCTCCTCTGCTTCGTCTGCTTGCAACACTCGTTGGTATAGTCCGAGTAATCTTGCTGCTCGGTGTTCGTAGAAAAGTAAGCGATCGCGAATTGTCCGCAGGTGTTCTGGTTCGTCTTTTGCTTCCCAATGTTCGATAATCTGCGATCGCACTAATTGTTCTACCCAAAATTCTTCGGTTCCTGGAAGTAATGAGATTGTTCCGTAAGATGTTC
This sequence comes from Nostoc calcicola FACHB-3891, assembly GCF_014697355.1. Lineage (GTDB taxonomy): Bacteria > Cyanobacteriota > Cyanobacteriia > Cyanobacteriales > Nostocaceae > Nostoc > Nostoc calcicola. The sequence goes on along the minus strand of NZ_JACJRQ010000064.1, from coordinate 28,739 downwards.
TCAAGGCAGTCTGGGCAACTAGTTGGCAGAGTTTTTGGGTGAGAAATGGCTGTCCTCCTGTCCAATAAATAATCTCTCGCAATACTGCTTGTGGTTGGCTAATGACTTCCTCTAGCCCTTTGAGCAATGGTGTAGCTTCATGTAATTGAAAGCCCTGTAACTCTATGGCTGTACCAATATTAAAAGGTGTTCGACGTTTGTCTGCTATTAAATCCGATGGACTGGCTACCCCAAACAGTGCAAATCCTAAGCGTTGAAAATTTGGGTCAGATGCTTGTTGATTGTAACAATGACGAATCCACGCAAAAAAATCGTTGACGGGAAAATTTAAACTTAATACACTATCAATTTCATCAATAAAGATAATAATGCCTCCAGCTTTCTCATTTTTTTGAGATTTGCTCGCAACATTTGGTAGTAACAATTCTTCTATAAATTGGTGTAATTTTTGCACCGAGGAAATGCCTGATTGCATCTTCCACCATTCTTTAAAATTGACCTGTTCTTCCAGATTTAAGCTGTAGAACAAGCTGATCGTCATACCTTTGTACCATTGTTCCGGTGTAGTATCTTCACTACCCAACCGGGTCATGTCCAAGTAAACACAGCTATAACCTTCTTGTCTGAGACGATAACTCGTGCGCTGTAGTAAAGATGATTTGCCCATCTGCCGACAGTTTAAGACGTAACAAAAATCACCTGCTTTCAGGCTGGCATAAAGTTTGTCATCTGCCTGACGCATAACATATGTGGGATCGTCACTACGAAGACTCCCCCCTACTTGGTATTTCATATGAAACTGTGACTACAAGAATAGAGATTCACTAGCAATCGTATTTGATTTCTCATGGTTGCAAGTCGCAGTTCCCCGACTTCTTTAAAAAGTCAGCGTTCTGGTTTTTCACCAATGATTTTGGATTACTATAGATACTTCGTTAAAAGTAAACATTTAAAGTTTACAGCTTTTATTCAATTTTGGATTTTATCACTATTTCTAACTATATAGTAGTCATTTTGCTTAACTGTCTTAACTGTCTTATCTGTCCCTTAACTATCTGCTTAAATGTCTTAACTGTCCTTGCATTTTGTTCAAACAAGTAGGATTATATTCATAGCTATTTGAATAAAATAAATTAAAAAAAAGCAAAATTCAAAGTATTTGTGTGCTTTTTGATGATTTTCAAGCAATTTACAAAAACACTGCCCAGTTAGAGTGGTGATTAAAAAAACTAATAATCGCACGGGCTAAATGCCACGTTGGCGCAGTCTCTCGTAGAGAAGAGATCTAACACTACGGGCTAAACACCCCGCTATCCATGTACAGTACTCCTGAAGCTTTAAACAATTGTTGATAGTTGTTTGGCAAAATAAGCGCGATAGAGTTCGCAACTGGGTAAAATGCGATCGCCCTCAAAGCGAATCAAGCCTAAACTATCTAGTTTATACGTCTCAATCGGATCGAGAAATTTACTTTGCTTTACCCTCACCAGTTCAGCATAAGTCTTTGCTAAGGTCGGTTTTTCTTGTAGTTGCACCCAAAGACGCCATAAATGGTAGCGGTAAATGCCACCATTGGCGATCGCTTCTTCGATCAGTTCTTGTAGAGTAACTTCTTGGGAGTAAAGATAATATAGCGAAATCCGAATTAGTGCTGGATGACCCCCGACAAATGACATCAGTTGGCTGGATTCTTTGGTAGTATTCCAATTTAAGCCGTGTCGCCTAGCTAAGTCTTCTATCTGTTGTTGGGTAAATTCGCTAAGGCGGATAGGTAATCCAATGTTAAACGGAGAGCGGTTAATATCCAGGGTGGCATACTCTTCTGTAGAATAAACCACTACTAGCCTCAACTTATACCAATTGGGATTTTGTTGTGCTTCCTCACACCAAGAACGCAATAAGGCAAAAAATTCTTGAGCAATGTGAGGATATTCAAAAAAGCGGTCAACTTCGTTCAATACTAAAACTACTGGACTTGCAATTTGCTTGAGCAAATAACTTTGCAAATAAAAGCTCGAACTTAACTTACAGCCAATTTCTTCATCCCACATTTCATTTAATTTGGGATCTATGCCTAATTCTCTAGCAACATGGCAGCAGAAACCACGCAACAACTTGTTTAAGTTAGTCAAAGAATCAGAATCAATTTGGTAGCAATTCAAATTCACTGTCCGATACTCTTGCTTCTGTGCAAAGGTTAACAGCCGGAGCATCAGAGAACTCTTACCCATCTGTCTGGGTGCTTTGATCCTAATCACACAACCTGGTTGAGTTACTTCCCGATAAACTAGTTCCTCAATGGGCGGGCGTTCGATATAAAGAGGAGAATCCAGAGGTACAGGCCCATCTGGGTACGGCCAAAGACTTTCAACTTGCTTAGGTTGTTCGTTAATAAATGGTTCTAAAAGTAAAGATTTACATGAATTTACTTTTCTTGTATGTAAATTCACTGAAAGCAATTCCGAAGTTTCAATCTTATCCGGCTCGTTGAGAATCGTATAATCTTCTGCGGTTAATTCTAAATCAAAGGCACTAAAGCAAAGTTTTAAGGTTTTTTGGTCTACATTTGTATCCAATGACAACAATCTAGTCAGTGTTTTTCTGGAGATATTCATGCGATCGCCTAACTTATTTAGAGTCAAACGCTGACTGTGATTCTCCGCTATTTCCATAGCCAAAATCGCTGCCTGTAGACGCTTTAACCCGACAGAACTCAGCACAACTCCGCGGCTTCGCGTGCTTTTTTGTGGTTTCATGTCGCTAGTTATTAACCTGTTTTTTTGTTAACTTTTTTCACTATCCCCTAATTTTTATATTTTTTCAATTGCTTATTTAATTCTTACTTGATTGTTTTAAGCTTTTTTTTAGCTTTATTTCAACTTTTTCGGAAGTGGGTATAAATAAACAGAAGTGGGTTTGTACCTTGAACCTAAAACCTGAAAGCTAAAGCGGAAGGTAAGAACTTTCATTTATTTAGACCTAATTATTCTGGGACAAACCTCTGCGTACCTTTGCGTTAACCTCCGCGTACCTTTGCGTTAAAAAAAACGGCATATTTGGCGCAGCCTCACAAAGAAACGCTATTAACTGATAAAACTGTTACCTAATATTATGTTGTGATTAAACTTTGATACATTAGTCTAATGTATATTAAATTACAGAAAATACTAGTACTGAAGTGTGGCTCGTGAAAGCCTTCGTCGAGAAGAGGCTAATCACGCGAAAATCTCACAACCAAACATAAAAAAATTTCTTCCCCCACTCCCCACTCCCTTTTTCCAGCTACATGATTCCACATCACCTTAATGGCTGTGATATTATGGGAGACTGCTGCATACATTTTGAAAAACTAGAAATTTCGATCATGGCTCTGACGCAACTGCGGAAACAAGAAATAATTTCCAACTACCAAGTCCACGAAACCGATACTGGTTCGGCCGATGTGCAAGTTGCTATGCTAACTGAACGGATCAACCGCCTCAGTGAACATCTCCAAGCAAACAAAAAAGACCATTCTTCCCGGCGGGGACTGTTGAAGCTAATTGGCCAGCGCAAGCGTCTTCTAGCCTATATCCAGAGCGAAAGCCGGGAAAAGTATCTAGCTTTGATTGCTCGTCTCGGTATTCGGGGTTAGAGGCGATCGCTTATGTCTGCTGAAGAATCTGAACGCGCTCGCTTGCCCTTTGAGCCAAACAAAAAGCGCCAAAAACCCCCAAAAACTCAAAGTAAACCAGCAGCAAAGCCACAGGAATCCAGCAACCAAGCTGATAGGAAGCCGCCTTACACCAAAGAAGAAATAGCGATTCCTAAAGTAGTCAGCCAGCGGATGGTTCGACGAGTGGCTGCATTCTGTGGTCTACCAACAACTTTGGGCATTAGCACCTTAATTGTTAGCTATCTGCTTGCCACCTACTCCGATATCAAATTAGCTCCCATTGCCGTGTTATTGGTAAACATGGGATTATTTGGTTTGGGGGTCTTAGGGATAACTTATGGCGTTCTCTCTGCCTCTTGGGATGAAGAAAGAGCCGGCAGTCTGCTGGGTTTTGGTGAATTCGGCACCAATTGGGGACGAATGGTGGCAGTTTGGCGGGAAACTCGGCAAAAAAACTCTTGAAGAAGAATTCAGAATCCAGAATTCAGAACAAGAAGTGGGGGATTGGAAGCTACCACTCCCTTACCAAAAAGTTTAGATTATCGGCAATTGGCGTAGCGTCTCTCGGAAGAAAAGATTTAGGTATTTCTTAAACCCGCTTGATCCGCCAGTCGGACTCCTGAATTCTTCTTCAAAACTTCAACATTGCTAATTAAAAGTATATAGATGATTTTTATACCTTAAATCCAGTATTTTCTGAGGAAAGTTACTGGATTTTCTCTTTTGTCCATTTATTTTGTAAATAAATTTAGTTTGAACTATTCGTAATTGGGTAAATACGTAACAATAAAGTTACGTCCATTTACAGAAAAATTTACTCAGTAAATCAGGAACTTTGACATGATTATAGTAATGAAAAGTGGTTCCCCGGATGCGGAAATAAACCGCATTGATGAGGAACTAACTAGCTGGGGATTAACTCCAGAAAAAATTGTTGGTCAACACAAAGTAGTTATTGGTCTAGTAGGTGAAACTGCCAGCTTAGATCCACTACAAATTCAAGAACTCAGTCCCTGGATCGAGCAGGTGTTGCGGGTAGAGCAGCCTTACAAACGAGCTAGCCGCCAATACCGCCACGGCGAAGCTTCGGAAGTGGTGGTAAATATACCTAATGAAACGGTGGTATTTGGCGAACACCACCCCTTGGTAGTCGTAGCTGGTCCTTGCTCCGTAGAAAACGAAGAAATGATTGTAGAGACGGCGCGGCGTGTCAAAGCCGCAGGAGCCAAGTTTTTACGCGGAGGTGCATACAAACCCCGGACTTCACCTTACGCTTTCCAAGGACACGGCGAGAGTGCTTTGGAATTATTAGCAAAGGCGCGGGAAGTCAGCGGACTAGGCATTATTACAGAAGTCATGGATGCCGTTGACCTGGATAAAATTGCGGAAATTGCTGATGTTATCCAGGTAGGGGCAAGGAATATGCAGAATTTTTCCTTGCTCAAAAAAGTAGGAGCGCAGTCAAAACCAGTTCTTTTGAAGCGGGGAATGGCGGCTACGATTGAAGATTGGTTAATGGCAGCCGAGTATATTTTGGCAGCTGGCAATCCCAATGTTATTTTGTGTGAAAGAGGAATACGTACCTTTGACCGTCAGTACACTAGAAACACACTGGATTTATCAGTAGTGCCAGTGTTGCGAAAATTGACTCACCTACCAATCATGATTGACCCCAGCCACGGTGTAGGTTGGTCTGAGTTTGTGCCTTCAATGGCAATGGCAGCGATCGCAGCTGGTACAGACTCTCTGATGATTGAAGTTCACCCCAACCCTGCCAAAGCCTTATCCGACGGTCCCCAATCTCTGACACCAGACCGTTTTGATAACTTAATGCAAGAATTAGCAGTAATTGGTAAAGCAGTGGGACGCTGGCCACAACCAGCAGTAGCTCTAGTTTAAAATTTTGAAAATCCTAAGTAGCTAGGTGTAAATAAATTTAAGGGGAAAGGGGTAAGGGGTAAGGGGTAAGGGTTAAGGGGGAAGGGGGAAAGGGAAAGGGGAAAAGGTTAAATTTATCCCTTTACCCTTTACCCTTTAACCTTTACCCCTGTTTTGAATTCTTACCCTTTACCCCTTACCCTTTCCCCTTTCCCCCTTCTCGGTAATATTTTGTTGCAGTTGTACGTCTTTTTATCTATATATATAGCGAGCAGGTATCCACCGGCGACCACGATTTGTTTGCACCCAACGTCCAGGAACCACTATTCTTCTTCTCGCTTGAGCAGGGGTATAAACCCTAACTCGTGCTGGTCTTCTGATTGTTCTAACTGGAACTGGCCGCCTAAATTGCCCTCTGACTTGAGCATCGGCTTGGGAAGGAATAATGGTAAAAGCAATTGGTAAAATCAGTGCTGCACTAGCAAGCATTCTTTTAATACTCATTGGCAAATTTTCCTTCTATGATATAAAAATCAAAGAGATTAAATTGTTATCAAATATTAATCTCTTGGACAAGTAAATAATAAAATTGAAGAGAACTATACACTAGTGAAAAAGGTAATTAGTTAAAACATGACTAATGTCATAGATAAAAAATGTAAAAATGATTCTTTGGTTGTACATCAATCCGATTTTCTTTTTGATAAAAAATAATATAGCCGTGGTCACAATACGGTTCGGATAAGCAGTATGAACTTCCCTTGTGGTCTGGGAAATGGTTTTGGGGTAAGGGGTAAAGGATGTATTTGAAACCTTTCCCCTTTCCCCTTTCCCCTTTCCCCTTTAACCGAACCGTATTGCTATATACGCGACTTCATCACCTGAAAAAAAAGGACGGGTACAAGACCCATCCCTTAAAATTTCACCTTGACTCAAAACTGTTATTGTACTTGGGTGGGTTGCGTAGGGAAAGCACCGGGTTGTACGGCTACGTTAACATTCTGCCCATTACGGCGTAACTCCAGGCGTAAATCTCCACCCACTTGGCTATTTTCTACAGCCTTTTGGACGCTGCTAGCATCTGTGACTGATTGACCGGCTAGCTTTTGGATGACATCACCAGCACGAATTCCAGCTTTAGCCGCTGGGGAATTCGGCATAACTTTGACAACTAATACACCTTTATCTTCATCGACATTCAAACCACTATTAGGATCTGAGTTGATATTTTGTTTTAGCTGAGGTGTTAGCCCCACCATCTGAATTCCTAAATAAGGATGTTGGACTTTACCTGTAGCTATTAATTGATTAGAAATACGTTGTGCTGTGGTGATGGGAATGGCAAAGCCTAATCCTTGTGCGCCTTGGATAATGGCCGTATTCATACCAATTACCTCGCCACGGTAATTGAGTAGGGGACCCCCAGAGTTACCGGGGTTAATTGCGGCGTCAGTTTGAATATACTCTACTCGCTTATCGGGAGCGCCAATTTGATTGCTAGTGCGTCCAGTGGCGCTGATGATTCCGGTTGTGACTGTGTTATCTAGTCCAAGGGGATTGCCGATCGCGATCGCCCATTCTCCCGGTTGTAGTTGGTCTGAGTTACCTAAGGCTACTGTCGGTAGATTATCCGCTTGAATCTTGACCACAGCTACATCGGTTAACTCATCTTTTCCTAGCACTTTACCTTGCAAGGTACGCCCATCCTTGAGTGTCACTGTCACCGTATCCGCCCCATCTACCACATGAGCGTTCGTGAGAATACGACCATCAGCACTGATGATGAAACCTGAACCAGTACCCCGTTCTACCCTTTCTTGTGACTGTGGTAGTTGAGAACCAAAAAAGCGTTGAAAAAACGGATCGTTAAATTCATCTGGTAACTGGGTTTTTACCGTTCGGGAAGAGTTAATTCGTACTACTGCCGGGCCTACCTTTTGCACCACCTGTGTCACAAAATTAGGATCTGTGCTGGCTGGTAATGGAGGGGCAGCATTGACTCGACCGACTGCCAAATTAGATGCAGTCTCAGACACCTGTTGGGGGTGCCCAGCCAGATAACCACCTGCGAATGTCATACCCGATCCCAGTAGCACCAGCGATAGAGAGGCCGCAGCCTTTTTCCAAGGTGCTGGATTATGGTATTTGGCGTCAGCAGTATGGGATAAAATGCTATTTGATGGGTGTTCTCCATCGCGAGATTGGTTTTTCATTGCTGTTTGGAAGCATATCGAATATGTATTACTAATGTAGATATGACTTATGACAGTTTTGTTGCAGAGGTATTGCGTTATTGTGAAAAGTTTGCTTTTTTACCAGTAAATAACTCAGGAGCCAGAATGGTAAGTGTATCACATTAAAACTTGTGACTTTAGTCATGGGGCAATTCTAAATACAGCAGAATTCAGGAGTCAGAATTCAGGAGTCAGAAGTCAGAAGTCAGAAGTCAGAAGTCAGAAGTCAGAATGAAAAGACGCTCTTAGCTCGACTCGATCCAAAATTAAGAACTCGGTTTTCTTTATCCGGCAAGATTTTATTAAAATTACCAACTTTTGGCATCAAAGTATTCAGAATTCTGGATTCTGAATTCTGAATTCTTAATATAATATCTTAACCATACTTGAAGGACTAAAAATGGTACAAGGAAAAATACTACTTAAGCCTGGTACTTTATGGAAAAGTGTCAAAGAACGGACTGAATATGCTTTGCAATGTGGGGCGCTGCTGTCGATACCGACGGAATTTGAATTTGTGGAACAGGATGGCGTGCGTTTTTTAGTGCGGATTTTGTCTAATTTGAATCGCAAAAAAGCAGCCAAGGAAAAACAGGAAAAACAATCTGCTAGTTCAGGTCAAGAATTTAATCCTTTCTTGCCTTACGAAGAAGATTTATTTGTGGCGGATATCTCTGATACTCATGTATGTATCTTAAATAAATTCAATGTTGTTGATTATCATCTGCTAATTATTACCCGTGCCTTCGAGGAACAGGAAAGTTTACTCACGCTGGAAGATTTTACGGCGATGTGGGCATGTTTGGCTGATTTTGATGGTTTGGGGTTCTACAACAGTGGCAAAAGCGCAGGTGCTAGTCAGCGACATAAACACTTGCAATTAGTCCCGCTACCACTTGCACCTTTAGGGTTGCAGATACCGATTGAACCTCTGCTAAAGGAAGCACAATTTCAAAACTCGATCGCAACTTTACCAAAACTTCCTTTTGTACATGCTTTGGCACTCTTAAATCCCAGTTGGGTGGAGTCTCCATTCACAGGGGGTGAAGCAACGCTGGCACTTTATCGTACCTTGTTAGAGGCTGTGGGTTTGGATGCAACGCAGTTGGGTGCTTACAATTTGCTCATGACACGAGAATGGATGTTGATTGTACCGCGATCGCAAGAGCATTTCCACTCTATCTCTGTGAATTCCTTAGGATTCGCCGGTGCCTTGCTAGTAAGGAATGCCGAAGAAATGCAACTTCTCAAAGACCAAAGCCCAATGATTATCTTGAAGAGTGTTGGTGTATCGTAATTGTCATTTGTCATTTGTCCAAATATTAAGTTGCTGGGAGTACAGGTAATAAAAGATGAGAATTAAATTCGCCTCCACAATTCACAGTTAAGGTGATAATCTGAGCATCTGGTAAACTATCGCTAGTGGTAATTGCACCGTTTCCAGAATTCATTGCGTAGGCTGGAAAACACGCTGCACTTAAACTCAGGCGCAAGGCGTTTCCTTTGGCAATTCGCGCACAAGTCGCTTGTAGCTGAATTTTTGTAGACACGCTAACATCTCGACAATGTACATAACCTTGAGTGAGATTATATACTTTTCCATTAGGATGTACTTCGGATAAGACCGCAGACAAATCATAACTGAGTTGATCGGCAGTACAGCAGATTTCCACTATTACATCCCCTGCTAAATGTAAATCTTCTTCTAGCGGTTCGCTGGTGTAAGTTAAGACATCGGAACGACAATCAAGATGCGATCGCTCAAATACACCCGCAGGAATTCCCCCATGTCCACCCAAGGCTGGAACTGGGCGCCAAGGGTCGTGAACTAATACATCAAAAGAATTTTGGATTTTGGATTTTGGATTTTGGATTAGGGTTCCGGAGTCTTGGCGGATGCTGGCTAGTCCGGTAGTTGACAAAAAATAAGTTTTGTGTATTTGTGTAGGGAGGTCAGGGAAAGTACGCCAAATATTGGTTCCCATTTCAAATAGGCAAACGGGTGATTCATCTAATAAACCTGTATTTTCGCCTTTGAGAAATTCGTCAAACCAGCGAATTTGCATTTTATCTACTGGACTCGCGGCTTTAGCGCCAAAGTCAATTTCTCCAGCTTTGCGACTCCAAGGCAAATGTGCCCAAGCACCGACTAACAAATGTTGAGATTTAGTGCTACGGGCTGCCATATCTTTATATAAATGTAGAGTGCCACGTAGATAAGTATCAAACCATCCTCCGATGTGGAACATGGGCAAATCAACAGCTTGCAAGTGGTGTTTGGGCGAAAGTTTTTCCCAGTATTCATCGGGTTGAGAATGTGCCAGCCACTCGTGATAAAAGGACTCTGGGGCGAGTTGTTGGAGAATTTCTGGATTAGTTAAAGGCAGATTACGAGAAGCAGCAAACAAGGCTTGATAGCCTGTTTTATCTCCTCGCAAACGGGCGGTTTCTGTAGCTAATTGAATTGCCCAAGCGAGGTTCGTTTGTAAACAGAATGCGCCGCCTTCATAAGCCCAATCGCTATATAAATCATAGCCAATCATGGCGGGGCAAATTGTTATAAGGGGGCTGGGTTGGTTAACTGCGGCATATAGTTGAGTCATTCCTTGATAGGAAAAGCCATACATGCCAACTTTGCCATTACTACCAGGTAAATTTGCTGCCCAATTTACTGTATCTTCGCCATCTAATATTTCGTGGGTAAATAATTGAAATTCGCCTTCAGAAGTACCGCGTCCCCGGACATCTTGAATTACGACGATGTAGCCGTGGGCAGCATACCAAGTAGGGTGGGCATAGACAACGGTAGATGCGATCGCTCTACCATAGGGTTGTCGCATTAATAATACCGGAAATTTACCCTCAGCAACAGGGCGATAGATGTCTGCATCCAAGCGTACACCGTCGCGGGTGTGCATGGAGGTGGTTTGTTTGGGGAGGACTTTGAACATGAATTTGAGAATTTTGGGGGCGTTGCTGAGTGTAGATATTCACGCAGAGGCGCAGAGTCGCAGAGAGTAGGAGTTGAGAGGAGTTATTCAGAAATGGTATTTTGGGTTTATTGTTTGGGCTTACGTTTAGAGTACTGGCGAAGTTTATCGACTAGTAAAATCAAGATTCCGACGGCGAAGCCGAAAAGTAAACTGTAGGTGATGGATGCGGTAAAGCGATTGGCTGCGGGAGTGTGTAAGGCTTGGAGGATGGGATCATTTTGTACCAAGGTGTAGCTAGATGCCATGATGCCACCTGCGCCGATGCCAGTACCGACAGCTAAGATGGTAATTTGTAAATTGCGATCGCTTCTCTCTTTCTTATCTTCCGCTAAGCGATCGCTTTTGGCACGGTCTATTTCTACGCGTCCCCGGATGGAGGCGATCGCTTTGTCTAGTAAGCTGGAACCATGAGTAAAATAACCCAACTCTGCTTTGATTTGTTCTTGGAAATCAGGACTATTTTCTACGCTAAATTTTTCTAAGAAGCTAATATCTTCATCTTGGACAATGCCGCGAATTTGTTGCAGTCTATCGGCATAATTTCGTCCATTGATGGCGATGGTGTTTTGGTATGATTCTAGATATCGTAGTAAATTGGCATAGTCTAATGCCATTTGGGGAAGAGTTTTTAATTTTTCGCTTAATTTATCTAATTTTTCGTTATTTAATAGTTGAGGATCGATTTGTTTAAAATTGTTGATTTCAGCTTCGATTTTTTGATATTCTTGATTTGTATCTTCATAAACTTCCCGGCTTTTTTGGAAGGCTTTGACTACTTTGGCGCGAAAGAAAAATAAATCTAATAATTGTTCTTGATATTCATTAAACTTTTCTTCGGCTTCTGGGTGGCTGAAGAACCAAACTAAAATATGGCGGTAATTTGTTAATTGGCTAAACAGTCCGTATTCAAAAATCGGGCTGCCAAATAAAGTAGCTGAACGTGCAAATGGCGGAATTGGGTAATTGTTGGGAAAGAAAGCTTGGAGACATTCATCAGCTAAATTTTTCAAAGCTTTTTGGTTTTGGGGATCGTGTTCTGATGACAGCCAAGCAGTAAGAATCAGCGTTTGATTGAGAAAGTTATCATTTCCTCCCAACAGTAAGCAATTGTTTGGATTCAGCTTTTTGAAAATTTGAATATCTACATCTTCAGTGCGTTGATTCTTTTCGTTTTCTGGACGACGTAGATTTAGCCATAGTCCATAACTGTCATAAAGTCTCAGCGGATAGGCAAACCCTTGGATTAATAAAGGCGAGTTGTCATCTAAATATATTTCACCGTTATCAATAGGAGCTATATCCATTTGTTTCTCAGCTTTGATTAAAGAAACAATGGGATTATCCAGGTCTTTATCTAAATCCAGCCATTGCATTAAATCAAAATTTGGCTGCAATATTTTCTGGATGATTTCATTACAGGTTTGCCAAAGCCAATGTTTATCTCCATCATTTGCACGATCGCCATTGGCGCTTTTTTGCAGATGAAAGGCAAATAAATGAACATTGGGCGCGTAGACTTTCGGACTCATTTTTTATTTGGTTCTGGGGGTAGGTTATTTTGTCGGTCATCAATTATCTTCTTATAGTCAGGAAATTGATTGATTAAAGTCCCCTCTTGGTTGGCTGGATTTCGCTTTTTAATAGTAATTTCTTTGGCGGTAAATAGCACAGCATCTCTGACATCTGGATATTTCTTATACCAAGCAATAATCGGATCGGCAGCGGCTAAAACTGGTTGATTTTCCAATTCTGCCAAAGTTGTCTTGATTGTTGATAAATCCGCCTGACTTTCTTCATCAAAAACAAACCCTTGCTCCTTTACGACTTCAAAAAAAGCCTCAACGATCGCCTTATCTTCATCAGTTGCCATAATCATACCTCCATCAAGATTTTATAGTTGAAATTTCAGATTAGTTCGTAGTGAGGGCTTCAGCCCTCTCTTAAGCACTGAAGTGCTTACTACAAACTTAATTTCCAATGGCACAAAAACCAGCCCAAGCCGCAGGTTTACCAAAGGGTTTATCATTGGGATTCTCAGATTCATAGTGTTTTTCTAACCGATTTTGAATAATTTGCTTATCTTCTTCATTAATCTTTGCGTGTCCTTGAATCCACTTGATTAAATCGGGTTGAGTGGCGTTGCGTAACCAGTGCTGGGCTTCACAAAGTGCTTGGGCAACGGGGAGAGACGGCAGATTGTCGTAAAATCGAATCATTAATAATGCCGTAGCAAAGTCATCCACAGACCACAGACTACTCACTACACTAGAACTCCCGGCTTTGAGAAAGCCACTTGGTAAACCAATATATTCATCGCTGGTAGTGGATTTGGTGAGTCCGGTTTCACAGGCGGAAAGGGTGACGAGGCGGCATTCTGGTAAGTTGAGATTGAAGATATCAACTAAAGTTAGGCATTTTTCTAGGTCTAGGGTATTACCATCTGCTAATGTTATCTGACGATTTGGGGAGTCAGGAGAAACACAATTAGCTAAAGCAATGGCAGAATTCACAGGGGTTTTAATATCAAAGTAGCCGTGACAAGAAAGGTGAATGACTTGCACATCTGGGGAATTTGCCACGGCTTGTAATAAAGCTTGTTTGGTGGCTGCGGCTTTTTTTAAAACGGTGGTGGGATGAAAGTGACGCTGAATCGCTTCAACTTCTATATTGGTATAAGTCAGGTTGTCGCTGGGGTCTTGGATGGCGAATAAACTTTGTTGCGGCTGATATGGGCGTTTTTTGGCTAACTTCAACAGCTGACAACTGGGTGCATATCTCACGCCGTTAGGGAATTTGTCTAGGAGATATCGACCTCTCTCCAAACCTCTCTCCTGGGAGGAGAGAGGCTTTGAATTTAGCCCCATTCCGTTGTAGGGAAGGGGGTTGGGGGTTAGGTCAGTTTGTTCAATAGATTTTTGACCTCTCTCCAAACCTCTCTCCTGGGAGGAGAGAGGCTTTGAAGTTAGCCCCATTCCCTTGTAGGAAAGGGGGTTGGGGGTTAGGTCAGTTTGTTCAATAGATTTTTGACCTCTCTCCAAACCTCTCTCCTGGGAGGAGAGAGGCTTTGAATTTAGCCCCATTCCCTTGTAGGGAAGGGGGTTGGGGGTTAGGTCTTTTAGAGGTAAAGCATGAAGCGGGAATAAATGCAGGTAGCGGTGGGGGACGAGAATTACAGCGTTGCAGGTATCGGGAACTAAATGAAGTACATCATTAATATGTAGGATGTCTGCTAACTCCTGGAGTTTAGCTGCTAAGTTATATCGCCACTGAGGTTTATGTTTGTCGTAAGTTTCCAGATACTCATCTGACCATTTATCTAAAGCGTCCAAATCTTCAGCAGTAGATTTCCAGATTCGGGGTATTTGGTTTTGGGTGATGATAAAGACGCGAAAGCAATCATTAAATATGTACCATTGCAAAATAGCAGTGTGGTTATCTAATAGCCCTTGAATTTCGGCAAAGCGGATGTGTTCTAAGGGGATGACTTGCTTGATTAACTCTTGGCGTTGTTGGCGCAGTTGGTTTAGGGATGTTGGTTCAGAATTGTCTGCGGCTGCTAAACGGCGTTTTTCTTCAGCTATTTGTTGTTGTAGCTGGTGCAGTGCTGGTGAACCTTGATTTGCCAACAGTTCCACTAAGTTACGCGTCTTGCTGCGTTCGATGTATTCAACTGCTTGGTCATCATATTTTAATTCCAGACAAACTTCCACCATGCAGCGATAAAGCGCATTCCATTCTTCGGCGAGTTTTTGTTTGATTTCATCGCCAGATAAAATTTCACCCCGCAGAAATTCTACTGTGTCAATGGCAGATTTAAAAATGTTGTAAGCATCTGCAAATCGTTTCACGTCTGTGTAAGCTAACCCCAAGTTGAAAGCAGTTTCAGCATGGTTTTGCGGCAAAGCCTGACGGGTGAGTTCTAGCAAAGCATCTTCGTAGCATTTGATGGCAAGTTCTAAATTTTCTGCCGTCTCCCCTCGGATGCGGTCACTGTAAGCAGCGCCCAGGTTGTTTTGCGTCGTTGCCCAATCTATGGGAAAGCGATCGCGGGTGCGTTCAAGCAAAGCATCTTCGTAGCATTTGATGGCAAGTTCTAAATTTTCTGCCGTCTCCCCTCGGATGCGGTCACTGTAAGCAGCGCCCAGGTTGTTTTGCGTCGTTGCCCAATCTATGGGAAAGCGATCGCGGGTGTATTTTAGCAAAGCATCTTGGAAGCATTTAATGGCAAGTTCTAAATTTTCTGCCCTCTCCCCTCGGATACGGTTACTGTAAGCAATGCCCAGGTTGTTTTGCGTCGTTGCCCATTCATAGGAAAAGCGGTCGTGGGTGCGTTCTCGCAAAGCATCTTGGAAGCATTTGATGGCTAGTTCTAAATTTTCTGCTCTCTCCTCTCGGATGCGGACACTGTAAGCAGCACCCAGGTTGTTTTGCGTCCTTGACCATTCATAGGGAAAGCGATCGCGGGTGTATTCTAGCAAGGCTTTTTGGTAGTAGTCGATGGCAACTTCTAAATTTTCTGCCCTCTCCCCTTGGATGCGGTCACTGTAAGCAATGCCCAGGTTGTTTTGCGTCATTGCCCATTCATAGGGAAAGCGATCGTGGGTGCGTTCTCGCAAAGCATCTTCGTAGCATTTGATGGCAAGTTCTAAATTTTCTGCCTTCTCCCCTCGGATGCGGTCACTGTAAGCAATGCCCAGGTTGTTTTGCGTCATTGCCCATTCATAGGGAAAGCGATCGTGGGTGCATTCTCGCAAAGCATCTTCGTAGCATTTGATGGCAAGTTCTAAATTTTCTGCCCTCTCCCCTCGGATGCGGTTTCTGTAAGCTTCGCCCAGGTTGTTTTGCGTCGTTGCCCATTCATAGGGAAAGCGTTTCTGGGTAAAAACGGTGAGTGCGATTTCGTAACCTGTGATGGCAATTTCTAGATTATTCGCCCGGTTCCCTAAAGAAAAGTCGCAAATCCGGATGCTGAAATTGCCGATAACTGATGAAATACTTTGTGCTGTGTCTATTTCTAAGTCTGGTAGAATAGCCATTGCCCAACTGCGTAAAATTTGGGCAAAGTTCATGTCTAGCTTCTCTTGGTTCGCTTCCAGCAGTGGGTGTATTACCTTGGCATCGCCGTTGCTGTCTGCTGTAGCTTGGAGTACCTGCAATAAAAACTCAAGCTGGGGGTCAGATGTAGGGGCTGTGTTTGCGTCTGTGTTGCTTTTAGACGAGGATAATCCTAGCTTTTGTGTTATTTGACGGCGAATTGTTTGTAAAACATTCCACAGCATTGGTGATTACCCTAACTTCCAGCATTCTCGGCATTATATAGATGTATTCTTCACTTTACAAGCTTGTAATTCCGCAAATCAGCATTCAGACGCGATGAATCGCGTCTCTACATGAAATCAATTTGTATTTGGAAAGGTAATTTCACAATTTTTATTCTCTATCTCTGCCACAGCAAAAATTACGTTTTAGAAAGCGGAATAGGATGAATATTTTTTGACCCCACCCTAACCCTCCCCTTATAAAGCAGGGCCGTTTCATTCGCTAGTCTGTGAGATTTGTCAAGGGGATATTCTCACGCAAAGACGCATTCGTTGAAAACGTTCCCGAAGGGTAGGCGCAAAGAAAAACAACATTATTTGGGCTTGAAGACGCAAAATTTTTTGCCCTAATTGTACGCTTGCCCTAAATTTTGATTTCTTTGACCATTGCAATTTTAACCATTTTAGGGAATGAAACAGCCCTGCTTAAAAAGGGGGGAACTGGAATCAAAGTCCCCCTTTTTAAGTGGGATTTAGGGGGATCTACAAGTCTCGAATACAACACCAAAAAGTTTTCAAACATCCTCTTAGGCTTAATCCAAGCTTGCCCCAAAAACAGATCCCCGACTTTTCTAAAAAGTCGGGGATCTGAATTTTTTCAACTGCTTATTGCATTAAAATCTGACGGATTAAAATACTCATCACTTCCTCAGCATTACCAGTTGGTACTAATAGACTCCAGTCGCCGGCGCCGGCGTAGCCAATAACTTGCAAATAATGAATTGTGCTGGTGACAGCTTTTGAAGAACCAATCAATGTATGTTTTATCGGTTCTCTTTTGGGTAATGGATTTTGAGCAGGTTGATTTAAGGCAGGTATATTTATGTTTTCGCCACTCAAGTATTGTTGCAGTTGGGAACGCTCTTGTAGAAACTCTTCTTCTTGTGCCATGATGTGAATTATCTCTCAGAATGAGGGTTTAGGGAAAGGCGATCGCAAGCTCTTGCCGGAGGGCGATCGCCTTTCTTATTATCATATTAAAGTATAATTTTATACATGTCAATTACTTTACTCAAAAAAAATCAGCATTTATCAGCAATTTTTTGAAGAATTTTATCTAAATTTCATGTTTTGGTGAAATTCAATCAGCAAAAGCTGCAATTACTTTCTCAAAACAAGCTTTTGCTTTCTCAAAACAAGCTTTTACTTTCTGATTTTGGTGTTTTCCGCAAGCAAAAGCAACTTTTACTTTCTCAAAAGCAGCTTTTGCTTTCTCATTTTGGTGTTTTCCGCAAGCAAAAGCAGCTTTTACTTTCTGATTTTGGTGTTTTCTGCAAGCAAAAGCAACTTTTACTTTCTCAAAACAAGCTTTTGCTTTCTCATTTCGGTGTTTTACGCAAGCAAAAGCAGCAATACGGTTTGGTTAATACCAATTCTCTATGAAGATGCGCCTAATTATTCTGAGACAAACCTCTGCGTACCTTTGCGTTAACCTCCGCGTACCTTTGCGTTTAAAAAAAAAGCGGCATATTTGGCGCAGCCTCACAAAGAAACGGTATAAGGCATCAGACGCGATAAATCGCCGTCTCTACAATAATCAATATCTTGTAGAGACGGCGATTTATCGCGTCTTTGATTGTCAATTTTGTATTCTTCTTCAACAAGGCATTAAAGCATCTAATCTCCCTAGTACTGCCATATCTTCTGCATCTAACTCTACTGGTGTTCCACTGCGAATTAATTCGGAAAAGTCTTCGTTAGGCACCATCACAGTTAGGGTATATAAACGAGTAGAACCTGTATTTTTAATCAAATGCGTACCAGTGGGAGGCACTAATAAACTATCTCCAGCTTTGATGTTAGCAATCTTGCCGTCACACATGGCGATCGCTTCACCTTTGATGACAAAGAACATTTCCACTGCCCATTGATGGCGATTTGGCGGTGTTTGTCCACCGACATCAAAGATTTCTATACAACAAGTCAAGGAAGTATTGGCATTTGTGGAATCGAAGATAATCGCTAAGCGATTAGAGTCGTTAGGACTGATGCGATATACTTGGTAATCTTTGGGAGATTTGATAACTGGAATTACACAACGAGTAGCGTGCATTTATTTATCCTTATAATTAATTAATTTCACGCAGAGGCGCAGAGGCGCAGAGAGGGATTATCTTGTACAAACGCGATTCATCGCGTCTCCTCACTTATGGCTGTTAAAATCTCTTGGGAATCGGTGACGAAACCGAAGCATTGTTTGACGTTGTAGAGTGTCGCCAACCAACAATATTCAGGTGATGTTGTGGCGGTACAGTCTTTGACTAATATGCAGTCATATCCTAAGAAGTTGGCATCACATAATGTAGTTAGCACACATTGATCGGCATTGACACCAGCAAAGAATAGTGTCGTTTTTCCGAGATTCTTCAAAATACTGTCTAAGGGAGTGTCCCAAAAACCACTCATGCGGTATTTGTCCACAAGAATATCTTCTCTTAGGGGTTGTAGTTCGTCTACTACCGCCGCCGCCCAACTACCTGCCATGAGTACTTTAGCACCATTTTTGGGCAGAGGATCGCCTAAGCCTACGCCTTCGCCTGTGGGGTTGTAGACGTGAAGTGAAGCTGCACTAATGTTGAGTAAGTCGGGACGATTCCCCCAATTTATCCAAATTATCGGCACACCAAGGGCACGCAGTTGTGGAAGTAATTTGTTTAAAGGTTCGATGGGCTGACGGGCTGGAGTGACATCGACGCCGATATGCGCTAACCAGCCGTCAGGGTGACAGAAGTCGTTTTGCATATCAATGACGAGGATAGCAGCTTTTGCTAAGTCTAGGCGCAGGGTTTTTGTTTCTGTTGCTAAGATAACGGGTTGTGGGGTTCTTTGAGGACGGGTAATATCTGCAATGGCATCATTCACCGTCCACGCATTTGGCGCAAACCCCAATGTCCGTAATGGTAAGTTCATAAAATTGCAATAGCCAATACCATTTTCTATTTTGTAACTTGAAACTCAGTTGAAAATGCGATCGCTTAATCAAGGTTAAATATGTTAAGTTTCACTATCCAAAATGTTTTAATTGCTACTACTGATGATTACGCAACAGTAGATGTACAAGTTGTAGATGGTACAATCGCTGCCATTGCCCCGAATTTAGAGGTAATCGGTACAGCCATCGATGGTAAAAATAAGTTGCTGCTTCCTGGCTTTTTCAACGCCCACACCCACTCTTCGGAGATGTGGCAACGGGGGATTATGTCGGCTTTGCCTTTAGAATTATGGTTGGCGGAACTGTATGATTTTGCACCCCTAGATACTGAACAAGTTTATCTTAGCGCTTTGGGAACGGCGGTAGAAACTTTACTTTCCGGCGGGACGAGTGTAGTAGATCACTTGGTGTTAATTCCAGGACAAGAGTTAGAAACCATCGCCATTGCAACTCGCGCTTACACAGAAGTGGGAATTCGGGCTTTTATCGCGCCCCTCATTCAAGATGAATCCCTCACCGCTGGTATTCCATCTGGGGAGTCAACACAAAATCATGAGCCTTATTATCGCTCGACTGCGGCCACATTGGACATTATCGAAGAAGCGGTGAGACAGTTTCACCGCCCAGAAGAGGGTGTGAATATTTTAGTGGCACCAACGGGGATACAATTGTGTACAGATGCTTTGTTTGCAGGATGTATTGAATTAAGCGATCGCTACAATCTTTGTCGTCATTCCCATTTACTAGAAACCAGGGCACAGGAAAAACTCGCCCAAGAAAAGTACGGTTGTACAGCTGTAGAACATTTGCAAAGAATTGGATATTTAAGCAATAAAACTTCTCTAGCCCATTGCGTCTGGTTAAATGATGCTGATATCGCTATTCTCGCCGAAACTCAATCTACAGTTGTTCATAATCCCTTAAGTAATTTACGTTTAGGCAGTGGCATCGCCCCGATTTTAAAATATCGCCAAGCAGGAGTTAATGTCACTTTTGGTTGTGATGGTGCCTCTAGTAATGACTCCCAAGATTTGTTAGAAGCGATTAAAATTGGTTCAATTTTACATAATGTTACAGATGTAGATTATCAGCACTGGATTACGCCCCGACAATCAGTAGAAATGGCATCATTAGGTGGTGCAAAAGGATTGAATCTTGCCGATCGACTCGGTTCTTTAAGTGTTGGTAAACAAGCCGATTTGGTACTTTATGACCTCACAAATTTATCATTACTTCCGCGTACAGATCCCATTGGTTTGTTAGTATTGGGTCGTCCTAGTAATGTTGTTCATAGTGCTTGGGTGAATGGCAAGCCAATTGTTGCAGATGGTAAATTTACAACAGTTAATGTTGACGAATTGCGGCAAGAATTATTTAATCGCAGTCAATGGGAAACCAAGCGAAAATCTGAGACTGTGGCACAAATTGAAGCACACTATCGCACAGTTATGGGGTTGTGAAACACAAAAAATATAGTTTAATTCAATACAGTTCAATTGAGCATTGCTTTCTTCTCTTTGCGTCCTTTGCGTCCTTTGCGGTTCGTAAAAAAATTTAATTTGACCAAGAGTTTTAGCCTTAACTGAACCTGATTGTCTTAAAAAAAAGAGTTTTAGCCTTAATACCAATTCTGTATGAAGATGCGCCAAACTATATGAGAAACGAACCGCAAAGGACGCAAAGTACACAAAGAAAGAAAGAAGAAGAAGCTAAGAAAATTTGGCGCTGACTCACAAAGAAATGGTATAAATGAGCTGTATTGTAGTTTACAGCTATTTTCAGGTAAATAGACCACGTTGTAGGGTAGCACAGCTGTGCTACCCTACCGAGGATTGTGGTTCAAATAGATGAACTTACATTGAAATCGGAATTTGAATTACAAATTCTGAACCTTCTCCCTGTACTGAATTTACCTCCAGAGTACCGCCATGTTTTTCGACAATAATTTGCCAAGCGATCGCTAATCCTAATCCTGTACCTTTCCCCACAGCTTTAGTTGTAAATAAATGCTCAAAAATCTTTTGTTTTACCTTGTCAGACATTCCCACACCATTGTCTTGAATGCGAATTAAAACTTGATTTTTATCTTCATTCAAACAAGTGTGAATTTGAATTTTATTATTAATTTCCTGAAAATCACATCCAATATTTGCCTCTTCTAAAGCATCAATAGCATTTGCTAACAAGTTCATGAATACCTGATTTAGTTGTCCAGGAAAACATTCTATCAAAGGGATATTTCCATAATCTTTGACGATTTGAATTTCTGGATGATTCTCTGATGCTTTGAGGCGATGCTTGAGAATCAAAATTGCGCTGTCGATACCTTCGTGAATATTAAAAGCAACTTTGTGTTCTGTATCTGCCCTAGAAAAGGTTCGTAAACTATTACTAATACTCAAAATACGGTTAACACCTAACTTCATAGAATCAATGAGTTTTGGTAAATCTTCTCGCAGATATTCTAGGTCAATTGCAGCAATTTCTTCTACAATTTCTGTACCTGGATGGGGAAATTTTTTCTGATAGAGGTCGATGAGGTGAAATAAATCTTTAATAAAATTAACAGCAGGTTGGATATTACCAGCTATGAAGCCTACAGGGTTATTAATTTCATGAGCTACACCTGCAATTAAGTTGCCTAATGCCGACATTTTCTCACTTTGCACTAGTTGTAATTGCATCTGCTGTAAATCTCTCAGAGAGTGTTGTAATTGTTGGGCATTCTCTTGCGATCGCTGATACAGATAAGCATTTTCTAAGGAAATAGCAGCTTGAGAACATAATAGATTGATAACTTGTAGTCTATTGCGTGTAAATACTCCAGCAATTAAATTATTTTCTAAGTAAAGAATGCCGATTAATTTTCCTTGATGGAGAATTGGTGTACACAATAAACTCTTTGGTTTTTGTTGGATAACGTAGGAATCTGATGCTAAGGAATTTTCTAGGGTTGCATCATCAATTACTAATGTTTCTAAGGTATTTTTGACGTAGTTAACAGGAGTTAGGGGAATATCTTTGCTGAGTTCAATAGGGATAGATTGCAGGATAATTGGGGATTTATCGAATGTGGCAATTGCTTCAATTACCCAAATATTATTTCTCAGTAAAATTAAAGCAGATTTTTTCGCTCCGGTGTTCTCCATCACCACTTGTATTAATGTCGAAAGCAAGTTATCTAAATGAATTTCACTAGATAATGCTTGAGAAGCTTTGAGAACAGTTGCTAAATCCAAAGCATCTGAAATACTGTTGCTGTTGGATGAGATTGTTGCAGTAGAACTAAAAGTAGATAGGGATATACTCTGGAGAGTGGATGTTTTTTCTGTGGAATTGAAGCGAATTGTTTCCCATTGTAAAATCGGGGCGAGTAATTGAGGATAGCGTTTTTCTAAATCAGAGACTTTAGCTTTAGCGCCCCAACGAACATAGCAGTAGTAAGCTTTCGTCAGATAAGTTTGGGCAATTTGCTCTTTACCCCATTTCAAATAAAATTTAGCGGCGAGTTCGTGGGCGAGGGCTTCTTCTTGAACATATTCGTTTTCTTTGGCTCCATGAATGGCGCGATCGTACATTTCCATTGCTTGAATATATTCACCCAGAATGCAATAGCGTTCAGCCTCAACTAAATAAAACTTATGTAAATGATTCATGGGAGCATGATCCGCCCACATTTGCATTTTTTCTTGACTCTGTGTAACCCGTTCAAGGATAAATGCTTGCCTGTCTTCGGAAACATCAGAATAAACGGCTAATTGGCTCAGAGAATCATAGAAATAAAACAAAGGAACAGTAATACTTCCAAGTACACTTTCTAAATAATTTTGGGCTAATTCAGCATTTTCCACAGCATGATGATATTCAGCAAATAAATAACAGAGAACTAATTTGTTAAAATACAAAAAACAAATGATGGTTTTATCATTTCCTTGCTGATGCAGCGGTAACATAATTTCTTCATTGTAAGCTTCGCCAATTAAATAACAAGGATTTTGGTTTTTTGAAAGTAAGTTAAGTATCACCTGCCGATAAAGTTCGTTTTTATGTAGGGATGGTTCTTGGCGAAGTTGCCTAAGTACCTGACTATAATTTGCTATCTCTTCTGATAGAGAAACTAGTTCTTTTCCGGACAAATATGCATTAAATGAATAAATCCATACACAATAACCTGCAAATTCTAAATCTCCTGTTTCTATTCCATTAGAATAGCCTAGTTGTATTGGATGCAACATTTCTCTAATATGCTTCTTCCAAGAACTCAAAGAACCATAAATAACTGTATATGTCTTAGCTATGAATTCTTTAGCATTCAATTTATCTAATAATCTCAGAGTAAGTTGACTGAACTGATAGCCAGATTCGACATCTCCGACAACAGCACACAAAATCAGTCCGTAACATGGATATCCATAGAGAGAATTAGCAGTATTTCCATACTGTAGGGATAAATTAACTTGTTTAAATAATATTAAGGGATAAAGTTCTGGGATAACTAAATAAGCAGCAGCAGCTATATTTGTCAAGATATTCATAGCTGCTAACTTATCTGGCTCAGTCATTAACTCTAAGTCTAGTAAATCCTCAATAGATTTACCCTTTAAAGCTAATTGCGTCTCCTGTAGTCCCTTGCCAATATCTGCCATTGTTGGCTGTTCTGGCAGTTGTACTCCCAATAGCTTTAGGACTTGGAGTCCTGTTTTAATCGCTAACAACATCCTGTTTTGTGCTATCTGAGATAAGATTCTCACTTCGTAGGCTTTGACTTTATCAATCAGTGTTTTGCCATGTTGTAATATTAGTTGTATCCACTGTTCTGTCTGCTCAAAATCACCATTCAGATGAGCTACCTCGGCAGAAGTTGAGTATAATGATAAAGCTAAATTATACTGATATTGCCAACAATTTTCTCTCAGTAAACGAATTCCAAAATTTGCGTATTCTACAGCAGCTTCGTAAGCAGTTGCATTTCTGGCTTTGTGACTTGCAGTTAAGTTTAACTTTGCCAGTTCTTCTTGTTCCTCTGGCTGAGTAATTAGTTCACTTCCTAAATTTAACTGATTAACTAATTTAAACACATGTTCTTCGCGGTGTTCCGGCGAAATATTTTTCAACATTAATCGCCCAATTTTTAGATGTACTGCCTGTTTTCGATCTTCAGGAATGAGAGAATAAGCAGCTTGCTGAACGCGGTCATGTAAAAACTTGTAGGAACAGAAATCAGGAGAATTATGTTGCTGAAATTCTGAATTCTGAATTATTAATTCTGACTCCTGTTGATAAAACTTGTAAACTTCACTTGTGGGTATGACCAAACCTTCTTGTAAAGCTTTCCATAAATCTACTGCTGTCTCGGCACTTGATTTTTCATGAACAATTGCTAGAGTTGCTAAGTCAAATTGGTTATCAATACAAGCCGCAAGCTGTAAAACTTTTTGAGTCGCTTGGGGTAACTTCTGTAATTGAAGCACCAGAAATTCTACCAAATCATCAGTAAATGTTATTGCTTTAACCTGGGCAATATCACATTGCCAATAACCTGCATACAAGTTATAAATAATTAATTTTTCTTCGTGCAGAAGCTTGAGTAATTGATTAGTAAATAAAGGATTACCTTGAGTTTTTTGATAGACTAAATCTGTGAGAGGTTGGGCGATATTTAATTCACAGTTGAGAACATCTGCAATCAAATAATTTAGATCTGTATGCTTGAGAGGAGCTAAAGTAATAGTATGAATATTCGCTCCAGTTTTCTCAATTTGTCCTAAGGTTAACATTAACGGATGTGCTGGATAAACTTCATTATCTCGGTAAGCACCAATAAGCAACGTATAGTTAATTTCAGCTTCACACATCAACAATTGCATGAACTTCAAAGATGCTGAATCTGCCCATTGCAAATCATCCAGAAATATCACTAATGGATGGTCTTTGGTCGTGAAAACTTGGATAAATTTCTGAAATAATAAATTAAAGCGATGTTGTCCAGCATTGCCTGAAAGTTTAGCTACTGGCGGTTGTTGTCCAATAATTTTTTCTAATTCGGGAATAACTTCGATAATTACCTGAGCATTTTCACCCAAAGCTGTCAGAATTTGGCCTTTCCATCGTTCAAGTTGAGTATCGGTTTCACTCAACAATTGCCCTATTAAATCTCGAAATGCTTGGACGAAAGCTGCTAAGGGAATATTACGTTGAAATTGATCGTATTTACCTTTGATAAAATAACCCCGCGATCGCACAATGGGTTTATGCACTTCATTGACAACAGCAGTTTTACCAACGCCAGAGAAACCTGCTACCAAAATCATTTCGATTTTGGATTTGGTATTGGGAATGTGGGAGGTGTGGGGTGAAATTCTCTCCCCATCTCCCCATCTCCCCATCTCCCCATCTCCCTGTGCTATCCTCTCGAATGCTGCGAGTAGGCTTTCTACTTCGGCTTGCCGTCCGTAGAGTTTTTCTGGGATGATAAAGCGATCGCAAATATCCCGCACTCCTAACTCAAACACCTCAATACTGCCAGTTTCTCGCCACTGACAACAGCAAATTTCTAAGTCATATTTTAAACCTAAAGCACTCTGATAGCGGTCTTCGGCATTTTTCGCCATCAGTTTAGCGATAATCTCAGAAAGAATCGGGGGAATGTTGGGATTGAGAGTATGGGCTGGTGGTGGAAGCTTTGCCAAATGACAATACAGCAATTCCATCGGTTCATCAGATTTAAAAGGTAACTCTCCAGTGAGGAGTTCAAAAAAAGTGACACCCAAGGAATAAAAGTCGCTGCGATAGTCAATTCCCCGGTTCATTCGTCCAGTTTGTTCGGGAGAAAGGTATGCTAACGTTCCTTCCAAAATATTTGGATTAGTTAGAGTTTGCGTTTCCTTAGAAAGTAGAGAAGCGATACTAAAATCAATGAGTCTTATTTCTTTTGTGGTGGGATTAATTAAAATGTTGGCGGGTTTGATGTCTTTGTGAATCACTCGATTCTGATACAGTCCATCAAGAATGGAGACAATTTGCAAAGCAATGTCAAAAAATGTCTGCAAGCCATTGATAGTTTTTCCCATTCCCTGTGGATATTTCTCCATCTCTTCTTGGAGAGAAATACCGCCCAAATCTTCCATGATTAAGGCATAGCTGTTTTGATAATTTTCCAGACTATAAGTTTTGATAATGCCGTCAATATCCAGGTTTTTCGCAATGGTGTACTGGTTGCGGAACCGCACAAGTTCATAAAATGTAGGATACTCACGCCGCAACAGTTTAATCACTACTGGCTTTTTATCTGATTCTCTAATGCCACGATGCACTAAAGTTTTAGAGCCAGAATAAATTAGCTCATGTATTTGATAACCAGTGAGTGCTACCATATTTTTATTTTTTCCTAGAATATTAATGTTTTCTGGTTTACATAGATTGTTCCCATTAACACGGATGTACTTGGCATTGGAAGAGACAATTTTATGACAAGATAAGGGACTTCCAAAAAATAAATTATCCCAAATTATTTTTACATTTGTAGGGGCGCACAGCTGTGCGCCCCTACGGTGGGATGTTTTTTTAATTGGAAGTCCCTAACGAATGTGCGATCGCTTTTAAGAAAGATGGGAGTAGGGAATTAGCCTTTTCGAGTTGAGGGCGAGTTTTTTCACGCAATCAAATAGGAGTAAACATAATTAATTACACCTAAACACTGTAGGGGTTTAGCACTGCTAAACCCCTACCTCCTGTTTGTTTGGCAAAAATTAATGTAATAAATTACACAACATAACCGAAAAATCTCTTCACCCCTACTCCCTACTCACTCCTTCACCAGAATAAAACTGCTGGGCATAAAAACGGGCATAGCGTCCTTCTTGAGACAAGAGGGAGGTGTGGGTACCAGCTTCAACCACTTGTCCTTGTTCGAGTACGAGAATGCAGTCAGCGCGGCGAACGCTGCTCAAGCGATGGGCGATAATAAACACGGTACGGTTTTGCATGACTCGCTCGATCGCCTCTTGAACGAGTGCTTCTGATTCCGAATCCAAAGCAGAAGTCGCTTCATCCAGAATGAGAATTCGCGGATCGTTGACAATTGCTCTGGCGATCGCTAATCTTTGGCGTTGTCCTCCAGATAGGTTAACCCCGCGTTCGCCTACCCAGCTATGGTAACCTTGGGAAAACTGGGTGATAAACGAGTGAGCGTTGGCAATCTTTCCTGCTTCTTCAATTGCTGCTAAATTCAATTCTTCCTGACCGTAACCGATATTTTGGGCGATCGTTCCCGAAAAAAGCGCAATGTCTTGGGGAACAATGCCAATTTGACGGCGCAAACTGGTAAGTGTGACATCGCGGATATCAATATCATCAATCAGAATTTCGCCAGCTTGAGGATCGTAGAAGCGAAGTAAAAGGTTAATTAATGTTGATTTCCCCGCCCCAGAAGAACCAACCAAGGCAATAACACTACCAGGTGAAGCATCCAAACAGAGATCCTTGAGGACTGGCTGGCCGGGATCGTAGGCAAAATTCACATGACGATACTCTACCTTGCCAGCAACTCGCGGTAGTTCTCTAGCATTGGATTTTTCGCTTAAACTAGGCTGCTGAGCCATCAA
Organism: Nostoc calcicola FACHB-3891; assembly: GCF_014697355.1. Lineage (GTDB taxonomy): Bacteria > Cyanobacteriota > Cyanobacteriia > Cyanobacteriales > Nostocaceae > Nostoc > Nostoc calcicola. Next base: position 1,126 of record NZ_JACJRQ010000064.1, on the reverse strand, counting down.
TTCAAAGATGCGTTCTACAGAAGCCTCAGTTTGTTTGTATTCGTTGTAATTGCTAATCAACAAATCGATTGGCTGAATCAGGATAGCCACAGCAGCTAAGAAACTGATAAAGCCTTGAGATGTCAGTTGATTCTGAGAAATTTGCCATCCTCCCAATAGAAACAGCAGCATAATGCTAACTGCTTCCAAAAAACCAACAACGGGAAACTGAATGGATTTGAGTTGTAGGGCGCGATACTTAGCTTTGCGATTACTTTCTGCTTCTTGATTGAATCGCTTGACTTCATACCCTTGTGCTGCAAAAGCTTGAACGACGCGAATCCCGCTAAAAACTTCAGTTAGCAGCGCCGACAAATTGGAAACCTGATTTTGACTCTGGCGAGATAGCACAAGTAATCGCTGACCAAATAGCCCAATCAACCAAGCCATCAAGGGAGCTAAAACAAAACTAGCAAGGGTGAGTTGCCAATTCAGGTAGAGCATGTAAATGGGAATCGCAATTAACTGCAAGAGATTGGAAAGAAACTGATGGGATAACTTGTCTACAATCTCGCCTACGCGATCGATATCTTCAGTCAGGCGATAAGTTAAGTCACCTGTCTGTGTGGTTTCAAAATAATCTAATCCAAGTTTGTGCAGGTGAGCGTAAACCCGCTTACGCAAGTTTAAAACCATATTGAGAGCGGCAGCAATCATAAAGACATTCTGCCCGTATTGACAAAGCCCTCGAAACAAAAATACTAAAGTACCTAGTCCGAGCCAGTAGGCAATCTGGTTAACATTTCCCTGGCCGACAAAAAGAGCGACCTGACCTGCTAGGTAGGGCAGTGCTAGGGTGAGCAACACAAATCCTAAGATACAAGCTAATCCCCGAACTAACAGCGGCCATTGGGGCCACAGATAAGGCAACAGTTGCCAGTAACTAGAGCGGACTTTCATAAGGAGGTCGGCGAAATAATTATTCTTGAGATCGGGCAGGGGGCAGGGGGCAGGGGGTAGGGGGTATAAGTCTTTGAGGTTCATTAATGAGTATCAAAGACTCATTAAAGGAGTTCTGAGGTTCATTAATGAGTATCAAAGACTCATTAACGGAGTTCTGAGGTTCATTAATGAGTATCAAAGACTC
>NZ_JACJRQ010000063.1 GCF_014697355.1 Nostoc calcicola FACHB-3891 | reverse complement strand
GCAACTCTTATTGATACTCCACCTACTTGCTTAAGCAGCAACTGATAAAAAGTATCACTGACTACAAAATTTGTAAGCGATCGCCCTTTGGGAAAAAGTTTGTGATCTACTGACCCTTGCCAGATATTTCCAACCCAGGGTGTGACCGAATCACAAGCTTATATCCCCTGGTCAATTTTGACGGTGGCTCAACGACATTTAGCCTGCTCTACCCCACGATTTTCCTTCACAATTAGTAATTGTGTTGGCTCGCTTATAGAACTCTTGCTTGCGGCGGGCGTTTTCAGCAATTATCACCTTTGACCGCTTTCATCCCCGCTTTACGAACAGAGATAGTCATTCTCCTCCGTAGGGGCTACCATTAGTTGGTAGTTTATGTGCTTTCAACCCCGCACCAGGGCGATAGGACTTGGTTTTGAAATTTCACCTCACCTATATGGATATCAAGTTGTCATCAGCAGAGGATTAAAGTGCGGACTCAACCCAGATGGGTTACTCTACTGAAGCCTGGAATCCCCCCGAATATTGGGTTTCTCCAGAACGAATCGCACTACCTGTAAATTGGGACACGTTGTAAACAAATATTACGCAACGTAGTCTAGTAATTTACGCGCCTTGCCCAAAAATGGTAAAGGGATATTCAAATTTTTGTACGCTAAAATCAATTCTTCACGCTATTCAGTCCCTTAAACTTGCCCATAAATGACCTTTTTTGGTGATGTTATCAACTTCAGTTGATAGTTATAGCTCAGGCTGAAACAACCTCATACCAACGGTTTAGCAAATCTGCTTAACATAACTTAACAACGTGTCTCAAAATCCACGTATCTCGGCTGTACCCCTAATGAGGGCATACACCAGATTTTTCCTAAAAAGGTTACAGAAAGATGGAAATTGCAATTAAGTGAGGAGAAAAAGTGGTTGCTGATAGTTGGTGGTGTCCCTCAGATTCTTTGTTGCCAAGAAGAAGTCATCAGGTTTTTGGAGCGTCGCCGTCTAACTATAGAGTCTCCCTTTGACATACGCGGATGAGCCAATTCTTCGCAAGAGAGATGCACAGCATTGGCTCTCAAAACGGTTCCAATGGCTTGCTTGTGGTGACTAAAGTAAGAAACGAAGTGCTGAATTTTCTTACTTTGAGCATCCAAAATTTAATTGTTGCTCTTTAGGGAGTAGCTTTCTTAATTCCTCAACCAATTGGGTTAGGAGAAACGTTTCTCCTAACCCATTTGGTTGATAAATTAAGCGACATTTATATCAACGCCAAACTATTTGTTAAGGTGTAGTGTAGTTGGTTGGGTTAAAATTTCAGATGAAAGTTGATTAGAGTCAGGATAAGATTGGATAGAGTTAAAACCTACTAGCATTGTCACAACAACAGAAAGTTGTAACAAACATATAATGATTGATTCTCCAATGGAAGTAGGTGTTTTAACCTTTAAAAAATTACTGAATAGTGACTTTTGGTTTCTTGAACCTTGACTTGCAGCACAAGCACCACCCAATACAGCACTGTTGTAGCTACTTGAGGAAGAGCCATTGTCAGACATAACCTTTTCCTTAATTTTCGGGAGTAAAGAGAATTTACAACTTATTGAAATTTAGATTAATCAAAGGTTTATTTATCTTTGATGATAACCTTATAATACTTCTAAACTACAACAACTTGCTCAGATTACCAGCAATATTTAGCTTTTTGGCATACTCTGCTATTGCTTTTAAGCACGCTTGCTCAAGGTCAAAAAATACAAAATTTTTAGTTGTATCTTTTAATATATTTAATGCGAGAGCTGGCGACCCCAGGTATTTTGATAAGCCATTTTCATTCTCGGATATACAGCTTATTACTTGCCAATAAACAGACTGTCTAATTAAATGGGATTTTTCAATATTTTTTTCTACATGAAAAATTCCGTATTGTTGCTCAAAAGAACCTGTAAGCTGATAATGTGGATAAGCAGAATTTGTCTCAATATAGTTATTTGGTTGCTCGATAGATAAAAATTCACATAAAGGAATATGCTTCCAAATGTCTCCAATTCTCCCAAAATGCCTGTAGCTCATAATTTTATCTTTAGTCAATTCATAACTTTTATTTTTTGTAAGTTTCATTGTTTCTCAGATACCTTTGTAACCGCTTATTTAGAGTTCCTGTATGTAACTCAAATAAATGGTTGTCGTAGTCGTAAAAATATAAGGAGCGCCCTTCTCCTTCTACACGACTTCGACCTTCCTTCACATCTAAATCAAGACTTCTAACTTTGGCAGTGTAAAGTTCGTAGTCTTCTTCGGTTATTTTAAAAGCCACATGGTTATAAGTTTTTTCTGGTAAAGAATCCCCTTGCATGATGGCAATCCATAAGCCATTTATCAGGAAGAATTTTTCTTTTGAGATGGAGAAAGTTTGCTCACCACTATAATAAATCTCCTCAGCATCAAATATGGATACAAGGAATTTCGTCATTTTCTCCAAGTCTTTGACGATGAATGTGATATGACTAATTCCTTGAATCATTCTTCTTTCTTAGGTTGAGTAATCCACAGGGTTTGCTACTGCTTGAATTGAGGAGTGATCGCTTTTTCTGTCTGATTTCAGAATATATTACACTTTGTCGGTCTAATTGTGTAATCAACCTCAAGTACTGCCACGATAGACTGACAGAGAAACGAGCCATTATCGCGTAACTAGATGTTGGATTTTGGCATTTGCACTTTATCAAAATTATCTTATCTCGCCAAATTCCTTGATATACTCTACCAACTCTTTGGTATGCCCCCCTTCAGAAATTCGTGCCAAATTCCCCACCAGGATAAACAGTTCTCGCGCTCTGCTGACAGCAACATTGAGTAAATTAGGTCGGCGATTAATAAACCAGAGACTATCACTTGCTTGGCATTGGCGAGTCGAAAAAATTATCACTGACTTCTGACCACCTTGGAACGTGTGAACTGTGCCAATGCTTTGCGATGAAAAGTCTGTCCAATGAGATTGTAAGCGTTGAGTAAGAGCATTTACTTGACGGCGGTAAGGTGAAATCACTCCAATTGTGTTGTTAGAGTCAGGAGAATTTAAGCAATAACCCGCCGTTAACAACTCCTCAATCAACGCTTCGACTGCATCAACTTCTGCCCAATTTACGTTGTTTTCTAGTTGACCTTCGACATGACTTGCAATCAGGTTAGCACCCAACCGAGAAGCTTTAGGCTCAGTTTTGATGATCATGCCGTAATTACACAAGCGATCGCAGAAATCAGCAATCACCCTCACGCAACGGTAATGGTATTTAAGGATAATACCCTGACCAATATCCCCAGGTTGCCCTGATGCCCCGGCTGCTCGGTGATAAGCTGTGGTCGCAGTAGGGCTGTAGCGGTCATAATCTACATCCGTTAGCCCCTGCTCCAGAAAAGATTTGCTACGATATTCCTCTTTCTTCTGGTCGCTTAAATTAACAACTGGCTCTAATTGCAATGGATCGCCGAAAATCAACGCCCGATTACACCGCACTAAAACGGGAAAAACTTGATGTGGTGGAATCTGACCCGCTTCATCTACAATTACTTGGTCAATACAGCCACTATCGGGATAGGGTAGCAAACTGCGGATGGAGTGCAGAGTGCAAAGAAACACCGGAAATAACAGGCTGATATCCCGATAAATGTTTCTCCAATTTGAGCTTAACTGACGGTAAGCTTCCCATTCACCATTCAATAATGCAATGTAAGTCCTAATGGAAGCTATCACCTCATCTTTTCGCCGTCTAGCTTCCTGCTGTTGAAATTGCCAAGCCCACTCAAATAACTCTACTTGCAGCGAGTGTAATTCGCTGTAGAAACGACTGTAAAAATCTTTGGTGGGATAAGTAGCAAGTCGGTTTTCAACTTGAGAACCGCGATTAATGAGGTTGGTGAGTTCCTGCTGTAATAACTCTAGCTGCTGTGGTGTGCTATCAAAACTATTTTGTTGTTGCTGCCAAGAAGATGCTTCTGCTAAAAGCTGATAAACATTCTCCTGGGCTGCTATGAGAGATTCAGTTGTTAGTGGGATTTGAAAGGGAAATGGGGTGGCCAGCGTCGCTAACACAGGCATCTCTATTTGTTTATGCAGGCGTTTGAGAATATGATGTGGGCTGGTTTTGGTTATCGAGTGCCAGAATCGCTTAATCGTCTGCAAAATTCGGACAAACCAGTTGTCATTTCTAGTAGAACCCTGCCAGTAATTCTCAGGCGGTAAAGAACGCCTAGCACTATGAAGATGTTCCCCGATAAGCTGGTAAGCTTCTACTGGAAATCTAGAGTAGTCCCGTGAATATTCTAATGCTGATGAGGACTGAAGTTCAAAGGTTTTTATCGCCGACTCAACCGATTGTATATCTCGGCGTAGCTCCTCTAATAGTTGTTCATCAACACTTTTCTGTTGAAGATTATCTTCGTCTTGTTTTCTGTAAAATTCTATTTGTTGAACACCAGCTAATAATTGTTGCTGTGTTGACGACCATTCATCGTGATTAAACGTTTCTTTGGTTAACCAGTCGAGTGCAGCTTGCAAAGTAGGTAACACTTGGCTCTCAACTAAATCCCTTGACCCTCCTGATAAGTAGAAACGCTCAGAGGTCAAGTTACTGGCTAAGATTTTCTCAACATTCTTTACAGCAAAATTGTTAGTGCTTGTTACCACAGTTAGGTTACTTTTATCTTGACCCGTTGTTGCTAATTCCACGGCTCGACTTACCACTTGCTGGGCTATCTTATGCAGCAGCAGTGTCGTCTTACCATTCCCCGGTGGGCCAATCACAGCCGTAATAGAATTTAACTGAGAATGTTTAAGAGCTTGTGCTTGATAGTCATCGGGTAGCAAGTTGGGGAAAGCACCTAAAAAAAGCACTTCATGCTGAGGTACTTTTGGTTGCCCAAACAGGTATTCGTAAGCTGGATGTCCTGCTCTTGCCCAAGGAGAGTAACTCTGTTCGCTGATTTTTTGAAAATCTTTTTTGAGGTTGTAATTAAAAGGAGCGTATTCAAAATCCAACAAATAAGGGAGAAGTTTTGACCGCACTGGAAACGGCGGTATTTCAATCAGTCCCATAAAGTCTTGTAGTGTCTTAAAGGGACGATTGAAAGTAGTTTCGAGAAATACTTTCAGCCCTTCCCTTGTGACCAGCTCTTCAGCCCCTTCTTCCTCTAGTCCGTACCACTCCATCAAATTGGGAATAACAGGCTGAAATTCGTACTCTTTTAAATCCCATCCGCTACTACGATAATTGCCCTCGAATATTGGAGAAACGTTGATGGTGAACAATGGGCGAAATTGACGGCGATTCGATTCAACTACATAAAGCTGGGGGAAAGCTACAGCAATTGATGGCAATTTGGATTGAGTTTTATTCTTTGAGTTTTTAAAGGGTTGCTTTAGTTCTTTAAATAAAGACTCGTCTATTAATAATTTATCGCCTACCAGATTTACAAGAGAGTCCCAGATGTTAGGCTGTTCTGAGTCGTCAGCTTCTACTTTCGCATTACTCAGATTTTCTAAGTAGATATAATCTAACCAAGCCTTGAGTAATTGTCGAATCTGTGAATCTGTTGCCATCTCTGTTTCTCCCCTCGCACCCAATCATGAATCACAGGTTTTAAAACTCTCTTCGTAGACATTACCTGACAATTCACCCCAAGTCACTCATCCCCAAGTAAGGCTTCTAGCTTGTTTAAAAGGTTTACTAGCTGCTTTTGCTTTTTAGGTTCTTTCCATAGCTGACGCTTTTTAATGCGCTGGGTAATATCTTTTAGTCGGTCTGATATTTGGTTAGGTGTTTTAGATGTGGGGGATGGATCAGCCGGAGTGTTAGCGATGATTTGTTCTTTGATTTGGCTTAAAGACCAATCGTTTGCTATCGTCTCTGACAAGAGTTGTTTTCGTACTTCCTCATCTTTTAACCGTGCCAGGGCTTGTGCTTTGGTGTATTCCAGCTTGCCTTCTCTCAGTGCCATTAAAATTTCTTCAGGCAGATTGAGCAACGGTAAACGCTTGGTGGTGAACGATAGCCAATTCATCAGTCCCAGGCTCTCAAATACCTGCTCTACTGTCTTTGATTGCTCCGAATCCACTTTAGGAGAAACGTTTCTCCTAGATTCTGTCTCCTCGTCTAAATTGTCAGAACTGTTATCCTCAAATTCAGTTTCTTCGCCTTTAGGAGAAACGTTTCTCCTAGATTCATCTAATGGCTCTGGTGGCTGCTGTTCTTCTTTGCTGTGAGCGTTCTTCATTCGATACAGCAAGGATTTGACAGCTTCCACATCGCACTGAAGCCGGATTGCCAACAGGTGCAATATCCCTTCAGTTTCTTCAACCGGGTTAAGGTCTTCTCGTTGCAGGTTTTCAATCAAAGCCAACTGAAAAGCTTGGTCATCAGATAGCTCACGCACCACCACAGGCGCAACTTCAAGTTTTGCTTCTTGCGCTGCCCTTAAGCGTCGTTCTCCTGCTACTAATTCGTATTTTCCCCCACCTAGTGGACGCACCAACAAAGGTTGGAGAATGCCATGCTGTTTGACTGACTCTACTAATTCTTTTAATGCCTGTGGGTCAAAATAGCGCCTGGGTTGGTGTTGAGGCAGAACTATATCTTCCAGCTTGATAGTAGTTTCGGTAGCTCTTGATGTTTCTGCATCCGGTGAGTCTAACCAAGGTGCTGGGGGTGCGGTGGTAATTTGCCCCCCAAAGGGTTTTTCAGTTTGCTTGCGTCGAATCACAAAGCCTCCAAAGCTAGAGCTATTTCTTCAAGGATAGTAACTACAGAATGTTTAGGGTCAAACACCGCTAGGGGCGCACGTTCTTCTGTCGCATCAACAAAAGCGGTAGCTCTGGGAATGGGCGGGAAGATACGACCCCAAGCGGAAAGTTGAGATTGGATAGCTGCTAATGCTCGTTTATCGGCTGAATTCTGTTGAGCATACCGTGTAGGAACAAACCCGGCTATAGTGATTTTGCGGTTGGCTTTATTTTTTACGTGGGTGATAGTTTGTAAGAGTTCGTCGGTTCCCTCAAAAGCTTTTATATGGGTTTCCACGGGGACGAGTACGTGTGTGGCCGCGACTAAGGCGATATAGGAAAGCAATCCTAAGCTGGGGGGACAGTCTATAAGAATGAAGTCGTATTCATCTAGAACAGATTCAACGGCTTCCTTAAGGCGCAACTCGCGCATCGCAGCACTGACTAACTGCATTTCGGCTCCACTTAGGACTCGGCTTGCTGGAACCAAGTCCATACCGTGAATGCCCTCATGAATCGGTAAGGGCTGCTCGTCGATAATGGCATCAGCAATGGTTTTTTGTAACTGAGATGGCACTAACCCCATGAATTTGGTCAAGGACGCTTGGGGGTCTATGTCGATAAGGAGGACACGGTGTTCTCGTTTTGCTAGGTGGTATCCCAGGTTTTGGGTTAGTGTTGATTTGGCGACACCACCCGCCTGATTAAACAGGGCGATAATGCGGCATGGAGGATCAGAAGTTGACACTGGTTTTCGTTCCTAGAAGATACGATGATCTTTGGTCAATCGGCTCGGTTTTAGTTTCCAGTTTATTGAAGTGTATCAGAATAAGAGAAGTCCTAGCTAAGACGGTAATTTCAGCAGTAGACTTTGCAGTAGACTTTATAGAATCAAGCAACATGAAGTCATTGCCATGACAACCAAACAAGCCATTTTGTCAGCGATTGAACAACTGCCAGAGCAGCACCTTGAAGACGTGTTGCGGTATGTTCAACAGCTTGCTCATACCCAGAAATCACCAGATTCAAACCCACCCACTGACAGTAGCGACCCCCTGGCAAACTTCATCGGTGCAGTATCGAAAGGCGACTTGGCTGCCAACTTAGACTCGCAACTCTATGGCGACTAAGCAAATCATTGATACTTGGGGTTTCAAAAGTAGCTATTTACGGGTGCATCATGGAGAAAAACTATACATTCAAATTCAATTCTGACACTGCCTTATCAGCCCTAAAAGCTGGGAAATATGACCCAATCAACTTTTACGAAGCGCGTTTAGACCTGTTCAACCTCTCGGTAATGGCAGACTACGATCAGCTAATTTGCCTGCCCACACTAACTGCTATTGACAAATACTGGTATCAGATTGAAACAGCCCGAAAAGTCCTCAGACAACTGGGTGGACGTGCATTACTAGCCGATGAAGTCGGATTGGGCAAAACCATTGAGGCCGGACTAATCATAGCCGAGTACTTAGCTAGGGGTATGGTACAGTCCATGCTGGTGTTAACTCCCGCATCCCTAGTTTCGCAGTGGCAATCAGAGTTAAGTGACAAATTTAATATTGCTACTATCACCACAGATAACCGTGACCCGCAACAACCGATAGACGAATTTTGGACGAATAATCCGCGAATTATCGCTTCATTAAACACGGCTAAGTCTGCTAAACATTATCCCCACGTCACCAGTCGCACTTGGGACTTGGTAGTTGTTGATGAAGCCCACCACCTGAAAAATCGCACTACCCTCAACTGGAAACTGGTCAATGCTCTCAATAAGCGGTTTATCCTCATGCTCACCGCTACGCCAGTGCAGAACTCCCTTGTGGAATTGTTTAATCTGCTAACTCTCCTCAAACCGGGACTACTACAAACAGAAGCCGCTTTTAAAAAAGAATACGTAGATTCCAGAAATGGGCGAGTCCCTAAAAATCCAGAAAAGTTGCGCTCCCTGATGCGGGAAGTCATGGTACGAAATACCCGCGCCCTAGTAGATGTCAAACTGCCCAAACGCTTCGCCACCACAATTACCGTTACCCCGTCGGCAGGCGAGGAGAAACTTTACCAGGACTTGAGCGAGTATCTACGTAACTCAGAGGACAAGCTCGATAGGCTCTCCCGTACCAATTTGCTAATGCGTGCTGGTTCATCCCCTGGTGCTTTGGCTGACTCCCTCAAGCAACTGACCAAACGCCTACCTGACTCTGAACTGAAGTCTTTAGCAAGACGAGCAGCCCAAGTGAAGCAGGTCGAGAAAGCAAAAGTATTGGTAGAAATGCTCTCAAAATCTTCCCAGAAAACCTTGGTCTTCACAACCCATAAAGCAACTAGCACTTATTTGGCTCAAACTCTGCAAGCTGCAAATATCCCCTTTGCAGAATTTACTGGTGGGATGTCCCTTAAACAGAAAGATGAGGCTATAGCCGCATTTCGAGATACTGTTTCTGTACTGCTGGCATCTGAAACAGGCGGAGAAGGACGTAACATTCAGTTTGCGAACGCGATCGTTAATTATGACCTGCCCTGGAACCCAATGAAAATAGAACAGCGCATTGGTCGTATTCACCGCATTGGACAAACCCAGGATGTTTTTATTTTTAACTTTTGTCTCAAGGGCAGTATCGAAGAGTATATTCTGCGGATCTTGCATGACAAAATTAATATGTTTGAACTAGTGGTCGGAGAGATTGAAACAATTTTGGGGAACGTGGATGATGAATTTGACTTTAGTGAAATTGTTATGGATATCTGGCTCAAGCATCAAGTCAAGCCCGAATTAGATACAGCCTTCGAGCAATTGGCAGATAATTTGTTGAAAGCCAAAAACCAGTATCAGCAAATTCAGGAACTGGATGAACAGATTTTCGGCGAAGATTTTGAAGCTTGAGAGATTGATTTGATTGAATATGTTATCAGACCCAATTATTGCTACCTTAGAAAAAATTGTTTCTCTGCATGACGGGATAGCAGAGCCTGCTGGTGAACACATTTTGAATGTGTTGTTGACGGAAAACATAGCATCGCTGCTTTCGCTCCCAGAAGAGGTTACTTTTACAACTATTGCTGATGTACCCCAAAGTGTTTTTGTCACCTATCATTCAGAAGTCTTAAATAAGCTATCTGAACTATTAGCTGTTAAAGGACTTATTAGTGCGTTGAGTGTTAAATTCGATGGACATCTGAAAAACACAGGTTTTGAGAAAATTTTATTGGAGAGACTCGCACCTCAAAATGGCTTAATTCGTTTTTTAGATGCTAAACCAGAAATTACTCGTTACATCTTGTGTAATGTGGCTTACACAGCGAATGCTTCAGAGAAAAGGATTGGTTTAGTTTCGTTCATTATCAATGAAATAACAGGAGTAACACCAGTAGAAATTGGTGATGCTTTGTTTTGGGAGTCTGACCTAATGACTGTGGAGCATCAAGAGACACCATTGGCGATGCCAATTGAAGAGTTGTTGAGGTTAATCGAACATCAAAGTGCAATATTAATTGGAAAATCTCTAGATAATTGGCAAGCTAAATTAACAAGAGCTAGAGCTAGGGATGAAGAAAGACTCAAGGATTATTACAACACGATTAGCGACTCGATTCGCAACAAGATTGAGTTAAAAAAATTGATTGGTGATGAACAAGACAAAGAATTAGCACGAATTGAAGCCACTAATAGAGAGTTAGAGAGAAAATTGTTAGATATCCAAGAGCGTTATGCAATGAGTGTAGAAGCTTGGTTGCACAGTGCAATGATTATCCATCTCCCTACGGTACATATTCAGTGTGAGTTGCAAAGAAAGAAAGTAAAACGGACTGTAACAGCAGTTTGGAATCCGTTCACTAAAATTCTTGAGCCGCTTCGTTGTGAATTATCAGGAGAACCTGTTTACAATTTCTATTTAGATGACAAGTCAGCTAAAATTATCTCACCGACAGTTTGGATAAAGTAATTTATGACAATCAATTTACCTATGAAATTGTCACACTTGCCCAACAGTTTACCATTAGATGGTGCTGTCCGCATCGAGCTAATAGAAGGAGTACCGATATTTCGAGCTTCCAGCTTAGTACAGGGGCGAATTGAAGCATTATTAATTAAACAAAAAGAATCTGCACTTACTTTAGAGGAAGAAAAAGAATTAGATGAATATGAAGAATTAGACGATTATCTGAGTTTGGTGAATCGGATGCTCAGAAATTCATCGCTAACTCAAAACCAAAGTGAATCATAGGGAATTAGAGGTTTGTCTGCGAATCGTTACATTAGTGAAGCTACTCAAAATCAAGTACGACAACGAGCCAAGTTTCTGTGCGAATATTGTCACGCATCGGAACAATGGCAATATGTTTCCTTCACTGTAGACCATGTAATTCCTCTTACCAAAGGTGGTGCTAATTTAATTGATAATTTAGCTTTGGCCTGTTTTCATTGTAATCGCCAAAAATCCGATAAACTTAAAGCCTTTGATGAAAAGTCGTTATCTGAAGTACCTTTATTCAATCCTCGCACTGATAGTTGGCGAGAACACTTTATTTGGTCAAAAGATACGCTCTCGATTATCGGTTTGACACCAACAGGACGCGCCACAGTCACAGCATTAGGATTCAACCGAGCCAGAATAATTAATATTCGCGCTGCTGATAGAGAAATTGGGCGGCATCCACCACCAGATGACCCAATTCAAAATTGAAAATTGAAAATGGCTCTAAAAATGATTGCATAATTAGCAACTTTCAATTGATAAAATGGAGAAAAAAATGTTTTCGCTCACTGAATCTCAAATTTTAGATTTTCAAAAAAAAGGATGGCTGGGACCACTTGATACCTTTTCTCTAGTAGAGATTGAACCTATCAAAGAATACTTAAAAGCACAGGGTCAGCTTGTTAAGATAGACGGGAAGCTATTAATAGAATTTGATAATCCTTTTTTAGGCTACAAAACTACACGAGAACATCATTTGTCTTGTAAGCCTTTAGCTCAATTGTTGAAAGACGATAGAATTGTAGGGCGCTTAAATCAACTGGGTGAACCTAATCTACTGTTATGGAGAACAAACATTTTCTACAAACTGCCAGGACAAAAAGGAATCAATTGGCATCAAGCTGTAGATTATTATGGACATGAGATCGCCGAAGAAATCGAACCTGAAAAGAAAACTTTACTTTTTCCTGCTCATGAAAATGTCTTGGATTTAACTATTTGGTTAGCTATTGAAGATTCTACGCTAGAAAATGGTTGTTTGTACTTCGCTAATGGTACACACAAACAGAAGTTCAAAGCAGTGAAAGTCCCAGCAAACGAAGGTGCTTTTTCAGCATTAACAAATGAAAAGATGTCTTGGCAAAAAGCAAAGCTATATTCAAAAGTCTTTGAGTTTAATGAAACTGAATACGAAATACAAGCAGTACCAGCAAAAGCTGGTCAGATTATTATTTTCACCGAAAAAGTCATACATAGTTCTCCTCCTAATCGATCAAATCAACCGCGAGTTGGCATTAATGCTCGTTATATTCGTCCTAGCGTGAAGATATACCCTCATCGATACCAAGGTAATTATATTGATGGTACAGGTAATAACATCGAACGACATTTTTCTATCTTGGTATCGGGACGTGATGATAATCAAATAAACATTTGTGGTGACATTTAGCTAGAAACAATCTATTTCGCTTTTAACCCCAGGTGGTGAGCGAGCGCTCTTTTCTATCGACTCAATTTAAAAGCGCGATAAGCCGAGCTTTAACTCCTTGGGTTATCGCCTATATGTTGACAAAAACTTAAGTTAGCGAAGACTGCAAGAATTTCCGCATAGATTGAGCTTCAACATACTCAGGGAAGATGCTGGAAAAGTCTTCTAAGTCACGAATTGCTTCACGGATACGCTCTAAGGGTGCATGGCTGGAGAGTTCATATTGATACAAGCGCTGTGATAGTTCAACATTTCCACTAGTTAGATAGTAAAGAGCGAGATTGAAGGTATTGCGCCAGTCTCTAGCATTTTTTTGGTAATTTTGTTGAACAAGTTGGGTGGAATTATTAAGGTCAGCGCGTGCTTTGTCTACTTGGTTGAGAGCTTGATAGGCTAAAGCTCGGCTATAAAAAGACCAATCATTGTCAGGTTTTAAATTGATAGCACAGTTTAAGTTCTCAATAGCCTCATGGTAGCGCTTCAGCATCAGATAAGCATAACCTCGTTGTGCGATTGCCCAGTGATACTTAGGATTTAATTCAATGGCTCGGTCGAAATCTTTGACAGCTTCTGAGTAACGCTTGATCCGGCGGTAAGTTTTACCTCGACAAGCGATCGCCCAAGTGCATTGGGGGTCAAGTTCAATGGCACAGTCAAAATCTTTGAGAGCTTCTTCATAGCGCTGCATCAAGCAGTAAGTTAAACCTCGACGTGCGATCCCCCAGTGATATTTAGGATTAAGTTCAATGGCTTGGTCAAAGTCTTTGAGAGCTTCTTCGTAGCGCTGCATCAAGCGGTAAATATTACCTCGCCGACTTAAAGCAATTGATCGCCCCTGAGACTGAATTTCAGAATGCTTTAGCAGTGCTGTAAACATTTCCACAGCAACTTCATAACAATCCTCCTCATAAGCCTTTAACCCATTAACTAGCTGCTCCCCCCAACGTTGAACTTCAGCATTATCTACATTTTTACCAGCTTGCACCATCGTTTCTGCCCAGCGCAAAGCAAAAGAACGTTCATTGTCGAAAGCAGCAAGAAAATCATTGAGAGCTACAGGTAAACTTTTTTGGGGTGTTTGACATAAGCCGTAATACAAAACATTTAAAGCGTGACTTTGCCAAGTACTATCGCGCTGTTTTTTTTCTTCATTTAGTTGTAAATTATTTCGCAGGGTGTCGTAATATTCTCCTAACTTGCCATGAAGGTCAGCCCAACTTTGCGGAGAGGAAAGACGCTTGTGGCGGAGCATTTGCGTTTTGACGACTTCATGATAAGCCCAGCCCTCAGTACGTTCTTCGATAAACGGCATTTCTTTCAGCCAGTTAAACAGATCGTCAGCTTCATCTTCTCCTCGCAACTTCACTAACACATCTCGATTTAAACAATGCGGAATTGCAGCATCCAAAGCTAATTGTCGCCGCTTGGGATCGTCAATCCATTTTAAAAAGCGTTCGACAGCCGTACCACTGAAATCACCTACTTGACTGGGGTCATTGGGACTTTCAGCCGCCAAAGTTGCTATTAATAGCGGCAAGCGTCCAGAAAGATGTAAAATAACTTCAATAACCCGACTGTTAGTAATGCCTTTACGAGTCAAATCCTGTTGGGCTTCCTCTTCCGTAAACTGTTCCAAAGTAAAACGAATCATTAAACCCTCGTAAGGTGCCCAATGATTTTTATCTAATTCTTGCCGTCCGGCGATAATAACTAATATATTTAGAGGAACTTCACCGTAACGACCTTCTAAAATTTCCCGCAGCCAGTTATCGAGAAAATCTTCGGTGCATTCATAAGTATCGAAAAATAAGGCAACGCCAGACTTTTCCGCTAATTTGGCAATATCCTGCAAAAATAGCGGAGTCAGCACTTCCACAGGTTCTTGAATTAAGCGAACTTCGTCTTTATTGGTTAATTTCTTCGCTACATAAGATGCCCATTCCCCAGCTTGCGAGGCTACAGCATCCTCATCTATAAAGTCAAATACAGCCCCCCCAACCGGAACTCGACGCGCTAAAAGCACACCTGTTTTTGCCACAGTTTTTCCCACAAAAGCCGAAAATCCCTGAGGTGCTTCGGGATCGCTTTCTAATTCTTGCCGCTTCTGACGATAAACTTTGTAGCGTTCTGTAAACTGCGGCAGTTTATAATCTTGCTGTTCCAACTGTTCAGCCAGACGACCCATAGCTTCAGGGACAGATTTTTCACTATCATCTGTATGAGCGGCAATCATTTTCGCTGACTCCGCGATTTTGCGAAACTGGCGTAACAGTGTGCTTTTACCTACACCCCCTTGACCCCAAACGTTAAACAGAAAGTGCCTGCGCGAGTCTTCCAGGGACAATTCCAGATTTTGACGAAACAGGCTAACTTGTTCTTCACGCCCAACAAAGCCTGATTGCTGTCGTTGCCGGAGGATATCTTGTAAGCTTTTGGACTTTTTTTGCGGGTTGTTCACAAAATTCAAGCTTGAAGTGCTGATACTTACAGAATAACTAACGCGATGTGCAACTTATTTTGTCACAAGGTCATCAAACTGTAAGGGTTCCAAAGCAAACTTATAAAATGTAGCAGTGATCGCTAATTCAGTGCAACCTCCTCCCGTGTGAATCTGGTACAGAAATATTCAAAAATCCAAAGCAGAGATCGCGTTCTGCTTCTGCTTCTCAGTCACCCCCAGATAGCGCTCCAAAGCTGCCAAAGTCCGATGACCCGATATCTCCTGAATGTGGCGTAACGGTATCCCGGCATCGCTCATCCTGGTTAACGCAGTCCTCCGAAAACTGTGGGTACTAACCCCCTCAATCCCCAGCCGCGCACAGGTATCTCTGAGGATTTTATCAGCACTGACCTTGTGGATGTGTCCCAGCCCATGCCGCCCCGGAAACAAAAACTCCTTGCGGCGATTGGGGTTGTACTCTTCTAAATACTGCTTTAGTTTGGGATGCACTCGAATTTCCCTGGTGTCTCGCTTACCTTTGGTGTTGACGCTGCGTAATACCAACACCCCCCTAACACCATTGCTGCCAAACACGTCATTTACTGCTAACGTGCAGGCTTCGTTAATCCGGCAAGCAGCATAAAGGCACACGCCGAATAGAGCGCGATCGCGTGGGTTGACAAACCCCTCAGTAAATAGGAGATTAATTTGGTCGGGGGTGAGGATTTCTGCCCTGCCGAAACGATTTATTTTCATTTCATTGAAGATTGCAGATTGAAGATTGCAGATTGTTTTTGGAGATTGTAGAAGTCAGATTGAAGCAAGAGATTGATTAATTGGGGTTATAAATTCGGGAATCTTTCGGTTTTGACCTTAAGGTTTTAAGGGAGGCCACCAGCATTGATACAATTTCGTTAGCTTCCTGCATTAAGTTCTGAAGCAATTTAGAGTCCACTAATTTCGCCTTTACAATTAGTTCCATCCAGTAAAGCGATTCATCGGCTTCCTCTAATGTAATATTGAGCTTGGTGATCAGTTCAGCCGTTGATTTGGCACGACACGCTGCCCGATAATTGGCTCCTACTGACGTTCCTGAGCGGAGTAATTGTTTGCCTATGACTTGTGAGGTTGTTTGGTCTTTCGGTAAAGCTTCAACTAAATTAATCACCCGTAGAGCAAACGATTGGGTTCTCTCCTTAAACTGCTCCTTATCCATAACTCCCCCAATCTGCAATCGGCAATCTCCAATCTCCAATCCTACATGATCTTCCTTTACTTACACAATGTAACTGACCAAAAAGCCTATTCTTTCGTGAGCGATCGCACCCGATTAACCCAGACTTATCAATCAGCCCGAAAGCACGACCGCTACAACCCGCATTCTTTCGTTGGCTGATTAAACTTGCTTATGCTTATAGCGCGATGACCACTTGCAGGTATGATCTGCTCTCATAGAGCAAGGCACTGATATCAAAGTTCCGATTATACTTACTGGCTGTGCCTTCTATGTTCCACAGCTCCCGAGAAGAGAACAGGGTGGGGTATTATTCGCAATTGACGACAGAGGATTGAGTCATGTCGTCAATTACGACCTTCGATTGACTCATTTCGTCTTTGGCCTTATTACCAATGTCTCGACGAATACTTTGTAAAACCTCTAGACCCGTCCGCGCAGCGCAAAAGCGAAACCTGAAGTCCAAGAAGCCTTTAAAAAAACTTCCAGAAATAATTCAAGTGTTGCTGCGCTATTTGGGGACAGATAAACAAGTAGGGTACTGGTGTGAAAATGAAAGTCGTTTAGGGCTGAAAAGCTTGACAGGTCGCACAATCACTTAAGCGCTTGTGAGCGTATTTTATTGACCTGTTTGAGATGCTTTATATATTTCAACTCCTAATCGAATAGCTTCATAAACATCCTCTTTTGTTACTATGTCCTTAGGGGTGTGGTGTTGATAGATAACAATTCCACGTATCCGATCTGATATGTCTGCTGGAAATGTATCACTCCACGGATCTGTTCTATCTTTGCATCCACCAAACGGGTCTTTACCGTTAATTCCATAATGCTGTACAGGGGTGATGTGAAGAATATTAGCGTCCTGTGCGCTTTCTTTGTCTATCAAAGCAATCCAAACTCCCCCCGTAAAGCCTTGTCTCTGACAAGATTTTGTTTTGGTTACACCATCAATTCTGCCATTATTAGAAACTGTGACATCGGTTTCCATGTACCAATGACTTCCGATGGTTTTTTGCCCTGAGTTTAGCTTTATGGGGAAGCGAACCGAAGACTCAGATTGTATAGAAATTTCGCCATACCACTTGGGATCAAAACAAGCTACACCAAACACTCCATTTCCTAATTCCTGTGCTATACCAGCACCTGCACTACGTAGATTACAAGCCCTATGAATTGCTGATACACATTCAGCAGATTGAGAATTTCCCATGCTACTGCACCCGGAGTGATGACCACTAAGCTCAGAAAGTGATATTTCGCCATACCACTTGGGATCAAAACAAGCTACACCAAACACTCCATTTCCTAATTCCTGTGCTATACCAGCACCTGCACTACGTAGATTACAAGCCCTATGAATTGCTGATACACATTCAGCAGATTGAGAATTTCCCATGCTACTGCACCCGGAGTGATGACCACTAAGCTCAGAAAGTGATATTTCGCCATACCACTTGGGATCAAAACAAGCTACACCAAATACTCCATTTCCTAATTCCTGTGCTATACCAGCACCTGCACTACGTAGATTACAAGCCCTATGAATTGCTGATACACATTCAGCAGATCGAGAATCACCAGTACAATCTGAATGTAAATCTCTTAAACTAGCTCCTGAACTAATAAGTATTGGATTCTGTATAGGCTTGTCACTTATTTCTGCCATTGTTGGCGTAGTAGATGACAACATTCCTGCCAGCATTCCGATAACAACAACACTGCTGCGTAGTAAACTACTAAGCAAAGTTCTATTCTTCATGGTTTATATCCTTTCCTATCTATTAGTAAAGGTATAGGAAAAAATCTTCTAATTTTGTGCAATCTCAGCTTGACAGTTTGAACAAAATATAAGAAAAATGAAATTTTACGTTTTTAATTAAAAGTTAATAATAAAGGCTCTATTGGGGGTCAAATGAGCAACCACGCAGAAAGTTACGATAAGGACTTGATGACCTGCTGGTAACATCCTGGTTAGCAAGAGTAAAAGTGTACCAGTTGAATACCTCTAATTTTTATGACCATTTTTCATCTAGAAGTCTGCAAGCGACGTAAACAACATTTTGAGGATTGCGCTTGTGTCTTCCATTCGTACCCCAGGAACGGACAGTATAATCACCTTGATAACCTAAGACTTGTACTAGCTCGTCGTAAGTTAACTGCCATTTTTTCTTAAATTCTATTGGGTGCATAAATGTAAATACCTCACTATTTTTAATCGACTAATCGACAAAGTTTTCAGGTTTGGTGACTCACGAGAAATATTTATCTAACGAGCGCTAATAAATCTGAGCAAGCTATCAGGATAAAACCAGTCTGGGACTGTAACGCGCTCCGATTCAATCAGATTTCCGTCGTCATCATAAAGACCACTGATTTCAGCATGATTTAGAGGTACGCGACCGTTCTTTGACTTGCGCTTGATTTGGATAGCTTCGGTTTGCCTTAAGTCATTAAAACCCTCAGCATTACCAGAAGCTGCATTAGTAAAAGCATGAGCAATGCAAACTAGATATTCGGCAGCCTTGCGAACGTCAGTAAGTGAATGTCTCACAAATTTTTTGACTGATTCTTTACACTGTGGCTGCATAGAAAGTTGTGTTAATTCATCCCAAAGGGTTTGAATAGGGGTGTCGTTTTCTGTGCGGTCGCTCCAACGTTGAACAGCTTCATCCATTGCCTCACCAATAGCTAAATAATCGTTGCGTTCGCCGATTAATTCCGGCTCTAAAGGAATCAACAACTTCCAAGCTTTGGCTCTGTTCTTATGTCCATGAGCGTCAACGATTGATGTAATATTCCAATCAAAAATCGCCTTCCTACACATAACAATTGATGCAGCAAAACTGCTTTTACCACTACCTTGACCCCCTAGCACCCAAACTGGTTTTGTTGATTCGATGACATCCCATAGCCAGCCGCCCTCATGATTTTTCAAGAGTTGAACTAATTCTTGGGCGCTCGTGCCTTGTGGAGCCGATACTTTTTCACTACTGGGATTGATGTTTTCTGCGTCCGCTTTGCGCTTGTCTCTTCTGTTTTCAGCAATGGATTTGTCAGCTACGGAGTCAGCGACCGCGAACTGTTTTTTAGTGTTATCAAACTGTAAATCTTCAAGCTCTGATTGACGCTGATACTGTTGCTGCAATTCCTCAAGAGAGATATAGCGTTCTTGGACTAACAAATTATCAGCGCGTCTGTCGATGTCCTTTTTATGCTTGTCCTTAATCCGCTCTGATTCATGTGATTGCAAGTCGCGCTCAGTCCTAGTAACTAAACCTTGGCGCTTAATAGCTGTCTTAAAATATTCCAGACGTTGAAAACTTGACTCGTTATCAATCTCATCTTTTGCAGCCCAGCAGTAATAACCCATCCAGACAAAAGCAGGCGCGACTAATAACCACAGACTAGGATTCTCTGATGGAGCCAAATCTGACGTAATGAAAGCACCGTCAGGG
This sequence comes from Nostoc calcicola FACHB-3891, assembly GCF_014697355.1. GTDB lineage: Bacteria > Cyanobacteriota > Cyanobacteriia > Cyanobacteriales > Nostocaceae > Nostoc > Nostoc calcicola. The sequence continues at coordinate 18,530 of NZ_JACJRQ010000063.1, read as the reverse complement.
AGAGACACAACATCATTAAACTGTCGTGACTTCCATACTTCTGTGAGCAATCTGTACTTGAAACGACAGTATTTATTATCAAGTACCGATTGTGATTTTGCGGGTTTGTTATAGTACTTCCCAAACTTGCGTTTGTTCGCGGTAGTAGGGCAAAATCGCACCTCAGTAAATTGATAAGGGTGCGGTGTCTGCCCATAGTAATAAGCGCTGAAAAGCCCCAGAAGTAAAGCTGTGACAGCACCAATTTTCAGTAGGGGTTGAGCCTTCATGACTTGGATTTGTGGATGCCGTAAACAACACTACCTGCCACTAATGCACCCACCAAAAACACAATAGTTTTGTCTGATTCTGGCAGACGGTTAAAATCTTCTACAGTTGCTTTGATGTTGTCGTAAGTCTTGTGTGAGTTCTGCAAAGTCGCGTAAAAATCGCCGATGGCAGTCCACAAAATAAAGCATCCGAATATTGTTTGAAAGAGAAATTTTATTGCCTTGTCCATGTCCGTAAAAACCCATCCTTCAGGAGACTTGTTTACGGTGAACTCCAATAAATCACGATTAACTATTTGATTAATTCCCAACACAATAGCGACCGCAGGCATTAGCCCCGCCGAGCCTGTAGCTATTACTAAATACTTGGCCAAGCAATAGGAAGTAACACCCCAGCCGCAAGATTCAATACCTTTAAGAACAGCGCGACTGCGATTAAGCTTTTCAATTTCCTTCGCTTTGAATCTTTTAATAGCTTCTTGTTCATCCTGGGTAAACGCAGTATCAGGATAATCTTGATAATCGAGTGATTGTTCGGTGTCCCCGTCTTGCAGTGAGGTGTTAAATTCATCTAACATTGTTCTAATGACAAATTTTGATTTCCCCTACTGAGCGGTAACTTAGTAGGGGATTTTGCTATGCTGATTACTCGAAAATCGTAGAAACAGCAGTACGGAACGCTTGCACTAATTTATTAGTCGTAAATGACTTACGAGGTACTAAATCAAGGTCTGAGCTTTCACCGTATGTTAGTAGGTGTTTTGCCTTTTCCGTCTCATAAGTCCTGTCAGCGTCTAGCTGTGCCTTCACAGGTCGGGCTAACTGCGATTTAGCAGCCGCCAGATGGTCAACTTTGCTCATGTGATAATCGATGTAAGCCTTGAGCTTAACTAGGTCGATGCTTTCTCTGTAGCGCTGATTCTCTAGTGTGCGGTCGCTGGACAGCTTCAATCCGATTTCTGAGCGTTCGTGACCATACTTTAAATTTGCGATCGTTAAATCAGCAGATGTCTTATCGAGAGCAATACCAGACGCACCAGCTTGCTTGTAAATCTCTGCTAGCCCTTTGTTATATTCCTCAGTGCCTTTGATGAACGCTGACAGGTTATCTGTGATGTAGGGCATGATGGTTAAGATGCGTTCGCCCTCGTTGCCCATTGACCCCACTTTTGTCAGCGCGGCATCGTCACCATTGATGCAACCCATGATTAAGCTGTCTGCAACGCCTAATTTCTCAGCCCTTGCCTTTAGCTTTTTACCATGCTTGCCGACTAGATTCTTGATATGCTTCACGTTTTTGATTCCTGTATGTGCAACATTCCGTCATAAACCATTGAGAGAGGGGAGCCGCGAGTGCAATTAGTAACGGTATCCCCACAAGCCCAATCAACAAATGCTTGTAAGTGAGCTTATTTGAGCGCTTAATCGATAATTCCGGCGAAAGATAACGCGAGGTCTGCAAACTGGCTTTTGTAGTCCAGGGCGGTGGCCTCCATCGCTTGCTTGATTTGCGTCAGTTCACTGCCAGCAACATCATCCATCTCTGCGAGTGTCTGCCTGATTTCGTCGGCTTTGCGTCGGATTTTGGATACTTCTTGATTCTTGAATTCCCTTGCAAAGTGGACGAGCGCGTTAAAAATCGCCTCGTTTAACTCCTTTCTAGATGCGAAGGTGGAAGCAATGGACACTGTAATTTGTTTCACATCCGCCGCTTTTAGTTCAATTCCCGCTCCCTGTGCAATATCTGCAACGAGGGCTTGCTTTTCAAGGTCTGTCAGCACAATCTGATTCTCTGGTTCTTGCACGGTCAGCGCCCCTGTTTGAAGATCAGTCTCTTGCTGTTCTTCTTCTGCCTCTACTGTCAAGGTTTCTTCAATGGGTTCATCAATTACAGATAATCGACTGGTTGTTTTTCCTTTTAGATAGTCAACGGCTTGACTCAATTGCTCTTTGGTGGGATTGTCAAGGTCATCGCACTCTACAGCGATCGCTGCCGTTGTGTAATCGTCCTTGGTAAATCCTTGATAACCCTGTTTGTACAAACGAGCGCGGACATTGTTAGTAAATTTGTCAGACATGGTGATTGCTCCTTAGAGGGCTAGTGTTAAAACTTTTGTGTTTGTGGATTTCATCGGTTGCGAACGTTTGTTGATTGCCCATTTAGCAGCAACAAACGCAACAAGCGCTAAATCTTTGCAGTGGTAAATATTTTCAGCGCTGAAAGATAGTTCAGCACGTTCAAACCAGTAGTAAGGAGTGCTACGCGGTACGTCGTCAAGATTGATTTTTAGATGCTCTGCAAGAAGCTTTAAGAACTCTCCCCCCTGATATTGAGCATCCATTTCATAGAAATGTCTGAATGCTTGCCAGCGTTCACTAAACCCCTCACCCCGACCTGTAAAGCTGCCGTAGCGCCGTTTAAATCCGGCGAATGTCTCAACTATCTTTTGAGCGTCACTACTCAGTACGCTGAAATTAAAATGCTGTTTTAAAGTAGCCACCACTCGATACCAAGTGATATCAGCAATCTCTTTTCCTAACTCACGCTCGTAAATTTGTTTTAGCTGATGATACTTAGCGATATACTGTTTCGTTGCCACATTAACCCCTAACTATTACTTAGGTGTGTATAAAATCGATGCGTATTCCGAATGCGTCCAAGGTTTTTGATGTATGCAATTAGCTGAAAAGGGGTATTTGGTACAACCCGCTAGCTGAAACCTATCAATAACTCTGAAAAATAACTCTGAAAATTTTTCTTTCTCTTTTTTTCGTCGGCTATAATCACGCAATAACAAGGCTTGCCAGAGTTTCTGATATATTGACAAAATTCCTTTTACCCCCACGAATACGCCCCTTTTGGACTAGTTGACGCGCTTGTACCAAAGCCTTTGGATGTTTTGCGCGGTGGTAGATGTTACCAAGGTTTAGAACAAACTCAGCTGTATTGAGTTGTGATTTATCTCTGCTGTGTGCTGTTTATATAAGCTCGGAATTTCATAGCAACGCCTTAGCACTTTGTCACGATTGAGCTTTAAATCAGCACTTTTAGACTGACGCGGTAAAGGACGGAAATAGTACTGGGTGTATCTGATACTGTCGCTACTGGTTAAATATCTGTACAGGGTTCCGTCGATCCAGTAAGTTTTGCTCTGGCTCAATAGCGTGACGCATCCTACAAGCTCTTTATCAATCATCATTTTTATCTCCCGCGACACACGCGCTCGTCAAGCTTGCACCCAGGAAGACCGCGATAGAGGCAATGGCACTTCCTTCAAAAATCTTGGCGTTGTAAATCCATGTGGGTTGATATTCCTCGCCTTTGCTTTGTTCAATGCGGTCAACGCCGTGACAAAAGATAGTACCAACTACCATAAAACCTGTTGTTAGTAAGCTCAGAATTGCTACTTCTGACGCAGCATCTTGTATGAATGAGTTAATCTTTTCACGCCAATTCTTCACGCGGCGAATGTGCATTACTGGCTTTTGTTCTAGATATGAATGCCACTCAGAATCAGTAAAATTCGTGGGCTTGTAATCATAGGATTCGTGTTCGTCAAGTAGTTCACCCACTGCTTGTATTGCATCTCCTAGCATCACATCTGGGGAGTATTCTAGTTGCCCAAATTCCTTAGAATCTCGGATTTCTCTGAGCCAGCGATCTATTGCTTCTAACCTTCGTAATTGGTTTTGGTGGAGCATAAATCCTTATCCTTCTTTTTGTTTATTTCTGTGGACTTTGAATTGCTTACAAGCCCACTCAAAGCTGTAGTTGAGAGTGTCTGCAACCGCAAGCATTCCTCAAGATTCATTGCTTGCAGGATGCTTGCGTCTACAGTCTGTGTCCATCTTTTGAAAGCGACAGTTGCCCAAGTTCCATTGATTTCTGAGATTTGCCACCAAACTGAAAAAGGCAACTTTTTAATATCGATATCCATACTTGATCTATGTAGTTTTCAAGGTTCAAACACGCACAATTACCGCGACCGCAGATATAAAGCGGCCGCTATGCAGATGTGCTGATAAATAGCGAAGATTAGTCGTCAAAGTCAGCGCTTGCAAGCCTTGCAACCCTCAAAAGGAAATCGCCTTAACGTTTTGTGCTTGGGTCTTACTTGCGTCTGCCTTAAGTTATTGACGCATCGATAACCTTGACACTAATATAGTAGCAGCAGGTACTGACAAGTGCAACTCCCTTCCCAAATTTTCTTATTAGGGTGACAATTGCTGACAAGCGATAGTACTTATATGTACCTGTACAGATGCCTAGTAAAAAGCCACGAGTCATGGTTTACCTTGACCCAGATAAGCACGAGTTTCTTAAGGAATGGGCTGAGGATGAGCATCGAACCGTTAACAACCTCATAACAATGCTGCTTGAGCAAGCGATAGACAAGAAAAAGGAGGAAAAGGACAAATGACTAACGCGATCGCGCAGAACAAAATCAGGAGGTAATTTGACCGAGGAAAATCAGCCAAATGACGGGATAGAGCGTGTTGAGGGGAAATTTGATCCACTAGCCGAAACTAGATATTGGCTACCTGCCGCTTCAGAGCAAAACTGCAAAAGGATAGGCAGAAAAAGAGGAATACGATTAGTTAAAGTTGTCGATACCAAGATAGAACCTTTACCAATAATTTGTATTTTTGAGGGCCACCCAGATGAGTGAAACAACTACCCAAATACCAGTTAGCGAATTAATCCCAATGCTGACCGCGATCGCGGATCGCAACTGGGAACGTTTTAAAGAAGTTGAAAAACAATTCGTTACACAACACGGTATAGAGGCTTGGGAAGATTTTTTTGCTTTCCGCCTTAAGCCAGCTTTAGATAAAGAATCTGATAGATGGCTGCTAGTTCAGTGGTGTAGCAAAGGTTTTACAGTGAAAGATGTAGCGTGAGCCGCGAGGTGTAAACTCATAGGCACGTTAGCCCCATAAGGCAAAATCGAGCAGCTAGTACTATTTCACATCATTATTTTTTGATGTCGCCAATGTTAACAGTGAAAGACCTATCAAGCGATTTTCAACTCCCACTGCACAACGAAGCGGCGTTTGAAAAAATTAGGGAGGCGAAAGACTATGCGTCCACTCAAGCTCTAGCGGCTGGTGCTGCTGCGCTGGCTACAGGTGGTGGGATACATCCGTTGGGTTGGCTACTTTTTGGATTGGCTTACAAGCCGTTGGTAGTAACTCAAAAACTTGCGCGGTTGGAAAAATTAGGAACCTTACTTTTTGATGAGTTTAAAAGCCTAGATGTACAAGTCTTCCCGGTAATTCCCGTAGAAGACAACAACCCTATCGACTTGTTTATTAGATTTCCACGAACAACTCACCTGTTTATCTCCATTCGCTCAAAAGGGGAGAGAGAGATTGTCTACAACGAAGCTAGAGAGGTTTTACAAGTCAAGCGCAAAGACAAAAATGGACTAAAACTGTGGCAACCCTGCCCACTTGTGGAGTTAGCAGATTACGAGAAGTGGCTCAACAAGAACAGAGATAAGTTTTTGATGTCTTCCCGTGAAGCTCAAAAGACTCCCACAGCAAAAGTTTTGGTCTTATGGCCTCCTACCAAGGCGGTTCAAACTCACAATGAACATCTTTATTCGGAGGTGGGAAGTATGAAAATTCTGGCTCTCAGGAGAAAAGGTACTGCGTTTGTTATTCAAGAGGAGGAAGTAACCGAGTTTGTCAGGGCTTGGTTAGCCAAGTACAGATAGGCTAAAAGGTGAAAACCCCGTGTCCCGTTGGGATACCGAGGTTTTCTGATTTTTATTCACGTGGAATTGGGGTTATCGGGTGTGCAAGCCTAATTAATATCCCTAATAGTAATCTTATCAAACCTTTCAAGGTGTTAAGCCATTGTAACACCAGCAATCCAGACAGAAAGAGCAGTTTAGGATTTTTCTGTTTTTACATTTCTGAACGTTTGTATTAGAAGATTACTTTCGGGATAGCTCCAATTCCTCCAACACACTTCAGGAGGAATATTTCATGTCACCATTACAACAATCTCATAACTCAGTATCGGCGCAATCAGCAGGCCAATCAGAAACTTTTTCTTTTGTAAAGACAAAACTTGAGTTGATTGAGAGTCGGATAATCAAGTTTGCGTTTAACGCCACTGGCACAAACAAAGACTGGGACTTTAAGAAGCTGGCCGCTAACTTCATTGATGTAGAAGGCACTCTAGCCGATGTCCAGCAACACATAAAAGCAGGTCACGCCATCTGTGCTGGCTTGCTGGGTGGTAAATGGCGCAGTAAAGCCAATGTGATCGGTTCTCAGTGGCTACTACTCGACATTGATAATTCTAATATTGCCCGTGATGCTTATGACAAGCCAATTAAAGACGAGAATGGAAATTCTATCAAAGTTTACGATCACCAATTAACCATAGAAGAAGCCCTAGCCCATCCCTTCATTAAAAAACACTGTGCTTTAATTTACACCACTGCCAGTCATAAACCAGAGTGGCATAAATTCCGGCTGGTTTTTCTTCTCCCCGAATATGTCCAAGGCGCTGATACTGTAGAAGCTTGTACACGCTTCCTCATGCAGCAGTTACCGCATGATCCAGCTTGTAAAGACGCAAGCCGTGTTTTTTACGGCAGCACAGAAGCCGAATTTCCGCTAGTCAACCCTAAAGCCACTTTACCAGCCGAATGGATAAGTGAGGCGATTGCGATCGCGCAAATTGAGCGTATTGAGTATCAGCAAAGAATTCAAGAAATTGAGTCACGGCGTAAAGAGTGGCGTGAGGTTTCTCTGGCTGAAGGCTGGGATATTGACCAGCTAATCCAGAACGCGCTTTCATTCATCCCACCACGCACCCCAGGAAGCGGTAACTATGACGAATGCCGTCAAGTGCTGATGGCACTGGTTAATCACTATGGGGCATCTGAGGCGGAAATTATAGCCGAGCAGTGGTCGCCCAGTATCAAGGGTTCAACTTGGAACATCCACGCTAAAATTCGCAGTTTTCGGCGTGGAGGGATTACGATCGGTACACTGTTTCACATTGCCAAACAGTATGGCTTTCGCTTTCCTAAACGGCAGTATGAACCCAACCTCGGCAACCAAGGAGTAATTAGCCGTGAGGAGTGGGAACTTGGGCGAGTCAGAGAGGACTTGAGCAGCTTCCAAAATTTATTAAAGCAAGCCATCGCTCCATTTAGTTCGATATTTAAAGGATTTAAAGCGCCCCCATCACCGCAGCCCTTACCCGAAATTGACACGCCTTCGCCCAATGTAATTATTTACAAGCCCGGCAATATCCCGTACATAACTGAAGTTACAGGCAATATCTCTATCTCCTGCCAGCCAGAAGAACATATTACCGCTTGGGTGGAAGCTGTATCCAAGGGCTGGACACAAATCTTAGATAATTCTCACCCTGGACTGGGCAAGTCTTACAACGCGGGACAACTGACAGCGACCTTATTCGGCGTTGACAAACTAATTTACCAGGATGCCAACCACAGAAACCCATCTACACTGCCAATTGAAACGAATTTTGTTGACTTACCAGTGCGGCACAACGGCTTTAAACTTGACCCCACCCGTAAAACTCCTACAGGTGAGGACTTTAAACTGTGGACTAAAGCGGGTGAGACTGCCGACACTGATGGCAATTGTCACAGAACTTACTTATTTAACGCCTTCCGCAACAAGAATTTTAGCAGCCTTGATTTTGAAGAGAGTGGCATCAGCCCCATCTGTGGCGGTTGCTCCCTTAAGAATCAGTGCCGTTTCGCTAGTGGTGACGGTTTTGGCTTCCGCGCTCTTAAGCGCAGTGCAATTCAAAATTATTCTGAACTCAGAGCGCACCCCGACTCTACCCCTGTTACCTTAACTAACGCTGCTGACCAAACTTTCACCGTTGGGCGGTTATGGGAAGAAGCAGGAACACTCATCAAGCCCGTGCGTAGTGTTGATGTAAACCTCAGCGATTTTGAAACCACCATAGGCAAGCTGCTACTGTTGGAACCAAATATAATGTCACAGCTGCAACCTGCACTCTTGGTTTTACACCAACTGTTAACTCAACACCTTTTACCCACTGACCGCTACGGGTTTGATGATGCCAGCATCCGGGCGCTGCTGCCCCCTTTCCCCACAGGTTTAGATATCGAAGCGATTCAGCAAGCCTCTGAACCTGATTTAACTTTCTTAGAAGACTTGGACTCAATTGATATTACCCAAGATAAACAACTCAAAAAAAGCTCTGCGGCTCGTTATGCTGCCAAAAAGGTAGTTAAAGACAGCGCACGAACGGCTGGCAGGGAGTTTCTTGACTTGCCTAATTACTGGTTGCCTGACTTTCTTGAAGCTTGGAAAGGTGATGGTAGTTTCCAATCTCAATGGGGTGTACTCAGCATTTACCGCCGAAACCCCAAACATACTGAATTGGCTAAATCTGCCCAATTTAATATTTATCTTGATGCCACTTTTAAATCCCAGCAATTGAAATTGAAACTGGGCATCAATGATCCTGTGTTAATCATTGAGCAACAACGCCCAGACTACGACAATTTAAAAGTCGTCAACGTTACTGGGCTAGGTAAACTGCCCAAAAATCGTTCTGACCCACTTACTGCCCGTGTTAATGCCCTCAAAGAAACCTTGAAAGAACTCTGCCCCACCCTTGGGATTATCGATTGGAAACAAATTGCAACCCAAGCCGAGGGCCGCACAGAATACGGTCACTTTGTCGATGGGCGTGGTGTTAATCGATTTAGTGATGTTGCAGCGATCGCTAGTTTTGGCATTCCCTACCAGAACATCGGTGTTTTAGCCGCACAATATCAGGTGATGACTGGTGAAAGGGTCAACCTGGAAGATAAAAACAGCACTTTCCAAAAGTATCTCACAGACCTGATCCGTGCAGAAATCATCCAAGAGATTGGGCGATTACGTTCACATCGTCGCCCCAATGTGGAGCTAACATTCTACTTCTGCGCTGACTATGATTTGGGTTTCCTTGATCGTGAATTGCCAGGAGTGAAATTAGAGGTTGTTGATGCCTGCGATTTCTGCATTGAAGCTGGTAGCCGCGATCAGCAGACCGGACACGCTATAGTCAACGCTTTCACGCACCTTTGGCAGTCACACCAGAAAATTGGACAAAAGGCGATCGCTAAAATTGCCGAAATCTCCCAAGCCTGGGTGAGCCGATTTACCCAGAGATGGGGGGGCTGGCAGCACTTTAAAAAATTATTACTCTTGCTATTAGATAGTCTTAATAGCGGTAGTAATAAAAATTTGGCTGACTTAGACGACGATGAAAAGTGGTTAGCGCGTACATACTTCCCGATGTTGATTGCTGAATCGGAGTCATCACCAGATCACCTGTTAGAGGGGGTGGCGGAAGTTGCCGAAGTTTTTAGTACTAGGGCAATGCGGCGAGTTTTACACAGATGTAGCCCGGCTGTTAGGGCTGACTTGCTGATGACTTTCTTTCGTTGTTTGCCTACTGAAGTTTACTCAATTTCAGTTTCTACACTCTCTGCATCACTCGCAGAACCTGCGCTATCACCTTGAACAGTCATAAGAACTGATTCTAGACGATAACCTGCTTCCCGAATGTAATAAGAAGCTGCACCCACGTCTTCAAACACGCTGTCAAATTGGGGATGAGTTGACGGAAAAATTTTTCTCAGGCGTGAGCTGATTCCTGAAAGTTCTTGCTGAATTGCGATTAGTTCTTGAGTATCATCATCCATACTTATTTACCACAAAGATAGCTGCCCCGGTGAAACATTTGATTTTCCACCTCTATGGTATAAAAGGTGACAAGCACTACAAAGAGCTATAAGGTTGCCTCTGTGGTTATTTGCTGGGTTTCTGTCCCAATGATGAACCTGTAGCGTGTACACTCTGCGTTTTGAGCGTGTTAGATGTGATGTTTTTTCACTCTTAGGGAATGCACTGTAATCCACATTTTTGACAACGCCACTAGGCAAGTTGCTTAATTGCAGTGGCAAGTTCTGACCAATTGTCTGAGTATAGAGAATAGGTGAACGTCATCAGTCTAATTAAACTAAAGCTTTGAGAATTGTAATGCTTTCTAGCAGTACGAAAGCTTAACCCAACTGTAACCGCCTCCCTTGCTGATATTTGTCAGGAATGCGTGAGCCGATTTACCCAGCGCTCTTGGGGCTTTTGCAATGCGAAAAAATTATTACTCCTGCTATTAGATAGTCTTAATAGCGGTAGTAATAAAAATTTGGCTGAGTGACTCAACACCTAAAACGGCTTAAATCAACCACCCCTTCCAAATCAATAAAATACTTACGATCTAAAAATTACGAATTCGGAATTTAAACACCACACCAAAGCAGCTTGACAAATTGCTTATTTTAATTACTTCTTTAAACTACTTTTATGGCTGCTTTATGTTCCGACCTTAAGGGAAAAGGGCATTCTATGTAAAGACAAGCAACGTTGATATCAAGCAGCCAAAACAACGAATGATTCAACAAAAATCCCCTATATTCCCTTATCTGCTAAGGCAAATCGCAGGCAGCGTTGTTTTAGCGATCGCTTACTATGAAATGGCTGAAATTTCACGTTATCTTGCCTCCACACCTCAGAATGTGACTCCAGTTTGGCCCCCGGATGGAATTGCTGCGGGGGCTGTTCTGTTGTTTGGTAACTGGATCGGGTACGGTGTTTTGCTGGGTTCATTTCTCGCCAACTTCTGGGCGTTCCGAGATTCAACAAGTTTCTTATCCCTGGTGATTTCAACGTTGCCAGTTCTCTTAATTGCGATCGGAACAACCCTGGGGACGATGTTGGGTGCCTTCATGCTGCGGAAAACTACCAACCAACGCTATCCCTTAGAACGTGTCACCGACGTGTTCAAATTTTTGATCTTAACCGGCATGGTAGGGCCAAGCATCAATGCAACTGTTGGAGTGGCTTGCTTGGCATTGAGTGGTAAAGTTCCCTGGACAGCGTATGGAACAGTTTGGTTAACTTGGTGGATTTCTAATGTTTCGGGAATTTTTATCGTCACCCCGATTCTGCTTAGTTGGGGGCAATTCATTCAAAAAAACCAACATCCAATTTGGCAATGGTTATCCCTCAGTTCAATGTCAGAGGATTCTTTTAATCTCTCTTATATTCGACACTCAATAGCCTTACGCCGTTTGAGATTCTGGTTAATCGTAGTAGAGCCAGTTATCTTGATGGGGTTGGTAATTCTCATCGTCAAAGTTGCTTTTGGTGAGGGGTATCACCTGGAGTATATGTTGATTCCGATGTTGATCTGGTCTGCCTTTCGACTGGGGCAACCGGGTGCAACGCTGTTAACTTTTATTGTGGCTGCGTTCGCTGTGATCGCAACTGTCAATGGCAAAGGTGGTTTTGTGAGTCAGGATCTTAACCAATCTTTGATCCAACTGCAATTGTTTATTGGCGTGATTACACTCACCATTCTTGTGCTGACAGCGACGATTGCAGAACGAACACAAGCAGAAACCAAGCTGCGTTTAGCTTTTGCCGAATTAGCTAGAACCAACGAAACTCTAGAAATTCGAGTTCAGCAGAGAACTGAAGAATTGAATGAAAAAAATACGACTCTTCAGCAAACTTTACAAACGCTTAAACAGACTCAATTACAGATGATTCACAGTGAAAAAATGTCTGCATTGGGACAGATGGTGGCAGGGGTTGCCCATGAAATCAATAACCCGGTTAGTTTCATTGATGGCAACTTGACTTATCTTTCTGAGCATATCCAAGGTCTGCTTCTTGCATTGCAAGCTTACCAACACTACTATCCAAATCCACCTATTGCCCTGCACGCAGAATTGGATAAACTTGAACTGGACTTTTTACGGTCAGATTTGGCCAAGATTCTTCAGTCCATGAAAATCGGTACTGAGCGCATCTCTACTATTGTGTTATCGCTGCGGAACTTCTCGCGTTTGGATGAAGCAGAATTGAAAGTGGTAGACATTCATCAAGGGATTGATAGTACCTTGGTAATTTTGCAACATCGATTGCAAGCGACAGCCGTTCGCCCACAGATCCAGGTTATTAAAGAGTATGGTCAGTTATCACTGATTGAATGTAGTGCTGGCTCCCTTAATCAAGTGTTTATGAATCTTTTGAGCAATGCTGTTGATGCACTAGAAGAATCTAATCAGGGGCGTTCTTTCCAAGACATTTCAGCCAACCTCAATACCATCTGGATTCAGACTCGTCAAATCGATACAAACCAAGTGATGATTATGATTTCTGACAATGGAATAGGTATTCCAGAACAGATTTGCTCTAAACTATTTGATCCTTTCTTCACCACCAAGCCCGTTGGCAAAGGCACTGGCTTAGGTTTGTTTACGAGCTATCAAATTGTGACCCAGAAGCATGGCGGTAATCTTTGGTGTGACTCCACACTCTTTCAAGGCACAAAGTTTGTGATTGAGATTCCTGTAAAAGCATATAGGATTGCTTGAGTAAGCACAATTTATGTCAAAACCAGTTTTTTGATAGCATACCTCTTGAAGTTCAATGGAAAAATTTTCTATGAGGCTGTGATTAAGGCTCTGTACTTGCCTCTATTGATTTCGCATTTTTTATCTTGCTTTTAGTATTAGTTAGAGGGGATGACTGAACCTCACTAGCAGTCTCTATCGGTTCCAGTTGAATTTCAACTTTTATCTGCTCATTAGTACTGGGACTAGCACCCTGGTTTTTCGTTTTGTGACGGCGAGTATTTTTCTTCACCTCACCCAACAAATATTTAATTCTGCTGCCGCTCAAGTTAATGCCTAGACCTAAGAGCATCTCTGAAACTTCATCGTAAGTGTAGCCATACTTATCAGACGTAAGCTTCTCGATATATCGCCTCATTTTTCTGATAGCAACTCTTTCCGATAGACTATCGCGCTCTTTCGGCTTTATATCCTTTAAGGCAGTAATCGCCTCATCAATCTTGCCTTTAGTAATCTGACCAGAATCTTTTGGCTCAACCATTGCTATGAAATTAAATTGATGATCATAATTCCCTTATTTTCCACTATTTTTCAAAAAGTATAACTCTATATTTTTACCTGGTTTCAGCTACGCTGATTATAATTTTTGTTGCCACTACGCCGTCACCATCATTTATTAGATGCTCATATATTTCTCCTGCTCCAGCTACGCTGTTGCTATGTTCCCCTGGTGCTGACTATTGCTGACTGTAGCCAAGACACTCCAGCTACGCCGTCGCAGTGATTCAGCAAACACTGATATAATTATGAGGTTTCAGCTAAACTGTTATCAGACTTAATACCACCCGGAATCACCCGAAACCGTCACCCCAGCTACGCTGTAGTCTCCTCGCCCCCAGCCTCTCGCTGTGCCTCCGTACAGACGTAGCACTCGACACACTTATACCCCCCGTATTTGGGCTTGAAGCCAGCCATGCCTTAAAGCTTACGCTTTATCTCGCTTTGCTCGAACGGCAGACTGGTTCAAGGGGGCTGCACCCCCTTAAAAAACCCCCGCGTCGCTTTGTACCCTAAATCTCTGGTTATGGCAAATCGCAAGCAGTCTAAAGCCCTAGTCCGAAAGCATATTTTTCCAGTGAGATTGAGCGACATCGAACTGGAAATGATTCGCATAAAATCGCAGGATGCGGGAATATCAGCGAGTGAACTGATGAGACGAAATGCATTGATGCGTCCATTACCCAAACGACTGAGTAAGATTAGCCTACAAACATATTGGGAGTTAGGACAAATTGGGAATAATCTCAACCAGCTTGTCAAAGCCACCAACACAGCTATCAAGATGGGGCATACTCCACCAGCCAACCCAGAACTGTTACAAGAACTTTTAGAACTACTGCATCAGTGCAGACGAGACATTGCCTCCGATGATGTTGATGATGATGACTCGGAAGACGAGGAAGAAGACGATGATTGGGAAGCAGACGAAGGGTAGAGGTTTTCGCAAGCTGTTAGATTATCTAGAATCCCGTGAAGATGCCAAACTAATTGGCGGCAACATGACTGGGAGAAATGCGCGTGAGTTAGCGCGTGAGTTTAAGCTGTCGAGACAACTAAATTCAGATGCAGACCGAGTTGTTTATCATGTCTCATTGTCAGCAGCTAAGGGGGACAAATTAAATGATGAGAAGTGGAGCGAGATTGGCGATCGCTACATGAAAGAAATGGGCTTTGATGCCAATCAGTTTGTCATCTTTCGCCACCATAACACCGATGACGACCACATTCACATTGCAGCCAGCCGCATCAGGATGGATACAGGGCTGTTAGTGCATGATTCCTGGGATTATGTTCGCTCTGAGAAAGTGCTGCGACAAATTGAAATTGACTATAATTTGGTACAAGTTCAAGGCAGTAGAGAGAAACTACAGCGCACACCCAGTACCGGACAAATTAGGCGCATAATAAGAGAGCAATCAGAATATGATACGGGTAAGCGCGATACCCCACCAGAGCGCACTATTAAAGAGCAACTTCAGCAGAGAATTGATAGGGCATCTGTGGATCATCCTCAAATGCCCATCTTGATCTGGCGGTTACAGTTAGCTGGCATTAGTGTGAGAACAGGATTCACTAGAAACGGTAAATCTAAAGGAATTTCATATCAGAAAGATGGGCAGGCTTTCAGTGGCACACAGTTAGGCGCAGCTTATACATTCCCTGGTTTGCAAAAACATCTTGGCGTTGACTACCAACCAGAACGTGATGATGCGCGGATTGAGCAGCTGTTGAATAATCCTGTCGAGCAACCAGTAGAGAGCCAACAACTTATAAATGCAATTGCTGAAGATAAAGCTCAAACTCTAGCCACAGATAAACCAAAGCTAACCCCAGACCTGGGAGCCGAGTTATACAAGTATTACAGTGCTGACTTGCAAAACTTATTAGTAACTGACCTCGACAAAGAAATTGCCATGAAGGCATTGTTAGATAATCAGCCAGCCCAAGATGTAGAAAAAATTATCCTAGCTAGTCCCGCCGGATGGACTCATGATGAAGCTAAAGCATTAGTTCTAATTGCTAACAAACGACTGGCATCTAATAAACAGCAAGAACAGAGTAAACCTCCGTGGTCGCCACCAGCAGAAGATGAAAGCCTGCGCCCAGTATTACAAAATTACCTAACTCAAAAACGCGGTCTAACCAATTTCCTTGTAGAGCCATTACAACGGCAAGGCTTAGGTTACATAGACCAGCAGCGGCGGGTGGTGTTTATTAAGCGAGATTTAAATGGTGAAAAATCAGGCGCACTGGTTTGGGATACCGCACGCCTTGACAATCGTTGTACGGAGTACCCCGAAAACAGCGTAAGCTCTTCATGTTGGTTTCATTTCAAATTGGGTGGAGAACTTGACGATAAAATCGAGAGAGTATACCTGTGTTCTTCCCCCATTGATGCGCTGACAATGGCAGAGATTGATAGGAATGCACACAAGGGGCAACCACTAGTTAGAACAATGTACATGGCAGTGGATGACCCGGATAACTTGCCTTTTGAACTCCTCAAAAATATCAGCAGAATTGGGCTGGCATTTAATAATGATGATCTTGGTAATGAAGCTGCCCAAGTCGTTATAGAAAAGTTACCCCAGGCTAAAAGAATTGCACCCAAGGGACAAAGTTGGAATGAGGTTTTTGTTAGAGAGCGGCAGCAGCAGCAAGAGATACTGGAGCAAAAGCAACGAAAGCGGGGTTTTAGTCGGTAATAAGAGCGTTGACCCTCAGAACTCGTGACCGCTTCGCTCTCGGAGTCGGTGGCTCTTACGGGCAGAAAGATTACTGGTTGGGCCGACTAGATCCTGCAAGCCCGCAAGAGCCACTCCGCTGCGCCGACTCCGAGCCACGAGTTCTTAAAACCTGGACTGAGTTCATCGTTGCTATACCCAAAATTGGACGCAAATCAGAAAAAATCTCAGTGTAATTACTGTATAATCAACCAATATATCAACTTGATGGATAACAGCAGCACTATCATAGCTGATGTTCTTCTAGGGGTTCAGCCGGGAGGTAGAGTCGAGGGGAATGTTGCCATTCCACCCCTCTCTTCCGGAACCGTGCTTGCGATTGTTCACCGCACACGGCTACTCAATGTGCAATCTTATTGTCATTAGCAGACTTCTGACTGCCATCAATAGCAGTCTTTTCATCGTGGCAATGTCGATGTAATAGCTGAAGATTATCCCACTCGTCTTTTCCTCCTTGAGAAAGTGGGATTTTATGGTCAACTTCCATTACATTTCCTGAAAGAAAGTGTAGTCCGCACCAAGCGCACTTACCTTGTTGTTGTTTTAAAAGTATCGCTTGTCTGTTAGGTAATTCCGGATGTCTACCTAACCTAGTACTCCAATATACCAAATCGCCATCATAGGGACTTCTATTACCTTTTACCAACACATAATTATTGCTACTGCTAGCAAAATCTGTGTGTAAAACTAGCTTTTTAGGGTCATCCTCATTTGTGGCAAAAGCCCAGTTCCTGTCGCCGATTGGTCGCCAATATAGACGATGAGCTTTCTTGACATTAAGAGTGCGGCGTTTTGCCCATCTCCGAAGTTTTATGTATGTCAGATTATCTTGTCGAGAAGATTCTCCTACAGTGCCAATATCTGACACTTTATAATAAGAACTCCATCCTCTAATTACAGGATTAAGGTCTTTAATAAGTGCTGATTGTGGTGATAATCTGTGCATTTTAATGATGCCAGCGATTTCTTGCTGGTGGGTCAGGGTTGCTTTCTTTGATGGGGTGATGAGTGTGTCAAAACCTAATTTTCTCCCGTGGTTATCTTCATCACTACGATATTTACCTCTGGGGAATTGTTGAATATGATGACCAAGAAAGTCAAATCCAGCAATACCATCTTCACTTAAATTGGGGTCGAGTGTATGAGCTAAACGGGTCTTAGAAGGTTTTAATTGTAAGCCAATGCCAGCTAACCACTCAGAAATTACAGCCATACATCCAGATATTACGGATTTGTTTTCGTGCAAAAGTACGAAATCATCGGCGTAGCGTATGACACCAAGAGAACGGCGTTTCTCCATTCTGCTTAACTTTTTAAAAGCTAAGTTTTCAACGTAATCCTTAACCACCGTTTCTAATCCGTGTAAGGCGATATTCGCTAAAAGTGGCGACACAATACCGCCCTGTGGCGTACCATTGGATGTAGCTGTCCATACTCCTTTATCTATCACTCCTGACTTTAACCAGGCTTTAATTTGTCGCCTGAGTGATGGGAAAGTGTTTAATTTTCGGAGTAATTCGTTATGATTAATGCAATCAAAACATTGAGAAATATCTGCATCCAAAACATATTTAGCTTTGGTTTGGATACAGTTCTTGATGTGTTTTATTGCATCTTGGCATGACCTCCCTGGTCTAAAGCCGTAGCTTCCTGCTTCAAAACGGGCTTCCCACTCTGGTTCTAACGCAGCTTTAACTACAGCTTGGAGTGCGCGGCTTTCAATTGTGGGTATCGATAATGGGCGTTTTTCTTGGCTTCCAGGTTTAGGTATCCAAACTCTACGGGTTGGCTTGGATTTGCCTTTTAGCTTGAGTTGCCCTACCAGTTCTAGGCGTGCTGCTGGGGACAATGATTTTACACCGTCCACTCCTGCCGTCTTTTTACCTTGGTTTTCGACTGTAACTCGACGCACTGCTAGTACTCGATTAGACCAAGACCTCATCAGTGTCTTTTGAAGTTTGCGGAGTTGTTTGACATCACCACAACGTGAAGCAGCATAGATGCGCTTTTGCAACTTGAAAACGTATCGCTCGACTTTTCGCCAATTGATATTTTTCCATCCCTCTGTCTTCAAAACTGAATCAGATTTAGGCGTATTCATTGCTACTTGTACCTCTAGCTTTTGGCACATTGCGGTTCACGTCAGCATATCCCGGACATTACTCCATCCCTTTTCAGGCGTTGACCGTTGTTTCGGTCTGGGCATTAGCTTTTTGAACCATCCTTTCCACCCTGTTGCTTGTAGCCTGACCGTTTACCTGTTAATCGACCATAACAGGAGCAATAGGGAGGGTTACTTCGTTCCTGATATCCATTGGTTTGAGTCTTTAGGGTATGCCTTTCCACCGGGGGTCTAGGTAGTGCGCTAACTCGGTACGTAGATACTGTTAGACCTTACCCTCAGTAGATCACAAACTTTTTCCCAAAGGGCGATCGCCAACAAATTAACCAGTATGCTTAAGTGCTATCTGCTACTTAATGCATAAATAAAAGTTATCATTTTTTTAATATTT
>NZ_JACJRQ010000062.1 GCF_014697355.1 Nostoc calcicola FACHB-3891 | reverse complement strand
GTTGCCGTCGTCCCTTTCGACTTACAACGGGCGATAAACTGCTCCCACATCTTTTGGTCGCAGTTAAAAGATGCCAGTTTCTTGTTTTTCCCTGTTTGGCTCATGTCTAGGTACTATCTAGGTTAACCGGGACTGGACACGACCGAATAAGCGCGTCATCCCGAAAAGATAACTACCTTGACACTATCATTTTGGAGCGCATGAGCGCGATGGCGTACCCGCCATGAACCGGTGGCGATTGCTTTTTTACCGATGTTTGCTTTTTTTACGCAGTGCGTGAGAAGTCCCAACACGCCCGACATGGTGAATGTACTTTGCAGTCGTCGCCGGGGAAGCATGGCCCAAATCTGCCTGCAAGTCAAAATCAGAAGCTCCATTTTTCTTAGCCAGCGTCGCATGAGTGTGGCGCAGAAAGTGGGCGCTGAACTTAATTCCCGCACTAGCAGAAATTTCCGCCATCATCAGTCGCAACCCGCGATCGCTTAAAGGTTTACCCCTGTCCCGCCGACTAGGGCTAGGAAACACCGGCCGATCGTTGCTGGCATCGCCACGGTAATCCAGTAGCACTGCACTCGTCTCCGGATCGAGACTAATAGTCCTGGTTTTATTTCGTTTCCCCGTCACAGTTAACAATAGACAATCTCCATCCTCCCGAAACTGCCGCCAAAATAACCCCGGTGTAACTATGCGCTTACCATAATCAGAAGTTTGCCGCGCAATTTCTCCCGCCCTCACCCCACTGTAAAAGACGAGAGTCAACAGCAGCCAATGCATCTTATTAGTGTTGTGTTGCAAATCTACTTCAATCGCCGCTTTTTCCAACTTAGCAATCTCGCGTTCCGACAGAATGCGCTCTGCGAGCTTATCGTCCCATTGGATACTTAAGTCCTTGCCCAAGTCGATAGCAAAATAACCAATAGAAGCTCTAGTACCCCACTCCCACAAACTTTTAATCGCCGCAGTGTATTTAGCTGCCGTATTTTTACTAATTCCATAAGTATTTTTCTTTCCCCGTACTGGCTTTTCATCCTTTAGCCAAGCAAGATTTGCGTGTAGATGGAATAACGTTACCATCCTCAAATCAGATATCCCAAACCGCGACTGCATATAATCGGCAAGCTCATAACCAATTTGCCGATATGCCCGTCGCGTTTGGTCGCTTTTAATAGTGACAGAATGTACCCATAGCTCAATTAGCTGCTCCGTCGAATTAATTCTCTGGCGGTTGGGAAAATAATAATCTACAAGCGCAACCCGGGCTTCATCAAGCGGCAGAGTCACCACCTCCACAGCAAGTGATTCCACGCTTAATACAGGTAAATTTTCCATAAGATAAATCCCCAACCCCCACTGATAATTATGATGCCGAGAACTGTAATTCCCGGTATCTTTATGATAGTTGTTTCCCAGACACGATCCAATTGCCCATATAAAATCATCTATATCGTATATACGCGGATATCCCGTATGCGATGATGGTAGTGGGAGATAGAGAGGTAGGGGGAGTGAGTAAATATTAGAACTCAAAGCAAATGATTAAAGAACTGGTTAGAAATCACTTCTCCACAACAAAAGCGCGAGGGACTGGTGGAATATCCGCAGATAAATATAAAACTTCTCTCAGAAGAAGACCGGGAGTTGGTGAAGCAAGCCAAGCAGCGTGCTGAGGAATTGCGCTTAACTTTTAAAGAGTTTGTGCTGGATTGTATTAGAAATGCACTCTTTGAAGAGAGTCCCAATAGTGCAGATAGTGCAACTGCTGCCGAAATTGAAGCTTTGAAAGCTCAAATCGCCGCCTTGTCAGAGAAAGTGAGTATTCCCTCTGCGACCAAAACGGAAGTGCATACCCTCCAGGAAAGGGTAAATCAATTGCGGGTGGGGATTTCAAATGAAATTAAGAAGGATAGGGAACAACTTGCTTCTTTAACGCTGGCGCTCTCCCGACTTGAAAGCCAAATTGAACAGCTGGTGCCTTCTTTAAATCTTCAAGTGGATGGCGAGGTAAATTCAAACAGTGATGGCGATTGGCTTTTTGGAGAAGACTCCGGTGCTGAACTACCGTTAACTTAAGCATGGGAATTGAAGAATGGGGACGGCGTAAAGCCTGCGGCATAGCTACGCTTAACGCGCAGCGTCTCGTAGAGAATAAATTCGCCTGCGCCTTTCTTTTATGCTTTCAAGCACCAGGTGTCCCCGCAGCAGAACACTTGGTGTAGTTCACCTGACTTGAAATCTACTGTAATTATTTAGTGGAGATTTTAGCCTTGTGTGAGCGTTAATTCTTCACGCTTGGCGGAATTGACAATTTTCACCAAATGCTGGTTTAAATAACTTTGGGCCGAAATGTACAGACTTTCCCAAATTTCTTGATTGCGACAAATTTTAGTCCCCACTGTATTTCCTGCTGTTTTTTCCGATATCAAGTATTTACGGTAATAGTTACCCCACAGGTGTTGGAGAAAGTTTTCGGCGAATTCGTCAAACATGATAATCCAGTTATAGTCTTGGTCTAGGAATACCCGATAGGATGCAATTATGGGTAGTGCCAGGTCAGTTGGCGCACCAAACCCAAACGAGTACTTGCTGTCGGGGAGAAGGGTACTTTTGCGTGTATCAATTGATGCTAAATCGTTGACACCCTTTCTTCTGGGGTTGCTGATATGTTCTTGGATAATTTCGTACAGTCTTTGCTCTATCCACAGAGCTTTGGGAAGTAGAGGCAATAGAAGAGTTAATCTTTCTCTCTCAGTGTCTGTGATTTGGCTTGGGGTGTTCGTACCTGTAGGGTGCTTGCTTCGTTTATTGCCGTCGGGATTGTATCTATTTCTGTCGAGGCAGTTTAGAAGCTTGAACAAGTGGTTAACATTACACTGGGCATTTCTAGGAGCGCCGCTTTGGTTTTGGTAATAGGCTATTCTAAATTTTCTATCTTCTGCTCTTTCTAACTGGGCTAAATACTGCTTGATAAATTTGTAATCTCCCCTGGCGTTGACTTTGGAGCGAGAATCCACTGGCGATGTGGTATTGGATGCCAGAGCGATATCTTTAGCCTCCTCTTCCTGGAGTCCGATGTGGATGGTAACTTTGACTCTGGCTTGGGTTAGGTCATATTTGTAATTTTTAGCACTTTCAAAAGCTAAAACTGTGTGACCTCCATTGATAATGCCATCGCTACCCCCCTCGCTAGCTTCTAAGACTTCTAGCTCCAGTTCGGTTTTGTTTTTGCTGGGCTTAACTTTATTGGCTGACAGAACGATTCCACTGTGACGAGAGAAGAATTTTTCTGGTTGAGTCGTCACAGAGTCAAAGATTTGTCTGTAGGTTGCACTTTTGCGGTTAGGTTCCCGGATGTTGGGTTCTAGGGGTAGGTCTGTCGGAAACGTGTCCACATGGGCGGTGGCGATGATGCAATTGGGGTTTGCATGGAAATAGTTGTCTACTTTAATAATCCAGTTTTTCGGCATGGGTGGTTTCTGCATCTTAGCGATACATTCTCCATTATTCTTCTTGTGGTCAGAAGCGAGCGCTTAAAAATTATATTTTTTGACATACTCCTCCGAACCCGCTTTGCTAGATTGGGAGATTTTGGGCTGCGAACAAGGATAGGGAGCAACTTGCTTCTTTGACGCTGGCGATCTCCCGACTTGAAATGGCAAATGTTTTCGGAGAGTGACAGAACAGGGATAGCTACTTACTGTGTCTTGAAACGCACTAAACTCAAGAAAATATCAGACAGCGTTGAATTGATAGGTGACACCCCGTAGTAATTTGTCAACAACATCATTTATTTATGGGGATTATTTGTGTTCTCACCTTCCCCTGCTGATAGGCTACGCAATCACCTGAAAATTAAGAATTACCCCCACCTTCTTGCTGCTGTGTGTGTAACTTTTCTAGGTTCTCCCGAATCGTCTTCGTAGTGGGATGATTTGAACCCAAAATGCGATCGGAAATCTCTAAAGCTTGAATATAAAGATGTCCTGCTTCATCATACCTTCCTTGAGAGCGGTAGAGTGTAGCTAAATTATTCAAGCTGGTTGCATAATCAGCATGTTCTTCTCCCAGAATACGTTTTCTTAATTCCAATGCTTGTAATAAAAACGGTTCGGCTTGTTCATACTTTCCTTGCAAGTTGTAGAGAAAACCTAAATTATTCAAGCTATTTGCATAATCGGGATGATCTTCTCCCACGATGCATTTTCTTAATTTCAAAGCTTGTACTAAAAGCGGTTCGGCTTGTTCATACTTTTCTTGCGAGTTGTAGAGAGAACCTAAATTGTTTAGGATGGATACAAAGTAAGGATGGCTTTCTCCCAGAACACGTTTGCATAACTCTAATACTCGTATTAAAAGCGCTTGGCTTTGTTCATATTTTCCTTGCGATTGGTAGAGAACAGCTAAACTGTTCAAACTCGATAAATATAAGGGATGATTTTCTCCAAAAATGCCTTCTATTAACTCAGATGCTTTGATGTAAAGCGGTTCGGCTTGTTCGTATTTTCCTTGGGAGTCGTAGAGAGAAGCTAAGTGTTTTAAGCTAATCGCATAGTTGGGATGATTTTCTCCAAAAATACTTTTTGTTAAATCCAAAGCTTGAATAAAAAGCGGTTCAGTTTGCTCATATTTACCTTGTAAATAGTAGAGTAAAGCTAAATTGAAAAAGCTTTGTGCATAGTCAGGATTATTTTCTCCTAGAATACGTCCTCTTAACTCCTTTGCTTGGATATAAAGTGGTTCGGCTTGTTCGTACTTCCCTTGCCACCGATAGAGTTCAGCTAAATTGTTCAAGCTGGTTGCATAATCAGCATGTTCTTCTCCCAGGATACGTTTTCTTAATTCCAATGCTTTGATGTAAAGCGGTTCGGCTTGTTCGTACTTTCCCTGCGAGTAGTAGAGAAAACCTAAATTATTCAAGCTGGTTGCATAATCAGCATGTTCTTCTCCCAGGATACGTTTTCTTAATTCCAATGCTTGAAGAGAAAGCGGCTCGGCTTGTTTATACTTACCTTGTAAGCTATAGAGAAAACCTAAATTACTCAGGCTGGTTGCATAATCAGCATGTTCTTCTCCCAAACGGGATTTGACTACAGAGACGCATCTATCGAACCAAGGTTCTGCTAATGTGTACAAACCCTGTTCCTTATAAAATCTAGCTAAACCAACAAAAGCACAAATTAAATTTTTATCACTGATTGCATCGGTTAAATTTTCGGCGACTTCTGTTAAATGGGGAATAGCTTTTTTGACTGAGTTAATTAACTCTAGGGTTGCTGAATCAGGAATTGACTGAGCAATTTCAATAAAAGTGCTGAGAAAGGCTTGTTTTAACTCATTGAGTTTAGTAGATACGGTTAGTTTGCTTTGCAAAAATTCTCGAATTAAGGGATGTATTTTATAAAAAATTACACCTTCTTCTAAAGACTGCACTAAGTGACGTTGATAAAGTTGCTCTATTGCTATCTCAACGTCAGAAGCATCCCAATTGAGGAATTGAGCCATAGACTCAACCCATTCCCAGAGAAAAATATCTGGTGCAAATAGACTTAATAATATTGCAACTTGTTGTGTTTGTTGATTAAGTTCTACCCAGCTTAATTCAAATGCCGCTAAAACACCGCGTTGCGCTGTACTTAAGGTCTTTCGTTGTGGATTTATTGCTTCTTGATACAGTCGCTGCTGTTTCAACTGTTCTAGCATTTTGGTTAAAGTCCAATGGAAAGGTTTTTTAACTATATACCGCCCAATTAATTCTATCCCTAGAGGTAAATAACCTAACCATTTACATAATTCTTTAGCTGTTACTAATTCTTTATCTACCTTTTTTTCGCCAACTAAATTTATTAATAGTTGTAATGCTTCATCTGCTGACAGCACATCGAGGGGAATTTCCTCAATATTCGTATCGAGGTTTCGTAACCGAGTTGTTATCAAGACGCGGAAGCGGTTATTTGTGGGTAGTATTTCAGAAAAACCCTCTAAATTTGTCACATCATCGAAAACAACCAACACCAATCCTTCAGAAGGTTGCCAATTTTGCCAACACCAAGCTATTTGTTGATTTAGAGTCAGCGCATTTCCTTGAAAATCCTGCTGGATAACTTCTAAACCCATTTGAAGCTGGACAAATTGAATAATTTCCACAGCTAAATTTGTATCTCTGGCATTTAACCAGCAAATACCACCGGGATAATCATCTATATGTTCCTTAGTATATTTTACCGCCAATTCCGTTTTCCCCACACCACCCATCCCCGCAACAGCAGAAATCGCTACAGCCTTTTGCTGGTGGAATTTTTCGTGAATTTTGACAAGCTCGTCACCTCGTCCGATGAAATGACGAACACCTGTGTGGGGGACGTATTTGACAGCAGTTGCAACTTTTTTGGTGGATTGTAATTCTCGAATAAGCGGAGCTATAATCTCCCGAATGGCTTCCGCTTCCGCACCTTGGTAAATCTTGTCACCAATATGAATATCCTGCCCTTGCCCGATATTAACGGCATACTTGCCAATTTGTACCGTACTTTGGCTGGATGCGCTCAATGCCCAACGCAATACCGCCAAATCGTCATCAGTATGTTGGTGATTGAGAATACGTTCAATTATTGCTAATAAATTGTCAGAGGCAGGTATCACTAAGACTGCTCCTAAATATATCAGTATAGTTAAGTATCTTCAATTAAATGATTATTGATTCCAGAAAAACTATAACTGATATAATATTAGGTCATTTTAAGAGAATTCATTATAATTTCTGTATATTTTAACGGTAGAGAAACAGGACAACTTCAACTATGCAGGGAAGCGCGAGCGATGACTGACTCGCTGGAATTACTGACAATACTTGATCGCATTCTCAACGGCAGTCAAGATGAGAAAGATGTTGCAATATTACGTCAATACCTCAAAGCAAGTGGTAGTCAAAATGTTGTGCAGTTGGGTAAGTACAACGTCAATATTGGCGAGGGAAAGGATATTCATATTGGCGGTAAGGTTTATCAAGGAGCCGACGCACAGACTATTCGCAGCATATTCCTGGAGGTATTGTCCCATAACACGCGACAATTAGAAATCGACTGGCACAATATCAGTCAAGCTATGCTGTCCGAGCAGCAGCGACTCACCACAAATCCGCTCACATCAGGCGAGGGAATTACCTATCGGACAGAGCAGGTGTATGTGCCATTGGGACTGGTGGAGCGTAAAAAGCAGAGTCGGCGAAGCGAGGATGTGTCACCAGAGCAGGGTTCGGAACTTTACCGCGAAACGGAAATTACCCAGACGTTTGAGCATCAGCAGTTTTTAGAGCAGGTACTGAGGCAGAGGCAAAGTCCCAAAAGTCAGGGAAGACGGATTGCAATAATTGGAGAACCAGGAGCGGGGAAAACGACGTTGTTGCAGCAGATAGCCCAATGGGTATCAGGGGAGATGGCGCAGTCGGTTGTGATTTGGGTGTCTCTGGCTGATTTGCAGGGGGGTGAACTGGAATCATATTTGTTAGAGGTATGGTTGCAAGCAGTAGCCCGAAAAGTCGGACAAGCCGAAGCATCTACCCAGGTTAAAGATGATTTTGTGGCTCAGTTTAACCAGGGGTTGGTGTGGCTGTTGCTGGATGGGGTTGATGAAATGCAGGCGACGGTGGGCAACCCGTTAGGAGAGATTGAGCGGCAAATTCGTATGGGAACTTTACTACAACAGGCGCGGATTGTGCTTTCTTGTCGGTTAAATCTTTGGGACGGTGGTAGTAACGCCCTGGATTCCTTTGATAACTATCGCACGCTGGAATTTTCCTATCCCCAGCAGGTGGAGCAGTTTATTGGCAATTGGTTTAACTTCCTACCATCAGCAGAAACGCAGACAGGGCAACGCTTGTGTGCGGCGTTGAGGGAATCGGGGAAGGAGCGAATTCGAGATTTGGTGAAAAACCCATTAAGGCTGACGCTGCTGTGTTTCAACTGGTATTTGGGCGAGGGGAAATTACCAGAGACGAAAGCGGGGTTGTACGAGCAGTTTGTGGCGGATTTTTATGAGTGGAAGAAGGGGCAGTTTGCGACGACAGGGGAGCAGCGCAGGCGGTTGAATGCAGCTTTGCGAGAATTGGCGCGGGAGGCCATTGATAAGGAAGCAACGCGGTTTCGGTTGCGACAGGAGTTTGTGTGCGAGTATTTGGGTGAGCCGGATGATGCAGACTCCTTGTTTGGGTTGGCGTTGCGGTTGGGATGGTTGAATAAGGTAGGGGTAGATGGGGAGAATCTCAGGAAGGGGGTGTATGCGTTTTTCCATCCCACTTTTCAGGAATATTTTGCAGCGTTGGCGATCAATGATTGGCATTATTTTTTGAATAATATTCCAGATAATCCCAGTCATTCAGATGCGAGTTATCGAATTTTTGAAGTACGCTGGAAGGAAGTATTTTTGTTATGGCTGGGGCAAAAACACATTCTTAAGGAAGAAAAGGAAAGGTGTATTGATGGTTTAGTGAAATTTGAAGATAGATGTAATGATTTTTACTGGGAACAAGCTGTGTTTATTGCAGCAGAAGGAATAGCCGAGTTGAAAGGTTCTGCTTACGAACTAAAAATTGTAGAACAACTGATTTTGTGGGTTTTTGGATATTTTGATTTTCAAAAGCAGCAATGGTTAGAAGCCCTTAGTCCACTTAGAGAAGAAGCCAAAAAAGCTTTACTAAAAACCAATCGTAGTTTAGTAATTACTCAAATTATTGATTTTATACAATATTCTCCTAATGAATTATATGCTCGTTATAGAGCTATTCAATTTTTGGGGGAGATAGGTTCGGGATACCCAATAGCAATTCAAGTTCTCTGCGATTTGCTAAGTAATAGCCAGGATAGACGGACTATCATCCAAACAGCTGGTGCTTTGACAAAAATCATTCCGAGCCATCAAGAAGCAATTAATATTTTAGTGAATTCACTTGAAGATAGTCGAGAATTTTATATTGCTGAATCGGCAGCTAAAAGTTTGAGCGAAATTAGTTTTAATTATCCCGAGCTTATTGATGCTTTTTTAAAATTGATTAAAAGGTACTCTATTATAGATAAGCAAAGTGACCATCCGCAAACGAAAAACTATGATTTAGCGATTAACGCTATTAATTTTTCAAAGCTAACCGAAGAAGAAAAAATCTGCGGACTTGTTATCGAGATTTTAGGGGATATTGGTGCAGGGAACCTTGAAGTTATAAATATATTGTTGGAACTAATAAATCAGTGTAAAAGTAGCTATATCCGTTCCAAGGCAATTGAAAGCTTGGGAAAAATCAGCAATGGAAACTTAATAGTAACTAATACTTTAATAAAGATATTGCAAACATCTCAGGATTGGAAATTGTGTAGTATCGCGGCTGAAAGTTTGGGCGAAATTGCAAATGGTCATCCAGAAGCTATTTGTGCCTTAATTAACTTCTTGAATGCTGATAAAGATTATCATATTTTTAGATGTGCAAGCAAAAGTTTAAGTAAAATTGGAGTTTTTAAGCCAAAAATAAAAGACCAAATCATTGATACTTTGATTACTATTTTACAGTCAAGTAATTATTCATATATAGTTATTGATGCGGTTAATTGCTTAGGAGAAATAACAACAGGTTGTACTAAAGCAAAAAAAGTATTAACAAAACTTATCTACAGCAATATATCTGAAAACACTCGTTATTTTGTCGCGTCAAATTTAGCTAAAATCGATCCAAAGAATAGAGATGCAATTGAAACGTTGCAATATCAAATTCATAATAATAAACAATCTTCTTGGGAGCATTGCATAGCAGCTGTAGAGTTGGGAAAAATTATACCTGGCAAATCAGAAGCTCTAGAAATTTTAATTAATAAAATTTCTGATAGACAAAAGACTATGGAACTTCGATCTCTTAAAAAAGAATCATTTTTTGGTTCTAGCTTTATTGCTCAAGCAGATGAAGTAAAATGGTTAATTGATTATTTAAGTATAGCTAAAAATATTACACAAATGAGAGAAGTCGTTTCAAAATTAAAACCTCTCTTAACTAATAATCAGCTTCGAGAAACAGATAATGGACGCTGGGAAGCTTGTTATCACATTTTGTGGTTCTGTGCCCAAAGCTTGAATTATCAGAGCTTTTATGAAGTATGGAAAAGTTGATTAATGCCAATTCTAGATTTATCTTCGATTAAAACTACATTTACAGTTTTCAATTTCAGTAAGTGGTAACAACAAGGTTTCTTCAATTTCTTTTTTCACATTATCGCTTACTATAGAACCACTATCTTGTCTAAACTCAAGGTATTTCAATTTTATTTGATCGTAATTGATAAAACTTGCTGAAGTTGCACTTAATATTTTTTCAAAGTTATCGGATATAGGCAAAATTTTATCTAATGTAGATAATTCTGGTCTACCCAAACAGTCTATTAATAATTTGTTAGAGTAGTAATACTTTTTAATCAACTGCTTCTGTTTATCGTTGAATTGCCAATCATATCCAATATTACGATATTTTATGATGAGATTTTTTAATTGTTCAATCCAGTATTTACTGTATTTTTCAACCCATTTTTCTCTCATCTCTTGATTCCCCAAACTAGAAAGTTGCGACTGAAAATTTGTAAAAAATCTTTCTAATTCTGGCTGGAGATCGTGAAAAGTGTGAAGATGCTGTTCTATTAACCAATCATTTTTTAAGTAAAATGGTTCGAGAAGTAAACGCTTTAGAGTCCGGATAAGTTCGCGGTCAACAGTGACATTTAAGTTAAAACAATTATCTAAGTCATAATTAAAATTTATGTCCAGAGCGCGAGCCAGCGATCGCACACGAATACATTGACAATTAATATCATTATCAATATAAAAAGCTATAGAAATATCAATATAGAACAATACGGTTCAGTTAAAGCTGAAAGCATTATTGATGATATGGAAATTGGGAGCCTCAACTCGCTGTCCAGTACCTCTGTGGCTTGGTTTTTTGGAGCGAAACTTTGATACGGGTTTTTTCACAACCCTGGGGTTACACCGATGAACCCGCTCAGGTAACAATGTATCCAGAATCTCTATGGTCAACCACTCGAAAAAAGGGGCAAATCTTGAGAGTTAAGACGTTGAAACTTAGGTACAGCACGACGGATAACTCGTAAAGTTCCTGTAAAACTAAGACGTAATGGAGCAACTCCAGCACTGGTTGCAGCTTGAAACATTAATACTCGTACTGTCCAATGTCCCAGCAACCAAGCATATACCTCTTGCACAACCTCTCGTGGTTTTTGGGAACGGACATGAGTTTTTCGCTCCAGAAGATGTATTTTCAACTCATCAATGGTGTTTTCTACTTCCCATCGCTGATGGTATTCCCTCGCCAACAACTCGGCAGGAAATTTCTCAATGTCTAATAAACTAGTAATCAAGCGATATGTCAGTTGTTCAGTAGGATTGTCAGGATGCTCAATTGTATACTCAATGATACGTACAAGTATTGGCTGACTACCTTTTTTTCGTAGCTTTCCCGATGGATAAATCGATGACAAATAAGAGCCGTCTTCTAAGGTTTTTTCAGCAAGGAATTTGACATTGGCTGGTATTCTGCCTAAATAATCGCATCCCTTGGTTACTGTTGCTTGTACCATTGCGTAGGAATGTAATCCTCTATCCCACATCAACAACATTCCTGGTGTGACCGAACGTAATAATCTTAATGCTCGTACTCGCTCTCCAGTGCGATACGGACACATCAGTGCATCAAATATTATATGTGTTCCTGCTTCTACTAATATTACTAGTCTAACTTTAGGGAACGCGGCTTTTGTCCCAGGACGACTACCAGGACGACCAAAAACTCTGGCATTTTCATCACTGTCTGGGACATCAAAACAAGTACCATCAATGACTACAATTCGTAGCCCATTTAAAAACGCGAACATGGTTTCAGTTGTGGCCATTGGTCTTACCAACTGATGAAATAAATCGCTCATCACTCTTGCCCCTAATCGCTGCCGAGCTTGTGTAATAGCTGATTTACACGGCACACGCCAGTATTTACCAACTTTTACCCACGCCTCTGACATCCCATCTATTAGGTTTTTTAGCACATCCCGCATTGAGTCTTTAGACCAAAAACTCATTGCTATTACCAGACTTACCACTAATTGCGCTGGTAGCGATCGCTTCCGCTCCTCTTGAGTTTGGGTATTAGCGATCGCCTGTTCAATGACAAAAGCTGGAATCGCCGTCTCGATTGCTTTAAGTAGGTCAGCACTTTGTATATCAGGACACACCAACGAGAAATCCTTAAGATGCACCACACTCAATTTTAAGCTTTGGGAACAATGCTTAATTTACATGATTTTCAGCCTTAACTGAACCGTATTGCAATATAGAATGCACGAGTAGCAGTAAGATTATAAACATTTAAATTATCTAAAAAATAATAGCCCTTAATATACTTACCATCTCCAACAATTATTTCTGAAAATTTTGCATATGGATTAAATTTTGCACGTTGATTAATTGAGATTGATTTATCATGAATCCATTCTAGTAATTTTTGTAACTTTGAATCTGAAGCCATAATTAAATCTACCTGCTGCTTCATTCTCAGCAATAATGTATCAGCATTTTTTGTGATTCCAGACAAAAGAAAAAAAACTTCTCTCCAGTGTTTATCAGTTATATGACTAACTAACTCTTCCCAATCCTCTAGAGAATAAAACCACTTTGCCACTAAATACTCTTGAAACGTCAAATGCGAAAAAGACCAAATCTTATGCGCCCTCTCAATCAATAACCCATGCTGAGATGCGATCGCCCTCAAAACCCCTCGACTATCCCGCCGCTCAATCCCCAAAAACTCCCCAATATACCCCTCTAACTCCTCCTGCTCTAACAACACATACTGTTCTTGCTCGAACTTTTTCACCGCAACATAGCTCAATAGCTCTAACTTTCGCTCCACCGACAAATCCCGATAAATCTCATCCCGCTCAACTGAGCGCGATTTATCCCATTGCACCAACAATAACTCCAACCCCTCCTCATATAACTTGGAACGCTTTGAGTAAAATTTCCCCGTTTGGTGGAACACCGCACAAGTCAAACTCAGCAAAATCGGCGTAATCGCTAGTTCCCGAATCGCCTTGTTTTTCTCTCGAAACAACTGTTCTAAAAATTCCCGCGCTTGCTTCTCCCCTGCGCCTATATCCGCACACACTGTCCTAAACCAGTGCGCTGTAAACACTCTCACCTGCTCCTCATTAAAATCAGCCATCTCCACATAATCAAACCGCTCAAACCGCGATTCCTGGCTTTGCGTCCGACAAGTTACCACCACCTGCACCTG
This sequence comes from Nostoc calcicola FACHB-3891, assembly GCF_014697355.1. Taxonomy (GTDB): domain Bacteria; phylum Cyanobacteriota; class Cyanobacteriia; order Cyanobacteriales; family Nostocaceae; genus Nostoc; species Nostoc calcicola. The sequence goes on along the minus strand of NZ_JACJRQ010000062.1, from coordinate 26,939 downwards.
CGGATAAGCACGCGCAAACCGCTTGATTTCCTTGGCGATTTGCTTTCCTGCTTCCCCCGCCACCTCATCCAACCCATCCAGCAACACCAATACTCGTCCCTGATTTAGTACTAATTCTATCTCTGCATTACTCAACCGCCAAAGCTGTCCCAAAAACTGCTCCAAGTTATAAGCGTACTTGCATCCATCGTCCACAAACTCGCGCAGCTTAATCAACACCGGAATTCGTTGTGCTTGCAATTTTCCATCATTGCACTCGGTTACGATTTTTTGCAGATATGTCGTCTTCCCCGAACCAGGTTTACCCACCACCATCAGGTTAGTATTGCGCTCCAGGATAGCCAACCCCGACACGCGCTGCTGTTCCTTACCCAAACCAATCCGATCTAAACTGCGGTAGCTGGAATTACCCGTTGTAAAATCCTGCCACAAATCATCCAGTTCCGACCTGCGGGTGCTGCTAAGTGATTCCAGGATATTTACATCTACAAACAAATCCCCCAAAGGAACCCAATGGTCTATTCCCCATAACGGCATAACACCGTGCAAACTTTGAATGCTGTCGTGAATGCGCGATCGCACTTGCTGCACCAAGTCATCAACCGGATTTGTTGCCCTTAATTGGACTTTTTTTTTAGATTTTTGAATACTGGGGTATGTTCCTCTGGGATTCCTTGCAGGGCGATCGCATCACAGCCACCGTTATAAGCATCTTCATACGACCAACCAGCCCCTAGTTCATCATAAAAACCGACTGCAAACTTAATCGCGGCATCATCTCCTATCTTACTATTCATGCCGACTACATAATCGATATGTTGGGCGATCGCGTTGGCTTGAATTTCCGAGTAGCAAGCGTTGAGAACAACACATTCCAGTCCTCGCGTAGCAAATCGTTTAAATAAATTTACTAAAGCTTCAGTCGGAACGAGTTGCGCTAACCCTGCATCATTTTCCAGAGCCAATCCATCATCTCCCGAACCATGCCCGCAAAAGTGAACAATCTCTGGGTTAAAATCTAACAAGGCACGACGTAAATCATCGGGACGAACTGCCCAGCGTTGTTGCAAAGTAAACTTTTCTCGCTGCTGCGACCTTCGCAAACCCTCATCAATTTCTCGCATCTGTTTGTCTAAGCGCAATCTCGCTTCATTGGTGGGGCTGGAGGCTAGTACTAAAATGGTTTTGCGCGAACTACTTTGAGGATTTTCTCGTTGAGCCAAGTTCTGAAACTCTTCTTTGAGGATAGAGCGAACAACTTCCCGGATATCTGCGGTGTTAGAACCCTGAATAACAGCACGAGCAACTTCTCGAATTGCTTGTGCATCAAGTCCTTGGTAAGTTTTATCCCCTATATGAATATCTTGTCCCTGTCCAATATTAACGTTGTACTTACCTACTTGCAGATTTTGGCTACCACCACTGTTTAACCACTGACGCAAAGCTTCAACATCGTTATCGGTTTGATTTCCGTTAAGGATGCGTTGAATAATGTCGTTGAGGTTACTGGGGTTCGCCATTTACTCGGAGTTTTTAGTTTTATTTTAGACAATAAAGCATTGGATATATATTGAAGTTATTCTTAAGCTTTCTTGTATTCAATATTTATCTTATTGGCTCCCCTTTAGGCTATGGTATCATTACTAACACTGGTGACAAAATTAGGGTCTTGCATTTGTTCCGGTTCTTCGTACTCACCAATTACCTTTATGCCTTCAAATACACTTACTTTTCCGTTCTTTCTCAAACACGTTAGTCCCCGATTCAAGTATTTGTATTCTCAATTTTTTATAGTTGTTTCAAAATATAAAAATATAATCAAAAATTATGTATCTAATTAAGTAGAAATTAAGTAAGTATAAAAATTATGGTTATTCAGTACTTAGTATGCTAAATTTATCTGAGAAAATCTCAAAAAGCTTGCTATACATGGTAAATCATGCTTATTTCTTAGATTATTTCTTAATATTGCCTCTTTCCCCTGTTCCCTCTTAAAGACTGTAAATTTAGCATAACAAGTACGGTTGAGCCAAAATTATCTCTAAATAACATATAATTTTTAGCCTATCTACCCATCAATATATGCAACTAAAAAAACTGAGTATTTCTTCACTACTATTTTTTCTGGGTTTCACATCAATCATCCTACCAAATGATTTTTTGAGGATAGCTGGAAATCCACGTACCTTGGCTCAGACTCCAATCGAGCAGCCAAAAGAAATTTCCTCAAAGATAGAGTTGTTAGAAAGTACAGAGCGAACTATTGTACAAGGACTCAATCAATCTGGTACTTCCGATAATTATGACAGGGAATTTAGTATTCTATACGACATTGGATTTAAGTATTTTGACTTAGCTCAAACCTCTGAAAAACTTGGTTATCTTTCCCAAAAAAATACTGCTTTAGCGGGGGCAGAACGTGTACTTACTCTAGTTGTCAGTAAAGTCAGTGTTTTTTCATACAAGCCTACTCCTAGCCAATGTAACTCTAGCACATCACCAGATGGTTTTAACTTTAGTTTTACGTGTTCAATAGGCGGTGGTAATACTTCCTCGGCAACTCTTAGATATCAAACAGGAGACGTAGAGAATAGTACTTTCAAACTTCTTCAACAGGTTTATATTGCACAAAATCGCCAAGAAGATGCGTTATTAGCAGCTGAATACGGTAGAACAATAGACATAGATAAACATCTTTTACTTAATTTAAAAGACGGTGATTGGACAAAATTTGTCAAAGATTTATCTCCCAGGTTAACCATTGAAGATATAAAAAAGATTGCTAAAAATGAAAATTCTACAATTGTTAGTTATTCTATTATTTCCTACGAGGATGATATAAAATACTTAGTTCGTTCTCCTCAAAATCCAGGGAAGACTCCACCAGCAAGTAAACTTTATATTTGGGTTATTCGTCCTACAGGACAAATTTCCTTTGTTGAGCGGCCTCTTCAATTGGGAGCCTTGCAGGATAATGGACAGAATCGCCCATTTACTGAAGAGTGCAAATCTTTAACTGGTTTTTCGGATGATTGCCGTGGAGAGCAGTTGACTGCCTTGGCACAAGGTATTGCCAAACTTCGTGGCTCTCTGGGAGTCAGAGAACGTGGTACAACCTTAAACGCACCTTCTTCACTCACACCAAAACAAATTACAGAACAAAATAAGCAATTAAATCAGCTTTATCAGCTTCTAATTGCACCTATTCAAGATTTACTACCTGCTGTTCCGGAAGAACGTGTGATTTTCATACCACAGGGGTCACTTTATTTCATTCCCTTTGCAATTCTCAAAGATTCATCTGGAAAATATCTAATTGAAAAACACACAATTCTGACATCTCCTAATCTGCGTACATTACTTTTAAGCAGTCGCAATCGAGAACGGAGTTCCTCGCAAAGCAAAAATGCTTTAATTGTGGGAAACCCAACAATGCCGACTATTAAAGTAGATAATGCTAATTCAACTGAAAAACTAGAACCTTTACCAGGAGCAGCTAACGAAGCAATAGAAATTGCCCAGTTTTTGAAGCAAAAGGAATTTGATGTTGATCTGCTAACAGATAATCAAGCAGATGAAAATAGTGTAATTCGTCGAATGCGAGATGCAAGAATCATTCATCTTGCAACCCACGGTATTATCGATACAGGCTCAGACAAACTTACTTCAGCCTCATCTTCATCCTCTCAAAAGCCTCAGGAATCACCGGATGCTGAAATTTTTCAAGAATATGCGAATAAAATTCTAGATTTGTACCTTCGCTACCAGCCTCGGATAGCATCAGGTGCGATCGCACTCGCTCCATCCAAAGATGAGGACGGTTTGCTTGATGCAGCTGAAATCATCAAAATGAAACTTCGGAAAACTGACCTTGTTGTCTTAAGTGCTTGTAATACAGGTCGGGGACCTCTAACACCAGGAGGAGTAATTGGATTGCCATTCTCATTTAGTGTTGCTGGAGTTCCCAGCATTGTCGTATCCCTTTGGTCAGTACCAGATGATTCGACCGCGCAGTTGATGACCAAATTTTATGGACATTTTCTCAATGACCCAAACACAGATAAAGCCCAAGCATTGCGTCAAGCGATGCTTGAGATGATGCAAAAAAATCCTGACGATCCTAAAGAATGGGCAGCATTTACACTTGTTGGTTCGGCTAACTAAAATTACAGATTTAAACCCTTAATTATCTGAGTTATTAGTTTGTAAAACCAGTAATTTCTCTAAGTTAGTACGAATTTGAACCGTTATGGTATGATCAGAACCAATTTGCGTCTCCAAAATTTCTATTGCTTGAATGTATAAGGGTTGTGCTTCCGAAAAACGGTTCTGCTCTCGGTAAATTTTCGCTAAATTATTGAGGCTAATTGCTACATAAGGATGTTTTTCACCTAACAACCGTTTTCTCATATTAAGTGACTGTAAGTAGAGAGGTTCAGCCTCTAAATAACGTTCTTGCAAGTCATACATATACCCCAGATTATTTAAACATGTTGCAACATTTGGATGTTCTTCACCCAACATTTTCTTCTGTAATTCCAAAGCTTGAAAAAGCATCGGTTCAGCTTCCAAATATTTTGCTTTAGCAAGATAGAGCATTCCCAAGTTATTTAAACCATCTACTACGTTGGGATGCTCTTCACCTAGCAATTGTTTAGAAAGTTCCAATGCCTGTATGTAGAGAGGTTGTGCTTGATCATATTGCTCTTGTAAGTTATAGCAATATGCTAAATTACTAAGGCTTGTGGCAATACGTGGATGCTGAACTCCCAGTAACTTTTTCCGCATTTCTAAAGCTTGAATAAATAAAGGCTCTGCTTCCTGATAACGTCCCTGCTCGTTGTAGAGCATTGCCAAATTATTTAGACAATCGGCTATCTCAGGGTGTTCATTTCCATATGTTTGTTTCCATATTTCCAATCCTTGCGTGAATAGAGTTTCTGCCTGTATGTATCGTCCTTGTTTGAAAGCAAGTACAGCCAAACTATTAAGACTATCTGCTACATCAGGGTGATTACTTCCTAGTAGATGTTTTCGCATTTCTAATGCGTTCATATATAAGGATTCAGCTTCTGTATAACGCCCCTGAAATTGATAAATTCTTGCAAGATTACTGATGCTAATTGCAATCTCAGGGTGTTCAGTTCCAAGTCGCTCTTCTGCTTTGATACGGCATTGCTCGTACCAAATTTCTGCTTGATTGTAGAATCCTTGGCTTTCGTAGAAACGACCTAAACCTGCAAACGGCTGAATGAGTTCTTGATCACTTAGGTAATTAATTAAGGTTGTCCCAGCTTCAGCAACATGAGGCATCATTGGTGTCATTTGCAAGAGAAATTTTAGAGTAGGTGACTCTGGAATTTGTTGAGCAATTGATGCCATAACTTGACAAAATTTCTGTTTTTGAGCATCTGCTTTATCTATCTCAGAATATTTTTCTTGGAGAAATTCTCGTATGAGTCTATGTAATTGATAAATACTGTCTGCCTTACGTTGTAGGAGGTGTAGATTCACTAGATTGTCATCTCGAATCTCCTCTAGGTCATCTGGATCTTCATGAGAAGCAACCTGTTCAACTAACTTCCAAGGAATGGGAGTGATGGCAAACAAGCTCAATAGAAAGGCTAAGTCCTTTGTTGAGTCATCCAAAGTATCCCAACTTAAGTTGAAGGCCGCTGACACTCCCAGTGGTTTCGTCATGTCAGAGTCCGGTTTTTGCAGTGATCGCTCTTCTAAGCGTTTCTTCTCTAATCTTTGCTGGATTTGTGCAATGGATAAATCTGGTTTGCGATCTAGGTATCGCCCCACCAATTCTAGCCCTAGAGGTAAATAGCCTAACCAGCTACAGAGTTGTTTAGCGTCATTTAAGGTTTCATGAATACGATCTTTTCCCACTAACGATTCTAGTAGCTCTAATGCAGAGGACTCATCCAAAACCTCTATTTCCAGTTGTTTAACTGATTTACCTAGTCGCAACTGAGTTGTAATGAGTACTTTAAAGCGAGATTCTGATGGTGGTAGGTAGGGTTTAATTAGTTTGTAATCTATGACATCATCAATAATAACTAGCACTTCTCCGGCTTGCCAGTGCGACCAACAAAACCCAACTTGACCTAGTAGGTCTAATTCCTCCGATGGGTTGAGTTGTAGACGTGATCGCGCAAATTGAACAATTTGAGACCCAATATTCAAACCTCTTGCCTGTAACCAGCAAATTCCCCCCAAATATTGTAGCTTGTACTTCAAGGCATATTGCAAAGCCAGTTCGGTTTTGCCAATTCCACCCATACCCGTGATTGCGGTCACAGTAATCCTTTGGTTGTCTTGGAGCAACTGGTGCAGGGTATATAACTCATGATTTCGACCAATAAATTCCACCACACCGCTGCGAGGTAGGTTTTCAACAATTCCAGTTGCTTTAGGAAGTTGCTTTTGAACAACCTTAATAAGTGCTTGAATTGCGTCATCATTCCACGTAACAAAGACGCGATCGCCAATTTGAATATCCTGTCCCTGACCAATATTGACGTTGTATTTGCCTAATTGTAATAAGGCCTGATTATTGTCTGCCTTCAGAAATTGACGCAAAGTAGTGATATCTGCCTCAGCCTGCTTGCCTTCGACAAGGCGATCAAGAAGGTTACCCAGTTCCTCAGAGTTCATCGTTTCCTATAATCCTCATTGCACGATCACCTGCACTTAAAATTTGACGCAGAGTTTCTATATCTGCTTCTGTGTGGGTTCCCCTGACAATACGGTCAAGAATGCTGTTAATAACCCTATAAACCGCCATTTTTCATAAGTTTTTAGTTTTATATTACACAATTCAATAGCTAAAATCTTTAAGCTTTTCTTTAGCTTTTTAGGATTAAAAAGCTGATATCAATGGGTTTTACCTCATATTCTGATGGATATTAGAAATATCTTTCTATTAGCTTTCGCCTGCTAGCAAAATATTCTTGTATTGAAAAAAATCTACTTGTGAGCCAAGAAATATTTAGGAATCGTGGTATCTACCTTTGTAGATTGTGTTAATCTTGCCAAATCCTGATTTAGTAAAAATGGAAGTTTTAACAAAGAAGGCGGCACAGATGAACGATGAGCTAACCCCGCCAAATCCAGAACAGACAAATACTTTATTATCTGAGGATAGACTTAGAGAACGCAATTGGTGATCTTTGAAACCTTTTAAGAAAAAATAATGGTTTCTTTCATCCATAGTGGGCGATCGCTCACCATTGATAGAATTATGAGTTAGATTGCTTGTAACATTTGTGTCATTAATTACCGTCTCCTATTCGCAAGCCATTAGCTTGACCAATGTTGATGTTATATTTTCCACGCTGATTTACATTCTGGATGATTTGGTTATTAGCACCTTGTTTATTAAAAGCCCCAGGTTCAGGTTCAATCTCTGGTTCACCTTCAAATGGTAATCCTTTCGGCTCAGTATCGCCGCCTGCATAGTACGCCAGGATGAAGTTATCAGCTTGCTCGAAATTTAAAATGGGATGCTGACGATCGCGTGTTCTTCTAGGTACGACCTCACGAGCATACATTGCTAAATCTGCAACCCGCACATAACCATCTTTTTTTGAGGCTCCTTTACCTGCTAATGCCTCAATCAATGCCAGCGTAAATGCACTATAAGGTCTACCTGCAAGGGATTTTTCATCAGCTTGGGAGGAGGCGATTGCTACTCGTCCTTTCCCTTCATTAAACAAAGCTTGAGCCTCTGGGGGAAGCGGCGATTTTTCAGCTTCATAGCCCAATTTTGATGTATCTCCTAATCCACCAGCATGGCAACAATCCAGTAATACCAACAGCTTTTTAGCAGAAATGGCCTGTAGCTTAGTGATGAACTCCGTACCGCTAATCGCAGTTTTATGTAATTTGGTTTGGTCATAGCCAAAAGGCATTAAGTAATATGCTTCTCCCATCGGACTAGCTACCTGATACCCATGCCCAGAAAAATAGATAATTACTGTAGAGTCAGGCGTAGTTGATTGAGCTAGTTGGTCTAAAGCTGCAATAACTCCCTCTCGGTTTGCCTGTTCCTTGGTCAATAAATGGACCTGCTCAGGTTGATAAGCGCAGCGTTCCGAGTCTTTAAGGATATTGGCAAGACCGATAGCATCATCTACGGTGTTGGGTAAGTCACCGCCAACTCCAACAATACAGGCATGACCTTGGCTAAAGAGTTCGTTCACTTTTGGTTAGGTGTCAGGTAATATAGCTATAATTTAACACCTATCTTAGGTATGAAAATTCCTCACATTAGTATCCTGAAATCCTTATTTTTATCACTCTTTATTTTGATTGAATCTCCAGCCTTTGCTCAAGCAGAGGTTGTGATTAACCCCAGAGCAATTACAGTTAACGGAACTAGAGGAGAGAGCATAACCCGCACAGTTACACTGCGTACTAATGAGAAAATAAACAATCTGAAAATAGTTACTTCTGACTTACTGAGTGCCGATAATAACTCTATTTTACCAGCAGAGGCGATTAAACTTACTTCATCACCAACTCAAGTTATTCCTCAAGAACTGATTAGCTTACCAGTCAAATTTAACTTGCAAGCGGCTTCTAGTGGGGAGTTTACAGGTGAAATTGTACTCACCTATGAGGCTGGTGAAAAAACCATTCCAGTTATCATCAGGCTCAAAGACCCATGGCCCTTACCCCTGATCGCGTTACTGTTCGGCATCATCATTGGCATGGCAGTTTCTGCATACAGTAGTCAAGGCAAGTTAAGTGATGAGGTTACAGTTAACTTAGAGAATTTGCGTATCCAGATTGACTCAGATAAGGTAGAGGCACGCTCATTTTGGTCACGAGCAGATATGTATCTTACTGTAGCTAAACAAGCACGCGATGCCAAACAAATTACTGACGCTCAAACAGCTCTTAATAATGCGAAAGAGCTTTGGAATAAGTGGATATATCAACGCTCTAATTGGTATATCCAGTTTGGTTACTATGATAGGCTCCGTAACCGTCTTAATCAAGATGACCTCAGAGATACATCTGCTCTTTATATTCAAGCCCTAGATCGGGATTTAGAACAATATTTGCAGAATTCTCCTGTTCTTTCAACGCCATCTGAGTTACAACAACTTCTAGATAAACTATCCCAACAAATTAATACTTATCTTCAACTTAAAACGCAGTTAGAAAAGCTGAAAGACTTGATATCTGTTTTGGATCAGCCAGAACAACGTTATGAATGGGAAGATAAAGCATCTGAATTAACGCAGCGATTGTATATGTTGTTGCCCTCTCAAGAAACTGAAATTCAGACATTACAAACTGACATTAATACAAGCATTGAAAAATTGAGAGGGTTGGGTGCTCAGGTTTCTGAAGTATTCAAAAGTGTTGATGGGAGTCCTGAAGTAGGTTTAGTGATCCAAGCCCCACCTGTATGGAACAAAGACTCTTTACAAGTTCCATTTTTAGTCAAGAGATGGAGAGCGATCGCCAGCTTATGGCAAACTGCCAATGGACGTTTAAGGCTATTTTATCTCTCCAGTTATTTGATTTCTTTTACTGTTTTTGCGGGTAGTGGTTTTAATCAGTTGTATTGGACTAAACCAAGCTTTGGAGCCAATGGATGGGGTGATTATTTTGCTTTATTAGCATTGGGATTTGGTGCAGAGGCTACTCGAAATGTTGTAACACAAGTAGCCCGTAAAGCAGATGAATCAACTTCATAGCTTTATCGGAATAAATTGCTCGGCATTTGCTGATTATGGCAAAATTTTGTGTAACAAGTATATTTAAAGTTGTTTAACAAAAAATAGCTAAAAAATGCGAAAAAGCCTAAAATTTTCTCAACTCAATAAGTAAGGAAAAGTGTGGATAATCGCGATCATTTAGGTAATATTCTTGACCGCATCCTTAACGGAAGTCAGACTGAGGAGAATATTGCCCAACTGCGGCGATCGCTCAAAATAGTTGGCGGTATGTTGCAGATAGTATCCCAAGACGGCAAGTTCAACACCAACATTGGGCAGATAACTGGGGGAGATATTCATATAGGCGATCGCGTTTATCAACAGTGGGATGAAGAAGCGATAGAAGCCTTAGTTAAAGCACTCAGTCCAAGTCCAATTGAAGTTCCTCAAAATATTCCCCATACAGGTGTAATCAAATTTGTAGGCAGAACACATGAGCTTCAACTGTTACACCAAAAGTTGCAAGAAAAAAACTGTGTAGCCATTTCAGCGATCGCCGGAATGGGTGGTGTAGGTAAAACGGAACTAGCGATTAAGTACGCACTAGATCACCAAAAAAACTATTCTGGAGGAATTTGCTGGTTGCGAGCAAGGGATAAGAATATTGGTGAACAAATTGTTAATTTTACTCAAAACCATTTAGGTTTAAAGATTCCAGATTATATTAAAGGTTTAGATAATCAAGTAAGTTGGTGTTGGCAACATTGGCAAGAAGGAAATGTTTTAATCGTGTTGGATGATGTTACTAACTACGCACATATTAAATCTTACCTTCCTTTTGCTAATCCTCGTTTTCGAGTATTAATAACCACACGATTAGAATTATTAAAATTTCACCAAAGAGTAGAGTTAAATGTATTAGAACCGGATACAGGACTTATTTTATTAGAGTTTTTTATTAGTAACAAAGAAAGAATACAAAATGAATACACAATTGCTCAAAAAATATGTAAGTTTTTGGGATATTTACCATTAGGATTAGAATTAGTGGGACGCTATCTGGAACATAAACCAAATTTATCCTTAGCAGAAATGTTACAACGTTTAGAAGCAAAAGGACTGAAGCAACAAGCATTAAAAAAACCAGAAAAGCTAACTTCAGACATGACAGCTGAGTTAGGAGTTGCAGCCGCTTTTGATTTGAGTTGGCAAGAGTTAAATTCTACAGCCAAGGAGTTGAGTTTATTTCTATGTCTATTTGATTTAGTACCTATTTCCTGGCAATTGGTTGAACAGTGTTTTCCTGAGCAAGATACAGAAAATTTAGAGGAAGCCAGAGATGATTTTCTAGTCTATCTACATTTATTGCAACGTGAAGGAAAAGAAACTTATAAACTACATGAATTGATTCGCGAGTTTTTTCAAAGTAAATTAGTTGAATTAACACAGACTACTTTAATAGAAGCAGTAGCCCTAAAAATAGGGGAGATTGCAGCTAAAAATAGTATCTATATTACCGAAATTTTACAAAAAGGATTACTAAATTGGAACTTTCCTCCGAGTTCACAACTGTCAGCATTAGAATGGGGAAAGCAAGTTTATATAGCCAGTGAGTCTTGGTGCAATGGACTAGATAAATTAGCAAAATTAGTAATGCCTCTTAGAGTAGATAGTAGTTTACCAGTTTTAGGCGTTGCTTTAGTTGAGAAAAATCCAATTAGTTTTAGAGCTAGTCTTATTAAGAATTTACCCCAATCTGGTGCTATTGCATTTGAAAGAACATTAATAAATAATCCGAATCTACTTTGCCTTGTAACGGGTTGGTATTTTGGAGAAGATATTCAAGAAAATATTGTTGAATTACCTTCAGAAGCTACAAAAATTTCTGAAGATAATTATAATTGTGGAGATATAGATACAAATGGGCTTTTTAAATTAGGTTGGAATAATTTTAAATCGTCTCTGATTAAACCCAATATATCTACAGCTTGGCATTACGTTTTTACTGATATTGTTGAAAGAATGTCAAAATTGTTGCAAGAGCGATCGCTTCCTGTTTCATCAGGATATCTTTCTCTTGAAGCTGCTTGGCACGGGGCTATTTATTTAACTCGGAAACATCTCATAAACTCTTACCCAAATAACTATTGTGATCCAATTGCTTTAGATGAGATTGAAAACCGTCTATCTAAAATTAATCAATACCAGTTTTCTTCGATGATGAAACACTGTTTAAATCAGTTAAAAATTGAGATAAAAGCTTGTCGTGAGCAAGATAAGACTCATTTAAATCTTTCTTCTTCTGTTCAAATGTTCAAAAGTAGTTATAATATTTCTCCTGAAATTGTACTAAATTATACTATAGATATTTTCCAGCAATCAATTGAAAGTTATGAGCAATTAGTTAATAGTTTATTTATTAAACTTATTCCAAAGTTACAGTTAGCATCAATTTTCCCCGCTAGACTCGTTGGTTATATTGTTCCACCTAAAAGTTATGTTGACTCAATTAGTATAAGTTGGTATTGGGAATCTTTACCTAAAGGTCAAAAAAGTTATGTAGATTTTAGATTAATTGAAAACGAAAATTCTTTAGCCTCTTCATTTTCCCAGACAGATCTATTTTCTAAAACACTAAAACAAACTCCATTCACTCAATCATTGCTAGGAACTAATCCTGTGACTGAAAGGGTATATCAATGGCTTTGGGAAGATTTAAAAAAGATAGGATGGATTAAAGGCGATCGCTTAGAAAATGCAGGGTTTCCTTACTGGAGATAATTCAATATTTTCATCTTGAAGTTACAAGTTTGTTAGATACAGAAATTATCTCTATAGAAACTCTCATCAAATAACAAGTCCAAAAAATCCTGAGTAGTTATAGTTGAGAGGTTTTTGAGAAAGAATGAATACAGAATATCTAAAAGCTATTCTTAACAGAATCGCTAGTAAGCAACATACTGAAGACGATATAACATTATTACAACAGGCACTGGTTGCCGATAATTGCCAAATTGCATTGCAGTTAGGTAAGTATAACGTCAACATTGAAGAAGGGAAAGATATACATATAGGCGATCGCATTGACAACCAGTGGGATAAGGAAGCGATGGAAGCCTTAGTTAAAGCAATTCAAGAAGCAAGCGGTATTCATCAAAATACTCAGGGTGGCGATGCAGCCGCAAGAGATATTGATAAACGTAATATTTACGAAAATTGTACATTTATTCAATTGCTGGCTAAAGACAGTAATCTTGGTAATCTTTCTCAAGAACCCTTAAAAGATTTAGATTTTTCTGATATTCCTCAAAAAAGTATTCGACAAGCGTATCGAGATGCTTTACCTCCCGATGCTAGTGTGTGGAATTTAGAGGGAAACAATATCACACAAATCTTACAAGATCTTAATGAATTTAGAAGATTATTTGAGTTTTTTAATTGTTTAAGTCAGGATGAAAGTCTACCTGAATAAATTCGCAATAAACTAAGTAATTTTGCTAAAAATATAGTACCAAAAAAGCATCCAGAGGAGAATACAAATAAATCCTCAGTAGATTTTTTTTCTGACAAAGAAAGACTATTTGAATCCTATTTAATCGCTACCATTGAGCGTTGTGATGATGATAATGAGCAGTTTTTACTGAATGCTTGGTTAATTATTGATGACTCAGTGCAAGTAAATGACCTATCTAAATTTACATCACTACTTGATAAAGATGAACAGCAACAGGGAACATTATGTAAATTTAATGACATACCAAAACAACTGAACAAATTTCTGAAGACAAGTCTAAGACATCTTCGAGGTAAACAATATCAGCTAATTATTGAGGTATTTTTACCTAGTGATTTGATTGGTACAGAGGTAGATCGCTGGAAAATTTCTGACCCGATAGTAGAGGAAATAACTTTGGGGATTAAGTATCCAATTCGACTGCGATCGCTAGAACGTCTGGATCTTGAATATTTAGATTCTTATCTATCTGATTGGTATAAGTATTGGAACAAGGTTAAAACTGTTTTACATAATGAACCCATTCAAGAACTATTTGCACATCTTGAGGAGATGGAAACTTTTAATTGGAAGTTGTTGAGAAGTAGTTTAAAGGAAAAAATCGGACTTAAGGTAACTTGCGCTCCTCCCAAAGCCAAAACCAAGGAGTTATTTAAAGCTATCTTAACAGCAACGACACCAATTGCCATTTGGACAAGATGTGATATCCCTAATTTTGATCATGTGGCTGCAATAGATGAAATATTAACTTTTAAACCATTATGTCATTTGTGTGAATCAGTTAGACTGACTAGAGAAAAAGCTGATGCTCAAACTGAAGAACATTTAGGGTTTCATTTAGCCCTGCTTTGGGAAGATCCTCATCGTCTTACCCCTAATGTCATGCTGGAATTAAAAACACCTGGACAATAACAAGGAAGTTCAATTAAAAACATGACTGATTGGAAAATTTTTCAAGGCAATAGTGAACCGCACGATAATATTAATCAACTTCCTCCTCCCCCAAGTTGGCGTAAATTTATAGATGCAGATGATGAAATAGTTGAACAAATTGAGCAACGCTGGCAAAATTTCTGTGAGGGGTTAGAGCAGGATACAAGGAATGAGCAACGGGGTAAAAGTTTCCGTATCCACACCGATAAAAATAATGACAGAAACACTGTTATTAATATGGTCAATGCAGCCCTGTATTTAAGACGACCTTTGTTAGTAACAGGAAAACCGGGGACAGGTAAAACGTCTTTGGCTTATGCTGTGGCTTATGAACTAAAACTGGGGGCGGTGTTACCTTGGTATATTACTGCTCGTTCAACCTTACAGGAAGGATTATATCGTTATGATGCGATCGCCCGTCTGCAAGATGTGCAGATGGGTGATAAAAGTAAGGATATTGGTCGCTACATTCAACTAGGCCCACTAGGCACAGCCCTTCTTCCTTCCCGTCGTCCTCGTGTGTTGCTGATTGATGAAATAGATAAAAGCGATATTAATTTACCTAATGATTTACTCAATTTGTTTGAGGAAGGGGAATTTGAAATACCAGAATTAGCACGTATTTCCAAAGAAGCAAATCAGGTAGAAGTTCGCACCTATGATGGGATAGATGTCCCCATTAAAGAAGGTCGAGTGCGGTGTCAGAATTTCCCTTTTATTCTGTTAACTAACAACGGTGAGCGAGATTTTCCACCTGCTTTTTTAAGGCGTTGTTTAAGGTTAAATATGCCTTATGAACCTGATGCAACCGCTTTGAAGGAAATTGTCAAGGCACATTTAAGCAGTGATGTGATAACGAAAGAGGAGGTAAAAATAAATCAATTAATTGAAAAATTCAGAACATTGCGAGAAAGTGGGGATATAGCAACAGATCAACTGCTGAATGCCATTTATATGGTCACTAGTGAGTTTAAACCGCAACCAGCAGAAGAAAAAGACCTGATTGAAGTATTGCTGAAATACTTAACTAGTGCGGAGGACAGATGATTGACCAGTTAATTACTGCATTGAGTAAAGAAATAGAAATGTCAGCCGAAGAAATTGCTGATACGATTTGGCTGGCACTTCAAATGCAGGAATTTCAAGCTGAGTCAATTTCCTCTGATTTTCCTATAACAAAGGAAGACGAGAGAAGGATTAGTCAGTCAGACCAGAAAACATTGCCAAAAGCCGAACCAAAAACTTCAGAATTAGAAGAAACACCAAATCAGTCACCAGAGGAACAAAAAGCAGGCATTTACCCCCGAAATCAACAACAGTCCTCAAAATCTTTAGATTTATCCTTTAAAGTCCCTGATGCTCCTTCTTTGCGCGAACCTTTAACCTTAGCACGGGCTTTAAAACCCTTAATGCGTCGTATTCCCTCTGGCAGAGAATTGGTATTAGATGAAGCCGCTACCATCCAAAGAATTGTAGATGAAGGGCTTTGGATACCTGTACTCAGACCCACTGTAGAACCTTGGTTAAATTTGGAATTAGTGATTGATGAAGCCATCTCTATGCAAATTTGGAGATATACTATTAGGGAATTGGAACGACTGCTGAAAAACTATGGAATTTTCCGAGATGTGCGGGTCTGGGGACTAATTACAAATGAAAACGAACAAGTGCAGATTCGTCGGGGTATCGGTGCAACGGTTAAAAATCAAACTCCCCGTAGTCCCAAGGAATTAATTGATCCCAGTGGTCGGCATTTGGTGTTGGTAGTGAGTGATTGTGTATCACCTCTCTGGCGCAATGGTGGGGTTACACCTGTATTAGAACTTTGGGCAAAAGCAGGATCAATGGCAATTGTCCAGATGCTTCCTAAGTGGCTATGGAAAAGAACTGCTTTAGGTAGAGCTTCAGAAGTGCGGTTGCGGGGGCTGACTCCGGGAGTGTCTAACCAGAAATTAATTGCTAAAGAAGTTTCTTTATGGGATGAACTGGATGAGAAAACAGGGGTTAAAGTTCCTGTATTTACCTTAGAACCGGATAAGGTCGCTACTTGGGCGCAAATGTTGTCGGGTAAGGGCAATATTTGGACATTAGGATATTTGTTTAAGTTAAAAGCAACTCCTGTTAATAAAGAAAGTATTTTATTTAATCTTACTCATAGTGATTTGAGTGCAGAACAGCGTGTACAGGCGTTAGGATATTTGTTTAAGTTAAAAGCAACTCCTGTTAATAAAGAAAGTATTTTATTTAATCTTACTCATAGTGATTTGAGTGCAGAACAGCGTGTACAGGCGTTTCGAGTAACAGCTTCACCAATGGCACGAAAACTCGCAGGATTATTAGCTTCTGCACCTATGATTAGCCTGCCAATTGTGCGATTGATTCAGGAAACACTGTTAAAAAATTCTCAACAAGTTCATGTGGCTGAGGTGTTTTTAGGCGGATTATTAAAGCCATTATTTAAGATTGATGCAGATACTAATCCTGATTATGTTCAGTACGAGTTTATAGAGGGGGTACGGGATTTATTGCTTGCCTCTGTTCCTTCAAATTATGTGTTGAACGTGGTTGATGAGGTATCAAAATATGTAGCAAAAAAAGTAGGGTTATCTTTGGATAATTTTGCTGCTGTATTGAGGAATCCGCAAGAAGTTAAAGATAGTAATATTACTAAAGAAATCAAATATTTTGCAATAGTTACGGCTCAGGTATTAAAACGTTTGGGCGGAAAGTATACGAGGTTTGCTAAGGATTTAGAAAAACTCTCTAAAAAATATACTAAATTAAGTAATTTACTAGCAGCAGGAGAATGGAAAGAAGCTGATGAAGAAACTGCTAATGTGATATTTGAAATAGCCAATAGCAAAAAGGAAGGATGGTTAAGGGATGAGGATATAGATAACATCCCTTGTGAGGATTTACGCACGATTAATCAACTGTGGGTAGACTACAGTAACGGTCATTTTGGTTTTTCTGTACAAAAGAAAATTTATCAGCGTATTGGGGTTACAAGGGAGTATAACGAAAAGACGTGGCGAAGATTTGGCGATACTGTAGGATGGCGCGTGAATAATAAATGGATAGGTCAGCATTGTACTTTTAACCTAACCGCACCCCAAGGACACCTCCCTGTAATGGGGGTATGGGTGACGTTGGATGTTCATGATGATTGGGGGTCTGATTATTGGTATGGGTGGAGTCTTGGGGCTAACGAGTGGTATAGTGAGGTGACTGGATGGCATCATAATGATGTTGCAGATACATGCCATCACAGATTCTCTTCTTTCATGTTGAGATTTATAAACTGTAACATTTAAGGCTTCAATAATTTAAGCTTGGTCGAAATACTACAACAGTAAAATCATAAAGATACTTTGCTGTAATTACAATTCAGTTACCTAGAAGTATTAAATGACACCTCATGAATACATTCATTCAGCAAATTCTGCATCGGGTTGAAAAGGGACAGCAAACCGATGAAGACATAACATTTTTACGTCAGCTACTTCTGGCTGGCGATCGCCAATTATCCATCCAGCTAGGTAAATACAACGTCAATATTGGTGAAGGTAGAGACATACATATAGGCGATCGCATTTACAACCAGTGGGATGAACAAGCGATCCAAGCTTTAGTTAAAGCTATTCAAAAAGTCAGTTGGCGATGTGTAGCTAGTTCAACTGAGAATGATTATACTCAAGTGGAAACTCAATCTACTGGAATTGGCATCATAGATGCATTAGCCAAAAATTTAACTGATGTTTCCCAACAATTTGTGATGCGCTATGGATTAAAGTTAGCTTTTAGTCCTAATCAAAATCAAGAATATTTTATTAGCAGTGGCAATCAAATTATTAAACGTTGGCAGACAAAGCAGACAAACACATGGGAAATAATACAAGAAATTTCTGTTCCATTTTCTCCAACAGGTATTGTTGATTTATGGTTTACTTCTGTAACAATTAGTCCAGATAGTCAACTAATTGCTGCTTGTAAAGCCTATCAAATAAACATTTGGCGTTTAGGTACAGTAAATGCTCTTCATACATTTAGTAAAACTCTTTTGAGTAATGTTTTCGATGTTTTCGGTTTTGATTCAGTCGCCTTTAGTCCTAATGGCAAAATTTTAGCCGCCAATGATAACCAAGATATTAAATTGTGGGATGTAGAAAGCGGCAAAGAAATCGCTAAATTATCTGGGCATTCTGAAAAAGTAACCTGTGTTGCTTTTAACCCAACAAATGGACGAATTATTGCAAGTTGTAGTTACGATAAAACCATCAAACTATGGGATATAGATAGTAAAAGATGTTTGGGTACACTTGCAGCACATCGAGATGCTGTTTATACGCTAGTATTTAGTCCAGATGGAGAAATATTGGCTAGTGGTGGTAATGACAATAAAATTAAACTTTGGTATTTAAATACTGGAGAAATCCCTCAGACTCTCCAACAACATTCAGATGCCGTTACTTGTCTTGTATTTAGTCCAGATGGTAAAACTTTAGTGAGTGGAAGTAATGATGGAACAATTGTAGAGTGGAAAATTCCTGAAAACGAATCACAAGTTTTTCCTGAAAGACATCGCAGAGGTGTGACATCTGTTGCATTTAGTCCAGATGGAGAGACAGTAATTAGTGGAGGAAGAGATCAGACAATTAAAGTTTGGCGACGATAAAATCAGGTAATGTTTACAACAGTAATAAAAAAGCCACTCAGATGCGATCGCCATCTAAACCTAGATACAAATGGACTGCTTGAACCAAAATCAAAATGACCACTCCTGAAGAACTAAACGCCATACTTGAGCGCATCGTCAAAAAACAGCAGACTGAAACTGACATAACAGTTCTGCGACAATGGCTCAGTGGTAGTGGTCAAATTGTCTCTCAGCAAGGGAAATATGCAGTCAACCTGGGACAAGGGCAGGATATTCACATAGGCGATCGCATTTACCAAGGTGCAGATGCGGAAGTAATTAAAGAAATTGTCCGGTCTATCCTTGGAGAAATAAAAGTCCCTGCTCAATTTACTACATCTCAAATTCCCTCCCAGCATAACCAGCAGTCTGTTGATGAACTGGTACAACAAGTGCGATCGCGCATTCATGATGATATTCAGCGATTACATGGCACTATGCCACTATGGGGTGTAGATCACTGGGTTCCTTTAGGTGATTTGTTTGTGAATGTGAACATTCTGGAGGAACTGAGTAGTAGTCGTAGGTCAGAACTCGATGACCTGTGGCAAGATTTCAGTAATAATCCAAGCTATCGCAGTTTAGATCGCATTGGCATAGGTAGAGAGCAGCAAAGGGTTTTAGGACTAGCAGTACTGGCGAAAAATACAAATCTCATGGTGGTGGGTAAACCAGGTTCAGGGAAGACCACTTATTTGCAACGCATAGTTACCGAGTGCAACGCTGGCAATTTACAAGCATACCGAATTCCTACCTTGATTAAATTGCGAGAGTTTGTAGAAGATGGACGTAAGTTTGCTTATTCGCTGGAGCGTTATTTTGAGCAGTCCTGGCAGTTATCAAACACAGAAATTAATTTGATTTTCCATCAAGGTCGAGCATTGGTTTTGCTAGATGGATTAGATGAAGTGACAGGGGAAGATGGTAAGAATATCACCAAGCAAATTAAGCAGTTTGCTCGTTCTTATCCGCAGGTGCAGGTAATTTTAACCTGTCGGACGCAAAGCCAAGAATCGAGGTTTGAGCGTTTTGATTATGTAGAGGTAGCAGATTTTAATCAAGCTCAAGTGCAATTATTTGCCGAGCATTGGTTTAAGGCAGTTATTGGGGATGACTCAGTAGGATTAAAACGGTCAAATGAGTTTCTGAGTCAGCTTTTTATAGAGGAGAATAAACCGATTCGGGATTTAGCGATTACACCAATTTTGCTGAGTTTGACTTGTGCCGTGTTTCAACAAACTGGCAAGTTCTACTCAAAGCGTTCCCAGCTTTATGAGGAAGGGTTAGAACTATTACTAGAGCGGTGGGATAAGTCACGGGAAATTGAGCGAGATGAGATTTACCGAGATTTGTCGCCGCAACGAAAGCTGGAGTTACTTAGCTATCTAGCAGTGAAAAAGTTTGAGCAACCCCAGTATGTTTTATTTGAACAGTCAGAAATTGAGGGTTACATAGCAGAGTTTTTGGGAATTGGGCTGCGAGATAGTCGAGCAGTGTTGAAGGCGATCGCTTCTCAGCACGGGTTATTGATTGAAAGAGTACAGAAAGTATGGTCATTTTCTCACCTAACATTTCAAGAGTATTTGGTGGCGAAGTGCTTTTGTGACCATAATAATTGGGACACATTGGTTATCCAGATAACAAAAATACATTTGAGAGAAGTATTTTTACTAACTTGTGAATTACTAGCAGATGCAGATTTCTTATTAACCTTGATCAAAGATCAAATTGATAGATTGTTAGTGGGAGATAACAAATTACAGAAATTTTTAGAATGGTTAGGAGAGAAGGCGAAATTAATTAGTAGCTCGTATAAGCTTGTATCAGTAAGGGCTTTTTATTTTGAACTATCATTTACAGTTGCAATAGCTCCTGAAAAAGCTAGAGATGATATGCTTGTTAATATTAAGGAAGATGGAGGATTAAACCTTTTTCTTGAAGGTGCTTTTGCTTTGAATCTTTCTCGTGCCTGTAAAAATGGGATTCAGAAAGCTGGAAATGGTAACTTGCAGCTATCTCTGGATTATGCTTTGGTTTATGCTCTAGTTCTTTCGTTTGCTTTTAATCGTAACTACAAATATCATAAGAGGCTTCATGATAGTATTTACAATACTTTGAATATTTATCTAAATAAAGCATTTAATAATGCTCAAAGTATTGAGATAAAGGAATCGATTTTACAACTAAGAACTCAGCTAATTTTACACTTGAAAATACAATTAGATTCACAAGATAACCAATCTTCCATATATGGTCTGGAAACTGATAACAACAATGATTTAACGTGGGAAGAAAAGTGCGAAAAATGGACAAGTAATCTTAGAAATATACTGATTAAGCACTGTCATCTTGGACATGACTGGCAATTTAGTAATATGCAAGTTCAACGTATGAGACAATACTACCATGCAAGTGTTACTTTAGTTCAATGCTTAAATTGTGGCTGTAGAATAAGCGAGAACCTGAAACAATATATAGAAGAAACATTACTATTATCGATCGCCGAAATTGAAAAACTCAAACATGAAATAGCAGAATAGAGCAATCGCCTACAATTTAACGGTAAGCACATCCTCTAAATATTTTTCAGCGCGGTTAATATGACTGACGTGAACCCCGACATCACTGGAACTATTATGATCGCACTCCTACCCCAAGACAATGGACAGTATATTTGTCAGTTGTCATCGTCTCTAAGCGATTCTCCTAGAGAAAATATACAATGCTACGGTCAAACTAAAGAACACGCGATCGCAATTGCTTTAGAACAACTAGCCGATGACTATCGCCGGATAGCGGAAGAACGACAAAATATAGATTGGGACACAGTGGAGCGATCAGACTGTGGAGAGCCAATTGCCAAGCGTTACCATGTAATTTTGCACTACGAACGCATTGCTGAGGAAGAATCGAAGTTCGAGGCACTGCACAATACGATTATGGGAAAGACGGTGGTTGAGAATGCCAATATCACCGTGATTGAGATTGATCCAGATATACCAATTGATCCGTTAATGCGATCGTGGGATTGATTGGGCTAGTGAAATCAACAGTTAGACTCATATTGATGCTATCGATGTAATTTGATTTGGCAAGCACTGTAAAAATCTGGATATTTCATATTAGATGAGCAGTACCAAACGATGCTATTATAAGTTTCGCTGTCTAAGTAATCCCTTAAATCATAAGCAAACAATAAAAGTTGATCTGCTGGAAGAGTTTCTTTTAAAGAGCTTATCAAGGATTTTTTATCCCACTGTCCCAATAGATTAAGCTTTAGTAGGTTAACTAAAGAAGAAACAGCAATAGAATTACCAGGGTCAATTGAATTGAGACTCAGAGCGATCACATTCTGCATATCTACATGTTGTATGTTCTCTAAAAGTTTAGCCATCATCTCAATTGTTGTTAGATTGCCAGCACTTATTTTTTCTAAAATTTTAACTGCTGTTTTACAAGTTTCTTTATTAGTATTTGTATTTAATATTCTTAAAATCCTAGTTATCAATTTTAGATTACCAGTACCAATAACTTTTTCCTCTAAATTTTTATCTGATATTAGTTTCCACATTAATGATTGTCTTGATTCTTCATCTGGAGCATTTTCTATTAACTTTATCAAGATATCCATAGCATAATCATTATCAGAAGCAACTTTTTCTAAAGTTAAAGCTGTTATCCAGAGGGAGTTTGTATCTTTACATGCTTGGAGTTGCTTAATCAAAAATTTAGTAAATTCTTTTTCTTTAATACCGATTTTTCCTATAATTTTGATTAAACCTTGATATATTTTTTCATTGATATTAGAATTCAATAAATTAATAATAGTCTTGAAAACTCTTGTATTGTGATTTCCTAGCCCTATTAACGCATTAGCCGCATAAGTACGAATATCTTCTACTTCATTAATTTCTTTTCCATTGCAAAGTAAATCGATTAAAATATTAACTGCTTCTTGATTATCAGTATCTATAGTGCCTAAACACTCAGCAAACGCACCACGCATCTGATCATTATCGCAGTTGTGGAGCTTTTGTTCTATGATGTGAATTAGCTTTACATTCCCTATACCAATCTGTTTCAGTAACAAAATAGCATTGTCGTGGATATTGTAAGTACTAGGACACCAACCAAGTTGCTTAATGAGAGAATTGATTATTTCTGGATTACCAGGATCAATTTTATGTAAACTTTCAACAGCATACCAATCTAGACCTGACTTGAGATTCATTGCTCTAGCTTGAGCTAATGATTCCTTAAGTTCTTGAAGTTCTTTAAGAGTCATTACTTCAGATTTATCTTCCAATTCCTCAAACTTATTATCATCTTCTGTGTCAGGTAAAAGAATCCAGTCTTCACTGGGTTTGGGTAACTTTGCAAGAACATCTTTAAGACTTGTATGAAGTATCTCTAGTAATGTACTAATTACTTCATAATCACCAAAACTAATATCTCCTAAAATTCGAGCAGCTTCTTGACGACAAGAATCATCGCTACTATTTTGTAGTATTTTAACTAGAATCTTCTTAGCAAAAGAATTACCAGAGTCAAATGTCACTAAAAACTCAAGAGTGCGAAAAGATATTTTGCCTTCCTGTTTATTTCTCAAGCATATCAACTCAGTTAATGCTTCAACTACAAAAGAGCGATCGGTTTCATTTAATGATTTCCAAGCAGATGATTTGATATATTCAGGGAAATCCTGCCATTCTCGTTGCTGTTCATGATAGTAACCGAAACGCCAAGTTACGAGCATATCAACAATCTCTAAAGCAATTTGGCAGTTTTTAAATTCTCCAATTCCTACTCCAGCGAGCATAACTGCATGATGCCAATAGAATGCTCCACAGCTATCATCAAAATCTACGAGCGTCTTGATAAATGTTTCTTTCTGAAACTTGTTGATATCCTGTCGCCCTAGCCATAGTAAGAAGACTGTTTTCCATTGTGGTTCAAAAATTCGGTAATTAGCATCAGAATGACTTGGATTGTCAGGAATATGATTAAGGAAAAAATGCCAATCATCAATGACTAAAGCTGCAAAATACTCCTGAAACGTCGGATGGAAAAATGCATACACCGTCTTCTTTGTATTCTCTGGTTCTATCCCTACCTTGTTCAACCAGCCCAACTCCAACGCTAACTTAAATAACGAATCAGGTTCATCCGGCTCACCCAAAAACTCACACACAAAATTATGCCGTAACCAATACCGAGTTGCTTGTTTGTCAATTGCTTCCCGTGCTAACTCACTCAATGCTGCATTCAACTGCTGCCGTTGCTTTGCCGTCGTTGGAAACTGCTCCGGCTTCCATTCATAAAAATCGTCTACAAACTGTTCATATAGCCCTGCCTTTGTTTCAGGCAGTGTTCCCTCTCCCAATTGCCAGTTGAAACACAACAGCGTCAGCCGCAATGGATTTTTTACCAAGTCCCGAATTCGTTCGTTCCCAGATTTCCTCAATGCCACACATAACTGTTTCGCCTGCTCTCCCTCTCCTGGTGGCAAAGCCCCAAACCAGTTGCCAATAAACTGCTCTACTTGCTGCGGATATGAATATTCTAGTGTGCGGTAAGTATCAAATTTATCTAGCGCGTTACGAGCAGCATCCCAGAAATTTAACCGACAAGTCAATATAATTCGCGTCTGAGATAGCAAACCTCCTATGCGAATCTGGTACTCAATATCTGTCAATGGATTACGATTACCTAGCACCTGCATTTCATCCACACCATCCAGCATTAACCACACCTGTCCCTGCTGAAATTGAGCAACAAATGTATCCTGTAGCAGTAGTGAAGTTTCTGCCTGTCCCAACTGTCGGGCAACAGCTTGCAGCCATCGCCCCAATAAATATGGTTCTAGTTCTTGTCCCCGTAAATCTGCCAGCGACACCCAAATCACAACCGACTGCGCCATCTCCTCTGATACCCAGCGAGCAATCTGCTGAAGAATGGTGGTTTTTCCTGCCCCCGGCTCCCCAATAATAGCAATGCGCTTTCCTTGACTCTTAGGACTTTGCCCTTGTTGCAGTACCTGTTTCAGAAACTCCTCATTCTCAAAACGCTGGGTAATTTCTGTTTCTTCATACAAGGCTGAACCCTCTTCTGGCGAAACATCTTCCCTCCGCCTGCTCCGCTTGTTGCGCTCTACTAATCCCAGAGGTACATATACCTGCTCTGTTCGATAAGCAATCCCTTCAAGACTTGTTAATGGGTTGGTGGTAAGTCGCTGCTCCTCTAGCATTTGCTGATTGAGTGAATGCCAGTCAACTTCTATTTGGTGCGTTTGCGGAGACAGTACCTCTTGCAGTATGGCTCGGATAGATTCGGCATCGATTCCTTGGTAATTGCGATCGCCAATGTGAATTTCTCCTCCCTGTACCTGCCCAATGTTAGTGTTAAATTTGCCATCCTGAGCAACGAATTGCAGCAAACCTTCGCTCATCCTCAACCACTGTCGCAGGATGCTAGCCTCCTCCTGAGAATAATTACCTTGGAGGATACGGTCAAATATGGTAATCAATTCATCAGGAGCGTTCATTTATTGAAATAGATTGAACAAGCAGCAGTAGTAATAACCCCAACAACAACACTTTTGTGTTTAGACAAGCATAAATGATCGCTTTAATAAACGACCTAGTGAAATCAACAGGATATAAAAGTTTGGAACCACAAAATTCGCGGCTAAAATTATGGTGTGGGGCTAATGGTGAAAGACGCTAAATTTTGCTTTATTTTAGCCATAACTGGCGGCGATGTCTGCGACGGGCTGCGCCTACGCTCTTTGCTGATTTTGCTTAACCCACTTAAAGACAGTATTTCATTGACAAAAACGAATAGATTCTTAAAATTGCAATAAATTGGTAAAAATAGGCAGTTTTGCCAATTTTGGCACTTAATTTGATAAGTGGTATTGCATTCTAGATGTTCTCTAACTTGCATTCCCACAGCATATGCAAGCAATGGGGGCACCGAATTTCCGATTTCTCTTTGGGCGTAGAGTATTGCCTCACTGAAATTAAACCAATCAGGATAACTGTGCAAACGAGCAGCTTCTCTAACTGAGATAACTCGTGGCTGTTCTGGATGCAGGGGACGCAATGCGGTGCGGTTGCCACTCCCCGCTCTTAACGTCACGCAGAATCCATCCCATTGCAGCTTCTTTGATTTGGATTTAGCTTCCCTTGCACCTGGGGGAGTGTTGATAAATTGCTGAATTACTTCTGGTGCGTGTGTTGTCGCTGCGAATCCCGTCCCAATGTTGCTTAATATACCAAGCTTTGGGAATATTTTTTCAAGATACTTAGCATATTCTCCCTTCACCCAATCTGGATGCCATTCTTGAGTGTTTTGCTTGGGGAGTAGGGGGACTGGCAACAAGTCCGCGATCGCATCTCTAACTGTATGTTGAGGTTGATGCTCCGGCGGTATAATTTCTCCAAACTTAGATGCAACAAAAAACACCCTTTTTCTAGCTTGCGGAACTCCATAATCTGAAGCGTTCAGGTTCCACTTTGAGAGAAAATAATGTTCTTCTAGCACTGCTTGGAGGTTAGCAGTAATGCAGCCAAACTTCTGATTTTCAATCCCCGGCACATTCTCCATGATTGCCGCAAGGGGATTGAGTTCCAACACCAGCCGTACAAACTCTCCCACCAACCCGTTGCGTTCATCTTCAACATTTTGCAGTCCGGCAACGCTAAATCCTTGGCATGGTGGCCCACCAAAAACGGCATGAATTTCCCCGTCCCAATCTACATACTTCGCCTGAATACAGGCGCGTATTTCTTCCCCTGTCATTTCCCGAATGTCTTTGCACAAGACTGTGGCGTGCGGGAAATTATGTTGGTATGTTGCTAGGGCGATGGGATTGTTATCAATGGCGATCGCTATTTCAAATCCTGCTGCATTAAATCCCAAGTCAAATCCACCCACCCCGGAGAATAGGCTAACAGCTATTTTTTTGTTTGCTGCTGTTGAGTTCATTGAGATTCTAATTAGGCGTAGATATAGCGAAGCTGTCATCAGGGGCAAGATAGCCTGAAAGTATTGTGTAATCTGGGTTTGAGAAAAAAAGAATTCATGATTGAGTTTTAGCGGTTTTAACGGGCGT
>NZ_JACJRQ010000061.1 GCF_014697355.1 Nostoc calcicola FACHB-3891 | reverse complement strand
AAATATTAAAAAAATGATAACTTTTATTTATGCATTAAGTAGCAGATAGCACTTAAGCATACTGGTTAATTTGTTGGCGATCGCCCTTTGGGAAAAAGTTTGTGATCTACTGATTATAAATTATCTGCTCCTCATCCCAGAACTCAGCACGGGCTAAACGCCCTGCTACCCAATACTTGTCGGGTTTTGGGGATAAGGGGCGGGGGAAAGGGGAAAGAAAAAACCTTTAACCTTTACCCTTTAACCTTTTCCCCAAACCCAATTCCGAGTTAAAAATGCACAAAGCGAGCAGTATTGCCCCGCTACCGCTAACAGCATTAACTTAGGGTGCAAGAGCATTACCGCGAATTAAACTAGCGATAGTTTTGGCAGTAATTTTCAGTTGGGTGATGGGATTAGCTGGGACAACGGTTTTATACAGATAGCTATCGAATGTTAGCCGCTGTACATCGAGGTCATCGCACATTTCCACAAAGGCTTCGCGGGTGGCGTTGGAACGATAGAATACGGTTTGCAGAATGTCCAGAACTTTGTAAGTGAGTCCGTATTTTTTATCCCAACGCTTTAGGTAAACCTTGAGGTCATCTTCTGTAGGAATCCGGTTACCGTTGTTAGATGCTTCGACAATTGTTTCGGCACACATCCGCCCAGATTTAGCGGCAAAATAAATCCCTTCACCGGAGGACTTGGTAACGTAACCAGCAGCATCTCCCACCAAAGCAATGCGACCGACAACACGACGGGGACGGGGATGTTCAGGAATGGGGTGCGCTTCTACTTTAATGATTTTACCGCCTTCCAGCTTCTGGGATGCACGGGCGCGGATGCCAGCTTGTAACTGTTTGATGCTGGCTTTATTGACGTGCATTGTGCCGGTACCGACAGCTACGTGGTCATATTTGGGAAAGACCCACGCGTAGAAATCTGTAGAAACGTCATCGCCGACATACATTTCAGCGAGGTCGTTGTAGTATGCCATTTTGTCTTCGGGTAAGCGAATGCGCTCTTGGAAAGCGATCGCATAATTATAATCCCCGGCATCCATTTCTTTGGCAACTCGGGAATTCGCCCCATCAGCGCCAATAATCAAATCCACTTTCAAGGTTTTGGCAACACCTTCTGCACCAGTTTCCGTATGGTCAACGTAATGGATGGTATAGGGATCGGTATTGTTTGCTGGTATATCGAGTTTATGAACAGTGGCATTAATTAAATTTGCACCGAGTTTTGCCGCACGATTCCGCAAAAAGCCATCTAGCACTTCCCGGCGGCACATTCCTATATATTCTTCTTCATTTACCAGATTAATATCAACCTCGCGGTTGGAAGGTGAAATCATTTTCATCTTCCTTACCTGGCGATCGATAATCTCTGGTGGTAGATCAAACTCACTCACCATACACAGGGGAATTGCACCCCCGCAAGGCTTAGCATTGTCTAGTTTCCGCTCAAACAAGTAGGTTTCAATCCCAGAGGCAGCCAGTGTTTGTGCGGCAGATGAACCAGCAGGACCTGACCCAATAACAGCAACCCGTAGTGTCAAAGGTCTATCTCCCAATCTTCACATTGATCGAGAGCATACTATCACGGTCTTTCAGCTGATTTGCCGCTTTACCTCCAGGTTTTGATTTAAATGCAATATTCCTTAACTTTTTGATACAAAAACCGAGAGATAACGAAGGTAGCGGTAATACCTTACGGGATGCCCTCCGGGTGACGCTCTTAACGTCGCTACTACGCAAGAATAAGGTTTTCAATCATATATTAGACCTCTTGCAAAAGTGCTTTTTGCACTCTTGTGGGAAAAGGGACTCATCTTTATTGGGGAAAGGGAAAATACCAAACCTTTCCCCCTTTCCCCCAGGGCTGTTTCATTCCATTTCAAACAGGATTTGTCAAGATGGTTAGCGAGAAAATTGTAAGTAAGGGTAACGATCGGATGAACATTTAAGCACTTCAATATCAGTAAAATAATTCATTTCCTCGGCACGTTAGTAACAAAATAACCAATTTTTAATTGCTAGAACCCTTGATTTTTAAAGCTCTTTGGGGAATGAAACAGCCCTGCCCTTTCCCCTTCCCCTTTTCCCGACTTATGCAAGAAGTCTATTGCCTAAGTCCTGGTTAAACCTTGAAATCCCAAAAAGATTTCAAGGTTTAACTGGTGGGCTTTCTGCTCCAATACTTGTAACCTTAAAGCAGTATTTGATTTAAAAATCTTGAGGCAACTCCAATGGCTTGGCAGCGTCCAGACGGTCGTCTTCCCTACGAACTACGTCCGTTCAGCTTTTACCCCAGTTTCACCCACTTTGCTCCCGGCTCTGTGCTAGCAAGATGTGGTGATACTCAGGTACTTTGTACTGTTAGTGTAACCAAGGGAGTTCCCAGATTTTTGGAAGGAACAGGTAAAGGCTGGTTAACTGCTGAGTATCGAATGCTACCATCTGCTACACAACAACGGCAAGAAAGGGAATTATTGAAATTATCTGGACGGACGCAAGAAATTCAACGTTTAATCGGACGCAGTTTACGTGCAGCATTGGATTTTGAGACACTGGGAGAGCATACGCTGACTGTGGATGCTGATGTGTTGCAAGCTGATGCTGGAACCAGAACCACAGCGATTACAGGTTCTTTTGTCGCTTTGGCTCATGCTATTTCTAAATTGTTGCAGCAGGGGACATTGGAGCGATCGCCCCTGTGTGGACAGATAGCAGCGATTTCCGTAGGATTACTGGAAAAAGAGCCGTTTTTAGATTTAAATTATATCGAAGATGTGGCTGCAACGGTAGATTTTAATGTGGTGATGAATCAACATCTGGAAATCATTGAAGTCCAGGGAACAGCCGAAGAAGGTAGCTTTAGCCGTAGTCAGTTGAATCAACTGCTAGATGTAGCCCAAAAAGGAATTGAGCAATTGTTAATCGCTCAACGTGAAGCGATCGCTGACTGGGAAGCCCTATTTGTGGGTGATTTGTAATATGGAAATCATATTTGATTTTTAAAATTATTTCTCTAGTCGGGGAGTAGAGAGTAGGGAATAGAGAATCAGGGCTTTCGAGTTGTACCGAATTTTTTCAGAAATCAAATCATAGTCCTATATATGATTGTCCCTACTGAAAATACTCAGTAGGGTAGTGCAGATGTGCTACCCTACTACCCAAAATGAAATGATTAATTATTTTTATTAAAAATTATTAAAATTTAATAAAATTACCCATCTGGCGTCAATCAAGCAAGTATGAAGTAACAGGATGTCAATAAAAATAATGATGACAGTGGTTAGTACGACTGACTACTGACAACTTACATATGAAGGTGGTAAGGTGCGTCTAAGTTTATTCAAACTAGCTAATCTACGATGTTAAATGTTTCAAAAGTTAAAAAGGGGGATTGTAAGAAGTTCGGTATTGTATTGCCAGAAGCCAGCAATATGATGATAAAGCTATGAACAAAACCGTTGAAGTTCTACCGGATCAGCCAGCGCTGGTTGCAAGAGCGCTAGAATTAGTTCTGTCCAAGTTAGAAACTGCCATTGAGCAGCGGGGGCGATTTACCATCGCTTTATCAGGTGGCAGTACACCTAAGCCGTTATACGAAGCCATCGCCAATCAAAAATTGCCTTGGGATAAAATTCATATATTCTGGGGTGATGAACGTTATGTACCGCCAGATCATCCCGATAGCAATGAATTGATGACGCGTCGTGCATGGCTAAATCATGTTGATATCCCAGCTGCTAACATTCACGCTGTACCGACTTTAGAAGCTGACCCAGGTCTGACTGCTGCTAAATATGAACAGCATCTAAAAGAATTTTTCAATTCTTCTGGGGCGGAGTTTCCCGTGTTGGATGTAATATTACTGGGGATGGGTGATGATGCACACACCGCATCTTTGTTTCCCCACACAGAAGCTCTGAAAGTACGCGATCGCTTGGTTACTGTGGGTAACAAAAACGAAAGCCTGCGGATAAGTTTCACATACCCCTTCATCAACTCTGCTCGCAGCGTGATTTTTCTGGTTGCTGGTGCTAACAAAAGACCAGCCTTGGCGCAAGTCTTTGCACCTGTAGCCGATGACTTCACTTACCCATCCCGTTTAATTCAGCCCCAAGGAGAACTTTGGTGGCTCCTGGATGCCGCAGCAGGTTTGGAACTCCAACCTTAGAGAAGAAGACGCAAAGGGGCATGGGAAGAAGCAGAGGGGCAGGGGGCGGGGGGCAAGGGGGAAAATGAAAAATTACCTCTTTCCCCTCTGCTCCTTGCTCCCCTGCTCCCGCGTAAGAGCGTCCCTTCAGGAGTAATTGTTAGAATCGAAAGCTAAGGCCGCCCCTGGAGCTTGCCAATCCCACCATATTTTATGATGATCTTGAACAAAGGCTAAAATCGATGATCGTCTGCCCTAATTGCAATCATCCCAATCCTGACGGCGCTGTCCAGTGTGAAGCTTGTTATACGCCGTTACCAGCAACTACTCACTGTCCCAGTTGTGGGGCAACGGTGCAGGCAGATGCTGCATTCTGTGGTCAGTGTGGCTATAACTTGCACTCAACAGGAGTTCCACATGTTCACGCCCCAGTGGCTGCAACAGTTACTCCTGATATGTCCGTGGAAGTACCACCGTTAGTTTCACCCGATCCCCTTGTAGAACTTTTACAACCAGATGCGTTGGGAATTAGCGCTTCTGCCAACTCCCATCCTCCTGTTACCTCATCTTTACCACCAACAGCGGTGGCGGCTCCTCCAGTAACTCCGCCACAGCCATCTGTTACAGAAAACAGCCCCCCAACACCACTGCCAACTGTTGCAGTTCAACCCGTGGTATCTAGCCAAGGTATTCCTACACCACCACCTTTGGAACCACCACCAACCCCCGAACCCGAAGTATCCGCACCAGCAGCACCACCAATGCCAACTGCTGCGAGAACGCAATTGCAGCAGGTGAATGCCCGATTAGTCCATGTTCAAACGGATATGCTGATTGAATTGCCGCAAAATCTGTCTGTGATTCATATTGGCAAGCCCAATGACCGGATTCCTCCAGATATAGATGTTTCAGGATTTCCCAATTCAGAAATTGTCTCGCGGATTCATGCAGATATTCGTGTTGAAGGAGACGCTCACTATGTTGAAGATGTGGGAAGTTCCAATGGCACTTACATCAATAACTTGCCCCTCTTGCCGGGGAACCGTCACCGCTTGCGACCAGGCGATCGCATTAGTTTGGGCAAAGGAGACTTGATGACATTCCTGTTTCAACTTGCTTAGCTGATTCTCCATTCTTTTGATATCAGTCTCAGTATTTTCTGCCCATTCTCATCTGTAGTCATTAGTCATTAGTCCTTTGTAATAAAAGCGACCAATGACCAATGACCGGCTTGATGAGTAAATCTAGAAATCCGACTCGATTGAGAGAACTTATACCATTTTGGATTTTAGATTTTGGGTTTTGGATTGAGAATTGTTTTCTGCTTCTGGGTTGTATGATTCCATCTGGGGCAATCATTTTTCAAATTGGTATTGCTGATATCTTCGGTTTTTGTGCAAATCCAAGCTCCGTTTCAACACACTTATTTGGGTATTAATGGTTTTTGCTGTTAGGTGCAAGATATCAGGTAAATACATGAACTCAATATCACGTCTTAACAAGGGTTTGACGTTAAGTTGACACCAATGACAGCTGTGCTAACCCACGTTCGCGGAGGCTCCCGCAGGAATGGGATATTTTTTTCATTGAAAGTCCCTAAATATTCAACCGGACATAATATCAAATGCCAATAACAAAATAACGCACCGTCTTTATTTAATTCTGACGATGCGTTAGCTTACCTAAAATATTAGAGATTTTTTTAATTGGAAGTTCCTCAGGACTGGGAATTCCTGAATTCTCCCCAAAATGCCCTGTGTGCTTAGGCTTTTGGCTTCAGCACACCATAGTATCTAAATTTTAAGGGTTACTTGGGGCGTTCAAGATATCCTTGGAAAATTAATTTAGGCTGGAACGACTTGAGCAACCAATGAGCGTTTATCAAGGGTGTGGACTTTACCTACTTCGCTTAGAGCAATTACAACCCGCTCTAGCATTTCTCCAGCCTGTTCGCGATATTGATTTTCGCGCCCTCGTAAACGAATAACAAATTTCACTGAATCGCCTTTACTCAACCAACGAGTCGCTTGCTCGATGCGTAAATTGTAATCAGCGGCTCCCACGTTGGGACGCAACCGAACTTCTTTTACCGTTGGTCTAGCACTCTGTGTCTGACGCTTTTTCTTTTGATACTGAAACTTGCCATAGTTGAGGATCTTCGCTACTGGAGCTTCTTTGCCTTCGGAGACTACAACTAAGTCAAGTTCTACGCTCTGCGCTAGCTGTAGAGCCTCACTTGTGTCGATCAGACCACGATTGTTATTTTCATGATCGATGAGGAACACTTGAGGTGACTTGATTTGCGAGTTAATTTGTTGCTTTTGGATTGCGATAATGTTTTTCCCTTTATTGTTCAATACTTTGCTTTGCAAGCAATTAAATTGTAACACAAGCTTTATGTGATACCAATCTGCTTTCCAAATTGTAACTTTCACTTTAGGGAGTAGGGAAGGGAGTAGAAATTTATAAATTACGCTTTTGAATGCGAATTGGTATCAAGACATCACAAGCTATTCCAAACCTTTCACAGGACTGGATTTACACTCCCCAAAATGCTCCATTTGCTTCCGTATTATTAATCTTAATTAGACTTTACAATTACCCATTGCGTCACAGGCGCCATTGCTCGCCAGCCCAAAAATTTACCAATAGGTTCTGCCCGCTGGATGGCAATACGAGTTAAATCACCACCGACTCGTTCGCGCCACTGAAATAAAGTTTGCTCGCCTTCTACTGTGACAACATTTGCCACTAAACGTCCACCTGGCGGTAGTGCTTCCCAGCAAACATCAAAAAGTCCCGTTGCTGTTACCCCACCACCAATAAAAATGGCATCTGGTGTAGGCAAGTCTTTGAGGGCATGGGGCGCTTTACCTTCAATGATTTGCAGATTGGGAGTACCGAGAGTGGCGGCATTATCAGCAATATATAGTAGTCTAGATGAATTTTGCTCGATCGCCATTGCCCGACACCGAGGATGAGTTCGCATCCATTCAATAGAAATTGAACCGCAACCCGCGCCCACATCCCACAATAATTCTCCTGGTGTCGGTGCTAAAGCTGCTAGGGTGATTGCCCTAACTTCACGCTTTGTTAACTGTCCATCGTGGTGATAGGCGTTATCTGGTAATCCTGGTAGTCTTGGTAAAGGGATAACCCCAGCATCGGCAATACAATGAACTGCGATCGCATTCAAAGCGGCAATTTCAGTTTCACTCCAAGATGCGGCGATACCTTCCACAATTCTTTCATGAATGCCCCCCATACGCTCCAAGACGGTGACTTTACTGCTACCGTAGCCGCGATTTGTCAAAATTTCAGCAACAATGGCGGGCGTGTCCTTTCCTTCACTCAAAATCAATAGCCTAGCTCCCGGATAAATGTAAGATTGGAGCAGGGAGGGTGGGCGACCATTCAAACTCAAGGTTTCCACCTCAGTTAAAGGCCATCCCACCCTGGCACAGGCGAGGCTGAAGGTTGAAGGTGCGGGGATAATTGTCATTTCCGAAATGGGAATTCGCCGCCCTAAGGTGACACCAATGCCATAACACATAGGATCGCCGCTGGCAAGTACGCAGATTGATTCACCCCGCCGCTTGATAATTTCTTCTACAGAAGTGCTGATAGGAGATGCCCAGACTATTTTCTCACGTTGGTCATCTGAAGGCAGCATTGCTAAATGGCGATCGCCTCCCACAATTACTTTAGCTTGTTCGACTAGGGAAAGAGCGATCGCACTCAATCCCTGTAACCCATCTTCTCCAATACCGACGATAGAAAGCCATTTCTCTGTCATGCTAATTCATGATTATTAATTATTACTTTATAACTAAGGCTTGATGTTAATTCTAATTGTGAATTATTCAGCCATTTTTGGTAAAATATACTTTATAGTGCTGGATTGAGGATAACTTGATGAACTCACTTGCAGAAATCGAAGCTGCTATTATGCAATTATCTGAAGGTGAAATCCGAAATCTATCGAACTGGCTCCAAGAATATATTAATGATTCCTGGGACAAGCAAATGGAAGCAGATGCAAAATCTGGTAAATTAGATTGGGTAATCGAGCGTGCGAAAGCAGATATTGAAGCTAATCGCGTGAAACCATTAGATGAAATCTTTAACAACTCCTGATTTTTGGCGTTCATACGCTGCACTTTCATCTGAAGTTAAAGAGCAAGCTAGAAAGGCATATCGCCTTTGGATTGACAATCAATTTCATCCGTCTTTGCATTTTAAAAAAGTAGGAAATGATTTGTGGTCAGTCAAGATTAGTGGTGGATATAGGGCGCTAGCACTTAAGAACGGCGAGGATTATTACTGGATCTGGATTGGGTCACATGATGAGTACGAGGCACTGATTGAATAAAGATTTTACTGTTTCATCTAGCTGATTTTGTGAGTTTATCGGCAGTTACAAATAAGTAATCTCCATCATTGTTTTTATACTTTTCGACAATCTTTCTGATGCGTCCTGTGTGAATATCTGCTGCTAGCCTTTCACACCCAGTTGTGACTTCCTCCGCAGAAGCTAGCAAAGCAAAGGTAGAAATTCCAGAACGGACATTCTCATCTAAATATATTTCTGGACGATGTTTCCCACTATATAAAAATAAGTCTTGCAAGTTTTCAGAAATATCATAAGGTTCAATATCTACTGAATTAAAACCTGCCTCATAGAGAGCATATTTGACCTTTTCTAAACTTGGCATCTGTTCAGCAGATTTATGTATAGCCTCTGGAAAATATTCGACTAACCAGTATTTACTCATTTGCTCTGGTGTGGCAGTAAATAATACGAAACGACCACCCACCAATACACGGTAAATCTCTTTAAAAGCTGGAGTTAGTGCAGCAAAATGATGTATTGCTAGGGTGCATAGCACAGCAGAGAAACTGCCATCAACATAAGGTAACGCCTCTACTTCTCCAACTTGCCAAGCTACAGCATTACTCTTTTTTATAGCAGCATCAATCATCTTTTTTGATTCGTCTATTCCATGCCAAATCCCGCTGTGTTTTGCTAAAGCCAGCGTGTAATTTCCAGTGCCGCAGGCCACATCTAGATATGAAGAATCTGATTTTACCTGAAGTTTAACAGCTAATCGGTTAGCAATCTCAGGGTCAGCACGACGAGTCAAATCATAGCTATTACCAATTTGCTCATAAATAGCCATTTGTTTGAATTTCTCACAAGTTTGTAGAGATGAGGGACTGGGGACTGAGGACTGGGGACTGGGGAAGATGAGGGGGATGAAGAAGAGGGGCAGTTCTTGCTGGGTGCAGGGGAGAAGCCCCTCCCCTCTGCTCCCTGCTCCCTGCTCCCTTGCCTCTTCCCCATGCCCAATGACCCATACCCAGTGTCTTTTACACCAGTGCTGCTGTTGCTTTTAATGCAAAAATCTTTTCAATCGCATCTTCTACTACCTTGTCTGGTGTGGAAGCACCAGAAGTAATTCCCACAACAATTTCTCCGTCTGGTAACCAGTTTTCTGTAATGATTAATTGTCCATTTAATTGTCGATGTTCAATAGAATTTGCTGATTGAATACGTTCAACAGTATCGATGTGATAAGAAGGAATTTTCTTCTCAATTGCAATTTGTTGCAATTGAGTAGTATTTGAGGAATTAAACCCACCAATTACTACCATTAAATCTAATTTATCTTCCACTAACTCCAACATTGCATCTTGGCGTTCTTGGGTGGCGTCACAAATAGTGTTGAAGCTTTGGAAATGCTGATTTAATTCGGTAGGGCCATACTTCTGCAACATAGTCCGCTCAAAAAGCTTGCCGATTTGCTCGGTTTCACCTTTAAGCATGGTAGTTTGGTTAGCAATACCGACTCTTTCTAAATCGCGATCGGGATCAAATCCTGACGAACAAGCTTTGGCAAATTTTTTCAAAAATTCTTCACGGTTTCCACCGTTAATAATATAGTTAGCAACATATTCGGCTTCTGACAAATTCAGCACAATTAAATACTTATCAGCAAAGGAACTCGTTGCAACTGTTTCTTCATGTTTATATTTACCGTGAATAATTGAAGTATAGTCAACTTTTTTGTGCTTTTCTACTGTATTCCAAACTTTAGATACCCAAGGACAAGTTGTATCAACAATTTTGCAGCCTTTTTCGTGAAGTATCTGCATTTCTTGAACGCTAGCCCCGAAAGCTGGTAATATAACTACATCACCAATATCAACAACAGAAAAGTCTTTTTGGCTTGCTTCCACCGGGATAAATTTTACTTCCATCTCCTGCATCCGCTGATTAACAGAAGGGTTGTGAATAATCTCGTTAGTAATCCAGATGCGTTCTGTGGGGAAGTGTTGACGGGTTTCATAGGCCATAGCCACAGCACGTTCTACACCCCAGCAAAAGCCAAAGGCTTGGGCTAGTCGAATAGTGACATTACCTCGTTGCAGGGTGTAATTGCGATCGCGAATTTCCTGAATCAAGTTACTTTGATACTCAGATTGCAACTGGCTGGTAACTTCTGCTTGATGACCAAACCCCTTGCGATTGTAATTTTCTGAATGTTGGAGCGTGCGCTTAAAAGCTTTTGTATCCATGAGATTTGTCTACTTAAACCACTATTTTTTATTCTCTCGCGCTAAGACCCGATTTATACAGACTTAATATTCAAACATATTACTTCTGACCCTTTTCTCTCCCCGAAGCGCCTTGAGGTTGGGGTTTTAATTCAATGTCGCTATAAATCTGCAATGCCGAACGCCAAACTATATAGCCTTCACGATTTAAGTGTAAGCCATCAGTAGTAAATTCGCGGCGGAGATTACCTTGGGTATTGGTAAACAGGGGATATAAATCGAGAAATTTCACACCTTTTTTCGCAGATATACTTTGCAGCTGCTCATTCAATCGGCGAATGCGACTATTGGCAATAGCCAGAAGTTTATCTCGTCCTTTCCAAGTTGCTTCCTCTCCACTATGCGGCAAAATCGATTGGACAACAATTTGGGCTGTGGGATGCACCCTTCGTAGGTAAGTCATAATTTGCTGGTGATTATCTAAAATCACCTTGTCGTTCGTCCCGCGAATTAGGTCGTTAATCCCAATCATTACAAAAATCACCTCCGGCTGGGTGCGGTCAAATATATTCAATCTTTTCAAAAGTCCCTTGCTGGTTTCGCCAGAAATTCCTTGATTGAGCCAATTTTTACCTTCGGGTAATAACTCAGTGGGAAACCACAAACTCAGAGAATCTCCAGCCAGTATAGTTAAGCGCACAGGACGCCGGTCAGCGGCTACCTTAGCTTCTTGTTTGAGGATATCTACCCATTGTTGGTAGCTTAGTTGGTGACGGCGACCTAAATCAGGTGTGACAACTGGGTCTGAGTTGTTCGGGGTGATTTGATCTGGGGATGTTACTATTCCAAAAAAAGCGGTCAGTTTCTGCTGTTGCCAAATTAGCAGAATGACCGCCAACAATAGTACGCCGTTGGTTAACAGCGAGAAAAATGCCCAGATAGGAAAAGTTTTTACAGAAGTAGACACGACTAGCGAAATTTACCAATTATTTGAATCAAATTTTAACGCTAGCAGTCAAAAATTACACTCGATGAAAATAGGGAGTAGGGAGTCGGGAGTGGGGGATGAGGGCGATGAGGGCGATGAGGGAGAATAATAACTCCCTACTCCCTACTCAATACGGTTCCGATAAGCAGTATGAACTTCCCTTGTGGTCTGGGAAATGGTTTTGGGGTAAGGGGTAAAGGATGTATTTGAAACCTTTCCCCTTTCCCCTTTCCCCTTTTCCCTTTTCCCTTTCCCCTTTCCCCTTTCCCCTTTAACCTAACCGTATTGACTCCCTACTGATTACTGAATGGGGCGATCGCCGCCAAACTCCGAATTATAACCTTCTTCGCCGTGTTCGTTGATATCTAAACCTTGCAATTCTGCTTCCTCTTTGACTCGCAACCCGACTGTAGCATCGATAATTTTGAGAATAATCCAGGTACCAACAGCTGCGACTACATAGGCAACGGCAATTGCTACTAGTTCAACTCCCAATTCACCAAAATTACCACGTAGCACTCCCTCTTTACCGCCTCCGTTAACTTGGGTGGTAGCAAAGATTGCTGTTAAAATTGCCCCCACAGTACCACCAACACCATGCACGGGATAGGTATCTAAAGCATCGTCAACTAACAGCTTGTGTTTGAAACTAATAGCATAGAAGCAAACCAAGGCGGTGAGAAAACCAATAAAAATCGCTGATAGCGGTGTCACAAATCCGGCAGCTGGTGTGATGCCTACCAAACCAGCAACGGCTCCTGTAGCGGCTCCGACTGCGGTTGGTTTACCCCTTAAAGCTGCTTCCAAAATTAGCCACATTAAAGCCGCCGCCGCCGCAGCTGTGTTAGTGGCAACAAAGGCTGATGTTGCCACATTTGTGACTAAGTTACCCGAAGTTCCGCTACCAACAGATAGGGCACTTCCAGCATTGAAGCCGAACCAGCCAAACCACAGTAAGCCAGCACCTAGCAAAATGAAAGGAACGTTGTGGGGAGGGCTAAGGCGGTCAGGATGGGTTTTCCGAGGTCCCAGGACGATCGCTGCTACTAAAGCTGAAACCCCAGAACTAATGTGAACTACTGTCCCACCTGCAAAGTCGAGGGCACCCAAACCACCAGCCAAGCCTAAGAATCCACCTTTGGCCCATACCATGTGGGCGAGGGGAGCGTAAACAAAGGTTGACCACAGTAACACAAACAATGAATAGGCGCGGAAACTCATCCGTTCGGCGATCGCCCCAGAAATTAAGGCTGGGGTGATAATGGCAAACATGGCTTGGTAAATCATGAATGCCTGGTGGGGTATCGTTCCGGCATAGGAGACGATTTCTGCCGGGTTTGACCCTTTCAGATAATCGGTTGTCTCGAAACCGACACCATTCAACCCCAACCACTGCAATCCACCGATGAACGGCAAACCTGGCGCAAAGGCAAGACTATAACCCCACAGAATCCAGGTAACTCCGACGATCGCCATTAACACAAAGCTCATCATCAATGTATTTAGGACATTGCGCGATCGTACAAATCCACCATAAAAGAATGCCAATCCTGGTGTCATTAGCAGCACGAGTGCTGCCGAAATCAGCATAAATGCTGTATCTCCAGTATCAGCAGGAGGCGGACTGGCGGCTGGTGTTTGGGCAAAAGCATTGCCCGTCAGTCCTCCCAAAATTACTAGGCTGATAGCCCCGATCGTGACAACTTTCTTCAACACTTCTTTTTAGCACCAACAAATTTGTATTACATTAATATATTTTCAGTACTGTTTGATACTCTTTTTTGTCTTGGAAGCTACCCTAATTTTATTTTTTTTGAAATGTTAACAAAAGTATAATAATTGATATGATTTTCTGAGACTTTAATCGTAATTTCAATAATTTGTAACTATGAGGGCTTTTTTACAGTGTTCTCCGAGAATTTGCACAAATATAGAATGATTATATTTTTTCCATTTGACGCATAAGTACGTACATAACCGTATAGTTGCTTGTGAGTGCGTAGTCACCACAAAAACCTTGGTAATTGTGCCTGGGGTCATTGTCTTTTTAAAATAAAACATCATAAAATTGATGGGTAAACAGTAGTTTAGTAATACTACTTAAGCCCTGGGTGCAAACATGATAATTAATACACTTAGTAAAGCTAAAGCAGATCCAATTAGGTCGTAGCGATCTGGAATTACCCCGTCAACCTTCCAACCCCAAACCATTGCCATTGCAATAAACACGCCGCCGTAAGCTGCATAGACTCTGCCAAAATTTGCTGGTTGAAGAGTTGCAATAACTCCATAGACAGCTAAAGCAATTCCACCTAACATCCCCCACCAAAATGGCTTAGCTTCACGCAACCACAACCACACCAAGTAACCACCCGTGATTTCAAATAAACCAGCCCACAAAAAATACAACAGCGACTTAATCATTTGACCAATTTTTGACTAAGGTTGAACTCAGTAAAATTACGCTAACGCTTTTAACTCAACTATTGTCATTAATTAAAGTAAGTTTGTTGAGCGAATTGGGGATTGGGGCATAGGGCATGGGGAAAAGGTTAAACGTTAAAGGGAAAAGGAATAAATTTAATCTTTCCCCTTTTCCCCTTACCCCTTTCCCTTTCCCCATACCCTGTTTGCGCCATGCCCCATGCCCCATGCCCAATTCCCCGTAGATAAGGCTTAAGGATGAAAGCACCATTACCTGATAACGAAGCACAGAGAATTGAGACACTTTTGCAGTATAAAATCCTCGATACACCACCTGAAGCCGCCTTTGACGATCTCACGCGTTTAGCCTCGTATATTTGTCAGACTCCCATTGCCTTAATTAGCTTAATTGATACAAATCGCCAGTGGTTCAAAGCCAAGGTGGGTTTGAATGTCCCAGAAACACATCGAGACCAAGCATTCTGTGCCCATGCTATTCTACAATCTGATATTCTTATTGTGCCTGATGCTACAAAAGACGAACGATTCGCCGCAAATCCACTGGTCACTTCTAAGCCAAATATCCGGTTTTATGCTGGTGTACCTCTAACTAATGCTGAGGGCTACGCACTAGGAACACTTTGCGTCATTGACTACGTAGCACGGCAACTTACTCCAGATCAAATAGAAGCATTACAAACTCTGGCTCGTCAAGTTATCAAACAACTGGAATTGCGTCGCAATTTAGCAAGTTTAG
This sequence comes from Nostoc calcicola FACHB-3891, assembly GCF_014697355.1. Classification (GTDB taxonomy): domain Bacteria; phylum Cyanobacteriota; class Cyanobacteriia; order Cyanobacteriales; family Nostocaceae; genus Nostoc; species Nostoc calcicola. The sequence continues at coordinate 26,683 of NZ_JACJRQ010000061.1, read as the reverse complement.
TGCTTGTGACTAATAAAGGTAAACAATCAAAGAAAGTCAGCAAGCAATTTTTCACAAGAATTGCCACAGGCTTTGCTTTGGCGTCGGCAATTTTAGTTGTGATTGGTGCTGTTTCTTATCAAAATACAAGAGTATCTATTAATAATCGTAGTGTAATAAAAAACATTAATAAAAAAATCAACAGTTTAGACAAACTACTGTCGCAGACAAAGGATGCTGAAACTGGACAACGTGGTTATATCCTCACTGGAAAAGAAACTTATCTCAAAGCATATCAAGCAGCACTGACTAATGTCGATGGAGAAATTACAACACTCAAGAATTTAACGGCAGATAAACCAAACGAACAAAAGCAGATCGCAAGGCTTGAATCTTTAATTGCAACTAAACTTACTCAACTAAAACAAACTATCAACTTGCGCCAGAATCAAGGATTACAGGCGACCTTGCAGGTACTAGTGACGAATGACGGTCAAAATCTCATGAATGATATCCATAAAGCGATTCATGAGATAGAGAACCAGGAAAAAGGGCGGCGTCAGAAACTGTCACAAGCAACAAAAGCTTGGACTCGCAAAACAACTGTGACAATTGCGATCGCCATTTGCCTAAGTTTTTTCGTTCTTGCTGTAGTCTACTACTTGATATATCGTGAGGTTTGCGAGCGCAAAAAAACAGAAGAAACCTTAGACCAAGAACGCAACTTTATCTCAGCAGTCCTTGATACAGCCAGCGCGTTAGTAATAGTTACCGACTCCCAAGGGCAAATCGTTCGTTTCAATCAAGCTTGTGAGCAAATAACAGGTTATTCCTTCGACGAAGTAAGAGGTAGGTATTTCTGGAACTTGTTTTTACTTCCTGAACAAATGGAGTCAGTCAAAGCAGTTTTCGAGCAATTGCGAACTGGTAAATACTCCCAAAATTACGAAAATTTTTGGGTGATGAAGGATGGGACTCGGCGACTAATTGCTTGGTCGAATACCATCTTAAAAAACTATGACGGTTCAGTAGAATATGTTGTCGGCACAGGAATTGATATCAGTGAGCGCAAACGAACCCAACAACATCTGACTGCACAATACGCTGCAACCCGCGTTTTAGCAGACTCTACCACAATCAACGAAGCTATGCCCCAAATTCTCCAAGGAATCTGTGAAAGTTTAGGATGGGATTTGGGCGAAATTTGGATGGTCGATCGGGAAGCAAATGTGCTGCGTTTTTTCGATATCTGGCACAAACCATCCCTTGAGGTACAAGAGTTTGCAGCCCTGAAACGGCAAACGACTTTTGCCCCAGGAATTGGACTACCCGGCCGTGTTTGGGCTAGTTCTGAACCTGTTTGGATTGCTGATATCGTTAAAGATCTGAATTTTCCTAGCTTCCAAATCGCTGCTCAAGTAGGACTACATTCAGCTTTTGGTTTTCCCCTCCGCACTGGTAACAAAATCCTCGGCGTTATTACCTGCTTTAACCGTGAAATCCAGCAACCTAACGAAGACTTGGCAAAAACCATGAATTTTATTGGTGAGCAAGTGGGGCAATTTATCCAGCGTAAACAAGCTGAAGAAGAATTACAACGCCAAAACTTGCGATCGCAACTTTTTACGGAAATCACCCTGAAAATTCGCCAGTCTTTGCAAATCGAAGAAATTCTGGAAATCACTGTCAATGAGGTGCAAAAAATTCTCCAAACCGACCGAGTATTAATTTATCAGCTATTGCCAGATGAGTCTAAAACCACTGTTATCGAAGCGGTAGTTTCTGGCTTACCAGCAATTAAAGAACAAAACACCGTCGCCCCCTACTTTCAAGCCGAATACCTACAACAATACTATCTACAGCAATACCGTCAAGGACGGATTTTGGGACTCGCTAATTTAGATCTGTTGGAAGTCCAACAAACTCATCTGCAATTGATGCAACAGTTTGGAGTAAAAGTCAATTTGGTTGTACCGATTCTCGTCAAAGAAGAACTTCGCGGTTTGCTGATAGTCCATCAGTGTGACTATTCTCACCAATGGTCTAGCTTTGAAACTCATCTTTTGCGCCAAATCGCCGATCAAGTAGGTATAGCCCTAGCCCAAGCCCAACTATTAGAAGCAGAAACTCGTCAACGACAAGAACTTGAAATTGCCCGTTACCAAGCTGAATTAGCTTCTCAAACCAAAAGTGCCTTTTTGGCGAATATGAGTCATGAAATTCGTACTCCCATGAATGCTGTATTAGGAATGACTAGTTTAGCTTTAGATACTTCTTTAGACCCAGAACAGCGAGATTTTATTGAAACGATTCGCATCAGTGGAGAAGCTTTATTAAATTTAATTAACGAAATTTTGGATCTCTCCAAGCTTGAAGCTGGAGAAATGGCTCTGGAAACACTAGACTTTAACCTATCAACATGTGTTGAAGAAGTTTTAGAATTATTGGCTCCCTCAGCCCACAATAAAGGATTAGAAATTGCAGGGCTAATCGATCCTAATGTCCCCATTTATCTCCAAGGAGATGTGGGTAGGCTACGGCAAATTCTCATGAACTTAATTAGCAACGCTATCAAGTTTACCAGTGCTGGTGAAGTGGTAGTTGAAGCGAAATTGCGTTCCCTTTCCTCCACTACAGTCAGCATATACTTTGCCATCACAGACACAGGTCTTGGTATTAGTCCTGAAGACCAACCTAAACTGTTTATGGCATTTACCCAAGTCGATGCTTCTACCACTCGCAAGTATGGTGGTACAGGTTTGGGATTAGCCATCTGTAAACAACTGGTGAGTTTGATGGGAGGAATAATTGGGGTAGAAAGTCAGATGGGGAGAGGATCTAAATTTTGGTTTGAAGTACCTTTCGCCAAGCAAATTGAGCCTGTTTTGAGGTCATGCCCACTTTTAATCAATCGCCGCGTCTTAGTAGTAGATGATAACTCTACTAATTGCAAAATGATCCACCATCAAGCTACTGCTTGGGGAATACAGGTAGATATAGCCAACACTGCTGCCGCTGCACTCAAAGCTATGCAGAAAAATTGCGAGCAAAAAAATCCTTATGATGCCGTCTTAATTGATATGCAAATGCCAGAAATAGATGGCAGCAAATTAGGAGAAAAAATTAAAGCCAATTCTGCAATTGCCGAGATACCTTTAATTATCCTCGCCTCAACTAATCAACGGAATCAAGTACAGGAAGCTCTGAAAATCGGATTTGCTGCTTATTTAATCAAACCTGTTAGGACATCCCGGCTTCTGGATACAATGACGACTATTCTACAAACTCAGCCGGAACCAGAACAAGGGGCTACCGAAGAAGTCCAAAGGAGAAAAACTTCAGGTATAAGCCCTAATTCCTCTACTGAATCAAAATTAAGAATTTTGCTAGCTGAAGATAATTTGGTAAATCAGAAAGTCACGCTGAAACAACTCCAAACTTTGGGCTATAAAGCTGATGTCGTTGCCAATGGAAAAGAAGTTTTACAGCTATTAGAAAAAATTCCTTATGATTTGATTTTAATGGATTGCCACATGCCAATTCTCGATGGTTTAGAAACTACAAAAGAAATTCATCGGTGGCAAGAGAGTGCTTTTGCTAGTCATCGTCGGCCTGTGGTGATTGCTATGACAGCTAATGCCATGAAAGAAGACAAACAAAAGTGTCTAAATGCCGGAATGGATGATTATCTCAGTAAGCCAGTGTTGAAAGAAAAATTGGCGGCTATCCTAGAGCATTGGGCAGACATCATCCTTTCGCAACAGGTGGTAGCCGAATGCGAGCAGACAGTTTCTACCACTCATAACGATGGAGTTGACTCAACAATTAATTGGGAATACCTGCATCAGGTATCGGATAATGATACACAATTTGAATTAAATCTCTTACAAATCTTTATTCAAGATATTCAACCTCGTTTAGAAATTATTAAAAGTGCGATCGCACTTTATGATTTTGGGCAAATTGTCCGAGAAGCTCATTACCTTAAAGGTGCTAGTGCTAACATTGGAGCCACAGCTATGTACCTAGCAGTTGAAAAACTAGAACAACAAGCTCTCCAGCAGGAGCATAAAGGTACGACTAAGTTGATTTCAGAAGTAGAAGAATTTGTCAACCGTATTCAAGAATTTTTACAAGGTAAAAGTTAAAAGAGAATTCAGAATGCAGAATGGGCTACGCCCCGCTGCGCTAACAGAATTCAGAATGGGCTACGTCCCGCTGCGCTAACAGAATTCTGAATGCAATCAGTATTAGTTTTGGTTTTCGGGTAAGCTTTGCATTGCTGACAGCAAATCTTGATGAACCGATTTTGAGGCAGCTATAATCAATCCAGGCAGGCTATAGTTTTTACAAGTATGCAGTGGCGGTAAAATCGAACCGTCGAGAGTAGTGATAAGATAGCCAGCTTCTCTTGCCAAAAAAGCCAGGGCGCCACCATCAATAAATTTGCCGGCTCTGATTACTGCTCCACTCAAATCACCACTGAGAATACCATTGAGATTGGGAATTTGAATATCACTAGAATAGTCATTGGCAATATCAATTACTTGATAGCGGTCTTTTATTAAAGGTGCGATCGCATTCATTCCCCATCCCAACAATACAGCAGGTTTGGGTGATGTAATTTCCAACGGAATGCAGGCTTCTAAATTCATTTCCAGCGTTCCTTTAAAAGCACCTTGGCCTCGAAAAGCATAAAAATAAACATTTTGGGCAGGAGAAATCGCCAGTACTGCCTCAAAATCATCCGCATTTAAAATAGTCAGAATAATTTGGTAATTAGAATGTCCATCCATGTAAAACTTCGTGCCATCAATGGGGTCGAGCGTGACTAAATAATCACCTGACAAACCAAGTTCAGTACCACGAAAATACTTAGTGTTTCTAGAACTTTCATACTCTTCCCCATAAAAGCGAATCTCTGGAAAAGTGCCCAACAGTACTACTTCTACCAGATTTTGAATTGCCAAATCCGCATCAGTAAGTGCAGCCGCAAAAAAGTTTTTTCCTTGTTCTTTAGCGGGAAGTGCAGCAATTTTTGGTTGCAGAAAACTGGCATAGGCTGCTGCTACTTTTAGATGCGGAAGTAAAGTCTCTAAAATTAATCGAGTAGTCGGTGTTGTGGACATTGCAGCATCCGCGAATTCAAAGGGGTCTAGATACAGTACTTTGCAAGTAAATTAAGTACACATCTTAACATGATAAATCTTGTGGGGTGGGCATCGTGCCATACGTCTCAACTTACAGCAGTTTTCATGTATTTGAACCACATCTGTCGTAAGGGCACAGCAATGCTGTGCCCCTACTGCGTGCCTGGTCTATAGCGATTCTCGTTTGGATGCAATACGCTGTAGGGTAGCACAGCTGTGCTACCCTACGAACGTGCGTATTTTACCCAAGTGAGAAGCGCTATATTTACCTGAAAATTGCTGTAACGTAAAAATATTGTAAGTAAGTGGGTCAAATTAAATATAAAACTTCACCCTGTCTCCGGCTTCTCTCTCCTTACTAAGGAGAGGGATTGAGGGTGAGGTTCGATCTTATGTTTAATTACGCCTACTTACTTACTGGCAACATTGGCAACAACAAGGTTTATACATTTTTTCCTGCCACCATACTCGTATCAAATGAACCGTATTGAAGATGAGTGGCTGCAACTGAAACGTCATGAGCTTTCCTCACAAATTTTTGACGATGAGTATGAACTAGTGTAGGCGTAGCCCACCGGAGGCATAGCTCTAATTCATGCTATTCAAAATCGTGCAAATAATGGTACTTACTCTGTTGAGCGTTTTACATTTAATCATGTCTAGCTACTTAGCTACTGAATTTTTGATGCGATAATAACAATAAACACAACAAGACCTAGCGCTCTGCGAAAATAATTAACGCCTTGAAATAACTCCAGCCAAGCCCAAGTAAACAAAGAACCATTTGCCAGTATTTCTAACACTGTATTGATTTTGCCACTTGTAAAAATTAGACCTAGTAAACTAGTTACTATCCAAACAATAAGGGGCAGATTTGGCACCTGAGCTATAACAATTTTGCCATCGCTGTCACGGAAGGTTTTATCAAATAATGTATTTTCCATAATTTTTTAACTAATGAGATGAGAGCGGTAAAATGCATTCATACAGCCGATTTCAAGGAAAATGAAGTACACGCGACACGCCCTGCAACGCTGCAATGTAGCTTGATATCCGATGTCATACTTTAACTTTACACCAATAGTGCCCAAGACCGCCTGTAACCAAAGGTGGACAAGATATCTACGCCGCAAGAAGCAAAAAAATTAGGTGATTAAAAAATCTGACTCGGTAATCATCATCGCGATCGCACCTCTTAAAATTAATTAGTGTAGCTAATTACTGCTGGAGGTACTCAAATATGGGGCAGCTAAAGTCCGCCGAGGAAATGCCTGGTACTTATGGCTTGCCCTTCTTGGGCGAGACTTTGGAAATCTTCCGCGATTTAGAACTGTATATATGGCGGCGATTTCATCAATATGGTTCAGTTTTTAAGACTAGGGTGCTGGGACGTAAACGTGCTTATCTAATTGGCCCTGATGCTAATCGCCTGGTGCTGGTGGAACAAGCAGAAAATATGTCATCGCGGATTGGCTGGTATTTCCTGGAACCCACATTTGGCAACAATATTTTATTACAAGACGGGGAAGAACATCGGCTAACTCGTCGCTTAATGTATCCAGCATTTCACGGAAAAGCGATCGCCACATATTTCGACACAATTCAAAATATAGTGGAAGACTTCCTGAAAGATTGGGGAGAACGGGAAACGATTTCTTTAAATTCTAGTTTCCGCCAACTAACCCTGATGGTTGCAACTCGTCTGTTTTTAGGAACTCAAAACAAAACCGAAGTAGAGCAAACTAGTCAGTGGTTTACACAATTAATTGATAGCAGTTTTGCAATACTCAAATGGAATGTCCCTTATACTTTATACGGTCGCGGTCAAAATGCCAGGAGTAAATTAGTAGCTTTTTTGAATCAAGCGATCGCCAAGCGTATCGAAGGTGGTAATTTAGAAGAATCAAAAGATGTTTTGGGATTACTGCTAGCTGCTGTTGATGAAGACGGCAATAAATTAAGCCAAGCACAGGTAATCAATGAAGCATTATTACTGCTGTTTGCTGGACATGAAACCACAGCTTCTTTGCTGAGTTGGGTAATATTTGAATTAGGTCATCATCCAGAATGGCGAGAGCGACTGCGTAAAGAACAGTTAGCAGTTGTGGGAAATAATCCCCTAACTCTGTCTCACCTCAAACAACTTCCAGAGTTAACCAACGTCCTCAAAGAAACAGAACGCCTTTATCCCCCAGTGTATGCCTATAATCGTGGCGTTCTCAAAGATATTGAGTATGCAGGCTATCGCATTCCCGCTGGTTGGTTTGTGACGATTTCTCCAATGCTGACTCACCGTCTACCAGAACTCTACACCGATCCCGATCGCTTTGACCCCGATCGCTTTGCACCACCTCGTGAAGAAGATAAAAAGCATCCTTTTGGACTCATGGGTTTTGGTGGTGGTTCTCACAGTTGCTTAGGCATGGAATTTGCCCAAATGGAAATGAAAATAGTCCTTTCTACACTGCTTCGCCATTACGATTGGACAGTAAAACCGGATTATTCTGAGATTACGCCATATTGTAAAGCTTCTAAAGTTAAGGATACTTTAGAAGCATATATCGATCGCAATTTGCTTCCTGGCACATAATCTTAATGTGACTTAAAGGAATTGTTTGCCGCAACGGCAAGCTTATCCTTTAATTGGACTCAGGCAATCTTAGACTCAAAGCCATCATCATTTGAGTCATCCTTCAGGCAATTCACCAAAAGAACGCCGTACCTCGTTTAAAGTTTGGAGAACCTTTTCGCGCCATAAAGCTTCTGGATGAGTCATAACACTGGCAAGATTTTTAACACTAGGAGTAATTCCTTGTGCAGCAAGTTCTGGAGCCAGTCGTTTAACTTCACTAATGCCCCGCTCAATAGTCTGTTGTTGAAGAAGTTTTTTGTCATCCCAGTAACGAGCAGAAATAGCCCGACATAAATCTTGAGCATAGTAGTAGAGAGTAGCACCGCCAACATGATAGCGTCGGGCTACAACTCTTACAGAAGGTGAAGGATATTCATTTTGATTCAGCACACTTGTGAGTAAGGAGCGGATTCGCGTCTTGTTTCTTTGTGATGTAACAGTTAGTTGTCTTTGTCGAGAACTGGGACATAAAGCAACTTGGTTAGTACCAGATTGTGGTATGGTCTGTGCTTGAAGAAAGTCGAGAAGAGAGGTTTTTAGTTGATAACAGATTTTTAAAAGTTTATCTAGTGTAGGAATTGTTGTACCTGAATACCATTGAGCTATTTCTGAGTTGGATAGTTTTATTAACTGCTCAAAAGCTAAAACATCACCATTGCTAAATTGATTCACGAAAAAGACTAACGATTTTTTAATCGTTTCTCTGGGCAATGGAGAAGGTTGATAAGGAGCTTGAGCGATTAAATCGCCTACAGTATTTGCTACCCAAATATTCCACTGCAATTCATCATTGGTTTCTAGAAAATTAAATTCTCCATCCCTAGCATTTTTACTGCTGCCCAACCAGCCAGAGCATTTCAAACAATATCCAGGTCGAGAAGTACGCCAAAGAGGTAGAAATTGAACCTGACAGTGGGGACATTGTGATTGTAAAGGTTGATAATGGTATGGACAAACTTTGATAACATTTAACGCCCATAGCAGGGGTAAGTAAATCTCCTTTCGGTTCTCTAACCACTCCTGTAAGCAAAGAGGACACCAAGCTTGTTTATGTTTAAGCAATCCCAGAACTGGAAAAACTTCAGCCCAAGTCAGCATCGTTAAAAACCGCAAATCAGTTCGTAAAGTAAGTGTTTCTAAAGCCTGAACTAGCTGCAAAGCTCCCAAGCGAATGCCATTTAAAGCTCTCACAGACTCTTGACCATAAATTGCGACGATGCTCTTCCTATTAGGAAGATAATTGGTTTTAATTAATGGCCCTACTTCAATCGCTAATAAAGTTCCTGTTGATACGCTATGAGCAACAGCTAAACGAGAAACATAGCTAGTCAGGCTTTCTACATGAGGCGTACCCACACCAATTGGTAGCTGATGAAACAAACGGCTGCGTGGCAAAAATTTAGGTGGCTCCAAGTTCCATAATTCATCAGTCGTACCAAAATTAACTGTCATATTGCTTCATCCCTACTGCATCCCGCTTGGGATTACGTTGACCAACACGACCAATTCTTGTGGATGATTTGTTAATAGCTTGATTGTTACTAACATCCAAGGATTCTAAGCCAATAGATAGACCACCTGAATCAAGTAAGCGACGTTCACCCTGCTGTGCTTCCGAGCGAATTTTATTGATACGAGAATCTCCCATTGCACTCTGTTTAAGATGAGAAGTTGTGAGAGTCTTAGCCTCGGAAGCTAAAGCTATTCGCAGTGAGCGAGTTAGCCAGTTTTTCAGAATACCCACACAACCAACAGAACCTGCTAAAAGATATTCATAGTGTTTTTCTAAATTTGGCTCTTTCTCTAAGGGAAGATGACGTTGAAAGGTGTTAATTACTCTCATAAACTCGGCAACATCTTCCGGCTTATCAGCATGATACGGTGAAAGATGAATATCCTCACTGCGTCGTCCTACTTGTCCGTTGAGAGTTGAACAGTTGAGTAATTCATAAGTACCAAACAAAATATGTACTGTACCAGTTAGATTAGCAATTGATTTAATCCAATTCATTTGTTGCAGCATTTGGTGTCCACCAGATATCATCAACAAATGTTGAGCTTCATCTACTGTGAAAGCTTTTAGATGACGATAACGAAACACTTTCTCCATTGCTCTACGCAACGCGGGTGAATCTTTGCCATCAACATGATAATCATGTTTTAATCCAGGATCATCTGATTCAGTTAAACCATAATTAACTTTGTATTCAACCAATACTTCTTTCAGGGCTTCTAAGGCGCGAGTGTAATAATCTTTGTAGCTGAAATTTCCTCGTTCTGCGGGGATAGCTTCAATACCTGCAACAGCAATTTGACCGAGATTATTTTGTAAATTAGGTAGAAATTCTTCTAACAACAACTTTTCCAGACGCAGGCGTAACGTTGTTTTACCGACACCAGTTACACCAAAAACCAAGAAAACTAATGTGTCTGCTGGCTCCAAAACATTAATTAATAAAGTATCCAGAGCTGTCTTGAGATTTTTATGAGGAACAGTAATACTCTTGAAATAACTCGTTTTTATCTGGCTTGATTGTAAAAGGAGTCCTTCGGGAAATGGTCGCTCCTGATTCATCTCCACAACTCCTCGTTTTTATAAGGTTCAATATTTTCTAACTGCTCTAAAATAACTGATTCATCTTTGGGAGCATTTAAATTGGCATCAGGTAGGGAATTTTCTTGAGTTAATCTAATATTTGGGGGATAGTCTTGACCAACTCGTTCGCCTTCAATTAGGGAATGAACATCTAAACGCGCTAGGTCATGCAGTCGTTGCAATAACAACACTTCTTTAGCTTCAGCTGATTCTAAATAAGCTGCTTTTTCTTTAGCTGAAATCGTAATTACTTGAGATATTTTTTGTCTGGAACGGTGCAATTCTTGGCTCGCTAGCTTGACTTCTCGCTCTGAGCAATTGTGAAATGATTTGTAATAATCAGAAATGCAGCGCACCCATTGTCCTTGGACATATGCATAAGCAGTTCCCATATCAAAAGGGTCGTAACGCACTGGTACATTTGTGCCTTCAACTTCTGGATTGATAAACAAATCATCTACTGCCCAATAATAAAGATAGTTAATTTTTACTCCTCGACTTGGCTGAACTTTTGCTGTTCCTTTGGGTGTTGAAGGCAGAGTAAATATTTTAAAGTTCTGGTCGTACAAAATCTTTTTATGAGTCCGAGAGCCACTCAAAGCTAGTCCAGCTAAAAAGGCTTGGCGTGGGCTTTGTAAGAGTGCCGGATGTTCCTTAGAATCATAGAATTCATAACTATAAGCACAAAAATATTCATAGAGTTCATCTAATGTCCAAACTGCTTGACCTTTTGGATTATTTACCTTCGTAACGACCCGAACATTTTTAGTAATTTGGGTGTTGCCTTTTAAGTTATAAAAAAACTCAGTATTAGTAGTTCCGAAAATACGTTCAATGACTGAACCAAACCTGGCTTTGGCAGCAGGTCGTTGCTTTTTAGTACATCCAAAGGCAGCCAGAAGTGTTTCAAAATAAGTGCTACCAAATTCTACTCCGCCATCTACCACAATCGTTTCTGGGAAGCGAGAAAAGCGTTGAACACAAATTCGCAGTACCATCATGCAGGAGCGGTATGACGGTTCATCAAATGTGAAGTAGATACCGAGGATACGCCTGCTGTTGGCATCAATTAACAACGTAGCCCAAGGTCTGCCCAAATTCCGACCTGTTCGGGAACAAACTAATTCAATATCTAGTTGGGTATGGTCGATATGACAAATTTCAAAAGGACGGTCACCATGACGAGGTGTGGTAAATTCTAATTCCCAATAAAAGTTTGATTTTTGATAAGCAGCACGAGAACCGAGCCGTTTTTTAGTCTGTTGGTAGCCAGAACGCTGTTTAATTCTAGAAGAAAAAGTAACATAACTGGGTAGATGTTCAATTCGACCAGCTTTCTCCCATTCTTGCTTTAATACTCCATAGACTGCTAGTTTCCCACGTTGTTTAAGAGTTTCATAATGTGATTCGATAATTTCATCAATAAATTCCCAAACTAGGGGTGAGATTTTCGGAAGATGATTACCTTTAGCCGCGTGATTATCTATTAACCCAATGTAGCCCCAACAATATTTTTGTTCAGCGGCTTGAAATTTGGCTTTCCAATTCCTAATAGTCCGCAAGGGGACGGTTTCATTTTCTCGCTTCTGTCCATGTAGATAAGGTTCAATGATTTGATAGCGGTTATTCGCTGCTGCTAAAGCTTCTGGACTAGCTTTGAGAAAACGCTCTATTGCTTCTGGGTGAATTCCTATTTGTTCAGGAACTTTTAGACCAATAATTTCGCCTCGCTGCACCAATAGATCAAATTCTGAATGTGTTAAATGAATTAGAGAATTAGATGACCGCAGTACAATTTGACTTTCTCCATTGTGTAGCACTGTTAGCGGTTGACCATCCCAACAAAAACAACTCCCAACAGCTACATCAATAATTTGTAAGGAATTAGCCACTGTTAAGTTTTGAGAACTGCTCGTTAGGCTATAAGCAAGAGCCGTGTCTTGATTGCGAAATATATGTACTTTTTCTGGTTCGGCAAGAGGAGCCGCGCTGAGGTCAATGTACAATTCTTCAGCAACTAATAAGGCGTTGATATCGTCTGGGCTGATATTTTGGTATTGGAGTAGCTTGAAATAAGTAATTCCGGGTTGAGATAATACTAGACTTTTAATAAAAGTAACTATTTCGCTTCTGATTTGGTATTTTTGTTCGGTATAACTTTTGAGAAATTGACGATTTCTATACTTAATCCAATCAATTTCTGCGTCAGAACGAATCCGGTAGTAACAACCTAAAAGGAAAGCCTGTTGTTCAGCTGGCGGACAAGTCCATTGTCCATCTTGGTTTTTGACGTATCGATTAGGTTGTAACAGAGATAATTTCTCTAATTTACCTTGAGGTTTCCACTCTTCAAAACCAGCCGATTGTTGTCTAATGACGAAAAAATCTGGTACGTGTGTGACTGTGATTAACTTCCCTTTTTTGGTGAGAAATTTTAGGGTTAATCGATAGGGTTGATCATAAAATTCCAAGACATCTTCTGAATACTCGTACTCTTCAATGCCTGGTAGTTCAACTTTATGTGACTCGAATTGTAGGGTTTTCTCCATTTTTTGGCTACAGTAATTGCCACTAACGTTACCGCCGTTGCTTTTTACTTGCCTTACTGGTTCTGTGGAACGGATTTGAGAAATGACGTTTCTTGCCACCTCTGGTAAATTTAGTCGGCGACACCACTCATCAAACTCTTGGGTGTTAAGCATATTAACTCAACCTACCTCTAATGAACTCAAGGCAAGCTTTTACTTTAATTTGGGATTTTCGGCAATCTTACCATTTAATTACTTCGGTACTGAAATGATCGCACTTTTATAACAATTGGCAATTCCAACCATCGGTGGCAGCAAAGATAACCGTGTATAACTCTATTTAAACTATAATTTTGCCTTGAGTTCAAAATTTAGGTAAAAGCTTGCCATTTATCCTTAAAAATCTTTAAGTAATTATGCTTATTTTGACGGCATTGCATATAGACTGCGGCCTTTTTTATCTCCTAAACTACCAGTCTGCTGTTTCAAGTATCAAGAAGCTGGAGTCTAATTAAAGGATAAGCTTGCCGTTGCGGCAAACAATTCCTTTAAGTCACACTTAACCCGAATTCACGTTAAACACGTTTATATGGATACCATCCATAAAACTATGGCAGTTCTGTTTGGGGGTAAAAAGTGAAGAAAATTTGGCTACTGGGTTGGACATTGGTTACTTTGGGGATGGTGTTGTGGTTTAATATGCGTTCTTTGCCAACGTCAATACCAACTGTTGCAGCTTCACCACCTCAAGCTATCCGCTATGAACAGCGCAACTTGCCCAAAACTATAGCGCATATCCTATTGATTCCAGCTAATAGCGGATTTTTGGTAACTCCTGCATTATCAGAGAAAGTAGGCACTGTAAAAGAATTTGCCCAGAAGTATGGAGCGATCGCCATTTTTAATGCAGGTTTTTTTGACCCAGCCAACCAAAAATCTACATCCTATGTCATCATACAAGGAAAATTGGTAGCTGACCCCAAGCAAAACGATCGCTTAGTAAACAATCCCAACTTAAAACCATACTTGGGTGAAATTTTCAACCGTACAGAATTCCGTCGCTATCTATGCGGTCAAAATGTCAAATATGATATTGCTTTGCACAATGAATCAACGCCAGCAGGTTGTAAGTTGGTGGATTCCATAGGTGCGGGCCCGCGCCTATTACCAGAACTCACCTTAGTACAAGAAGCTTTTGTAGATAATGCCAATAAACGAGATGCACTTGGTAGCAACCAACCCAATGCTAGAACTGCTGTAGGAATTACTCATGATGGGAGTATTGTTTTAGTCATGGTGGCTCAAAAACCTTCAGCTAGAACTAACTCTGGTATATCCTTACCAGCCTTGGCAGATTTCATGAAAACTCTTGGTGTCGAAAAGGCGATGAATTTAGATGGCGGTAGTTCGTCTTCACTGTATTACAAGGGTAAAACGTTTTACGGAAAAATTGATTTAGAGGGAAATTCTATTAAGCGACCCGTGAAATCAGTTTTACTGGTTCGGGAAAACTAGCAAAACCAGGTTGGGCTATATTTGAAGACAAGACGTACTATATTATACGTTGTATAATATAAACCAATACATTTGGAAGGAAGACGCGATTTATCGCGTCTCTACAATTAGGTTTTGTTGCTCTATTTGAACTGGATTGAATTTTAATTTTCTCTATGCAGACTCGAAGGAATGATAACTCGTGATGGAGAAGACGAAGAAAGATGACGGAGTAAAATAGTTTTGATTAGTTCAGAGATTGGATATTTATGAGTAAGTGAGTCAAGGTTATATGAAAAGAATTAAGAAGTTTTTAGCATTTTGTTTTCTCTTATTTGGCATTCCATTGTCTGCGGCCATGTTCTGGGATATTATTAATCCCAAAACTACCCCTAAAGATAAAGAAAATGCTGTAGCTGCTTTAACTATTTTGACTGTTCCCTCAACACTCATAGGAGGTTGGTTGAGTTGGTCTTTAGTCCAGCAAAGCAAAAAAGAAAAAGGGTTACTTCTGGAATCAGAACAAAAGCATCTTCAGGCGGTGTTTTTACAATTAGTTGAGAGCAATTCTGGAACGATAACCGTATTGCAAATGGCGAAAAATGCCGAGATATCAACCCACAAAGCTAAAGAATATTTAGATGATAAAGCCAAGGAACTAAATGCTTCTTTTGAAGTGGGTGAAAATGGAAATATTTTGTATCGGTTTTCGTAAAATTTAGAATCCTGCAATCAAGAATTTTTCAGGTAAATGAAGTACACAGTTAGGGGCACAACAATAGACCTATTGCAAAAGTGCTTTTTGCAATAGGTGGGAAAAGGGAAAAGGGGAAAGGGAAAAGGGAAAATACCAAACCCTTTCCCCTTCCCCTTTTCCCGACTTATGCAAGAAGTCTAATGTTGTGCCCTTACGATAACCTTTACCTCACCAGGTTCCAATCTTCTATAAAAGTCATATAGTTTTTCATACTTGCGGAGGAGTTCATCTTCAGCAAGATAATTGTCATTATGACAATAAGGTAATGTGCGATCGTTCTTTGTAGCACTCTGGGATAGTTATATGGATACCTACATCAAAAAAACAACTTTTAACATATTCGCCTCTGAGATGACTGATGAAGATTGGTTTAGCTTAGGAAAATCTGATGCTTGGAGTGGACAGTCTAAAATATCACCAGAACAAGATTCTCAAGCGGCCAGTATGTATGACTTAGGTTACAGCGAAGGTAAAACTCAACGTTCGCCAACTCAAACAATAAAGCAGGAGTCAGGAGTCAGGAGTCAGGAGTCAGAATTCAGGAGTCAGAATTCAGAATACTTGAATTAGAAATCGGTAAAATCAGATATTTAAATCGCGTAGGGCTAAACGAATTTGTTCTACACGTCTGCGATTAACGCCGAGATCGGATTCTCCCACGCGAGATGCCGATCGCACATGAATTACTGATTCATCAGCAGGGAAATAAAACTCCACATCATCGATAAATTGAAAGATGCGGCTTTTGGAGAGAGCATGGATGTAATTATCTGTTTGTTCGATAACCTGTGTGCGGGGAACAACGGTGAGAACTTTGAGTAAGGTTTCTTTTGCTGCGTTGCGATCTACGTGATAGGCGATCGCATCAATGGCGTGTTTGTCATCTGCGTTTTGACTGACAACACAGTTGTTGGAAGCTGGACAAGCACTCAGATAACCGTTATTAAGTCCCAAGCTGGAAGCAGCCCAGGTAGGGCTAGGAAATAGAAAAGTTAGGAGTATTGTGAGAGTGAGACTCCATAAGAATCGGCGGGCGATCGCTGTTAGCAGGGGAGACATGATAAATTTACTCCTGTTGGTTTGACTCAATTATTTTCGGTCATTTTGGCGCAGTTGTGGGAGTTGATGGTTGTTTTGCTTGCGATCGCTTTTCAGATATGGCTTGAGCATTGGTGAGTGAGAGATGAGCATTGCTCAAACTATCGGTACAGAGATATTTAACTTCTTTGGACAACACAGAGTGGTGAAAAACTCTTTAAATTTTTAATTCGTAACTACTAATTGATGTTTGTAATTCCTGCTCTACGTCGTGCATGAGACTAGCTTTTTTTAATGAGGTAAATTTTTCTCCACAAATAAAATTTAAACAATTTAAAATACTTTTTTTCCAGTTTTCTCTATCTTTATTTGAAGTGTTCCAAGCTTCAAATAATTCTTGTTCTTTTAAACCTGATAAGCGATGAAATAAAATATTTCTCTGTTTTGTGGTATGCTCCTTAAATATTTCCATATCTCGGTTTGACTGCCAATTTGGTAAGATTTTAGGAATTAAATTAGCAATACCTTCTGTTGTCGAGCCAGCCTTGTATCGAATAAGACCTTCTACAGCACGGAAACTGTGAAACAGTGCATCAACAGTGTTTCCCTGTTCTAAACGCACAACTGCTAAATAAGCAGCTTCATAGCCTGTCCACCACCATTTTTGGATGCGTTCTTCAGCGATTTTACCCCTAGCTTTAGCAAAATCTTCAAATTTGGCACGGTTCCAAGAAATAGCTATTGTCAGCAATTCATTAATTTTCTGTTCGTCATGATTTAATGGTTCTTCTCTATTTTGCCAAATATTAGTTAATATTTCTTGAACCCCTGAATAGTCATACCGTTCTAATAATGCTTGAGCTTCCTGTAATTTAATTCCTTTTAAATAATTTGAACTGGGAATATGAATAGGATTACCTTGTTCGTATTCATTGCTTACTAAAAACTTAACTTGCTTATCAAATTTTGCCAAAGATGCAAACTGAACTGCTGAAGAAATTGCAGGAGTTCCAGCCTGATGACTTACATAAATTTTTGCACTTTTATTAATTGGTAAGCCAGATATTTCTCGCTGTACTAATATTAAACATTTCTCCCAATTGTCAAGACCTTGTTCTTTAGACTCTGGTTTCAGTTCTAAAGGTTTAATGTCGTCATTAAATTTTAATTGAGGAAATACTTTTTGAAAATACTTCTCTAAAATTGGCTCAAGTGTGCAGGTATCTTGCCAATAAGGACATTTATAATCTGTTTGATCTTTGGTGGAGAATACGTTTTCTTGATTGGTTAAAATCACAAAAATTTTATCAGGTCGATTTTTACCTTGTAAACCTTTCGTGAAAGTATCAAGGAGGGGAAAGTGTAAATTTTGGTAAGTTTCATCGTCTAAAGCAGAACTATAAACCATACCCATAACTCTTGCAGGAAGAATATAAGGTTCTTCAGTACGGGCATTTTTCGGACGAGATGGCTCAAACAAATGATTAGATAATTGGCTCCTAATATCTCTATAACGTTTCTGCCATTTACTCTTATCATAATCATGTTTTAGCTGCACATCACTATTACCAGTTGTGACAATCCAAATGTTCATGATTAATTATCCTTGGGGAAATATTTTAATAAATTTTTTATCGTTGTTTAAGAACTGGAGAAAATCTTGCGTGTTTTGAGAATCGTCAGGAAAAATTGTTAACAACTCTACATATTGATTAGTTGTTTGTAAATTTCCATCTTTCATGACATATCTGGGATACATGCGATGCCAAATACGTCCTACTTTAGTCGGATTAATTTTACCTGTTAAATCTGTTCTTTTGATAGTCTGATTATTTGAATAAGCTCCATGAAACCATTCGACAGCTTCGCTAGTTTTACCAATTCTTGCCCAGACTTGTACTTTGTTAGGATGCCAAGCTTCTCGCCAATTGGGAATGTAATTAGCATTTGGTAATTCCAACAAGTTTATTAAATTTTGTCGGATGTCTTGTAAAAATTTATATATGTTGCCAGTGTCTAGTTTTGCACAAGTTAAATATAATTCCTCTGATTTTTCTGTAAATTCCCAATGACAACCAATCATAGGTTTATCATTATTACGGAAATATTGAGGATAAAATATCCGATGGTCAACCCTCCGCCAAGATTTACCAAATCCTCCTAGCAAGACGGAAAATTTAATTATTTGAGTGACGATTTTTTTAAATTTAGTTTTTTCTTTACTGGAATTCCCGATATAAAGAATATCTAGTTTTCCTGCTTTTAAGTCATAAGTAGACATTGAAGTTGGTCTTTTTGCAGCAGGATTATATGTGTGTTTACCTATGTTAAGTTCTTCAGCAATAAAGTTAATACCTAACTTTCCTACAAAAGTACCGTTATCAATTCCCCCCCAAAGTTCTTGAGTAATTCTTTTTGCTGTGACTTCATCAGTAATTCCTGCAAGTAGTCTGAGAGTATGTCCCCTTAATGCGGCTTTAAACATATTGGGACGGAATTCTGGGTTTCCATTTAATAATTGAGAAGTTAACCCTTGTCCAGTGAGATGAACAGAAAGGATAACTTTATCTGTATTATCAATAGTTTTAGTAAATTGGCCATAACCAGCACTTACTCTAGAGCCAATTCCAATTCCTAAAGCTTTTTCCCAAATATCCCAAATCTGTTTCCAGTCTGCTGGTTCTAAATGTTTTGTGCTGGAAATACCAAATTGTAATGTAGCTTGATAGAGAGATATTTGAGGATTAGCTGTAGTGGTAACATCCTCTTCTACTTGACGTTTTTGTTGAGAATGAATGATATCAACAAGGCGGCTTTTATTTCCCCAAGACATATCTAAAGGATATGCGCCATGAAAGCGTAAAATTCCTGGTTTAGTCTTAGTTTGTCCATTTTCTGTAATTTCTTCACCACAATATTCTCCTTGCAGTTCCTTGGGACAAACTCTCAGGAATGCACCTTTCATGCTTGAACCTGGATAAAAAGGTAACCCTTTAGCACCGATGACAGGCCGAATAAAACCTTCATCTTGTCCGCTGTTTGTTACTAAACGCCAGCTAATCGTATATTCGTTAGTTTGAATTTTACGACTGAAACCAGGCATTTTTACTGTGGATTTATTTTGAGTACGCTTCCATAGAGGAACGTTTTCTTCTACAACGGTATTAGGAACAGGAGGACAACTTTCTAGCCACTGTTCAACCCATTGATAAACTGTTTCTGATTCACGAGAATAGTGTATTTTTCCCCGGTTTGGTAATTGAGCTTGAAACATTAAGGGAATGCGATCGCTATCTGGCATTTTACTCTCCTTCGTCATCAATTTGATCGCTACGCACAGGTTTATAACGTTGAGTCCACCACACCATACAATCACACAGTTGCGTTAATACAGCTAAAGTAACTTTGCGTTGTTCTATGGGTAAACTCCATAATTCATTTGCTGTTTCTCGAATATCTGTATTTGAATCAGTGGGAAGTTCAATACCAGTTGCTAAAATAATTTCTGCTAATTTATCCCAAGTATCTTTCCAATAATCTGCTTTTACTCCTTGCAACCGTAGATGCTCTCCCCAAAAGCGTTCTAGACCATAAACTACAGTCATCCGCATTTTATAAGCTTGATTGAGTGCATCTTTGTGCTGACTATATTTACTAACTAATTCGTGAGCTTCTCGATCTAATTTGTATAATTCTAAGGTCATATTCATACCCCTTTTATGATTAATCTGCAATTTCCAAAACCAATTGATTCTAGCCCTCCCAGATAAATTTCATTGTCATCATCTTGGTTTAATGCTTGCCATTTTTTTCCTTCTTTATCTTCTTTTAGAGCAATCGGAAAAGCTAAAATAGTTCCTTCTGGCAATGCTTCAGTATTGAAAAAAGCCTTTTCTTTAGCTTTCTTTTCTTTTTTTTCTAAGGCTACGCGACTTTGACGATATAACGCCATATCATGAATCATTCCTATTTCATCATCCTTAACAACCACCGCTGGTAGTTCTTCTCCCAAAGGAAACCAAAGAGATAAATCA
The DNA here is from genome assembly GCF_014697355.1 of Nostoc calcicola FACHB-3891. Lineage (GTDB taxonomy): Bacteria > Cyanobacteriota > Cyanobacteriia > Cyanobacteriales > Nostocaceae > Nostoc > Nostoc calcicola. The sequence continues at coordinate 6,475 of NZ_JACJRQ010000061.1, read as the reverse complement.
TCTTTTGATTCAATACTTAAAAATCCAAAATTAAAAAATAGTTTATCTTCTCCATTTATAGATAAAGCCTTTAAACTTCTTGAAGCTGTATAAATAAGATTATCAGGCTTTGCTGTTTGGAGTGATGGGATAAAACTACCTGCTAATCTTTGGTAACGTTTGAGTAAACGGGGAGAACTTACCCACACTATCGGCTGACCTGGACAAAATACTGGTAACCAAACAATAGAGGCATATTCAAGTTTAACAAAAGATTCTGTGGTACTGTTTGACTGTTCTGTATCCGCTTCCTGACCATACCATTTATTTGCTTCAGCTTCTCCTTGATTACGACGCATTTCTGAACGCAGACGACCACGAATAGAACTACCGGGAATAATACCTGTTTGGGTAAATTGGTCGCGGAAAATCAGGTTTAAATTACCGCTTTCTTCTCCGGCTGTTGCTCCTACATGAAGTGGTGCTAGAGTTTCAATGATGCCGTAAGCTTTCTGATACATTAAGCAACTCCTGTAATTTCAATATCTATTGGTAAACACAAACCACATCCCATTTTTTTGAGACTGAAACCTTCTTTGGGAAACCATTCTTCATCCCAGTCCCACCAAGATTTATTTATAGGTTTCTCTAAAACATAAACACTTCCAGACGGAACTGCATAACGTCCCCTTCCTAAACGTCCCCGTTGTGTTTTTCTATTACCTACGCGGTAACGATAAGGTATTGGTTTATCTGTCAGCATTTGGATGTTTTTTTGGTTAGAAAAAAATTCATTTTGGGGACAGCGGTGAGAAAAACGATTTGAACCCCATATACCTGGTGTAATTAATGCAAATTTCTCTTCAATAGGCTGGCGTAACAGTTCTAAAATTGGACTGTCATCGAGTAGGTCAAATTTCTTAATTTCTACAATATGATTTTCACCACCAAATCTATACCAACCTTCAGGTAAATCATGGGTAGATAGATAAACTAAACAATGGTCGGGGTTCAGATGTACAGAATTTTCTAAGAATAATCCACCTTTGGCATCATCTATTTTTAAAGTGCATCTTTCATCATCTTTTAGTTTGGGATGTAAAACAGATACAAAATTCCAAGGAGACTTTTCGGCATATCCATTACTACGAATGGATTCGGCTGGTTCATTCCAAAAATTTATTCTTTGCCATTGATAATAAGGTTCTAATTTTGAATTTTCAGAGTACCAATTTCCATTTTTTATTTTCCATTCATTAGACTCATTTTCAGCTATAGTTTTACTCCAAGGGATTGGTACATAAAAATATTCTGGATTATCCCACTCTCCCCAAAATGGCCCGGCTACATATAATTCTTTAGTTAATTTCTCTGCATCCCATAATTTCTTTGCGTGGTTGACACTAAAAAATAAACCAGATAGAGTAGCGGCTTCAGGAGGAAACTTAGAACCAGAACGTCCTACTAAGTTTTCTGGCGATAGAAATGATCCTGCACTTCCATATATAAACCCTAAAGGATTGACGAGAATTAAATATTTGAACATAAGTGCCATCCTATATGAATTAAACCATCAATCCATTTCATGAGTTCAAGATTGTCTGATTTACCGACTATTCTTTCTTGTTGATTTTCTAAATATTGCTTCTGTCGATCAAAATAAATATTAAACAGTTCTAATGCTATGCGTTCATCAACATTTGTTTGTTTCTTGTTTAAATTTATGGCATGACGAGCTTTCAATTGCGCTAAATCGTTATAAACATGAGTCCAGTTAGGAAAATCTTCTTGCTTGCGTCCTTTACATTCCCATTCTGTAAAGGTTTTACCGTCTCTATCTCGATACTTCTTCAATATCTCCAAATAATCCCAGGGACAAGTCCACTGCACGTATTGACCGCTGTTAAATACTATGCGAATTGTAACTCTATCTCTTCCTAAAGATTTAGCTAGTTTTTCGGCTTCTCGACAATGTTGCAGGACATCTCGTTGGGGGACGCTACCTGCAACCCAAACAAAACCAACACTGACGGTAAGAGGCTGTTTATGTTCTTTCCATTTATTGTTTAATGTCATCAACCATTCAAATGCTTTGAATGGTGGAATAGGTTCGGCAGGATTTTTACTGTAAATTATGCCTAGAAAGTCGTCTCCACCTGCATAAACTACTCTGCCTAATTTTTCGCGTAAGTTGAATTTCTCGCCAAATTCTTTGCCCCAATCACGGATTGCATGAGTAAAATTTTTCAGTTCTTCATCACCATTATTTTTAGCAGCTAATTCTTTTAAATAATCGCCAACTTTATCACCATCTCCCATAAACCAACCTGTCCATTGTCCAGGGATATTTTTAGTTGGTTGGGGTTTGCGTTGAATTTCTCTAAAGCCTTTATCTAGTGCTTCTATTTTGAGGTTGTCTCGAATTTCAGGCCAGGTAACTAAACGTTTTACTAATTCGGGAATACTCAGTTTTTCTTTGGGTGCAATAAATTTACCTTCTGGGGTTTCTTCTTCTGGTTCTTCGGTGATTGCTGCTAATGCTTGATAAAATTTCTTAATTTCTTCGTCTTCTAAAGAATAAGTGATAAATTTAGGATCTCTGGCTTTTCCACCCAATCCAGGAAATGCTATTCCATCTGTTCCTGTTAAACTAGAACTTTCTCCTATCCAGTTAAGCGCTGTCCAACCACGGGAAAGTTTGCGGGTTTCTAAGTTGTCCATTGCTGCTGGAATGCTGTCGCCTTCTCCCCAAAAGATTTCCCAGGCGTGGTTTCCCCAGTTTGTCCACTCTCTCTCCCAATGGTATTTATCTGAGACTTTATCCTCTATCCATGTGCGACATTCGTACAATATTCCTTTCCAGGCTGATAACAGCGTTTGTTCTGCTTGTGATTTAGAAAATTGTCCTTTAATTAGGATGCGATTTGGCATTCCTTTTTGAAGTTTGGGAAGTCCTGGAGATATGACTGTTGTGGTTTTTTCTGCTTCTTTTACTAGCTGCTGGCTGAGGTATGAGAGAATCAATGATGCACCGTACAAGTCTCGGAGTTTACGGGATTTCTCGATGAAGCCTTGGACGGGAGCAAAGGTTATGGCTGTATATTTGGTCACGTTTGCTTTTGTCACTGGTTGCAGTCTTGTTTAAGTTACTGTAGAATTTTGAGTTTTTATTCAGTGGTTATACTTTGTAATAATTCTCGATTTGGGTAATTAGGAGTTATGTAAGGCTGGGTGAGTTATTGTGACTTTTATATCTTGGCGGAAATTTTGAGGATGTAAAGACTTTTTCATGCGAATGACGAAATTTTTTTTTACAGATGATTTATTTCACGCAGAGGCGCAGAGGCGCAAAGAGGATGAGGAGTTTGAGATGTTCATCGACGCATCTCCCCAAATCGCTGAAACCCTATATTTTTCGTTGAGATGCGTCGATGCCTTACAGGACAAGGGTTTGAGGTATGTATTTTACTTAATTTCGCACAAGATATATAATCTTTTTCAGAGATGCGTCGATTTGGCGGCTGGAAGCCTTACGGGGCAAAGGCTCCTGAACGAACTCTTTACCGATTGCTCTAAATCGGAATTAATGGAAACGCCTGGGAGGGTGGCAGGATAAGAAGATTCTGGTGTCTCCTTTACCGATTGCTCTAAATCGGAATTAATGGAAACGAGTAACTGCAAATTTCTTTCTTTCCATTTGTTTCTTTACCGATTGCTCTAAATCGGAATTAATGGAAACCGTATGTTCGATTGCCAATAGCCAGTAGGTAGGTAGACTTTACCGATTGCTCTAAATCGGAATTAATGGAAACTGTTGATACTCGCAACAACAATCTTACCTTGTGCATTCTTTACCGATTGCTCTAAATCGGAATTAATGGAAACTTTCTCTAATTAAAGACTTAGAAAGTTTTGCACCTGTCTTTACCGATCGCTCTAAATCGGAATTAATGGAAACTTTGCTTTTATAGCAATCTCAAGAGAAGTGGAATTACGGACTTTACCGATCGCTCTAAATCGGAATTAATGGAAACAATCTCAATGTCATTTCTCTAGCGCATCGTTAGTTTGCTTTACCGATCGCCCTAAATCGGAATTAATGGAAACGGATCAGATTCACCTCCCAGCGCACCAGCAACGGGTTTACCGATCGCTCAAAATCGGAATTAATGGAAACGCTGGCAAGCTATCAATAGTGAAGACAAAATCTGTCACTTTCCCGATCGCCCTAAATCGGAATTAATGGAAACGCAAAAGCGGCAGCACCTTTATTTTGCTTAAGCTCAACTTTACCGATCGCTCTAAATCGGAATTAACCGAAACTAGAGCATTACACCAAAAAAATCCCCGGTTTTCCTAAAAAGCCGGGGATTTTATTTTGAAGACGCGATAAATCGCGTCTCTACAATGAGGTTTTGGGTTATTGCATTAAAATCTGACGGATTAAAATACTCATCACTTCGTCAGCATTGCCAGTTCGTACTAATGGACTCCAGTCGCCAACGCTAGCGTAGCCAATGATTTGCAGATGGTGAATTGTGCCAATAACTGCTTTTGAAGAACCCATTAATAAATGTTTAACCTGTTCTCTTTTGGGTAATGGATTTTGAGCAGGTTGATTTAAGGCGGGTATATTTAAGTTCTCACTATCCAAGTATTGTTGGAGTTCTGATGGATTTTCTACAAACTCTTCTTCTTGTGCCATGATGGTAATTACCTCTGAGAATGGGGGTTTAGGGAAAGGCGATCGCAAGCTCTTGCTGGAGGGCGATCGCCTTTCTTATTTGTATATTAGAGTATAATTTTATACTTGTAAAGTACTTTAAAGAAAGTAGTAATCATTTATCGGTAATTTTTTCAATAATTTTATCGAAACTTCATGTTTTGGTAAAATTCAATAAGTAAAAGCAGCAATTACTTTCTCAAAAGCAGCTTTTACTTTCTCAAAACAAGCTTTTACTTTCTCATTTTGGTGTTTTCCGCAAGCAAAAGCAGCTTTTACTTTCTCAAATCCCAGTTTGCTTTCTGATTTTGGTGTTTTCCGCAAGTAAAATAAGCTTTTACTTTCTCAAATCCCAGTTTGCTTTCTCAAAACAAGCTTTTGCTTTCTAATTTTGGTGTTTTCCGCAAGCAAAAGCAGCTTTTACTTTCTCAAAATGGTATTTGGTTTTGTGATTTCGGTAGATTCAGTAATACTATTTCACTAAAATCCTAATACATATAGATTTCGCGTAGGGGCACGGCATTGCCGTGCCCTTACCAACGTATTTGTATCATAGTGAAACGGTATAAATAGGCCACGCGGTGAGGGCACAGCAGTGTTCCCTACAACAGATGTGGTTCAAATACATAAAAACTGCTGTAAAATTATTTCGTCATTCGCTTGAAAACCCTAGACAACAAATAAATAACAGCTAAAAGTTAAACTAGAAAAACTTTTAGCCTGGAACTGTTGATGATTTGTCACTTTCTCATCGGTGTCCCCGGTAGCGGGAAATCCACCTTCGCAGCCGAGTTAGCAAAACTGGGGAATTATCGCATTGTTTCTACTGATGCAATTCGTCAACAACTCTATGGCGATGCGAGTATTCAGGGTGAATGGAGTCAGGTTGAAGAAAAAGTTATTTCCCAAATTGTGGATGCTTTAGCTCAAGGTGATTCCATCATCTATGATGCTACTAATGCCAAGCGTGTATGGCGGATGGATTTACTCAGCAAGCTAAAATCTCTTACTCAGTCTGGGTTTTGGATGGCGTGGTATTTACAAACTCCCGTTGCAAATTGCAAGTTATGGAACCAACAACGTAGTCGTCAAGTTCCAGATTTTGTAATTGAAAATATGTACAAATCTCTGCAAGATTTTCCACCAATAGCAGCGGAGGGATTTGCAACTGTCACAAAAATTGATGTCACGTCGCCGAAGTTCGACTTTCAACAAATTGTAACCCAAATTCAACAGCTTCCACTTACCTTTACCAACCGCGCTAACCGCAATCGCCACATTAGTTTACATGACTACAGTCAATTGTTGGATTTTGAACGGCTGATGCATTTAATTTCTCTAATTATTCGTTATCCGGGTATTGGTAATTTGGAAACTACTCATGGGAGTTTGGTAGAAAGCATTTTTGGTAAGGTTCCTGAGTTTGGCAATTCTTTGGAAGAAATTACCGCGTTGATGGAGAAATTGTGCGGTAAAATCTACGCCAATGAAAATGCGATCGCTTCTGATTTAAATTGGTTACAAGAAAATTCTCTCATCGGTGTTAACGCTATTAGTAATCTGGAAAACCTCTCTCCAAACCTCTCTCCTAAGAGGAGAGAGGCTTTGAATTTCCCCCCTTCCCTCGTAGGGAAGGGGGTTAGGGGGTTAGGTTTCGAGGTATAGCGATAGCCAATAGTGTTAGGACACAGAAGATTTAAGAACGGATTCCATTGCTGGGCGCAATTCAGAGAAGTCAGATAATAAATGACGAATACGACTTTTGAGCGAAGC
>NZ_JACJRQ010000060.1 GCF_014697355.1 Nostoc calcicola FACHB-3891 | reverse complement strand
AATTGCTATGCCCGTTGAGGGTGATGATTTCCTTCCCTGTAGCCGCATTCCAGAGTTTCACGGTATTGTCAGCACTAGTAGAAGCGATGGTCTTGCCATCGGGGCTGAATGCTACGCTATTGACAGAATTGCTATGCCCCTTGAGGGTGATGATTTCCTTCCCTGTAGCCGCATTCCAGAGTTTCACGGTATTGTCAGCACTAGCAGAAGCGATGGTCTTGCCATCGGGGCTGAATGCTACGCTATTGACCCAATTGCTATGCCCCTTGAGGGTGATGATTTCCTTCCCTGTAGCCGCATTCCAGAGTTTCACGGTATTGTCAGCACCAGCAGAAGCGATGGTCTTGCCATCGGGGCTGAATGCTACGCTATAGACATAATTGCTATGCCCCTTGAGGGTGATGATTTCCTTCCCTGTAGCCGCATTCCAGAGTTTCACGGTATTGTCAGCACTAGCAGAAGCGATGGTCTTGCCATCGGGGCTGAATGCTACGCTATAGACAAAATTGCTATGCCCTTCCAAGCGATTCTGCTCTTGCATATTGTAAATTGCTTGCCTTAGTGCAACTACAGCTTGCTGGTTAGCCGTTTGTTCTAAATTGACATCTTTCCTAAGTGTTCTACCTGAAAGTTGTCTGTTTGACTGTGTAGCTGCAATTAAAGCTTCAATTTGCCTGTTAGATACTAGCGAAAATTCAGAACTTTGAGCCAGAGCGATCGCAGTTTGTTGTGTTGCTTCCTTAGCTTTGTTTTGGGCATCATACCATTGATAACCCGCAAAGATAGCTACTCCAGCTAACCCAATACTAAACATAGTGACAACTCGATTTTGCTGCCGTGCTGCTACTAACTTTTCTTGTTGGCGTTCTTTCTCTTCTCGAACCAGGCGATTTTGCAGTTCTTGACTCTCCTGAATATACTTCTCGGCTACCCCATTTAGCATTTGCCAATCACCAAATCTAGCTAAATATCCCTCTGCTACTGCTAATCTGTCATCTTTTCTAAGAAATCCTGCCTTTTTATCATTTCTCTCCCATTCTTGGGCTTCCGCTTCAATCTGCCGCTCAATAGCTATTCCCACCTTATATTCCTCTTTCCAATCCCGCAACCTTTGCCAATGGCGGATTAAGGCTTCGTGGACAACATCTAAAATTACATCCTGGGAATCCGGCTCATCCGTCTTTGTAATTAATCGGGCATCTTTATCCGCTAACTTCTCACTCACGTATTGCAAAAGATTAAAGGAATGATGGGAATTAACCAACTCGCCCAAACGCACGCGCCGCCGTACATCTGTGGTTTCTCCCATTTGCGTCAATTCTAGAAAAAGCCGCCGCGCCACAGTTTTTTCTGTTGGTAAAAGACTGTCGTAAACTGCATCGGCGCGTTTTTGTAGCGTTCCTTCCACCCCGCCTAAATCCTGATAAGTTTTCAGGCTGAGAACCTCATCGCTTTGATTTCTCGATTCACGCCACAATTCTGTCAGGGTATATTGCAGTAAGGGCAAACTTCCGGGGTAATCTTCAACATCATTAATTAGTTGCTGTTTTAACCTGCCCTCTATGCCTAATCCTACCCAATCAGCCGGTTTAGTAATCGCTTCTTCAATTTCCTCACGGTTGAGGTGTTCGACGTTGATGTAAGGTTTATGGATTCTGCCGGCATATTCCGGATATTCTCGCCATCTTGCCCGAAAATCCGATCGCATCCCAATGAAAATATAGAGGTTATCTGTACAGTCAATTAATTCCTGCAAACAGTCAAAGAATTCCTGGCGCTGTCTGTCATCGCACATAGTAAAGCATTCTTCAAACTGGTCGATAATTAAAATGACTGGTGTGTTTAATGCTTTTAACTCCTCGCCGATGACATGGGCAAAATCACCCCTCCCCAACCCTCCCCTTGTAAAGGGGAGGGAGTTAGATTTTCCAGTTTCCCCCCTTTCCAAGGGGGGATTAAGGGGGGTAATTTGACTTGTCTGTACACCGTAGCTTGACAAGGAAAGTGCAAAAGCCTCCTGTAAACTGTTAACAGGAGATTCTTTAGGCGTAAAGGGAGTAATATAAGTCCAGGTGTCGCTCCCTGGAATCTCTTGTCCTAGCTTCAGCTGGTAGAGTAACCCAGCCCGTAACATAGATGATTTTCCACTACCGGAAGCTCCTAATACGGCAATTAGCCGATGCTTCTCTCTTACCTGTTGAATCAACTCCTGAGTCAGCGCACTCCGCCCGTAAAAAACCTCAGCATCTTCCTTTGTTTCGGTAAAATATGACAGGGAACGATAAGGACACTTATCCTGAAAGCTTTTTTGCGAAAACTTAGTTGTCAGCAGAATTGCTCGTTGGGAATTGGCAATTAACGGACGCTGGACTGTATTCGACATTCGGCTGATAATGAAATCTGCCAATTTGTGGCTATTAATAATCCCATCTGCGTCATTTTCGGGATTCAATCCTGCAAGTAACGCCTCCGTCAACAACCCCTGTGTATGGGGAATTTCGACTCCAGTTTCGTAGGAACGGGTTGCAGTAATTAAACAGTAGTCTTTATCTGTGGGAATAAATTTTAACAATTCACCGCTATAGCAGCAATCTAGCCAAACAACGACTCGTTTCGCCTGACTTGTTTGCAACTGCTCTCCCAACCAACTTAAGGGTATACCATAGATTTCTGCATCAGGTAGGGCATCACTGGTAGCTAGAAATACTTCTTCTTTACCGGCCACAGTTTTGCACCACCCATGCCCTGAAAAGAAGAATAACGCTGTTTCTGGGACGGGGTTAGGAGCAGGAGGATTGAAAAGATTAGCGATCGCTTCTATCAATTCTTGCACTTTTACTGCACCTTGGCGATCGATTTTACTTTCTCCCTTCTGGTTTAAAGTTATAGGTAAACACTGAGCGCGAAAAGGTCTATAACCGTATTGTTCTAGTTGTTCGGCAATTTTCTCTGCATCCTCTGCTGCTGCTGTTAGCGGCTTTAAAGTGGTGTAGTCTGGGTAATAATTAATTCCAATAACAATAGCCGCCCATTCTGATGCCATTTTTATTACCTGACTGACCCTGATAACTTTTTTGTTGAACTGTAGGCAAAATCTGCACACAGCTTTAATACCTAATTCACAACATTCTCTAGTTTTTATGCAAAATAATAGAAAACCGTGCTATGACTTACGCACTTACGACGAAAAAATAAAGCTTTGCGATTGCTTCCCTACCCTGCGCGTTCTCCGTACCACTTTGTGGAAGCAAGCTACGCATAGCATAGCGTTCCTTAGAGGATGTTTGAAAAGTCCTCTTGTTGGTATCGAAAAGTTATAGATCCCCCTAAATCCCCCTTAACAAGGAGGACTTTGATTGCAGTTCCCCCCTTTTTAAGGGGGGTTAGGGGGGATCTAAACGTGCTTAAAATCACAGCAAAACACTTTTCAAACAACCTCTTAGGAAAGGAGTACGGTCGCAATAACTAAATTACGTTATTGTTGCGTAAGTCCTGCGTGCAATAAACTATATTAATTTAGGCAACAAGATGTATAATAAACAACGTTTTATTTTGTAAATTATTCTTTCTAAAAATGAAAAATCAAAACAGAATATCTAATATATGCTGTAATCATCTCACTTAAATTATGTTTATACTAGTCGTAGTAAGTTAAGTTTGATATAAAAACCTATGAAGACAAAGCCTGACAATACTATCATCGCTTTTCTCTTGGCATTTCAAGACTTAAAAACCGCCCTCGGAGAACAACATAAACAGAATTTAAAGGACGTTGCAAAGCAATTAGAAACCCAACCTAAAGCTTGGGAATTCTATATTAAAGAACGTTTATTAGAAATAATTACTGCTAATTATGAATTAAATCAGTATTATCAATTTTATCAGTCTCAATTAGATAATCTAGAAGAAATTCCTCAGAATTTACTTCCTAATGAAGCAGAAATTAGTAGACTCAATACTCTTGAAAAGACTTCAATAACTAAAGGTTTTAAACCAAAATATGAAGCTACAGGCTACGAAAGCCAACTCAATAATGTTGTAGTCATTGTTGGTAGTTCTGAAAAACCAGAAGAAACAGTTAAACAAGCCACATTTTTAGAAAAATGGAAACAATTTTTATCTCAATCCAATCCATCAAATTAGTTTTTCCATTGTGATGAGCGATTTAATCTATCCCACACTCGATTTGTTCTTATATGCTTTAAAAACTTCTTTAAACACAAGTGATGCGGAAACACAAAAAAACCAAGCAGCTTTTTTAGCTCAATTACCCTCTGATACTCAATTCCACGATCCTGACATTGAAACCGAGTATTTAGAGATTACCCATCCTACTCAAATTAACTTTATTTCCCACAATAAAACTTTAGAAGGATACTATTATCCTGTTAGATTAAATGACACTTATGGCTTACAGCTTGATTGTTCTATTAATAATCAAACTGAAACTCAACCAGCTAAGTCTTTTGCAATCTTAAAAACTGAAATCGAACAAAAACTAAATAAAGAACTGGCAACAATTGGAAAAACCTGGTTGCTTTCTGGTTGGCTACCAGAAAACTCGTCTAAAAATCCTGAAGATATTGCCAAAGATTGCTACTATGCTTTATTTAAAGATACCTATTGGCAACCAGAACGAGGTACTTTTTTAGACGGAAAAGTTTTTGAAATATGGCGTTCAGAAAATACAAATTACAGCCTAAAAAAAGCAACCAATGCTCTAAATAGTCACGAACATCATGTGATTATTACTATTTATACTAATCGAGAGAGTGCAGAAAAAGCCGCGGAATTTTATAAAGATTGGATGGGGTTATTTTGTTATCGAAGTAAGATTTCGTGGGCTTATTGGCAAAGTCGTTTAGTCAAAGAATCTCTGCTCAATCATTATAAACAGATTGAAGAAAATAGAAAAATCACCAATCAAAGTAATTCTCGGCAAGAAAAGCAGAATATTAGCACCTCTCGCCAGATTTTAAATAATATTGATAACATTCTCCAGCAATATACAATCGACTTACTCAACCTCTCTTTTCAAAAAAACATTATTGAAATTAATTTATCTAATTATCAACTTCGCTTGGCTTTGATTAAAGAAAAAGCAGGTCAAAATAATCAGCTAGATTTTTTAGAAAAATTTAGCACCCTAGCCAACAAAAAATATTTACCACAAATTAATAAAGATATCGAAAATATGCAACTTGGCTTGCAACTTTTAGAAGATACAATTAACACTACTCGCAGTCGCATAGAAGCCGAGAAAGCAGAACGCGATCGCAATTTTCAAGAATTAGTAGCTGTCGCAGGTTCAGCAATAGCAACAATATCTTTACTACAATCACCTGCCAAAGATTTTTGCAGTAAAGAAACTAAGAAAGATATCTTTACTAAAATTCCTTATTTTTGCGACTACCCTTTCAGTTCCAGTCTGATGGTTGGAATCATTGTTAGTTTTGTGGTTTGGTGGCTGAGAAAACGATGGCGATCGTGAGAGCATATATATCTTTACTTACTTAAGTTTAAGTTTCACTAATATCTATTTTGATTGCTATTTTTTGATCAGTTCTGCCCCAAATATAATCAGTTAAATCTCCCCTGTCATTAATATTTTTACTTTTGGGTAGCTAAGATATTTTGCACAAAGCGATCGCGTCCTGCTGTTTTTGCTTGATATAATGCCCGATCTGCTGCGGCAATCATTTCTTCCAAGTCAGAATTTGGTTGAGGAATTTCGGTGGCAAACCCAGCACTCATGGTCACATAAGGACTAACTTGTGAATTTTGATGAGGAATTGCCAATGTCCGGACAGCATCGCAAATTTTTTCGGCAACATGAGTCGCCCCTTCGGTGTCTGTATTAGGTAAAATTACAGCAAATTCTTCCCCACCATAACGAGCAACTAAATCTCCAGGACGTTTAACAATATCTTTGATGGCTTGAGCAATTTTGAGCAGACAGCGATCGCCTACTCGATGACCATAAGTATCGTTATATGATTTGAAGAAATCAACATCGCAAAGAATCAGAGAAAGTGGCCGTTGTTCCCGTTTCATCCGCTGCCACTCTTGGTAAAAATATTCTTCAAACCCCCGGCGGTTTGCTACTTCAGTTAATCCATCGATAGTAACTAATCGCTGCAATTCAAAATTCACAGCTTCGAGTTTTTGTTGTAACTGAGATTGTTGAATTAAGCGTTTTACCCTTTGTCGCAAAACTGGCCAGTGAATCGGTTTGGTAACATAGTCCATTGCCCCTACTTCAAATGCACGGTCAACTGACTCTTCATCCTCAAGTCCTGTAATCATTAATACTGGAGTGTGCTTACTAGAATCAAGAATTTGCAACTGAGTACAACACTCAAACCCATCCATATCGGGCATTATGGCATCAAGGAGTACTATATCGGGGTGGAGTTGGTTAAACACTCTTAAAGCCTCTATGCCATTTTGGGCTTCCACTATTTGATACGCTTCCCGCTCCAAGAAATTTCGTAAGATCATGCGGATAAATGGCTCATCATCAACAATTAAAACTAATGATTTGGTTTCTTGAGGGGTGGCTTTCATTATGCTTCCTTCGCAAGTTCTTTTTGTAAAGCAGTTTTAACTTGTTCATATTCCTGCTGGAGTTGTGGGATAAATTGTAGTGTGCTTTGTAATTCGTTGTTCCGTCCTTGTGCTTCTAATTGCTTGCAAAGTTGTGCCAGGGCGATCGCTCCTACAGAAGCGCTGCTAGATTTGAGTTGGTGTGCTGTCTTCCATAGAGTCTGGGCATCTTCAGTTGCGATCGCTGTGCTAATATTTTGCACCAGTCTCGGAGTTTCTGTCAGATAACACTCAATCAGTTCGGCAAATGCCGCACGATCTCCTCTAAGGATATTCCGCAGGGATTTGAGGGTTTTGGCATCAATCTTGGCACTATTAAATATCTGATTTTGTTTTTCCTGGAGCATATTGGCTGGAGGTTGGAATTCTCCAGACATTACTCGTTCTTGTTTACTTCTTGGGGGTGGGCATTTGCTGAGTGCTTGGGCTAACTCTGTCAGCTGCACAGGTTTACTAATGTAGTCATTCATCCCAGCAGCCAGACAAATTTCGCGATCGCCCCGCATGGCATTGGCAGTGATCGCAATGATATGGGGACGAAAATTAACTTCCCATAGTTGACAAATTCTCCTAGTAGCTTCCAACCCATCCATTTCGGGCATGTGGACATCCATCAACACTACGTCATAGGGCTGTTTTTCCAACGCTTTCAACACTTCTAGCCCATTCTTTACTACATCTGCCTGATAACTCATTTTCTGTAGCATGAGTAGAGCAACTTTCTGATTAACAACGGTGTCCTCTGCTAAAAGAATCCGCAGTGGCGATCGATGCGCCAAATGCGGATCGACCAAGGGTGAATGAGAACGAGAAATACTGGCTTTCATCGGCTGATTACCCAAAACACGGGTAACAACGTCGTAGAGTTGAGACTGTTTAATTGGTTTGCTCAACGAGGCAGCAAACTGCACATCACTAAAATTAAAGGAAGTTTCTAGTTTACCTAAAGGAATAAGCATCACCAAAGGCAGATTTTCACAGCCAGATTGCTTGCGGATTTGACGAGCCAGGGTTAGACCATCCATCTCTGGCATCTGCATATCCAAGATGGCAATATCAAACTGCCTTCCCTGAGCAATTTGAGCTAAAGCTTCTTTCCCAGATTTGACAGCATAAGTTTGCATTTTCCAAGACTCTGCTTGCAAGCTAATAATTGTGCGATTGGTGAGATTGTCATCCACAATTAACAGCCGCTTTTGGGCTAGTTGCACTGGGAAAGTGCTAAATTCAGCTTGTTCTGCCACAGCAGCCACTTGGGCTTTAATGGTGAAGTAGAATGTTGAACCTTGAGAAGAGTAAGAAGATGATAATTTTTTACTTTTCCATGTAGAGCCGGGATTGCCACCAACAAAGCCCTGACTTTCTACCCAAAGGGTACCACCCATCATCTGACTGAGCCGCTTGCTGATTACTAGTCCCAGTCCTGTACCTCCATATCGTCGAGTCATGGAGACATCAGCCTGAGTAAAGGGTTGAAATAACCGTTCTATTTTTTCTGGTGCAATGCCAATACCTGTATCTTTGATAGCAAATTGAATTTGGACTGGGGAGGTGGGGTGGTGGGGTACTCTCCCCATCTCCCCATCTCCCCATCTCACCATCTCCTTATCCCCAGTCCCTAGTCGAACAGAGAGTACTACTTCTCCCTTTTCAGTAAACTTGATGGCATTGTTGAGCAGGTTCATTAAGACTTGGCGTAGACGAGTCAAATCGCTGACAATATGAGTGGGAACTTGCGGGTCGATCAAGTAAGCTAATTCGATATCTTTTTGGGCGGCTTTCGGGGCTAAAAGGTAGATAGCCTGTTCCACACAAGCTCTCAAATCGAAGGGCTGTTCTTCTAATTCCAGCTTGCCCGACTCAATTTTGGAGAAATCTAGAATGTCGTTGATGATGGTGAGTAAAGCATCTCCACTGCTGCGAACTGTTTCCACAAAGTCTTGCTGCTGGGGCGTCAGGTCAGTATCCAACAATAGACCTGTCATCGCAATAACAGCATTCATGGGAGTACGAATTTCGTGACTCATCATCGCCAAAAACTCACTTTTTGCGAGATTTGCGGCTTCTGCCTGACGTTTTGCTCGCTCCAAGGCAAAGTTTTTCAAGGTGAGTTCTTGACGTTGCCGGGTTTCTTGTTCTAGTAAGTGAGCTTGTGCTAAAGCAATACCCAACTGAGCTGCCACTGCTTCTAGTAATTCAATTTCATCTTGTGTCCACTGACGAAAATGGCTACATTGGTGGATAATTATAGCACCGTTTGGTTCTCCTTGATAAGATGTGCGGACACCGAGCATGGATTTGAGTCCGATTTCTCGGCAGGTAGGCTCAGCCCCCTGGAGTAAAGTATCAAGGTAGACATCTGGAGAGGCGATCGCACTTTCTTGTGCCATCATCTGCTGAGCATGGGGATTGTTAGTTATTAAAACTTCCAAGTTCAATATCGAGCAGCGATCGGGAATAACATTATATTCTGCTACTAAGGGAATTCGCGGCAGGGGCTCATGAATGTAAGAATGAATTAGACAGCGATCGACTTCAAATGCTTTTCCAATTTGAGTAGCAGCTGTCTCAAAGATTTTGCTTGTGTCCAGACTTTGACGAATTTCTTGAGTAATTTGTTCGAGTAGTAGGGTGCGATGCAATTGTCTTTGCAGTGCTTCTTTAGCTTGTTTATTTTCGGTAATGTCGTGATTGATGCCAACAGTAGCAACAGTTTGCCCCTGTTCATCCTGTAAAGAGACTACGGTTGTTTCACAAATTCCCTGACTGCCGTCTTTGCTAATAAAATGTATTTCTCCTGACCAGCGTCCTTGGTGCTTGATTTTTTGGAGAATTTTGTTGGTTAGCACTGGGACTTCTGGAAATTGATGTAAAATACTCGGAGATTTACCCAAAGCCTCAGCTTTTGTATAGCCAAACATACTTTCGGCAGCCGGATTCCAGTCAATTATATTTCCTGCTAAATCTGTGATAATCACGCCATCATGCATGTTTTCAAAGGTGAGGGCTTGATGATGCAGACGGGCTTCGGCAAGTTTGCGATCGCTAATATCTGTTTGAATGCCAATGAAATGACTTAACTTGCCATTTTCATCATGTATGGGAGAAATACTCAATTCATTCCAGAACAATACGCCATCTTTGCGATAGTTGCGAAGAATTACTTTGCAACTTGTTCCGGCTTTAATAGATGTCCGCAGTTCATCAAGTGCTGGTTGCTGGGTATCTGTACCTTGCAAAAATCGACAGCTCTGCCCAATCACATCAGTGGTGCTGTAACCTGTTATCCGCTCGAAGGCAGGGTTGACATAAATAACAGGATTATATGCAAGTCTGGCATCAGCAATAATAATTCCATTACTGGTAGCAGCAAGTGCCCTCTCCCTCAGTCTCAAGGTTTCTTCAACTAATTTCAAATCAGTAATGTCAAACATAAACCCCCTGAGCATTGTAGGAGTTCCGGCTTCCTGGACTACTGCCACAATGTGTCGCAGCCAAACAACTCGCCCGTCAGCTGCTAACATCCGGTATTCCAGTTCGTGATTCTCCCGCCTAGCAGTTGCTTGTTGACAACAACGAACAGATTTTTCTCGGTCATGTGGATGTAGATGATTGACCCAAAAATTTTCCTCGTACCACTGGGCGATGGGATAATTTAGTAATTCTACTGCTTGAGGTCCTACGTAGATAAACCGCCAAGTTTTCAAGTCCAATTCCCAAGGAATGACTTTGACAGTTTCCAATAGCTGCCGCAGACGATTTTCACTGGCGCGGAGGGCAATTTCTACCTGTTGTTGTTCAAAAAGCCTGTGAGTTAACTGTTGGTTACTTGCTTTCATCGCCAGGGCGAAATAGATTGATAATGTTACGGTGGTGCTAAGCAATAACCCAGGAACAAATAACCCGGCAATCATTTTAAATTGTGTTAATAACTCCACAATTGGCAATGATAGTTTTTGCCACAGTAAAATTACGGAAATTGAGAATAAAATCCCTAGCAAAAATGCTAAAAATTGTTGTTTGCGGCAAAATTTCACAGCTTTCAACCAATTACACTGGTGCTGTTTGACCACTTATGAATCCTCCAGCACTTTCAGGGCTTTTGTGCTAACTTTCACTTTGTAAGTAATCTAAAATATCAATAGCAAGGGGGCAATTACGTAAACTTTTGGTAGTGGAATATTTGTATTTTTGACGAAAAATTTTACAAAAATTAGCATTGACTTTTGAGGGGAGCAACCAAGAAGACAAAAGAACAAAAGGTTTTCCCTTGTCTCATTATCGTAAATTCAAGGGTTTCAGACCCCTACATCTACATGTAGCATCCATTTTAGTCGGGGTTTAAATCCCCCGGAGTTGCTCCTCTTGGGGAGACCCCAAGACCGCACTCCTCTTTGTCTGAAATCTCTAAAATGCGTGAATGCGTGAATTGTTAACCTGTTTGTTGACCAATTCGAGAATTTTGAAGTGAAACCCGGATTGGAATCTAAATTTTTGACACTCCCCGAAATAGAATTTCGGGGATTCTTGGTTCAATGAGCCAACTTATCTAAACCTGTCACCAGATCCAAACAGAGGTCGTTCTCTCCCCAAGCGTTAGTTCCGAGGTGTCCCGTCGTACTTAATCCTTTAGCTAAAATATTGAGTGCTGCGTTTTCATCTCGGTCTAAAACAGTTCCACAATGAGGGCATTCATGGGTTCTGGTTGACAAGGTTTTAACAACAATCTCTCCACAATTAGAACAGTTTTGGCTTGTCCATTGTGGCGATACAGCAATAGTTATTTTGCCGTATACCTTGCCGAAATATTCCATCCAACACCGGAACTGATACCAAGAAGCATCACTAATACTTTTGGCTAGTTTGTGGTTTTTAACCATGTTTCTCACTTGCAAGTCTTCATAGGCAACCATGTCGTTAGACTGGATTACGTACCTTGCTAACTTCACAGCAAAGTCTTTGCGTTGTCTACTAACTCTCAAGTGTTTTCTTGCTAGTTTATCAAGGGCTTTTTTATAGTTATTGGATTGGGGCTTGCCTTTTTTGAATTTCTTAGAAACTCGTTTTTGTAGGCGTTTTAATGCCTTCTCAGATTTTCTCAAAAATCTAGGGTTTTCTGCTTTATCCCCATTAGAGTCAGTGTAGAAGTGGGTTAAACCAACATCTAAACCAATAACTTTTTTGCTTGGTTCTACCTTAATTTCTCGGTCAACAGCAATGCAAAATTGAGCGTAATAACCATCTGCACGTTTTACTAATCGGACACGCTTAATATCCTTGATTTGATAAAAATGCAGGTCATAAGTTCCAACTAACTTAAGTCTCCCAATCTCAAAACCATCAGTCAAAGTGAGATATTTTCTATCGTCTGACAGCTTCCATCCCGTGGTTTTGTACTCCACAGAATGACCGCGTTTTTTAAAATTCGGGAAACCTTTCTTGCCTGGGATTTTCTTTTTGCAGTTGCTATAAAACCGAGAAATTGCACCCCAAGCCCTATCTGCTGATGCCTGCCTTGCCATTGAATTGAGCTTGTTTGCCCACTCAAAGTTAGCAGCTAGTTCTTTGCAGTATGCGCTTAAATCGTACTTACCGACTTTTGGGTTATCCATCCAGTAGCGAACGCAAGAATTGCGGATAAACAAAGCAGTTCTGATTGCTTCATCAACCAGATTGAACTGCTGCTGTTTGCCCTTTAACTTGAACTCGTATACTAGCAATCGACAACTTCTTACGCTACAAAACCAGCATAACATATTTGGATGCGGCAAACAAAACACTATAACCGAATAAATTCGGTCATTCGCTTATATCCCCCACTTAAAAGACGCATGAGGCACAAAATTTATTGGATTTGTGCCTCATGCTTGGGGGCTTTACGCATCACGCTCGTAACATTTGAGCAAATATTTTTGTCAGCGATCGCATTTGGTCGCAAAGCCCTACCCACTCGCCAGTCCCTACTCTCTATTTTCAACCTAGAGAGCGCACACACAAAAAGCGAAAACTCGATCGGATGGAGGAAATCTCCATCCAAAAGTTGAGAAACAATCCGTAATTTAAATCACCGCTTCTTCGCGTTGACAATCAAAGATAACCGCGAAAGAAGCGTTTGGAATTTCCTGGCGTAGGTGCTGTACATAGCCCTCTGCATCAGAACGACTGCGGAAGCGAGCAACAATTTCCCGTTGTGCATCAGGAAGTAAACGAGCGATCGCCCAAGAATTTAGGCGTTCTTTGTAGGCAATAGCCTGATTGCCTGATTTGGAAGCTTTGTATTCGGTATTTTCTGACATAATTATCTTTCCGTATGAAGTTTCATGAAGGGCGTTAATTAGTTTCTAGGTAGGAATGCACTAACGCTTTTTTTTTAAGCTGCTGCCACCTTGTTATTCGATTATTCATGAATTGTCAATACTGAGGGCAATATTTTAGACAAACTAAGTTTTGAATTCCAGGTATTTGTAACCTTTAAACCTGGAATTTGCAACTGTTTTACGAATAAAACAATACTCAAGCTGAAAGGACAAATCAGTATTAGGCGTGATAGATTTGGATTGATATACCTAAGTAAAATCTGTATCAGTAATAAAACGATAGAGAGTCTTTTAAAGACTACCACATAAATTTAGATAAATGAATTTTACCGAAATATGAAAAGAAATTTGAGGATTACTCTGAGGATAGCTTTGACAATTTGAAGAATAATTCAGAAGTCAGAATGGGCTAAACGCCCCGCTATCGCTAACAGGAGTCAGAATGAATCGTATCATGTCCGGCTAATTAGTTATGATTCCCGAATCTATACAGAAAACCAAAAACCCTTTCCCTCTGCTCAAGAGCTACTCTGCCCCTCTGCTGCCTTAATGATAAGTCTTCATGTACCGGACATGATATTACTCCCTCCAGGGACAGGAAATAGGAAAAACTGTTCCCTATTCCCTATTCCCTGTTCCCTTCTTGGATGAATTACTGTCAGACATTGACCATAAATGTCGTCAAACATTTATTTGTATCTATCTCTTCACTAGTCTTTATCTAGTAGCAATTCAAATTCAGCTTGTAAGGAGGTTATATCCGCCAACCGGGTCACTAATAAATTATCTTTACCAGCATTACTTAAACATACTTTCCAATAACTAATACTATCTGAGTTATTCAACCAAAACTGAATGACTGTATCTACCACTCGATCCAGATTCCAACCCCGCTGCGGTGGAACTGATTCTACAGATTTGATAAATGTATCTAGTGTGCAGGTATACATTCCCAAATATTCCACGCCTTGGCGGGATGGTTGTTGCCAAATCTGTTGTTGGTGATTGAAAAACTGCAAAAGTGGAGATACACCCACAATATCAAAAGTATATTTCATGCCAATCTTCCCAGCTTTGAATTACTAGCAGTCAAAATTTTTCTTAAGAAAAGAATGTCTGAACGATACCTAACCCATCTATAAAAACATGAATTCCTATCTCTACTATAGGTCTTAATTTTTAGTTAAAAGTTAGCACTTACAAACTTTGAGTGCTAAAATAAATTAAATTATTAGATTTATTATTAATAAGTTTCAAGCATAAAATCCCGGGTTATATATATTTTTAATAATTATTTAATAATTTTTTGACGAAAATCCAGTTACCACAGCAGTTTTCATGTATTTGAACCACATCTGTCGTAGGGGCACAGCATTGCTGTGCCCTTACCGCGCGGTCTATTTACCTGAAAATAGCTATAAATTGCCAGTCCCAAATGAGAATGATGAAACTGTGTTTGCAAGCGATCGCCAGATCCTTTCTGCATCAGCGGTATTGTAGATGTACGATCGACAGATGCATAGTGAGGTAGCACAGTTAAACTCCTAGCTCGTCATGAACGTGCTATGGCTCGTACTCAATTGACGTGTGGGTGATTTGTCATATCAGGTTCGGATGAATACTTGTAATTAAGGCTGACGCCCAGACACGGGGACACGCGGACGCGGAGAATTTTGAATTATAAGCAATTAAGCGAACTTGATATCATTGGTAATTACAGCAATGCAATTTTCAGGTAATTAAACCATAGGGTAGGGTAGCACAGCTGTGCTACCCTACAAAGGATTGTGGTTCAAATAGATGAAAATTGCTGTAACAAATGACCAATACCCCATGCCCCTCAGGAGTTTCGATCGTACTGTGAAGGCTTATGAGTAATTAAAGTAACTATTGGTTAGATTCAACCCAGTTTGAGCATCGATAAGAGCAATCAATTCATCCGGTTCGGTTCCTGGTTTATCTCTAAATAACTGGGTATTGGAACCAGAGAGTACTAAACGATAATCAGTACTTACGCCCCGGAGTTGAATGATGTCTTCAACGGGGTTAAAATCGGTAAGTCTAGCATAGCTGTCTGTTCCCGCAGTTAGGAGATTATTGTCATCGTAAAAAACTGTATTTGTATCTCCTAAAACAAAGCGATCGCGTCCTAAACCTCCTGTTAAGATATCTATTTGACTTAAACTGGGACTCGTTCCACTTCCATTGAGAGTATCATTACCTGCACCGCCTTGGAGAGTATCGCTGAGGTTTCCTCCCCTCAAGTTATCTGCTTGTGAGGTGCCAAGAATATCAAACTGCTCAATATTGAAGTAAGAGATAGTACTATCCCCTGCGGAAATGGTGCCACTGCCATTAGTGCCCACAGTGGTAGAAATACCAGCAGTAGTAATAGTAGAGTAGTCAACCTTGAGTAAATCAGTTTCTGTGCCGCCATCTACATAATCAGCACCGAGTCCGGGATCTAAGGTATCATTGCCTTCTTCGCCCCGCAATCCAGCGAAGTAATTAATGGCGAACAGTTCGCCAGGATCGATGAAAAAATTACCGTTAATGTCGATGAAGACATATTCTGTATAGAGAAAGGTATCTCTGTCATTGCCAGAGCCACCTTTGAGGTAGTCGTCTCCTTCGCCAGCGTACAAACCATCTGAGCCACCATCACCAGAGAGGCTGTCATTACCTACCCCACCAAAGATCAAATCGTTCTCAGCTTGTCCTGAGATGGTGTCATTGCCAGTATCACCATAAATGCGGTCTTTACCGCTGCCTGTGATAATGTTATCGTTGCCATCTCCGCCTTTTATAATATCCTCCCGAGTAGTAGCACTGAAATTCAAAACATCGTTACCACTGCCAGATATGAAGTTGATAGATTCGATATCTTTGAAATTGACATCGTTTAAAACTGCGAAGACACTAGCATTGGTGTAAGTAACAGTAAAGTTAGTAGTGATGGTATTACCTGAACGGTCTAATTGTAGAGTATCAATACCATTGCCGCCGATAATTGTATCGGCTCCTTCGGCGGGATTGAAATAGTCATCACCTTCTCCTCCTAAGAGGCTATCATTCCCTGCACCTCCGTAAAGACTATCGTTGCCTTCACCGCCCAAGAGGGTATCATTACCTGCCTCTCCATAAAGATTATCGTTGCCTGCTTGTCCTAAGAGACTATCTTGACCAAGACCACCTCTAAATTCTTCATTTCCCACACTACCTGAGATGGTGTCATTGCCATCTCTGCCTTCGATATAGTTATTGCCAATGGCTGCACTTAAATTCAGGTTATCATTGCCACTTCCAGATAACAGACTAATGGTTTCTATTTCTTTGAAGGTGGTATCGGCAATGGTAGTTAAGGTATTGACATTGGTGTAGTTTAGTGTTAAAGCAACAGATTGATCGGAATGGTCTAAATCGAGCAGGTCTGAGCCAGTTCCTCCCAAGACAGTATCGGCTCCTTCTTCTGGCTTGAGATAGTCATCGCCTTCTCCACCTAAGAGGCTATCATTGTCTGTACCTCCATAAAGGGAATCATTACCTGCACCGCCTAAGAGGGTATCATTACCTGCCTCTCCATAAAGTTTATCATTGCCTGTTTGTCCTAAAAGACTATCCTGACCAAGACCACCTCTAAATTCTTCATTGCCGACACTTCCTGAAATGGTGTCATTTCCGTTTCTGCCTTCGACATAGTTATTACCAATGGCTGCACTTAAGTTGATGTTATCGTTGCCACTACCCGACAATAAACGGATGGTTTCAACTTGTCTAAAGGTGCTGTCAGCGATGGTAGCAAAGACATTAAGATCGACGTAATTCAGGGTTAAGGCGGTCGATAAGTCAGAATGATCTAATTCGAGGTAATCTGAACCTGCTCCCCCAACAATAGTATCTGCTCCTGTGCCTGGTCTTAAAGTGTCGTTGCCGTCTCCCCCGTCGAGGCTATCAATGCCTGAACCACCATCAAGATTGTCATTGCCATCTTCGCCTAAAAGGGTGTCGTTACCTGCACCGCCATAAAGTCCGCCGTAGCGACTAGTGCCCACAAGACCCAAATAGGTGCTATCGTTATCGTCTCCAGTACCACCTCTAAGGAAATCATCGCCATCATCGCCATAGAGTCCATCAGTGCTGGCTCCTCCTGTGACGGTATCGTTGCCAATTCCCGCCAAAATTAAGTCGTTTCCTATGCTTGTGGTGATGTTGTCGTTACCTGCTCCGCCTTGAACGGTGTTATTGCCAATGGCTGCACTGATATTCAGGCTGTCATTACCACTGCCAGAAATCAGGTTGATGACTTCTATTTCTTTGAAGGGTACGCCGCCTGTGGCAAAAATGTTGGTGTCGGTGTAGCTGACAGTAAAGTTAGTTGTGCCACCACCATTGTCTAAATACAGGGTGTCATAACCTGAACCGCCAATAACTGTGTCTGCCCCTCCTCCCAGGTCGAGATAGTCATTGCCGGCTCCTCCATCAAGGCTATCATTACCAGCTCCACCGTAGAGATCGTCATTGCCATCTTCGCCTAAGAGGGTATCGTTACCGACTCCGCCATAAAGTCCACCGTAGCGACTAGTGCCCAAAAGACCCAAATAGGTGCTATCGTTGTCATCTCCAGTACCACCTCTAAGGAAATCATCGCCATCATCGCCATAGAGTCCATCAGTGCCGGCTCCTGCTGTGACGGTATCGTTGCCAATTCCCGCCAAAATTAAGTCGTTTCCTATGCCTGTGGTAATGTTGTCGTTACCCGCTCCGCCTTGAACGGTGTTATTGCCAATGGCTGCACTGATATTCAAACTGTCATTACCACTGCCGGAAATCAGGTTGATGACTTCTATTTCTTTGAAGGGTACGCCGCCTGTGGCGAAAATGTTGGCGTCGGTGTAGCTGACAGTAAAGTTAGTTGTGCCACCACCATTGTCTAAATACAGGGTGTCATAACCTGAACCGCCAATAACTGTATCTGCCCCTCCTCCCAGGTCGAGGTAGTCATTGCCAGCTCCTCCATCAAGGCTATCATTACCAGCTCCGCCGTAGAGATCGTCATTGCCATCTTCGCCTAAGAGGGTATCGTTACCGACTCCGCCGTAGAGTCCGCCGTAGCGACTAGTGCCCAAAAGACCCAAATAGGTGCTATCGTTGTCATCTCCAGTACCACCTCTAAGGAAATCATCGCCATCATCGCCATAGATTCCATCAGTGCCGGCTCCTGCTGTGACGGTATCGTTGCCAATTCCCGCCAGAATTAAGTCGTTTCCTATGCTTGTGGTGATGTTGTCGTTACCTGCTCCACCTTGAACGGTGTTATTGCCAATGGCTGCACTGATATTCAAGCTGTCATTACCACTGCCAGAAACCAGGTTGATGACTTCTATTTCTTTAATGGGTAAGCCTGTGGCGAAAATGTTGGCGTCGGTGTAGCCAATAGTAAAGTTAGTTGTGCCACCACCATTGTCTAAATTCAGGGTGTCGATTCCCGCTCCGCCAATAACTGTATCTAGTCCACCGCCAAGGTCGAAATAGTCATTGCCGGCTCCACCATCAAGGCTATCATTACCGGCTCCACCGTAGAGTTCATCACTGCCATCTTCCCCTAAAAGGGTGTCGTTACCAGCTCCGCCATAGAGTCCGCCATACCGACTAGTTCCGTTAATATAACCAAAGTAGGTATTATCATTCTCATCTCCAGTGCCACCTCTGAGGAAATCATCGCCATCGTCGCCATAAAGTCCATCATTTCCAACACCACCATTGAGGGTGTCATTGCCATATTCACCAACAATTAGGTCATTGCCTAAACCCGTTTCAATTAGGTCATTGCCAAATCCAGCAAAGACTGTATCTTTACCAGTGGTTGCCGAGATTTTGATGGTGTCGCTGGCTGTACTTGCAACGATATAAATGCTTTCGACTCCCTGAATTTTTACTCTGTCAGTGGTTAATGCCGAAGTATCATTGAGATAGTTAATTGTCAGGGGTGTTGTTTCTCCTGTGTAATCGATGCCCAGGGTATCAATGCCTGTACCTCCGATGACACTATCAATGCCGATACCTGGGTCAAGGTAGTCAGCCCCATCTCCGCCGTTGAGGGTATCATTGCCGACACCGCCATAGAGTCCGCCATACCAACTAGTTCCGTTGATATAACCAAAGTAGGTGCTACTGTTATCGTCGCCAGCACCACCAACGAGGGAGTCATTTCCATCGTCGCCATAGAGTCCATCATTTCCAGCACCACCATTAAGGGTGTCATTGCCGTCTTCTCCAACAATTAGGTCATTGCCGAAACCCGTTTCGATTAGGTCATTGCCAAATCCACCAAAGACTGTATCTTTGCCAGTGGTTGCCGAGATTTTGATGCTGTCGCTGGCTGTACTACCAACGATATAAATGCTTTCGACTCCCTGAATTTTTACTCTGTCAGTGGCTAATGCTGAAGTATCGTTGAGATAGTTAATTGTCAGGGGTGTGCTTTCTCCTGTGTAATCGATGCCCAGGGTATCAATGCCTGTACCGCCGATTACACTATCAATGCCGATACCGGGGTCAAGGTAGTCATTGCCATCTCCTCCGTTGAGGGTATCATTGCCGGCACCACCATAGAGTCCGCCATACCAACTAGTTCCGTTGATATAACCTAAGTAGGTGCTATCGTTATCATCGCCGGCGCCACCAAAGAGCGAGTCATTGTCATCGTCGCCATAGAGTCCATCATTTCCAGCACCACCATTGAAGGTGTCATTGCCACCAAAACCAATCAAAAGATCGTTGTCAATGCTACCGACTACATTATTGGCATTGTTGTCGCCAATATAGTTCGCCTGTTCGACTTCTATTTGCTGGCCATTAAGGGTAATCGTGGCGTGGTCATCCTCAGCCCTTAGCGCCTGTAAGGTTTCACTATCTAGAAATTGACCCTGTACCAACGCCGCAAAAATTGCCCCTTCATCCCCTGGCGCATCTTTTTTATTAATATAAGCATCAATAAAATGTCCAATTTCTTCTAATAGAACTGCGTTAATGGATTCACTTGAGGCACTAGCAATAAATTTATCAGACAGATAAATTGTATTCTTGCTAACAGCGTAAGCCCCTCTTGCATTACCCAGAATGCTATCATTAATCACCTGAATTTTAGGTAATTCAGTAAAATCACCAGTTTGCAAGTGCGATCGCAGTTTTATAGCATTAGCACGATTGTATTGTCTACCAAAAGCAGTATCTAACAAATTCCAGAAGTTTTCTGAATTAGAAAAGGACTCTAGTTCGTTGTATACCAGTGTCAGGAAGGGTTGTAGGAAAAAATTCATAAAATAAATTTCTGAGGTAAAAGGACTAAGTAACCAGAATTAAGCGGTATACTTAAGTAGTTTGTAGTAGAGTATATATTACTATTTCAAAAACACATATAAAACTCATCTTAATTTTTGAAATATAGCTAGCTAAAGCACCAAAATCTTGGACTGGTGCGCTAAGCAAGGACTAACACAATGTAAATATACTGAATTGACATCGCCGCAATTTGACATTTGGTGAAGATGCAAATCATCAAATACGCTTTATAGACACGAAGTGGCTTCCCGCAGGGTAGGACACAAAGAAATAAGAGTTTCAGAGAGTTTTTGCGTAAGTCCTAAAGAATTCAGAACTCAGGAGTCAAAATTCAGTATGAATTCTGTACGAAGAGTATTCTGAATACTGAATTCTGGATTCTGACTCCTGATTTATTTATATTTTTTTGTTGTAGAAAATTGGTTATTTAGTCTACTATTTTTTTGGGGGAAGGTAGCAAGTTATATATTGGATGGGTGCGATGAGAATCTTGCTAATTGAAGATGAAGAAGTTTTAGCAAGTGTCTTGTTGAAGTCTCTGACTAAACAACACTATGTTGTGGATGTAGCACAAGACGGGCAAATGGGTTGGGAATACACCCAAAATGCCAGCTACGATTTGCTGCTCATAGATGTAGGATTGCCGAAACTGGACGGGATTACATTGTGTCAGCGATTACGTTCTGGTGGGTGTTTCACTCCGATTCTGTTGATGACGGCGAAAGATGGTACTCAAGAGCGGATTCAGGGACTTGATGCAGGTGCGGACGATTATTTAATCAAGCCTTTGGATTTGGGAGAATTGCAAGCAAGAATACGGGCGCTGTTACGTCGCGGCGATCGCCCCGTTACCCCCATACTAGAAGTAGGCGCACTACGACTAGATCCCAGTAGTTGCGAAGTCACCTATAACAACAAACTCATAGAATTAACTGCCAAAGAATACAGTCTGCTGGAGCTATTTCTGCGGAATCCCTCGCGTGTTTTTAGTCGCGGCGATATCATTGAGCATTTGTGGACTTTTGACGATCCACCCCAGGAGGAGACTGTAAAATCACATATTAAATACTTACGGCAAAAGTTGAAGGCAGCCGGAGCAGTAGACTGGATTGAAAATGTTTATGGTTTGGGATATCGGCTGAATCCTGGAAGAGGAGGGGGAGCAGGGAGCAGGGAGCAGGGGGGGAAAGAAAAATCGCAAGTTCCAAGTCCTCATGTTGAGGAGCAGTTTCAGCAAGCGATGGGTGGTTTGTGGAAACAATATGAAGGGTTGATGGTGCAGCGGTTGGCGGTGCTGGAAGAATTTGCAGCAGCAGTTTCTCACAAAACCTTGACTCAGGAGTTACAGAAATCCGCAGAACGAGAGGCGCACAAATTAGCTGGTGTCTTGGGGATGTTTGAACAAGACAATGGCACTCAAATAGCGCGGAAAATTGAACAAATTTTAGGAAAAGATGGTGATTTTTCTCTAGGTGAAAAGCGACAATTGTTGTCGCTGATTGAAGATTTGGGTAAGTTAATTAATCAAATGGGGCAAAAGTTAGACGATCAAATTCACACGGATATCGCCTCAGAAATTTGTAGTCAATTAATATTAATTGACCCCAATCCCCAACTCGGTTCTCAGTTGCAACAACTCGTTGAATGCATGGGAATGTGTTGGCAGCAAATTACAAACTTAGAGGATGCAAAAAACTTTTTGCAAACCACATCCCCAGATTTAGTAGTCATAAATGTAGATGAGGTAGGGCGACGGCAAGAAAGTTTAGCACTACTGTCAGAATTAGCAACGCGTAACCCACCCGTACCAGTTTTGGTGCTGGCTGGGAATGATGAATTAGTAGAACGCGTGACTTTTGCTCAGTGCGGGGCGCGGGGTTTTCTAGCCAAACCTGTAACAGCTGCTCAAGTGTGGGATGTTGCGTCTCAACTATTACAACGTACTCGTTCTTTGCGGGTAAATATATTGGCAGTAGATGACGATCCCCTGATTTTAGCAGCACTGCGCCCAATGTTAGAACCTTGGGGTATGCGGATGACGGCATTGGACAATCCGTTACGTTTTTGGGAAGTACTGCAATCTACGACACCGGATTTGTTGATTTTAGATGTAGATATGCCGCAAATTAGCGGTATTGAACTTTGTCAAGCAGTTCGTACCGATCCCCAATGGCAAGAATTACCGATTGTGTTTCTCACTGCTCATCGAGAAATCAAAATTGTCCAGCAAGTGTTTGCTGTGGGGGGAGATGATTATGTGATTAAACCTGTTGTTGGAGCAGAATTGTTGGCGCGTATTACCCATCGTCTAGAACGCAGTCGTTTACTTCAGTCTCTTTCTACGAAAGATCCTTTAACTGGAATAGCAAATCAGTTTCATTCTCGCCGCAATTTGGAACACCTAATTACTCAAGCTGAGAAAAATCAGCAATCTGTTTGTTTGGCGATTTTGAGTGTGAATGATTTACGTCAAATTAATATTAAATATGGTCACGAAGGTGGTAATCAAGTATTACTAAGATGGAGTCGTTTATTTCAATCGGCGTTTTGCAGTGGTGAAGTGTTAGGTTATTGGGGGAACGGAGATTTTGTAGTGGGAATTTCTGGGGTAACAAAAGCAGAAATTAACCATCGTTTGAGTGAAATTTTAACTACTTTACGCCAGCAAATATTCACAGCTTTTGATGGCGATCGCTTTCAGGTAATATGTAATTTTGCTGTAGTTGAATATCCTAGTGATGGGCGAACGATTCAATCTTTATATCAAGTTGCTAGCATTAAATGTAGGTTGGGTTGAGCAACGCAAAACCCAATATTGAGCAGAGGAAAGACGAGTAATGACCGAAGATAACGAGCCTGAAAGACGAATGGGGGAGGATTGGGACTGGCAAAAAGAAACCAGGGATTGGTCAGCCGCAGCCTCAGAGCTTGCTTGCTTTTCTCTTGCTAGGATGAAAGACAAGGATTTAATTGAAATCATCGACACCAAGCGGGGTTTACTTAGATATATTTGTATATTTAGGGACAAAAAATAATGACAGAAGCACAATTAACAGCTACTCACATACCAGTAAATGAAATAGTAAGTATGCTTGAAGCGATCGGCAACAAAGATTATGCTCACTTTCAAGAGCTAGAGCAAGCTTTTGTTTGTCAACATGGGGAGGAAGTTTGGGAGCAAGTTTTTAACTTTCGCGTTTTACCGGCATTGGACAAGCCTGCAAGTCAGTGGTTGTTGGCACAGTGGATGAGTCACGGCATCAACAGTATAAAAACAGTGGCTTAGTACACGTCACCATTAATAGGAGTTGAAAATACGGCGTTGCTGAATCTAGGGATGAATGTCTCACGCAAAGGCGCAAAGACGCAAAGGAAAATACTTGAAGAAGAATTCAGAAGTCAGAATTCAGGAGTCAGAATCAATCAGTCGGGGATTCAGACCCGCCACTGAAAGATTGCTGAATTCTGAATTCTGAATTCTGTATTCTTCTTCAATTTTGCTCGTTCGCTGTTAATTTAATTTTCCCAGGCGTGTATATGACTACGTGTATGAGTTGGTGTACGAGTATATGGCTTGGTGCTTTGATTTTTGAAATTATTTGTGTAGACAATAAATATTGTAGAGACGGCGATTTATCGCGTCTCTTGCCTTAACCGAAGATTCAATCATTGGAGGTGCGTTAGCCTACGGCATAACGCACCCTACTATTTCGGAGTGATTTTGGTTTTTTTTCACGCAGAGGCGCAGAGGCGCAGAGAGAAGGCAAGAGACTGCTGTGAGTTCCGGAAAATTTGAAGGAAATGTGTAGTTTTACTGTAGTCGAATATTCCAGTCGTGGAGTAACGATACAATCGCTATACAGATTTATTAGTATCATCAAAAGCACATGATTATTAATTTGTAAAGGATTGAACTGATAATTATTACTGATTATTTGAAGGGGAGTTATTGATGAGTAGACAACAGCTAGAGCAGGTAGAGCAATTGCAAACCACGTTGAACAAGATGCAAGTTACACTGAATGCGATCGCTGATGCTGTAGTCTGGGTGGGAGAAGACCAACTCATTCAATGGTGCAATTCTAGTTTTGCATTTCTGGTTAACCAACCCTATGGCACTGTCTGCGGCTTGAGGTTAAGTGATTTGCTACCCCTATTAGTTGCTTTGCCTTGCTATCCTGATGTCAGAATACTGAATGGGGAGTATGAAACAACAATTTATCAGTTGCAGCAGGGCGATCGCACTTTAACATTACAAATTTCTGGTAGCTGCATCGGATTGAGTGGCGATCGCTGTGCAATACTAATAATTCGAGATATCACTGGAACGAAACAAGCTCAAGAATCTTTGCAAGAGATTGAGGAGCGGTTGCAGACGTTAATTAACGCTACACCGGATATCATTTGTTTAAAAGACGGCGAGGGAAAATGGTTGCTGTCAAACCAAGCTAATTTAGAATTTTTAGAACTACAAGGCGTTGATTATCGAGGCAAAACTGACTCAGAACTGGCAGAATTTAGCAATTTTTATCACGATGCTTTACTCAATTGCAGCAAAACAGATGAACAATCTTGGCAGTTGGGAACTGTGCATCGGGTAGAAGAAATTATACCGCGACCTGATGGTACAATGAGCAGTTTAGATATGATTAAAGCTCCTCTGTTTCACCAGGATGGTAAACGCAAGGCAATACTTGTTTTGGGACGCGATATTACAGACCGTAAAAAAACCCAAATAGCTCTAGAAAATTCTTTATCTTTGTTAAATGCTATCTTTGAATCAATTCAAGATGGTATCTTAGTAGTCAATACTTCTAGTAATATAACTAGTTTCAATCAAAAGTTCTTAGAAATGTGGTCAATTCCACCAGAACTTTTGACGGAACCAGATCATCCCCGACGGCTAGCGCATCTGGCAAACCAACTAAAAGACCCTGATGGATTTTTACAACGCGTTCGAGAATTATACCAAAATCCGGAAGTAGTTAGTTACGATTCCTTAGAACTGCGGGATGGCAGAATATTTGAGCGTTACTCCTGTCCTCAGCGCGTCGGCGAACAAATTATTGGTAGGGTGTGGAGTTTCCGCGATGTTACTCAACGCCAAAAATCTGAAGAAGCATTGCGACAAAGTGAGTTACAATACCGCAGTATTTTTGAAGCTATCAATGATGGACTATTTATTACTGAAATAGAAACTGAAACAGTTGCCGAGATTAATCCTGCTGCTTGTCAGATGCACGGTTATACCTACGAAGAATTTCTCGCTTTGCATCCATCTGTTTATATTCACCCAGATTCACATTCTGTTTTCCATGAGTTTGTAGAGAAAACACGAGTTGGCGAGCAATTTTATGGACAAGCAGTTGATATCTGCAAAGATGGCTCTTTAATCGATGTGGAAGTCAAAGGAACGACTTGCATTTATAATGGCAAGCGTCATATTTTAGCAATAGTGCGGGATATCACTGCTCGCAAACGCACCCAGGAAGCCTTACGCCAAAGGGAAGCACAATATCGTGATTTGGTGCAAACAGCCAACTGTATCATTCTCCGTTGGGATAGCAATGGTGACATTATATTTTTGAATGACTACGGTCAAAGGCTGTTTGGTTTCGATGTAGATGAAATTACAGGACGCAATGTTGTCGGTACAATTGTTCCAGAAACCGAAACTTCTGGACGGGATTTGCAAGCGTTAATGGTGGATATTTGCCTGTACCCAGAAAACTATCTCTTTAACGAAAACGAGAATTT
The DNA here is from genome assembly GCF_014697355.1 of Nostoc calcicola FACHB-3891. Lineage (GTDB taxonomy): Bacteria > Cyanobacteriota > Cyanobacteriia > Cyanobacteriales > Nostocaceae > Nostoc > Nostoc calcicola. The sequence continues at coordinate 15,817 of NZ_JACJRQ010000060.1, read as the reverse complement.
ATGCAAAAATGGCGATCGCGTTTGGATAGTTTGGGCGAATAAACCCATTTTAGATGAACAAGGCAATTTAATCGAGATTCTTTCAGTGGGGACAGATGCCACAGAACGCAAACGCGCCCAAGCAGCCCTGCAAGAAAGTGAGTTAAAATTCCGCAGCATCGTGGAAAATGCCAATGATTTGATATTTGTTCTTTCGCCAGAGGGAATTTTTACCTATCACTCGCCAAATGTCAGCGCAATTTTGGGTTACAGCTTGGAGGAAATCGAAGGTCATTCTGTGGTAGAGTTTACCAACCCCGAAGATTTACCAACTAGCGCCGCCGCCTTACAAAGGGCGATGACGGGCGAAAAGCTGACTAATATTGAAGTGCGATTGCAACACCAAGATGGTAGCTGGCGATGGTTTAATTTTAATACTTCAACAATCAATACTTCTAGTGGTGAAATTGCGATCGCAGGTGTTGGACGCGATATCACCGAACGCAAGCAAGCAGAAGAAGCTTTGCGTCGTAGTGAAATGAAGTACCGCAACATTTTTGAGAATTCCCAAGTGGGGATTTTTCGCACTCGTCCCGAAGATGGCTTAATTCTTGATGCGAACGATCGCGGTGCAAATATTTTGGGTTTTGCTTGTGCTGATGACTTAATCGCCAAGTATTTTATCGCGGATTTATATGTAAATCCCAGCGAACGGGAATCAATTTTAAAACAAATAGAAGACTGCGGCGAAGTCTGCAACTTTGAAGTCGCAATGCATCGGCTGGATGGTTCTTTGGTTTGGCTATTATTGTCACTGCGCCTCAACTCCGAAGAATCTTGTCTCGATTGCGTATTTACAGATATTAGCGAACGCAAACACCAAGAACAAGCTTTACGCTTAATTGTTGAGGGTACAGCAGCTAAAACAGGCAATGAGTTCTTTAATTCCTGCGTTCGTTACCTTGCCGAAGTATTGCAAGTTCAATATGCCCTAGTCACTGAATTTAATGATGAGCCAAAAACTCAAGTCCGCACTTTGGCATTTTGGTGTTGCGGGGATATTGGCGATAACTTGGAATATAATTTGCACGGTACTCCTTGTCAGCATACCTTGCAAGGCAACATGTGTCACTACCCCCAAGGAGTGCAAGCCGCTTTCCCCGAAGATGCAGATTTAGTGGCGATGAATGCCGAAAGTTTTCTTGGCGTTCCTCTCACCAGTTCAGCCGGCGAAATCATTGGACATCTTGCAGTGATAGATATCAAACCAATGCAGCCCAATCCCGGACGAGAACTGATTATCAAAATTTTTGCTGCCCGCGCCGGTGCCGAATTGGAACGCAAACAAGCAGAAGCCGCCCTCCAGGAAAGCGAGTTAAAGTTTCGCACTATTGTTGAAAAAGTAAATGACGTGCTTTTTGTTGTCACTGCTGATGGTGTTTTCAACTATATTTCTCCTAATATCTTGAAGACTACCGGATTTGCGCCCAGCGAAATGGAGGGTAGTTCTTTGGCATTGTTTACTCATCTTGATGATGTGCCAAAATGTCTAGAAGTCGCCCAAAGTATCCTGGCAACAGGCGAGGGAATTTCGGGGACTGAGTACCGCGCCAAACATCGAACCAAAGGCTGGGTTTGGCTAACTAGTAATGCAGTCCGCACACAAGATGCCCAGGGTAACTATCAGATTGTCGGCGTAGCTCGTGATATTAGCGATCGCAAACTAGCAGAAGCAGCCCTGCAACGTCGTACTCAAGCAGAAAGTTTACTCAGTAGCATATCTCGGCAATTTATTGACCAAGATTTAGAAACAGCAATTAATTTTACACTGCGAGCGATCGCTGAATTTATTGATGTTGAACACAGTTGCATTTTTGAATGTTCCAAGGATCAAAGTGAATTTAACCTCATCCATGAATGGTGCAGTGAAGATGTTCCACCATTAATTGATATTGCCAGAGGTTCGCCTGTGGAAGTTTTCCCCTATTTCTACGAGCCGATTCTTCGTGGTAGACATCGCCAAATCTCTTGTGTCGAAGAACTACCATCCCATCTACCTGAGCGACAATTATTTGAAAGTATGTCTTTTCAATCTTTACTTGCCGTGCCCATGCTCCATGCTGGCAGAGTCGTTGGGTTTGTTGGTGCGGCGATGATTCATCATACCAAAACCTGGAACCAAGAAGATATTAATCTACTGAAACTGATAGGTGAAATAATAGCGATCGGTCGATCTAGACATCAAGCAGAAGAAGCTCTGAGAGTTGCCAAAGAAGCTGCTGAAACCGCCAACCGAGCCAAAAGTGCTTTTTTGGCCAACATGAGTCACGAACTCCGCACACCATTAAATGCGATTCTCGGCTTTTCCCAATTAATGGAACGAGACACCAGCCTCAACTCTAATCAGCGTGAATCTTTAGCTACCATTAACCGTAGTGGAGAACACTTATTAAACCTGATTAACGATGTCTTGGAAATGTCGAAAATTGAAGCCGGACAAATCATTTTCAACCCCGAAGACTTCGACCTTTATTTTTTATTGCAAACATTACAAGAAATGTTCCAGGTACGGACACAAGCAAAGCAACTATTCCTCAACTTTGAAATGTCCCCCAATCTCCCCCGCTACATCCAAACAGATGCAGGTAAACTCCGCCAAGTCCTAATTAACCTTTTGGGTAACGCCGTTAAGTTTACTCAAACTGGCGGGGTAACGTTGCGGGTGAGGTTGGGGGATGAGGGAGATGGGGAGATAGGGAGATGGGGAAGTGTGGGAGGTGAGGGAGGTGTGGGAGGTGAGGGAGGAGGGGGAAGTATAAATTCTCTTTCTCCCCACACTCCCCACACTTCCCACACTCCCCCATCCCCCCACACTCCCCACTCCCCACTCCCCACTCCCCAATTCCTAATCTTTGAAATCGAAGACACTGGAAGGGGAATAGCACCAGAAGAAATGAATAACTTGTTTCAGCCTTTTGTGCAGACAACAAGCGGTATCCAAACTAAGGAGGGAACTGGGCTAGGATTAACAATTAGCCGCCAGTTTGTGCGATTGTTGGGGGGCGAAATCCACATTACCAGCAGCCCTGGGCAAGGATCTACTTTTAGCTTTGACATCCAAGTGAATTTAGTTGCAGCCTTAAAAGCTACACCCAAGTTGGGTAGGGGACGCGTAATTAAACTGGCAGCCAACCAAGCAGATTATCGGATTCTGGTAGTGGACGATCGCAAAGAAAACTGCGATTTAATTGTGCAACTGCTGGGAAGTGTTGGTTTTAATACCAAAACAGCTAATAATGGACAACAAGCGATCGCAATTTGGCAAAATTGGCAACCCCACCTCATTTGGATGGATATGCGGATGCCTGTGATGAACGGCTATGACGCAACTAAAGAAATTAGAGCCAGAGAAAGAAATACAGATGTCAATCACAGTACCGTTATTATTGCTTTAACTGCCAGTGCTTTTGAAGAACAACAAGCAAGTATCTTAGCCGCAGGTTGTAATGACTTAGTTCGTAAGCCATTCCGCGAACAAGTGATTTTTGAAAAGATAGCTGAATATTTGCAGGTGGATTATATCTATGCAGAAGAAAGCAGTGAAAATGCCACATATAAAAAGCCAGATAATGTTCAATCTCCCATTTTGGATCTTCACTCTGCAATTCAGCTTATGCCTGTTCAATGGATAGCAGAATTAAATCAAGCAGCCATTGAAGTCGATGCCGAGCGAATTTTCCAACTAATTGAGCAAATTGAGCCAACTCAGTCTCATTTGGCAGCAGAATTAGCAAATTTAGTTCGTAACTTCTGCTTCGATGAAATTATTGATATTAGCTTACAGGTGGAATGAATATAGGACTTACGCAAAAACTCTCTGAAACTCTTATTTCTTTGTGTCCTTTGCGTCCTTTGCGGTTCGTTTTTTGCTGTAATGGCACTGAAGAAACATCAGATAGCCATTTTCTCTCTAATGTCTTTTTAGATTGGGTAAGCATTGCCGAGAGTTTATTATACCCAGGCAGCTTTGTTGTTAGCGTAGCGGGCGACGCTACGCTAACAGATTGCTTACAAATAGCTAAGGCATCTTTTGAGTACCGAATACAGTGCGGGGTTTTAGTAGCCCTGAAGTGTCTTTTGGTCAAATCCCCCGCAACACTTGCCGAATAATATCTGATGGCACTTCATCAGTAATTGTCACTACACCAATTTGCGTTGGCAAAATAAACCGCACTTTCCCGGCTTTGACTTTTTTATCTAACTGCAACGCTTCAATAATTTCTTCAATATCCACCCCAGATGGTAACTGAGTCGGTAAACCTGTTTTTTGAATTAAAGCATTTTGACGTTCGCTGTCTTCCTTTTGCCACATTCCCAGTTCCACAGCAATTTGCCCAGCTGCTACCATACCGATCGCCACTGCTTCACCGTGATTCACTAGCCGATAACCAGTCAAACTTTCCACCGCATGACCGATGGTATGCCCATAGTTGAGAATCGCCCTTAATCCACCTTCTTTTTCATCTTTGCTGACAACATCAGCTTTAGCTTGACAAGAACGCAGTAATATGGTTTCTATCAATTCAGGTTTAACATAGCGGAGTTGGTCGAGACGTTTACTTGCTTCCAACTGGGCAAATAATTCGGCATCCCAAATCACACCGTACTTAATAACTTCTGCCATCCCCGCCCGAAACTCCCGCATGGGAAGAGTTTTCAACACTTGTGGGTCAATCAAAACCAAGCGTGGTTGATGGAATGCCCCAATTAAGTTTTTCCCGTGGGGATGATTAACGCCAGTTTTGCCACCAATTGCCGAATCTACCATTGCCAACAGAGAGGTAGGCACTTGCACAACATTAATGCCCCGCAGCCAAGTTGCGGCGGCAAAACCTGTCATATCACCAATTACACCTCCCCCCAGAGCCACCATAGTAGAAGAACGTTCTAGGCGGTTTTCCAAAGCGACATCGTAGAGTTTTTGGATGGAGTTGAGGGTTTTGTAGCGTTCCCCAGGTGGTAGGGTGCAGCTGGCAACTTCAAACCCAGCAGATGTCAGGGATGCAATAGCTCTTTCGCCAAAATGCTTAAAAATCGTCGGATTAGAAACCAGCAGTACCTTCTTGCCTAGTTTGAGACTGGCCATGTGTTGACCGAGTTGATCTAAGCTTGAAGGTGCCATTGCAATCTCATAAGACTGCTCAGGTAAATTCACATTAATTACAGAAGTCATTGCCCAATCCCAAACAAGCGCCCGTGGGCTGTATTCTATCGCAATCTAGGGAAAGGAGGGAGTGGGGAGTGGGTAAAAAACTAATGACCAATGACCAATGACTAATGATTCAATAGATTTAGGAAGTATTGTGGAGAAAAATAAATGTTTGCAATTGCAGCTTACATCGGGTTCTTGGGTTTATTCTTTGCTATAGCTCTTGGTCTGTTTTTCGGTCTGCGGACTGCCAAGATAATTTAAGTTAGATTGTTGTAGGGCGGGCAATACGGCCTGCCCTTGGTTTAAGGACGGGCGAGACGCCCATCCTACAAGATATTTATCCTACAACTGCTGGACTTGCTAATTTCTCTTGTCTTTGGGAAGGTGGACGCATTCCTAAACCGAGTAAATTCAGCATTGCGCGATCGCTATCATAATCTGGACAGGGAGTTGTCACCGTCAACATTTTGTTGTCGTCGCTGGAAAAGATAGAATTGGCTCCTGCCATAAAGCAAAAAGCTTGTTCAACTTGAGAAAGTCTAGCCCTGCCAGCACTGAGACGTACATCGGAACCTGGCATTAAAATTCTGGCTGTGGCAATCATTCGCACAACATCCCAAATGGGGACATCAGGCTGATTTTCTAAGGGTGTGCCTGGTACTTGGGAGAGAATATTAATTGGTACGGACTCTGGATGAGGATGTAAGTTTGCTAAAGTTTGCAACATGCCAATGCGGTCATCCACAGTTTCGCCCAAACCAAGAATACCGCCAGAACATACAGTCACATTTGTTTGACGGACATTCTCAATTGTGTTCAAGCGATCGCCATATGTCCTTGTGGTAATAATTGTGCTGTAATATTCTGGGGAAGTATCCAAGTTATGGTTATAGGCGTAAAGTCCCGCATCTTCCAATCGCTTGGCTTGATTTGGTGTCAACATTCCCAGAGTGCAGCATACTTCCAAACCCATTGCCGTCACATCCTTGACCATTTCCAGGACTTCCTCAAATTGTGAGTTGTCCCGCACTTCGCGCCAAGCAGCACCCATGCAGATGCGGCTAACACCAGTTTCTTTAGCTTTTTGAGCAATGTTAACTACCGTTTCCTTTTCTAGGAGTGCTTGCGCCTTGACCTCTGTTTTATAGCGCGAAGATTGGGCACAGTAGCTACAATCTTCTGGGCAACCTCCGGTTTTAATAGATATGAGCTTACAAACTTGGATTTTTGTTGGGTCATGATATTGGCGATGCACGCTAGCGGCTTGATAAATAAGCTCTAGCAAAGGCGTGTTGTATATCGCCCGAATCTCTAATTCCTGCCAATCGTAGCGTATTCCCACCGTCACTATCCTTCTTGTAGACTAGGTTTATCAAGGCTGTCTTTTGATTGAATTTCCTCTGGTACAGCGTTTGGGCAAAGGGATTTTATTGAAGTTCTTAATCACCCATAAGCTCTCAATCCTCGCGCCTAGATATTTAGACATCAGCTTACCAATATTTTGGTTGAATGGCAGATTCAGAGCAAAAATACTCAGGGGAAGTGGGGGGTGGGGGGATGAGGGGGATGAGGGGGATGAGGGAGCAGGGGGAGCAGGGGGAGAAAGAATAATCAATGCCGAATGCCCAATGTCCAATGCTCAATGACAAATGACAAATGACAAATGACCAAGTTTATGAAATTAGAACTGCCGTTAATTAAAAGCGATCGCCTATTATTGCGATCGGCGATTCAAGAGGATATACCTCAAATTATCAAATACTTTGATGATAACAAAACTTATCTTACCCCATTCTATCCTCTTTGGGCTGATGGTTTTTTTACTCAAGAGTATTGGCAGTATCAAATAGAGAACAATTTTCTGGAATTTATCAATGGTCAGTCCTTAAAGCTATTTATTTTTACCAAAAAAAATCCAACTGTAATTATTGGAACTATTAATTTTAGTAATTTTGTTCGAGGTGCTGCTCATTTTTGCTACGTGGGATATAGCCTTGCCGAAACAAAGCAAGGCAAAGGATATATGACCGAAGGGCTAAAAGTAGCAATTCAATATCTCTTTCAAGAGTTAAATTTTCACCGCGTCATGGCTAATTATATGCCTCACAATCGGCGCAGTGGCAATGTCCTCAAAAGACTCGGTTTTGTCATTGAAGGATATGCTAGAGATTATTTATTAATTAATGGACAATGGGAAGATCATATTTTGACAAGTCTGACCAATCCTAATTGGCAAGCACCAAAATCTTAAAATAATTCGTAATTGAGAATCTGTCGATGCTGATGGTGAAGCCAGAGGTAGTATTAAGGGAAAGAATGAATTAAGTTTTGCTCGTAATGACTCTGGCCCAAACTCCAAACTACAAGAATTCTAGCAATCCTTTTCTCTCCCTGAACTACGAAAGCGCCTTGGAATCTCTAGGCGATGACTACTACGACGAGGTTGCGGCAGAAGAATTTCCCCAACACATCTTGCGTTGGCGTCACGATGCACTGTTACCGCGCTTAGGTCTTGACCCCCAAGTAGTTAAAGATGAAGATTTCATCACAGCTTTTGGCAAATTTGAGGGGCGCAAACCGTTGTTGGCAATGCGTTACCACGGCTATCAATTTGGTGAATATAACCCACTGTTGGGTGATGGTAGAGGTTTTCTCTACGGGCAAGTACGTACTACTGATGGCCAATTATATGATTTTGGCACGAAAGGTTCTGGCAGAACGCCTTACTCCCGTGGTGGCGACGGTTTGCTGACACTTAAAGGTGGAGTGCGAGAAGTTCTGGCTGCGGAAGCACTGCACCACTTGGGTGTACGTACCTCGCGCTGTCTCAGCATGATTGAAACAGGCTTATCGCTGTGGCGGGGAGATGAACCTTCACCCACCCGTTCATCTGTAATGGTCAGGATGAGCAATTCTCATATTCGCTTTGGGACTTTTGAGCGTCTGCACTATTTACAGCGTCCAGATTTAACTCAGAAGCTGTTAGACCATGTAATTAAGGAATATTACCAAGATTTGGACGGTCAAGAAGATAAATATGCCTTATTTTACGCCGAATTAGTTAAAAGAGTTGCAGAACTAGCAGCCCAGTGGATGGCTGCTGGTTTTTGTCATGCAGTTCTCAATACTGACAATATGTCGATTACGGGAGAGAGTTTTGATTATGGGCCTTATGCGTTTATTCCGAACTATAATCCATACTTTATAGCTGCATACTTTGACTATTATGGACGCTATTGTTACATTCATCAACCAAGCGTTTGCCAGTTGAATCTAGAAATGCTTCAGGAACCTTTAAAAGCGATTATTGATAAAGACGATTTGAAGTCTGGATTAGCAAAGTTTGATGAATATTATCAAGCGGAATACAGTTCTTTGATGTTGAAAAAGTTGGGTTTTGTAGAGTTAGCAAATCCACAGGCAAAAGAACTCTTGAATTTAACGATTGAATTTTTGACCAATAGCAAAGTTGGTTATCACGAATTTTTTTATGAGATGGCTCGCACCTTTTCATTTAAATGGCGAGATGAACCAGGTTTCGTGATGAATACTTCAGATATTGTACCAGTACCGGGAGCATCAGGAATTTTTGATGATTGGTGTATACTATACCATAAAATCTTGAATGATTTAGCTGGCGATCGCCTAGACACAATCGCCCAAACTCTCGCTTTTCATAATCCCAAAACAGCATTGTTAAGACCTGTTATTGAATCTATTTGGGAACCAATTGTTCAAGAAGATAATTGGCAACCTTTTTATGATTTAGTACAGCAAATTCAATCTCGACAATAGTCAAATCACAGTTACAGCGTATTTCAGGTAAGTAGGTCGGCATGATGAAGAAGGGGAAAGGGGAAGGGGTAAGGGGGAAGGGGGAAAGGGAAAGGGGCAAAGGTTAAATTTATCCCTTCACCCTTTACCCTTTAACCTTTACCCCTGTTTTGAATTCTTAACCTTTACCCCTGTTTTGAATTCTTAACCTTTACCCCTGTTTTGAATTCTTAGCCTTTACCCTTTACCCCTGTTTTGAATTCTTACCTTTTCCCCTTACCCTTTCCCCTTTCCCCCTTCTCGGTAAATAATAGTTCTCAGTCCATACCCTTTTGCTTAAACATTGCCATTAATTTACGCTTACGACCGTGGTTTTGCATCAACCTTTCTCGATAACTTAACCAGTCAGCTGTTCTCCCAGATTCCAAGTAGGCAGTGCGTGCTTGTTTTAGCCATTCCACGGCGTGGTAGTAGTATTCTGCTTTACCTGCATCCACAATTTTTTCAGCGCGGCTACAGGCATTGGTAATTACCCAATGAGGATTATGAGGCATAGCAGCATCCATGACTCGGTGAATTAATTCAGAATAATAAGAACTAAGTTCACTAACGATCGCAATTGCATCATCAATTAGCCCCTCGTGCAATAAAATCTCTACTTTGGCTGCTTCTGTCCCCCAACTACCATAACTACGGATGATTCTGAGCAAATCTGTTTTGACACTTTCCCAGTTTTCGCCAGCTAATTCTTGCATTTTTTGGTAGTCAAAAAATGACGGCTTGACTTGGAAAGCCGCTTTGATTGCTAATAAAGCAGCTTCACCATTACCCAATGCAACAGCTAAATCACTTGTCCAAATTCCCAACTCGTACTGACAATTACCTGGTAAATTTAATCCACTCTGGGCGATATCTAGTGCTTGCTGTAACGCTCCCTGTTCATTGAGTGTTTTCCCTAAGGCAAAAGCTTCTTCCTTGGAGTTCATCTGGGTTTGAGCAGCGTCAATTGCTTCTTCTACCCTGCCTAAACGCCCCAGCATGGTCAGATATTGCTCGGTTTGCCCTTCTGCCTCAGCCAAATACAAGTATTCTTGGTAACGTTCCTGACGTTCGAGAATTTTCAGACGAATCAGTGCCAAATCATCTGCATAGTCCGGCACATCTTCTTCCCAAGCTCCTCTTTCGGTGATATCACCTTGGAGAACTTGCACCAGGGGTGGATAATCCCAGCCTTGGCGCAAAACCTCCATAATCATGGTAAAGTCAGCGTTCCATTCATCTTGCCATGCTTCTAAATTAATTTGAATATTGACTTTTTCCTCTGGGGTGAGTTCGACGCCGAGAATTGCTTCACACCAAGCCTGATTTAATTCTTGGACAATTTCATCATTGTCAGCACCGTATTCTGCAACATCGTCCCAATTTTCCACGCAGGTAAAGGTAATTGCCTCTAAAATAGCGATCGCATTTTCACCCTCTCCCCGTTCGCTAAAATCTAGAGCAGTTTGCACTACACTTAGCAATTCTTCAACAATTGGGTCTTCTTCGTAACCCTCCTCGAAATACCGCACAGCTTCTCGGAAAATCTGCCGCACTTGTCGGCGAAAGGGAGCCGGATCGATAGTACTGCGCCGCAAAGATTTTATACTTTTTTCTTGGGCAACAGGAGCAATCATCCAGGTAACACGACGGTCAATCGCCTCAATCAGTGGCGGGTATTCTGCTACCAAATCTTCCACTAGCCTTTGAGTTTGGATACGATCCAGGCGATCGAGTAATTCTTCTAGGGTAGGACGCTGCTCAATATGTTCTGAGTGACGCGCACACACGAGCATCGTTGCCACAATATGTTTGCACCACCCATCAAAGTTGTAAGCACAGGTGCAGTTAACAGAAGTCAATCCACTGCTATCGAAATTCAAGCTGACATGATAAGGTGTGGGTTCAGTGCCCACAACATCTGCCTGAAGCACACCGCCACGTTGGGTGATGGCATTAACAGCACCAGCTTCATAGTATGCCTCGCCCCGCTGGAAAGATTTGGCGTTGGCATGACGGCGGATAGTAAACTCACTAATTTGGGGAATAGACATCGGGCGATCGCCTGCGTAAATCCTCTGGATAAATCCAGCTTAGGTCTTAAACTAACCCACTGTAAAGAATCATAACTGTACAGGACTTGGGCAAAATCATGAAAAAACGTAGACGCACAGCGGCTTGCCCCAGCTACCGCAAAGGACACATTCGCGCAGCGTCTCGCAGAGAAGAAATAAGAGCTTCAGAGATTTATTGCATAAGTCCTATAGCAATTTGAAAAAAGAATGCGACAAATCGATCATTTGTAGAGACGCGATTCATCGCGTCTTCACCCAAGGATGTGTCGCAATTATTAATTGAATTGGTATTAGTGTTTCGGTCAAAAGCAGAATTGTTTACTTACCAGAGCAGTAGCTATTAATTTCCTTGACTATTGAACTTTCTTCTTGACCACTCTTTTGCAGAGATGCCAAAGAGGTTTTTGCCGCTGGCAGATTCTTTTTATCTATAGCTGTTGCTGCATTCTTCAATTCCTTAGTAATGTCCTGATAAAGTGTGAGGAAGCGTCCTTGAAAACCTTGGAGTTTTTCATCTTTGATTTCTAGTGCTTTCATTTCTTGGGCAAGTGGGTCTATCTTGGCAGCAAGTTCAGTTAAAGCTTTAGAACCTTTTGCCGGATTGGGATTTTTACCGAATTCCTGACCTAGAGCAGATGCCTGATTGGCAACCTTGATAATTTTGTTACATTGGGCAACTTTACTTTCTCCACAACTTGCAAATAATAATGCGATCGCAGTTGTGACTGAAAGTATAAAACTTTGCTTTACTATATGTTGCATAGGTTCCACGATCTCCGACTATGTTTCGCTAAGGTTGGGCAAAGGAAATTGATAGTCAGCAAAAATACTTTTCTTTTTGTCAAAAATTTCTATTTCTGCTTCTGGTATCATGTCCGGCTAATCACTTATGATTCAAATCTCTGTGCATTAGGGCGTCAGTTTAAACAATAGAACAGAATTCAGAATTCAGGAGTCAGAATTCAGAATTAAGGAGTCAGAATTCAGGAGTCAGAATGGGCTACGCCCCGCTGCGCTAACAGAATTCAGAAGTAAAACGACCTTTACACTTGGCTTTGAGAGTGAAGTTGTGTACTTCAGCAACTTAAAATCTGCTGTAAGTTTTCAACAGGACATGATATGACTTTTTTATCCTTGCTACTTTATACTGCATTTTGTCGCAGATGTGTATGTAATTTTACTTAAATAAACTTATCAAAACAGAATTCAGGAGTCAGGAGCCAGAATTCAGAATGAAGTTTGAACGAAAGAGTGGACGAATCCAGGGGTTTAAGACCCCCACTAAATCTGTATGTTTAGTGGTGCAAGAATTCAGTGGTGGGTCTGAATCGCCCACTGATAGTTACCTCCCGCCGAGTCTTCTCCCTTGGCGCTAGCCTCTCCCTTTGGGAGAAGGGGAGACGATGCCGCGCAACGAGCGTCGCATCTTCATTCTGACTCCTGAATTCAGAATAGCTGAATTCTTCTTCAATCTGCTAATTTTGGCATTAATTTCAATGTGGCAGTAGTATTTGCTGTAACATTCTTTTGTTGCCACAGCATGGGGTGGTATTCAATCTGACGCCAAAGGTCAACCATATCGTTGTAGTGTCTATGGAAGGCATGGCCTGATTGTCCAGGGGTGTGAATCAAGAGTGAGTTCTCCAAATTTCCCAAATCTACAATCATCCGCAATGAAGGAATATCTGTCACTTCAAAGGATTTGTTTGCCTTCCAGCGGTTAGCATTCACTGTTTCGCCGTTACCAGCCGTGGCAAAAGCACCACGATTAAACAAAGCTTCAATGGGTGCAACCCCAGATTTCCCCAAGGTGGCATTACGAAAAGTAACAGTATGCAGTTTGCCCCAATTCCAGTTTTTCGGGTTTTTACCTTGAATGCGTTCTAGTTCATCTACGGCTTTTGTAAAAGATTCTCCCAGGATTTGGTCGCGGTTTTCGACTTTTGGGGTGTTGCGATTATCCCACCAAGGACTATTGGGCTGTTTGACCAGATTTGCTATTACAGCGTACCAGCGATCGCCGCCACTAGGAAAATATCTTTCAGGCAACTGATCGTGAAATGTATCTGCCAAGAAGTTTTTCCAGAATACTTCAAACAAAGCCGCAGCAGGTGATGTCATTCCCAACTGCAAATTCCAATCTTGTAGCAGTTTTTGGGCTGCTTGCAACCGGGGTGTATCAACTGCAAGGGATTGCAGTAATGGTACTAGAGTTTGGGCGTTGAGATTGCGATCGCTACCCTGTATCTGTTCTACATTCTTCAAGGAAATCGGTTGAGTTTGTTGTAAAATCATTTCAACAATCTGCTTTGCCCGATAACCATAAACCCAATCTGCGGTAATTAAATAAGGATATTCACGGGAAACTAAATTATTCGCAGTAGCAATAAAACCTGTGGGTGGATTGAAAGCTTTGGGCAACTCCTCAAAGTCAATATAGCCTTGCCACTCATATTCATCCGTCCAACCAGGAACCGGATAACGCCCATCTCCCTTGGCTCGAATGGGGAATTTACCAGGCATTTGGTAGCCAATGTTGCCATCAATGTCAGCGTAGACCAAATTTTGAGCAGGGACATCATAATTCTTGGCAGCAATGCGAAATTCCTCCCAATTTTGGGCGCGATTTATTTGGGGAATAGCATAGCCTAGCTTAGAAGGTTCTAGGGCAGTCCACCGCAGGGAGACGGCGTAATTTTGCGGTAATTTTAGCGGCTGACTGGGTTGGAATTGCTGGAGATTCGGCGAAACATCAGAGAGAATCGGCCCGTGTCGGGTGTAGCGAACCGTTTGGATAATTGGCTGACTTCCTGCAACTTGAATCGTCTCTGGAATCAGTTGCATATCAACCCATTTGCCATTTACCTCATATTGGTTGGGGTTTTTCGGGTTGATTTTCTCAATGTATAAATCCATCACATCAGATTGTACATTGGTGACACCCCAGGCAATGCGATCGCTATGACCGATAATTATGCCGAGCATTCCTGCAAAAGAAAAGCCAGCAACGTTGTAAGGGCATTCTGTACTTTTAGGCGTACAATGCAAACCAACCTCATACCAAATCGAGGGAATTTGCACACCCAAATGGGGGTCATTCGCCAAAATCGGCTTACCAGTAGCGGTGCGTTCCCCAGATATCACCCAGTTATTTGAGCCAATGCCAATTCCCGTAGAACCAATTAGTTCTTCCAAAGCCATCATCGGCTGAGTAATTGACTCTAAAGCAGAAAAGAGGGAAGAAGACGCAAAGAAGGGGAGACGCGGGGAGGCGGGGAAAAAATTCTCGCTGTACTCTTTCACCGTGTCCCCGTTTCCCCGTGTCCCCGCGTCCTTTTTCTTCTCGAACTCCGGCAAAATCACCGGCAAATCTTGAGGATACGGCGGAAAAAGTTCCTCAACTTGAGCAGGGGTGAGAGTTTTAAGCAGTATTGCCCGTTCAATTTCGCTCTGGAAATTTCTGCCCAAATCATAAGCCATTACCTTACCCCAGGTCAGAGAATGCAGTATTTGCCAAGGTTCTGGCTGATACCCAGGATTAAGGAACTTTAGCACAGCGTATTCTAAACTCAGGGTGCTGCCTTGATGGTTTGCCAAATAACCGTTGACACCATCAGCGTAAGCTTCCAAGTATGCCTTCATTTGAGCATTGATTTGCGGGATTTCTTGCTGCGCCACCCTCGCCCAACCCATTGTCCGCAGATATTTGTCAGTCTCAACTTGAGAGGAACCAAACATTTCTGAGAGTCGCCCAGAACCAATGTGTCGCCAAAAGTCCATTTGCCAAAAGCGGTCTTGGGCGTGAATGTAACCTTGCGCCATGAACAAATCGTGGGAATTGGCAGCATAAATATGGGGAATTCCCCATTTATCACGCTCAACTGTTACTTCGGCTTTTAGTCCAGGTAGTTGAATTGTGCCACTCTCTTGGGCAAATGATTGGCGCACAATATTTGTCGCAAGTCCCATCAACAATAGCCCCAGGACTAACAGGAAAATCAGAGTAGTTTTGAGTGTTTCAAGTAACCAACGTTTCCTAGAGCTTTTGATTTGGGCTTGCCGTGGCATTGTTGAGTTAAATCACGTGATGTTACTACGTTGATATTACACTAGAGTCAACTACTGACACCGACCTGACTACAAGTTCAGTGGTGATAATTACTTAGCTGACATTTTCTCCTGAGAGCGATCGCCGTCACGACTAATACCACACAGGACTGCTTAAATGTTGATAAACCTGATTTTTAGTCGCTATTTATAAGTGTCTCAAAACTGGTTGTGCTGTAGAAAAACGTCAATTGGAGTCAGCTTCATCATTGGTGACACTACTTGGCTTTTTTACTATAGTTTCAGTCAGATTATTACAGTTACGCCAACTTAGTCGCAGCAATCCGCAGCTCAAGGCACACGAGTACATCCCTTCAATTATGTTAAAGGTCTTAATTGCTCGTCTTGGGTTGACAAATTGTGAGTTGACTCTGGGTGAATTCTTTTTAGCGATCGCTCGTTTAGGTGGTTTTCTTGGTCGCAAATCTGATGGTCTGCCCGGTTGGCAGACCTTATGGCGAGGCTGGTTGCGATTACAGGATATGTGTTGGGCTGCCGATTTGATCGCCCAATCACTTTCAGTAGATCACAAACTTTTTCCCAAAGGGCGATCGCCAACAAATTAACCAGTATGCTTAAGTGCTATCTGCTACTTAATGCATAAATAAAAGTTATCATTTTTTTAATATTT
>NZ_JACJRQ010000006.1 GCF_014697355.1 Nostoc calcicola FACHB-3891 | reverse complement strand
TGTGGAACATCAAAAGCTGTTTGGATTAGTCAAAACTAGGCGTAAGCGTCATCGAGAGATTGACGCTTACACTCAACAAATTTGGGCAAAATCTTCTTAAGTTGACACCAATGGGCACTGCCGTGCCCCTACACGGTACGATATAATCTTGTGCTGCACCTTAATGGAAACCGCTATATTGTCTGTAGCAGCCTATACTAAAGCTTGAAATTCTATTTTAGAGAAGCACAATTTACAAAGGTAACAAAATTATCATCTGAACTATCTGTTCAGCTGTAGTTTTAATCAAGTTTTTGCTTGATTTTTTTACTTTTCTTAATATTTTTAATACAAAAAAATCACAGTATTATCACTGTTGTAAAACTCATTAATACTTATTTAATATATGGCACAATATTTTTTACGATCTTAAGCATTGTGAAATCTCTTCTACAGACTTACTTAGAACAAGAAATCTGGATACTAATACGAGAAAAGTGGTATTTTGCTACAATTGTCGGAGTTTGGGATGATTTGTTGTGGTTTAAACATAGAACTTACAACAAAGATACAGAGGAAGATACTCTCTGGGAAATGGTTGTCAAAATCAGTGAAGTAATTGCGGTTGATAAAGTGAAGTCTGTGATCAGTAGAAAACCTGACGTGTTGATTTCACGACTATTAGAAACTGACCAAGGCACAACCGATCGCAATCAAGAGCATGAACGTTAATATAGCACTCTTATTTGATTGATGAATTTACTGTTTGTTGGGAAATAGGGAATAGGGAATAGGGAGTAGGGAAAGATTAATTGCCTCTTGCCTATTCCCTATTGCCTGTTAAGCTGTAGAACTGTCATCCAGGCGATCGCTAATCTATTCAAGACATTTGCACAACGGAAGGTCTGAAAATAATCTGCTAAACTATCTAAAATTTAAAATTATCGCAGCTGCTACCTCAGGGCTGATAACTAAGTATGAGTGAAGCCTTATTCTGTATCGAAAATCTCCGAGTTGCCTATCCTCAACGAAGTGGAGAAGCACCAAGCTGGGCGGTTGATGATGTGTCTTTCACCCTGCAACGAGGTGAAAAAATGGGATTGGTAGGAGAGTCGGGTTGTGGTAAGTCAACTATCGGACGTGCAGTAATGCGCTTGCTACCAGGTTCTAGCCGCGTTGAGGGACGGGTGACATTTCAGGGACAGTCAGTGTTTGATTTAACGCCTAACCAGTTGCGGAAATTTCGCGGCGAAGCGATCGCCTTAATTTTTCAAGATCCGATGACACGCCTCGATCCGCTGATGACTATTGGTAAGCATTGTATCGAAACTCTGCAAGCCCATTCACCGGAATTATCAGCACCGCAAGCTAAAGAAAAAGCACTTGCGACATTGGCAAAGGTAAATATTCCCGCGAGTCGCTGGAATCAGTATCCTCACGAATTTAGCGGTGGAATGCGACAACGGGTAGCGATCGCTTTAGCTTTACTTCTCAATCCCAAGTTGATTGTTGCAGATGAACCCACCACGAGTTTAGATGTTACCGTTTCCGCGCAGATCTTAAAAGAATTAACTCGGCTGTGTAGTGAAGAAAACATGGGATTGCTGCTGATATCTCACGATTTAGCAATGGTGGCTGAGTATTGCGATCGCATTGGCGTTATGTATCACGGTAAAATGGTGGAAATGGGCACCACAGAAAGTGTATTTAGACAACCGCAACATGAATACACGCGATCGCTCCTCAAAGCAGCTTTACATATTCAAGCAGTGGATGAAATAGGGAGTGGGGAATCGGTAGAGACGCGATTAATCGCCTCTCTACAGAGTGGGGAGGAAAAGCAATTACCGAAAATTAATCAGAAATCGCCGATTTTGAGTGTCACTGACCTCAAGCAATATTACACTATAGAACCTAACTTTATTGAAAGACTATTTAACAGACAATCAGAAACAATTAAAGCAGTAGATGGTATTAATCTGGATCTTTATCCCGGAGAAATTCTTGGCTTAGTTGGGGAATCAGGTTGCGGAAAAAGTACATTATCACGGACAATTTTGCAACTAATTCGTCCCACGTCTGGAAAAGTTGAGTTTTTAGGACAGGATTTAACTAAACTTTCGCCTCAAGAAATTCGGTCTTCACGGCGACAAATCCAAATGGTGTTTCAAGACCCTCATGCTTGTCTGAATCCAGCGATGACAGTGGGACAAAGTATAGCTGACCCTTTATTTATTCACAATCTAGCCGATTCTGTGAAAGCGAAAGAACAAGTTTTGTGGATGTTAGAAAAAGTTGGCTTAACACCGCCAGAAGTATATTATGAACGTTATCCATCAGATTTATCTGGAGGACAACAACAAAGAGTAGCGATCGCTCGTGCTTTGATTACTCACCCGAAACTTTTGATTTGCGATGAACCAGTGAGTATGTTAGACGCTAGCGTGCAGTCACAAGTGCTAGATTTGATGTTGCAATTAAAAGAAGAATTTGAGTTAACTTATCTGTTTATAACTCACGATCTTTGGTTAGCGAGATTTTTGTGCGATCGCATTGCCGTGATGAACGGTGGTAAAATTGTTGAACTCGGTGATACTAAAAAGATTTTTGCCAGTCCTCAGCACCCTTATACCAAAACCTTACTAGATGCTGCTCCTTTATTAGCACGGGCTTAACTATTTTAGATTTTGAATTTTGGATTTACAGCTATTTTCAGGTAAATAGACCACGCGGTAGGGGTACAGCATTGCTCATTGATGTTAACTTAACGTGAGTTCGACGGGTAGGAAAGCACAAAAAGCTTGCTATGTTTGGATCTGCTCAAGTAAGTATACAAAAAGGCGATGCCTGCGGCGGGCTACGCCTACGCTACAATTGATTGAGAATCGGTGAAAAAGTCACAAAAAAAAGCCGAGACTAAAAATATCTAAGAAAAGTCAAGGTGAATTCAATTCAAAATGGAGAATCCGGCGATTCATCGAAGTAATACGCGCGGATAGCTTCGAGGAGGTCATGGGTGGTGATGAAGCCAATCAGGGTATAGCTTCTTCGCCAGTCTATTTGCCAACAGTATCCCCACCGTTACCCAACACACCCGCAGCCAAAAGTAAAAGCATACCACCTGCCACCATCTCCAATGCCTCTTTTTTCGGGCATCAGATCTGTCATAGGTATCAACGGAAGCAACGCGAAAAAGTGAGATCATCGTGAAAACAGCTAAGGACTATGCTGCTTATACACCAAGCACTTTAACTCGCTTGTCGCCCCTTGAAGTAAATTCCTCAAGCTGTGGGGTCTTGGAGTCGGTGTAGCAGCTGTCAGTATCACTTCACCTTTAGCATTCACTACCCACCCCTGAGCTTCTACAATCTGTGTACTGAGTGCTGAACTTTTCTCAATATCTCTTTTACTGCTGTACTCTCCTGCTTGTGTTGGCACAGCAGTGACTCGCCAATCTTCCCAAACTGTATTATTGTTAAGTACAGTGTTGGGGGAAGGAGGTAAACCACCACGTCCAGCGATCGTGAAGCTACTATTACCTCTTTTGGCACAGAAGTTTTGGTTAATTAATTGTGAGGCATCCACTACTTCTAATGGCAATTCCTCTAAACCATTTGTGGGATCTTGTTCTGGTGTATTGAGTTGCACTGTACCATTCAACTGCTGATTAGCTCCTGTAGCAGTAATATCGCTATTTGGGGTGAGTACATCACGAAATTGAGTACCAAATACTCCTTTGGCATTGATTATCACCTGACCACCTCGAAAGTCAGCAGAATTAGCACTGATATCACTATTGTCAGATGCAACTAAAAAATCAGTATTAATATTGATATTGCCACCGATGACATTTTCTCCAGAAGCATTAGTGGTGATGTTGCTATTACGAAGCAATAGTAAATTTTGAGAGCGCAAAGTAATAGTAGCTTGTTCTTGAGTCGGGTCAGTGTTGACAGCCTGGGTATTAGCATCAACAGAAGCCTTGTTGTTCAAACGGATAAAGTCAGCATCAATATTTAAATTCCCTGCAATTCCTTTACCTGAACTTCTGACAGTGATTATCGCCCCGTCTTGAAGGAGTAATTTATCGCTACTAATCTTTAAATCTCCTGCATCCCCAGTTGAGTCAGTAGAAGCGAACAAGCCACTACTAGAGCTACCATCAGCAGACCTACCAATCAATTGCACATCTTGAGCATTGACAGTTAAAGAACCCCCTTTACCTGCGCTCTGTGTTCCGGCGCTGATTTTTGCCCCATCACGTACAAGCAATTGTTGGGTATTAATTGTCAAAAATTTTGCATCCCCAGTTGCTCCTGTGTAAGCAGTGGTAAAGAAGCCACTAGGAAACCGACTATCAGCAGTAGTACCAATCAATTGCACATCTTTAGCATTGACAGTTAAAGAACCTCCTTTGCCTACACCCGATGTGGTTGCACCCACCTGTGCCCCATCGCGCACGAGCAACTGTTGAGTATTAATTGTCAAGTCTCCAGCATCCCCAGTTGACCCTAACTGAGCAGATGTATTCAAACCACTGCCAGAGCGCCCATCACTAGAGACACCAATCAGTTGCACATCTTGAGCATTGACAGTTAAAGAACCTCCTTTACCTGTACCTTGTGTACTGGCATCAACAAATGCACCATCCCGTACCAGCAAATATTGAGTATTAATTGTCAAATCTCCCGCATTGCCAGTTGTTCCAATGGCAGCAGTAGTAAATAAACGGCTCTTAAGATAACCATCAATAGACTCACCAATCAGTTGCACATCGTTAGCAGTGACAGTTAAAGAACCTCCTTTACCTGTACCCGATGTACTGGTATTTATCAGTGCCCCATCGCGCACAAGCAACTGTTGGGTATCAATTTTTAAGTTTCCTGCATCTCCGGTTGAGTGAGTAGAAGTCAACAAGCCGCTAGGAAAGCGACCATCACTAGAGCTACCAATCAGTTGTACATCTTTAGCAGTGACATTCAAAAAACCCCCTTTACCTGTACCATACGTCTCTGCATCTATTTGTGCGCCATCTAGCACAAGCAAATTTTGGGTATTAATCGTCAAATCTCCGGCATCTCCAGTTATCCCTGAATAAGCTTGAGTAAACAAGCCGCTCCTATAGCTACCGTCAGTAGAAGTACCAATCAGTTGTATATCATTAGCAGTAACAGTTAAAGCACCCCCTTTACCTGTACCATATATACTGGCATCAACGTATGCCCCATCCCGCACGAGCAAACGTTGGGTATTAATCGTCAAGTCTCCGGCATCGCCAGTTGACCCTAAACCAGCGTCAACAGACAAGTCGCTGGCAAACTCACCATTTGCACTCCTACCAATTAGTTGTATATCTTCAGCATTGACAGTTATAGAACCCGTGTTACCTGCACTATATGTCTGCGTAGCAACATTAGCCCCATCGCGCACAAGCAAATTTTGGGTATTAATCCTCAAGTCTCCGGCATCCCCAGTTGAGTAAGCATAATTAAACAAGCCACTGGGAAACTGACTATTAGCAGTACCAATCATTTGCACATCTTTAGCATTGACAGTTAAAGAACCCGCCTTACCTGCATCGGATGTATATGCTGCTACCTGTGCCCCATCGATCGCCAGCAAATTTTGGGTATTAATTGTCAAGTCTCCGCCATTTCCAATTGATTGAGTAGAAGCAAACAAGCCACTGGGAAAAAGACCATCGGCAGTAGTACCAATCAGTTGTATATCTTGAGCATTGATAGTTAAAGAAGCGCCCTTACCCGTACCAAATGTGGCTGTACTTACTTGTGCCCCATCGCACACAACCAAATTTTGAGTATTAATTTCCAAGTCTCCAGCATCCCCGGTTGAGTAAGCAGAAGCAAGCAAGCCACTGGAAAAGTAACCATCGATAGATGTACCAATTAGCTCTACTAATTCAGTAGCATTGACTACTAAATCTCCACCTTTTTCTCCTAACAGAGTACTTGCTTCTATCTGCGAACCATCGGCTATGGTGACACGCCTACCTTGGATTTGGATGTCACCGCTACCTGCACCGCTAGCATCTACCGCTGAAAGTTGTGATAGTTGAATATTGCTAAAGTTTTGCACTCCATCGTAGCTCAAGGCAAAACCTTTAGTTATGGGTGTGAGACTAACTAGACTGTTATCCCCTACACTGCCCAACTCTATCCTTCCTCCTGCTGTCTTTAGCGTTGCTCCCTCTAAGAAAATATCGCCACCCACCAAGGCTAAAGTTTGATTGGCTGGCACTCGCAATGCATTTGTTGTATCAATCAAGTCACCTGTGACCCTTACACCTTGACCATCACCTTTGACCTCAATAGTGCCTGGATTAACTCCATATTGCAAGCCAATAGGTGTATTTATCGTTAGTAAAGGAGTAGATTCACGAGTCGTAGTACTGAACTCAAAACCATTAGCAAATTTGATGCTACTTGCTGTACTAGCAATAAATGAACCGCCAATATCTAACCGGGCATTTTCTCCAAAAATAATGCCGTTAGGATTAATTAAAAATAAATTCGCTGTAGCGTTTGCCCGCAAAATTCCGTCTATTTTTGATTGCGAACCACCTGTAACTCGACTAATAATATTTTGAATATCTGGAGGATTATTAAAGTAAGCTGTAGTATCTTTGAGAACAGAAAATTCGCTGAAACTGTGAAACAGATTAGTTCCTGCTTGCGTGCCACCAGTAATATTTGTAATGTTATTTAGTGTATTTACATTGCTATTATTGGGTAATGTTGTATCTGGGGTGATTTGTCCAATGGCGATATTTTGGTGAAATGCGATCGCTATTCCTAATGTAAGTAACCAATCTAAATGTCTGACATTAACCGCAACCATCCCTAGCTTTAAAAACCAGTTTTCACCCATACTTGCTTTAGACATTACACCCTCAATGTAGGTAGCCGTTACTCAATTACAGTTAGTAGACACCAAATTACTGTATAATCTGATTTTCAAGTACCTAGTTTTGGATAAACGAATAGAGCGATCGCTCTTTCCAACATCATCGGCTGGAACCCGATCATTTCGTCAAATTCACCAAGTTTTTAATCTAAATAAAGGATTATAAAAGACTACCTGAAACCTCAAAGACATTCATTTATCTTGTCATGATTCGTATTACGATCGGATGAATAGCATGATTTTTGAGTGGTTTCGACTGTTTAAAACATCCTCTGACAAAAGTTTTCGACAATTATCGCCAGAGTTTTTCTTTTACTCATAGGTATCATCTCAACTTAGTACTTGTATACTATATATCTTCCTTAAGCGGCGATAGTACTTCCCTGTGGATCTGAAGCTTACTGTGTGGATTAGCTCACAATCAGCCATTCGCCTTAATTTTTTTGGGTTTCAAGAATTTCGTTTTTTCTCGGTAGCGGGAAATATAGCCTTGACCCGCAATCATGGCATACTACCCAAGACCCTATCAACATTACAATTTAGAACTCAGCCATCAAGCTGCTCAATTAAGCAATCAGTCAGTAGAAGTTTCTAAAGTCGATCGAAAACAAGGACTTGATTTAATGCGGCAAGCTAGAGACGCTAGTAAACAATGTCTTGCCTTGATACAAGAATTGAAACGGCTACAAGCAGCATAAGCGCCGTGTCGGTGTAGAGCTGCGACTCCAGTGAGTCAAAATGCCGTGAAATGGTAGCTTACCGCGACGCGATACGTAGGATCGCGTCGCGGTAAATTCAAAAGCTGCTATTCCCATAACAGAATTGAAGGCAGTTGTTCCAGATGAGTTAGGCGCAGCAAAGTATAACCAATACCAACCTCCCCACGGAACAAACCAGGAACGTATACGCTTGAGTGTAGGGCGGGTTCGAGATAATACCCTTTGTGTCTTGCTTGCTGCACAATCTGTAAAGCATGGACTCTGGCATTTGTCAACAAATCTGGTTTTCCCAATCGGCTGGCTGCACATAGCAGCAATTCAATCTGTCCCATCTGACCGCAGCATAGCTGGTTTACTATCCCTTGTTTCTGGGTGAGTTGCTTTTGGGTAGTTTTAATTGCCACTTGAATATCTTGATGAATTGCTTCAGTTTCTAACATTGCCAGTCCGCCAAGGCGGGCTAAACCGATACCGGTTGCTCCGTGACACCAACTAGACATCAGTGAAGAAGATTCGGATTTGGCAGTTGCTTGGAGAAATTTAGAAAAGTCCCTGAGATCCGGCCAGTTGCCTACCTCTGGTAAAAATATACTTTGTTCGTAGGCGATCGCTTCTGCGGCAGCTACCCGAAATTCAGCATCATTCGTCACTTGTGCCAGTTTGAGTAGGGCGTAGGCAATTCCGGCTGCTCCGTGGGAAAAGCCCGTTAACAATCGACCATCCAGCGTTTTCCAAGCTCTGCCTTTAGAAGTTATTACACTTTGGGCTAATAAATGACGGCCAATCAGGCAAGCAGATTCCAGCACAATTGGGTCGCGAACAACTTGGTACAATGCCAATAAACTTAAAAGCGTACCTGCTGTACCGCCAGCGATATCCAAACTGCGATCGCTAGTAATTGCCTCTGGTACTATCGAGTATGCCAAATTTAGAGCATCTGCAAGCAAGCGATCGTCATTAAGAAACTGACCGATTTTAGTCAGGCTGTAAATCCATCCTCCCAGTCCAGCTGATAAGCCAAGATTCAGGTTCGAGAATTCACCTTTTGGCTGTTCAATTTTGGATAACGCCTGACGAAACTCCTGCAACGCTCCCAAACACAGTTCTCGAAACTCTCCATCTTTTTTAATATGCTCTACCGCCGCCAGAAATAATGCAATTCCTAATTTGCCATCAAAAAGGCCGAGTTCAGTGGGTTGAAATTGGAATCGCTGTTGTTGAGCGATAAACTGAGGAGCAAGCCAAGTTACAGATCCATCAGGAGCGCAAATCGCTCGCTCTTTTAATCTGCGGGCAATTGCCATGACCTCAGCAACCAAATCTGACTCATCCAGCATCGCCTCAGATGATTGCTGCACGGTTAGAGAAGTTTGATTGGCAGGTTTTTCAGGTGCAGCAATCTCTTGACCGGGAACCATTCTCAAATATAGAGTGTTGCGGATAAAATCAACTTGTATCGCTAAGTCAGATTTGCTCAAGTTCTTGATGCGCTCTAGTACTAACTCAAAGCTAGAACCTTGGAAAAATCTCTCAACGCGACTATCTGGCGATAACTCCAACACATCTGTATCAGGATAAATTGAGAAGAAAGGAACATCCAACTGCTCCATTTGTTGGCGTTCAGACTGGAGAAGAGGCCAGAATTTTGGTTTTTCAGTTGTGCCTGCTGCTGTCAACTTGAGGATTTCCAATGCAATACTGCGGTCAACTCCATCTCGCAAGTACTCCGAACTATGGAGTTTGTTTAAGATTCTCGAATAAGTGTTTGTCGGGCGAAACACAAAGCGAACAAGCTGTTTTGCCATTGTCCACAGCAGGCTATTTGGGGAGAGTAGCAGGTCTTGTTTCTCTTGCAAGAAGCGATACATCTGCTCAAATCCTTCCACCACTGCCTCAATCCAGTCTGATAAATTGGCAGGTTGTCCATTTAAGGTTGGCACGTGAGCTAAAAATGGATCGATCGCTAGCAACTTTTGATTTAAAGCCATCTGGTCTGTATTTACACTAGACCACTGGAGTCCTTTATAATGCCTAGTCTCTTGGTTATGGCTGCCTAACCCGCTAAAATCAAAGCCTGAGTTACCATTGGATGCTGGATGCCAGACGGGTAATAGAGCAGTACGCATCACCGAATTATCTACGTGATGGAATGCGAGTTGTTGAGCAGTCTGTAGGTTTGCCCAT
Organism: Nostoc calcicola FACHB-3891; assembly: GCF_014697355.1. Lineage (GTDB taxonomy): Bacteria > Cyanobacteriota > Cyanobacteriia > Cyanobacteriales > Nostocaceae > Nostoc > Nostoc calcicola. The sequence goes on along the minus strand of NZ_JACJRQ010000006.1, from coordinate 263,154 downwards.
GACTCGTTTTTCGGTCGATGCTGCATCACAGTTTCGGTATCAATCAGAACTGGATGTTCTCCAGAGGCAATAATATTTTCGTAGTGACAATCAGTAGCGTCTAGCACGTAAACCAAACACAGCAACATCCCTGCCCGTTGGTAATGGCGTTTTATTTGGGCTGTATCTTCACAGGCTTGGGAGGTGACAAACTCCACCCAGCCGTGACTATCGCGGTTAATTACTTGCAAGGTTTTTAGAGGCAGAGGAGAACCCTGTTCGTTTAACCAAGTCAAAAACTGATTGTACGCCTGTTCAACGCCTAAATGCTTGGGTTTGTAAACTAAGCGCAGATTTGGCTCAATTTTCAGTGTAATTACAGAGCGTCTGCCGCGATGGGGGTCAGATCGGAGAGGCTGCACCGATGTCACCTGACCGAGAGGTAAACCGTTGTTAAATTTCTCTGCAATTTCTGACCAGTCTGCGTCTAAATGATGGAGAAATTCGAGTTGGGATTCTACCCAAAGCTCGGTTGTAGTAGCCAGTAACCTTGCTAAAGCAGCATATTCTACAAAAAAAGAAGTTAGTTTGCCCTGCAACATATCTCGAACAAACCGGATATAGAGGCTGCGGCTTTGCAGTTCTTGTGTCTGTGTCAGTAGACGGGTAAAAGAGGATTGTTGAGCGACTCGCCAACTGGTAAAAGCTATCTGTAAGGGTTGTGTGGCGATGTCAATTAGCTGACCGAGCAAGCTACGTTCAAATACGCCATGAACTTCATCGGTTAATCTCTGGTAAGACTCGCCAGTTCTAGCAATCAGTTCTTGTTGGGCAAATAGAACAAATGGGGCGAGAATTTCTTCAAAGGGTAGGGGAGATTGGGAAATCAAAAAGCGATGTGAAGTCGTGGGATCGGGATTTGTTGCTGCGTGAGAAAAGGCAAGATTGAGAACAGCTGAGAGCGTCTTTGCCCAATCGGGTAGGGGAGCATCGTGGCGCAAACATACAGGTGCAATCGCGCTTTTTGCTGTTTCTAAATTCAGCCCATCCCATTGCAAGTATTGTTGAAAATGCTCGAAATTTCCTTTGGCTACTGTCTGACACCAAGTATCCAGACGCGATTGCAAGAGTTTTTCATCAGTTTCGGGGGAGGGTGAGAACATCTGGCGATCGAGTCGTTCAAACAGATTGCTAGCGCGGCTAACGATGCTTTGCAACTGAGTTGTGGAAATAACGGGGTTGGCGATCGCGGGCAATTGCTGTGTAGAGATACTAGAAATAACTGCGTTCATCTTATTTACCAAATAAACTACGATGTAGAGCTTGTAATACGGTGGCAGTGGTAAAGACGCAATGCTTGTCAAAAACTAGACTGCCTTGAATAGTGCCGTGGTAAATCCACTGATTAAATTTATTGGGATTTAGGTCATCCGGTAATGGAACTTGCAACCGGGCTGAGGAAATCCAAGAACCATTGGGCTGTTGCTGTGCTAGTAACCAATCAGTTGCCTTGGCGATCGCTGCTTGTACTGGGGTATCTTGCCGTCTCAGTATCAGCAGTCGCAAGCACCAAGCTGTGGCAAATGGCGAACCAGAGGGGCGATCGCTAGTTGCGACAAATCCTTGGGAATTGAGGCGGTTCATCCCCCACACCACGGCGCTGGTAATACAATCAGAATTTGGATAACAAGCGGCGATCGCCTCAGCCGCTAGAGCCGTTACATATTCGGGGTCTTGCCACCAGTAAGCCAGCCAGCTACCATCATTTTGCTGAGTCGATCGCAAATAATCTTGAAGCTGAAAGCGGTATTCGGGCAGAGCTGCAATTGCCGCACTCACGCAAGTATGCGAACCGCACCAACCCGCAAATCCGATTTCAGGAGAAGCATGAATAAAAGCCCGAATCGATTCTTCACTCTCATAGGTGCAAATACCTCCATCCGGCCGCTGATGGGCTGCTAGGGATTGCATTGCTTGACGCGCCCGTTCTGAATTACTCTCACCAATAGCATGGGCAAGCTGGAGTACCCAGCCAGTACTATCTGCATCGCCAGGAGGCAAGCGATTGTAGCCCCATTTGCCATTAGCGCGATGACGGCGACTATTGAGCAGATTCCAAGCTGTAGAAACAGCTTCAGGTATACGGATATCGCGTATATTTGCTAACATCGCTCCCACATAACCCGTCACCCATTCATCGCTCAAGCCAGCCGCTAGTTGAAAATCAATCCACCAACCCTCGGAATTCCGTGCAGTTAGCAAAAAAGTAACGGCTGATTCGATAGTGTCTGCGTCACCACGTTCTTGCTTGGTTACGTCCTCTATACTTACCGTCTCAGCAGAACGTCCAGGTATTTTACTGAGGGGTTGATGCATTGCACCAAAATAAATTTTACTTGCTAGGGGTTGCCCTGATTGATAAATGAGTTTGATATGGTTCAACCCCCGGACGTAAATGCGATCGCCCAGACGCTTTACTAAGCTATAGCCAGAGTATTTGAGCAAAGCATCCCTGGTTTCTTTGGCACATAAACCTTGGGAAGTGAGATAATCTAGCAGCGATTCCCATTGTCCGTTTACGCAGGCTTGGTAGCGGGTGAGAAAAATTCCTTCAATGCCAATTCGCGGGTAAATCTGTTCGCCAATATCAAGGTCGAGGATAATGCCATCAACGCAGCCAGAAAGGGAGTTGACGAGATTTTCTACCTCTGCAAGCTGTCCCGTCCAGCCTATTTCCTTCAAGTATGGCAGCAATTCCGAGGGAGAACCGACAAGGCAGAGTCTTATTGCTTCCACCGTTCGGGAAAACATCAGCCCAACCTGAAAAATGCTGGTTTGGGGAGGCAACCGCTTGATACAGTCGATGAATTTTTTCTCTAAGGCGGGAGGCAGGGGCGTGCCTAATAATAAAGGCATAGCTTGTTCCCAAATCCAAGAGTAGTTGAAGGAGATTCCTGAATTATCTGGTGGGCTAGTTACTCCGAAAAATAACCCAGGTATGGGGATATTATTTGTACTAGTATCGCCATCGAGCTTTGAATCAAACTCTAACCAAAGATCGCTGATGAAGTAATGGAGTAAGGAAGACGGATCTGCCCATTCGCCGCAGAACTTCTGAATTTGTTGCCAAACTGGATGCTTGCTAAAATCCTCCGACAGACGTGTATGGGGGTTTAAGCCTGCTAAAATTTCCCGACCGGTTTCGGTAACTTGAAAAGCAAAGTCAACTACTGGAGCAGAAGGTTGTAGGCGATATTCAAAGCCATAAGTGGAAGCGATCGCATCTGGAAAGTAACTGCTTACAGAATCGAGTTGTTCTATCGCTTGTGGACAGACTAAAGAGGTCAGATGCGGCTTGATGGGTTGCAGAGAGTCTTTTAAAGAATACAGCCAAGTATGAGTGCGTTGGTAAACCATGACAGAAACAAAGATGATTCAGAATGGGCATAAATGATGGGATTGGTTTCGGAGATTCTTGGGGCTTACAGATTTAAGTCGTTCTTCGGTAGACGATTGGATTCATTGAAGTTTCAGCCAAGTCTCCGGGTTTCAATCCTGGCAAACAGGTAGATAAGTTGCGTTGGCGAATCACGGCGGCAAACTGCTCCTGCGGTAGAGCATCGGCGGGTACAGGGGGCATCGTTACCCTGGCTCCATCGGCATAAAAAACAATTACTAAGGCTTCGCGGGTGCGATCGCTTGTGTTTTTGCGCGAACTGTGCAATGTCCAGCCAGAATGGAAACTCGCATCTCCGGCTGCCATTGCTCCATAATTTTTGAGTTGAAACCCCGATTTAATAATGGATTGCTCAAACTCATCCATTGACTCATCTAGCGGCATTGAAGCCCCGATATAGCCCTGTTTGTGGGAACCGCTAGCAAAAGTCATCGGTGCCATTTCTGGGGAAACCTCCGACAGAGCAATCCACATTGTGACTATTTGAGTTGTATCTAGGGGCATAAAGTAACCATCTTGATGCCAGGGTGTATTGCCGCCTCCGGGTTTTTTGAAATAAGATTGGTCGCGGAACAAGCGGACAGTATCAACTCCTAATAAATCGGCAGCAATCTTGCCAAATCGACGAGCTAAAACAAAGCGTTGGGCAACTAAATCTAGTTGGTAAAGGTTTTCAACAAACTGCCATCCTTGACTTTGACCGCTAACAGTCTTTTCCATCGCTTGCTGTTCGCGATCGTAGCGATCGACCGTTTCTACTAACGCAGGTTTGTAGACAGCTATTTCTTTGGGAGAAACTACACCGCGCACCAACAAATGTCCATCCTGCTGAAAGTTATGGATTTGCTCGGTTGTGAGGTCATAATCGCTGTCCAAGGGGAAGTTATCTACCTCAGAAATATCAAACGCTGAACTCGCTTGTGAGTAATTTGCATATTTGTTTGCTGGCTCAGTCTGCGTAGGCGCATATACAGTAAAATTGGTTTTACTATCTGTCAAATTTGGGTTAGGCATATACTTTAGATTTAGATGAGAAATGATGTTTGATTTGGTTTGAGGTAATCGTTTGACTGCCTTCTGTATTACTTCTTGGGAGAACTGAAATCAAAATATGCAACCTTGAGATTGTGAAAAATAGTTCAGTTCCATCAAAATGCTCGAAAACCTCTCACATCAAGCAATTGTTGAATTTCTTGAATATCAGAGGTTTTCAAAAATGCATAAATCAACTGGGGTGTTCCTAATTCTCGAACCTATCCACTAATAAGATTTGTGGCGTTGCTGAATTGAGATATGAAAATCATTGCATTTCTCAAACTCTTACTCTCTGCGCCTCTGCGTCTCTGCGTGAGACAAATTCATACTTTTACTCAGCAACGCCAGATTTGTGCTACTAAACTGGTGGGATTGGGAGATGGGGATTACAGCCATTAGTAGCAACGCAACCTTTTTGCCCAGAAGCACAGCCTGTCCAACTGTGATTATCTGTATCGGCTCCCCCTGCAACTAATTCCAGTTCTGTATCGGATAATTCTCTGTTAGCTTCTAATTCAGAGAAGTCTAATGCTGGCAGCACTAAATAATAACGATTTGGAGTTTCTTCTAATACACTGACTTGGATATTAGTTGGAAAATTTAATCCCTTTTGTGCCATTACAGTTTTCGGGTCAGCAATTAAACGATTGCGAAAGTTTGAATCTTGGGCTGCTCGTGCGAGTAATTGCACTTCGATTTCTAGCATGTGTGCTGTTGAGCTTACCGAGTCAGAATTCTCAGGTGTTTGATTAGCGATCGAATCTTCATTAGCTAAATCTTTTTGAGTACCTAATACTGGCAGTACTAGATAGTAATGACTTGGTGTTTCTTCAACTACAGTTATTTGGGTTTGAGTCGGAATATTCCATCCATACTCTGCTGCAACTGTTAGAGGATCGGCAATTAAACGACTGCGAAAGTGTGAATCTTGTACTGCTTGTGTCAGCATTTGTGCTTTAATTTCAAACATTGTCCGTTTCCTAATTAAGATGTTGTTTGTTTTGATGTTTGATGAAATTTGAAGGTAATCGTTTGACTACCTTCTGTATTACTCGCTGCAAAATCCGATTTTTCACAGCAGGTTTCTAATAGAAGTCATGATATATCTAACTTCTAAAACAACCTTTTACTCTTGAAAATCAAAACTTTTTTTTGTCTGAGACAATGACTGACAAAAGCATTTTTGCCAGTCTTTATTGTCATAATGCCGCTGTTGCGGCTAAAGTTACTCCCACAGTTGCAACTGCCGCATCACAGCCTTTAGTAGCAACGCAACCACTTTGCCCAGAAGCACAACCCGTCCAACTGTGATTTTGCGTATCGGTTCCGCCTGCAACTAATTCCAGTTCTGCATCGGATAAATCTCTGTTAGCTTCTAATTCAGAGAAGTCTAATGCTGGCAGCACTAAATAGTAACGATTTGGAGTTTCTTCTAATACGCTGACTTGGATATTAGTTGGAAAATTCAATCCCTTTTGTGCCATCACAGTTTTCGGGTCAGCAATTAAATCATTGCGAAAGTCTACATCTTGCGCGGCGCGTGCAAGTAATTGCACTTCGATTTCCAGCATGTGTGCTGTTGAACTGACATCAGAATTTTCAGGTGTTTGATTAGCTAAATCTTGAGTGCCTAATGCTGGCAGTACTAGATAGTAATGACTTGGCGTTTCCTCAACTACAGTTATTTGTGTTTGAGTGGGAATATTCCATCCATACTCTGCTGCAACTGTTAGAGGATCGGCAATTAAACGACTGCGAAAGTGTGAATCTTGTACTGCTTGTGTCAGCATTTGTGCTTTAATTTCAAACATTGTCGGTCTCCTAATTAAGATGTTGTTTATTTTTGATGTTTGGTTTGAAGGTAATCCTTTGACTGCCTTCTGTATCACTCCTTGGGAGAACTGAAATCAGAATATGCAGCCTTTGAGATAACTAGGAATATTTCAGTTGGATAAAAATGCTTGAAAGCTAGTGATATCAGGGTATTGGCGATTTTCCTCAACACCAAAGATTTTCCAAACTGCATAAATCAACTCTGGTGTTGCCAATAAGTTAGGTAAATCGATTTGAACATCATCTACTCAAGTGATGATGGAGGTTTTATTTAAAGAACTTGTTTATGTAATTTTCTGAATTTTGAATTGTTAAAAAGGTGTCACATGGTTACACAACAAAATAACCTTTTCCGAAAAAAAGCCTTAGAAAATTTATCTTCCCCGGAACGCTTGGATCGGGTGATGACAGTTATCCAACCGATGCATTGGTTGTCTTTAGCTGCCCTTGGTTCGTTGGTAGCAACGGCAGTTATTTGGAGTATTGTTGGTCGCATACCGATCGCTGTTTCAGGACAGGGGGTGTTAGTTTATCCAAGTAAGGTTGTATCGTTGCAAGCGCCGGCTTCCGGACGAATCCTGGCGATGAATATTAATGTTGGTGACTATGTAAAAAAAGGACAGGTGCTAGCAATCATCGATCAAGCTGAATTGCAAAGCCAATTACAGCAGCAGCGTGCCAAGCTAGCACAATTACAATCCCAGAATTACAGTTCTAACTTACTCCAAGGGCAACGCAAGCTAGAAGAAAAAAGAGCGATCGCCCAGCAACGTCTCAATCTCCAGCAACGTCTCCAACAAGCAATCAGCTTGACTCCTATTTTGAGAAATAGAGGTCTCAGTTCTCTGCAAGTACAACAGCAAAACTTACTCCAAAGTCGAGCGATCGCTGTCAGTATGATTTCCCCCCAACGCAAAATATATGAGGGACTCCAAAAGCTGCAAGCAGAAGGAGGAATTTCTCAGCAAAATCTTTTGGAGCAACAACAAACATACTTAGATGCTGTGAAAAAAGTGTCTGATATTGATGCTCAACTCAAACAACTTGATGTCCAACAGGTAGAAATAGAAAAAACCTACCGCGAAAACTTCAGCCAAATTAATGATTTTCAATCCCAATTACAAGAACTCGATGCTAACGAAAAAACTAAAATTGAGCAAGATTTTGACACTGCAAGCAACCGACAAAATCAAATTCAAGAAGTCAAGCAAAATATTGCTCAATTACAAGTGCAATTAAATCAAAACAGTCAAATTGTTAGCGAGTACAACGGACGAGTTTTAGAAATTAGTACATCTTTTGGGCAAATTGTTTCTCCAGGAAGTTCCATCGCCGTTATCCAAGCAGAGGAACCATCTGCTAAACTCATGGGTCTGACTTTCTTTTCTGTTGGTGATGGTAAGAAAATTCACGAGGGAATGAAGGTACAAATTACACCTTCTACAGTAGAGCGCGAACGATTTGGCGGGATTGTGGGGACTGTAACCCATGTTTCAGCTTTTCCCGTGACTAAAGAGGGCGCTTTAAATGCGATCGGTAATGCAGAGGTTGTGCAAAGTCTAATGGCTCCAGGCCCTCAAATTCAAGTTGAAGCAGAGTTGCAGCCAGACGATTCAACCTTCAGCGGCTATAAGTGGTCTTCTTCTAAAGGCGTTGATATGAAAATTTCTTCTGGAACCACCACTAGCGTCAGAGTTACTACAGAAGAGCGATCGCCTATCAGCTTTATTTTTCCTTTTCTCAAGTCTTTAACTGGTGTAAATTAACCCTACATAACAAAAATGCTGTCACAATTACAAGTAAAATTTACAAAGAAAAGCGATCGCCGTCCTGTTTCTACTGCGATAACTTCTGGATATAAGAAAATTCGCCGTCGTACCCCGACTATTTTACAGATGGAGGCGGTAGAATGTGGTGCTGCTGCTTTGGGAATTATCTTAGGTTATTACGGTCGGATTGTACCCCTACCGCAATTGCGTCAAGATTGCGGCGTATCGCGGGATGGCAGCAGAGCGGTAAATATCCTCAAGGCTGCTAGAAGTTACGGGTTGAATGCCAAAGGGATGAAAGCAGACTTGGATGGACTACGACAGTTGCAATGCCCTTACATTGTTTTTTGGAATTTTAATCATTACTTAGTTGTAGAGGGGTTTACTAACAAGCAAGTTTACATCAATGACCCCGCAACTGGGCCGAGGTCTGTATCTCTAGAAGAATTCGATACAAGTTTTACAGGTGTTGTACTGCTTTTTACACCTAGTGAAAATTTCAAAAAAGGTGGTAGTAAACCTAACATTATTCTAGGTTTGCGGGAACGTTTGCAAGGGTCTGGTCAGGTACTTGCTTTCTGTATTTGTGCTGGATTTTTACTAGTGATTCCTGGAGTGGCATCACCTATTTTCTCCCAAATGTTTGTAGATAATGTTTTGGTGCAAAACAGACAAGATTGGTTGCGACCGCTTTTGTTAGGAATGATACTGACAGCGATCGTCAATGGACTGTTGACATTACTACAGTTAAAGTTTCTGCGCCGGATGAAAATTAAGTTATCTGTGGGTATGTCGAGCCGATTTTTCTGGCACATTCTACGCTTACCTGTAAGTTTTTACGATTGCAGATTTGCTGGAGAAATCAGCAGCCGCATCCACCTGAACGACAAATTAGCCAATCTGCTTTCAGGTAAGTTAGCCACAACTGCGATCGCCGCAGTTATGGTAATTTTTTATGCAATAGTCATGCTGCAATATGATGCGGTGTTAACCTCAATTGGCATTATCTTTGTTGCCATTAATCTCCTGACTTTGCACAAAATATCTCGGTGGCGCGTAGATGCCAATATCAAATTAATACAAGAACAAGGAAAAGTTAACGGAGTAGCTATTTCTGGTCTTCAAAGTATGGAAACCTTGAAAGCATCTGGCTTAGAATCTGATTTCTTTGCTCGGTGGGCGGGTTATTATGCTAAATCGATTAACGCATACCAGGAAGTAAATATAACTAATCAGACTTTGGGAATTTTGCCTTCGTTCCTGTCAGCAATTACATCAATGCTAGTTTTAGTTATTGGTGGACTGCGGGTTATGGATGGGAACCTGAGTATCGGAATGCTAGTAGCATTTCAGGGATTGATGCAAAGTTTTATGGAACCTGTGAATAATCTCGTTAGTCTTGGTAGCGACCTCCAAGAAGTCGAGGGTAGTTTAAATCGCTTGGATGATGTTTTGCAAAACCCGGTAGTTGCGAAGTTGACAGACGAAACACAACAAGCACAAGAGAAAGTTTTTGCTGATTACCTCCAACCGAAGTTGCAAGGATATGTCAAGTTGGAGAATGTGACATTTAGTTACGGCGAAGTAGAAACTCCCTTGATTGAAAACTTCAATTTATCAATTAAACCAGGACAGCGAGTTGCCCTAATTGGTAAGAGTAGTTCCGGTAAGTCTACCATTGCCAAACTGATATGCGGGTTGTACGAACCAACTCAGGGAGAAATTAAGTTTGATGGCATACCTAGAAACCAAATTCCTCGCCAAGTCATAGCCAATTCTATCGCCTTCGTAGAGCAAAATATTTTACTATTTGCTGGTAGCGTCAGGGACAATTTAACCCTTTGGGACACTACTGTACCTGAAAGTTCCTTAGTGCAGGCATGTCAAGATGCAGCGATTCACGATGTTATACTCTCCTTACCTGGGGGCTATGATAGTAAACTCTCAGAAGGAGCTGCTAATTTAAGCGGTGGTCAAAGACAGCGTTTGGAAATTGCTCGTGCTTTGGTTAACAACCCCTCTATTCTGATTGTGGATGAAGCAACGAGCGCCTTGGATACTGAAACAGAAAAAATTATTGACCAAAAACTACGTCAGCGGGGATGTACTTGCATTATCGTGGCGCATCGGTTGAGTACTATCCGCGATTGCGATGAAATTATTGTCCTCGATCGCGGAAAAGTCGTGCAACGCGGTACTCATGAAGAATTGCAACAAGTTGAAGGATATTATTCGCAATTAATCCGTAGTGAGGGGTGAAGTGAGAAAATTTCGTCATTACCGTTTTGCGCCCTTAACTTTTTTTCAACGCAAAGGTACGCGGAGGTTCGCGCAAAGGTTCGCAGAGGTTTTCTAAAAATAACTAGCCGCGTTTTCATAGAGAATCAGTATTACGCTAAAATCAACTCTTCTCAACTCTTACTCTCTGCGACTCTGCGCCTCTGCGTGAACTAAATTCATATTCTCAATAACCAACACTTTAAACGAAAAAGATATGCTAAAAAAAGTGCGTTTCTACCTCTATACAAGCCAAATTTGGCGACGCAGGTTGCAAATTGTCCTTTTAGTTATATTGGGGCTAATTTTCACTTTGAGTTTTCATATCCTTCCGGCTGAATCCAAACTTACTCAATTTTCAGAACAGTCAATTACAGAAAAAGTTTCAGCACCAACAAACCCCGAACAACTAATAGAACAAGGTAGAACTTTTTACCAAACAGAAAAATTTACTCAGGCGGCAGAAAGCTTGCAGCAGGCTGCACAGATATATGAATCTCAAAAAGATAAGTTAAACCAAGCTTTAGCGTTAAGCTATCTTTCTTTAACACAACAGAAACTAGGAAAATGGAACCAAGCAAAAGCAACAATTTCTAGCAGTTTAAAGTTACTCACTCAAACAAAGGCTAGTACTAAGGAAGCAAAACACATTTTAGCTCTTGCTCTCAATACTCAAGGTAGTTTGCAATTAGCGTTAGGACAAGCTGAATTAGCTTTAGAATCATGGCAACAAGCGGCCAAAATCTATACTCAAATCGGCGATACAGCAGGTCAGATTGGTAGTTTAATTAACCAAGCTACAGCCCTAGAAGCTTTGGGATTTTCTACCAGAATGATGAATATTTGGCAGCAAGTAGAGCAAAATCTCCAAGCACAGCCCGACTCATTACTGAAAGTTTTAGGATTACGTAGTTTAGGCAATACCTTAAGAGTGAGGGGTGATTTAGAAAAGTCTCAGCAGCTATTAGAGCAAAGTTTAGCAATGGCTGAAAATATGGAATTGCCTCAAGAGGAAAGTGCTACTTTGTTGAGCTTAGGTAATACTTTATATAGTTTTGGTAATAAAAATCTACAACGCGATGCAAATAGTGAGGAAAATCCTCTGCCACTAGATTGTAACCACGGTGCGATTTCAGAAAATGCTAAAACCTATTATCAAAACGCCGCAGACTTATATTATAAAAGTGCGAGTAAATCTACATCAGCGATCGCTAAAATTCAAGCACAACTAAATCGGCTAACTGTATTACTATCTCTTGGGGAAAATCTCTCGAATGAAGAGTTAGAATTATTACAATCTAATTTAGCAGAACTCACTCCAAGTAGAGCCGTAGTCTATGCTCAGGTCAACTTTGCCCGGAGTTTAGTATGTCTCAATGAAGCAAGTCAAAGGACAAAAGAAAAGTCCGTCTTCAATGTAGATAAAATTTCTCAAATATTAACAAAAGCTGTTCAACAAGCCCAAGACTTACAAGACCAAAGATCCCAGTCTTATGCATTAGGTAATTTGGGTCAGTTATACGAACAGACTAAACAATTATCAGAGGCTCGGCAATACACCGAACAAGCCTTGAACCTCGCACAGGTAATTGATGCATCAGATATTGCCTTTGAATGGCAATGGCAGTTGGGCCGTCTACTCTTGGCACAAGGAAATTCCCAAGCAGCAGTGGCAGCTTACACTGAAGCAGTAACTACTCTCAAGTCTTTACGTACTGATTTGGTGTCTCTAAATCCAGATATTCAGTTTGACTTGCGCGATCGCGTAGAACCAGTATATCGGCAGTTAGTTGGTTTATTGTTACAACCTGAGAAACCGAGTCTACAAAACTTAAAGCAAGCTCGTGATGTCATTGAAGCCTTACAGTTAGCTCAACTAGACAACTTTTTTCGAGATGCTTGTTCGACTGTTCAACCAACCTCAATTGATGAGGTGGTTGATAATGCTAATCCTGCCACAGCAGTCATCTACCCAATTATTTTGGCAGACCGTGTGGAGGTGATTGTCAAGTTGCCGCATATAGAGCAACTCCATCACTACAGGACTTACAAAGCAAAAAGTGAAGTAGAGACAGTACTAGAACAGTTACAAAAAAAACTTAAGCAACGTTATACATTTAGCGATCGCCAGGCGCTTTCTCAACAAGTATACAATTGGTTAATCGAACCTTTAGAGGCAGACTTGGCTCAAAGCCAAATCAAAACCCTAGTGTTTGTGTTAGATGGTTCCTTGCGGAATATTCCGATGGCAGCCCTCTACAATAGCAAGCAATATCTTATAGAAAAATACAGCGTTGCCCTATCTCCTGGTTTGCAACTGTTAGAACCCAAATCAAAACCAAAACGATTTGAAGCTTTAATTGGCGGACTAACTCAATCACGCTTTGGTTTTAGTTCCCTACCAAATGTCGCCGATGAATTCAAAGAAATCCAAGCAGTTATTCCCTCTAAAGAATTCATCAACCAAGCCTTTACCAATAAAACCATTGAAAAGGAAGTCAGTTCTCTTTCTTACCCTGTGGTACACTTGGCAACTCACGGCAAATTCAGTTCCCAACAGGAAGATACATTTATTCTTACTTGGAATGGCAAGATTAATGTTAAGCAATTGCGTGAAGTATTGCAAACTAGAGAGCCAGTTGTAGGACGTGCATCTCAAGTACCTTCTCCCATCGAATTACTCGTTTTAAGTGCCTGCGAAACAGCTACCGGAGATAAACGCGCTGCTTTGGGATTGGCTGGTGTCGCTGTGCGTTCTGGGGCGCGTACTACCCTCGCTTCTCTGTGGCAAGTAGACGATAAATCCACTGCAATGTTGATGAGGGAGTTCTATCGGCAGTTAAAAAATAACCCTGCCTTGAGCAAATCAGAAGCCCTGCGTCGCGCCCAGGAGTTCATTTTCCAAAAATACCAAGAACACCCCTTTTATTGGGCCCCCTACGTTTTAGTCGGTAATTGGTTATGAATTGCGTAGAAGCGTGCATAAAGTTAAATGCTTCTACCGTATAGTCTATTTACCTGATAACTACTGCAATCCCAACAAGTTATTAAAATCTGAATTAAATAAGGAGAAGTATGATATTTGTACTTGTAAATTAAATAACAAAACACTGTTAGTTAGTAAATAAAAGCTACGAAGATGTTAAACTTTGTTAACTTAGATGGCATTTCAACACTACCCAAGCGTGAGAACAATACTGATAAATTTTCTACTTATCTCATGCTTAACCATCAAAATGGTCGGTTAACACTGCAATGGAAATATCAACCTTATTTAAAACGCAACATTGAGCTATACGTACAAAGAAATGAGAAGGTTTATAGTTTATCGAGGCAAGAAGATAAAGGAAATGGTCTAGCGCATTTTTGGCATACTGTAGCTCTTAAAGAATTTCAAAGATTAGCAGAATGGGAACCAGCAAATAAACAACAACTAGCATTGGAGCATCTAGCAAGTTATTTTGAAGAAAAATGCTATTGGGCAGTTAAAAATATCTGTAAATTTCAGAATCAAGAAAATTGGGAAGAATATCTCTGTTTTGCCAGAGTGATAATTTACGATCCGCTCAAATTAGCAGAAATATTGTCTAAATATAATTCGCAGCAATCTAATATTGAAACGTATGTAACAACCGCCTTAGAAAACAATATTAAAGATGAAATGCGAGTTAAAAAGTTTTCTAAGTGGCGAATGTTATCTAAAAAGAGCGATAAAGAGTTAAAAGAAGCACTGCAAGTATCAGGGCTGGGGGAACCGAATATTTCTCAGATTATTTTTGCTAAAAAATATTTTAAACAAGTTTATTTATTTAACAAAGTTCAAAATCCTGCTAGAAAAAATGGTCAGAAATGGCCCGATCCAGATACAGAAGATTTTGAACAAGCTGCTCGGTGTTACAATGCAGAGAAAGTCTTGTCTTCTGCACCTCATGAAGTATCTGCTTCAACTAATATTACAGCCAAGCAAATGCAATCTTGGATGGAAAACTCTATTGCAGCATTACAAAACTATCCAAAATCCATAGTACCTCAATGGTCTCTTGATGCCTTACAAACTACTGGATATGAAGCAAAATCTGACATCCCAGAAGAGACTTTAGAACTGGAATGGCACGACTCAGCCGAAGAAGTAGGAGAAAGTCAGCAATTTCTCAACAAAAAAACTAGTTTGTCTTTGCGCGAACAACTAGAAGCGATGAAACCTGAATTTCAAAAACTTTTGCTGCTTTACTATGGGTTTGGGCTTAATCAACAACAGTTAGCAGCTAGGTTAGAAATTAATCAAAGTACAATTTCTCGGTATTTGAAAAAGTCTACAATTACGCTGTTAGAAACTTTAGCAGGCATATCGCAATCTCAAGAATGGGTCAATGATTATGTGACCAATTGGTTAGCGAAAGATTACACTAATCCCTCAAACTCAGATTTGATTCAAGCAGCTTTAGTCTCAGCTATAAAAAAACTATCTTTGGAAGAAAAAGAAATTTTTCAACTTTGTTACGGTCAAAAATTGAGTGAAACCAAAATTGCCAACCAATTAGGCATCGAACAAAGTGAAGTCAAGGCAAGGCTTTCTCAAACTCAGTACAAGCTACAAGTAAATTTGCTTGAACAGATAAATATATGGGTGAAAGAGTATGTAGAAAAATGGTTGTCAAAGCACTATAAATCTCTAATTAAATCAATTCTCAAACAAAGAGATAATTCAGGCAAAAAATTAGAAACAGAAGAAACGATTAATATCGTTATGGACGCATATTTTCCCAAATTTAAGTAAATATAATTAGGTAAAATCAATGTTTAGCTTAACAGAATTAGCAAGTAATAACACAAAGCATCTTTGGTTAAAGATTGCAGAAACAGAGCAAAAAAGAGCGTGGCAATATAGCCAGCAACACCACTCTAATCCTATCGCTCGTTACAATTCATATCTGAATCATCTTTGCTTGGATAGTTTCATCAGTTGGCTTGAAGATTGGCAGCAAGAAAAATCAGGGACGCAACCCTCAGTATGGCCAGGAAAAGATATACCTACTATTTTAGAAGTAGTGAATGGTATAGCTATTCAATTAGGTGAAACACGATTAATAGTATTACCAACTGAAATGACGGATTTAGAAGAATTATCTGTACCGCAAGAGTGGGTAGATATTCCGAGTTGGGTAGCTGACTATTATTTAGCAGTACAGGTAAATTTGGATGATGAAGATGAATGTTGGATGGCAGTACGTGGCTTTGCAACTCATCGTCAATTAAAGAATGAAGGCAGATATAATCAAAGCGATCGCACTTATTCTTTATCAGTTGATGAGTTAACAGAAAATTTTACCATACTGTTAGCAACACTAGGACTGAATTTTCGAGAAGAAGTGCCACCTTTAGCAACTTTATCAACAGATGAAGCTCAAGATTTGTTACGAATTTTAGCTAATCCATCTATTTATTCACCGCGTTTACGTTCAGACGTATCATTTAGCCAATGGGCAGCATTAATTGGTAACGAACAATGGCGACAGCAACTTTACAATCAGCGTTTAGGTTTATTACAAAGTGAGGTTTCACCTGTTGCCGACATTGTACCCAACAAAATACAAGTAAATTTGAATCAATGGTTCGACAGAGTTTTTGAGATAGGTTGGCAATCGATTGATACGCTAATTAATACGTCACAGTTGGGAAATTTAGCGTTTGCTACTAGAAGTTTTGATACTTCTAGGATATCTGGTGTTAATGGGGCTAAACTCATTGATTTGGGAATGCAATTAGGAGAACAATCTGTAGTACTGCTAGTTGTTCTTACTGAAGAAGCAGAAGGAAAAATTGGTGTTTTAGTGCAAGTGCATCCTGTTGGTAATCAAAAGTATTTGTTACCTCAGTTAAAGCTAGTACTTTCTAGTTCAGGGGAGACTTTACAAGTAGTTGAATCTAGAACTCAAGATTACTATATTTCACTAAATCGTTTTAAATGTATGCGTGAAACTAGCTTTAGTATTCAATTGATTCTAGGTGATTTTAGTATTACAGAAGATTTTGTGGTTTGATAAGTAGAAGGTGGGAGAGGGGGTAGGTTACTTTTATAGCGCGGCTTTGATTTTTACTGAACGCGGTCTTTTTCCTGTTAAACTTAAGGAAACT
Organism: Nostoc calcicola FACHB-3891; assembly: GCF_014697355.1. Taxonomy (GTDB): domain Bacteria; phylum Cyanobacteriota; class Cyanobacteriia; order Cyanobacteriales; family Nostocaceae; genus Nostoc; species Nostoc calcicola. The sequence goes on along the minus strand of NZ_JACJRQ010000006.1, from coordinate 246,669 downwards.
AATACTAGCTTTTTTCAACGCAAAGGGACGCAAAGGTTAACGCAAAGGGACGCAGAGATTTTATGAGGATAATTCGCCATGTTCCAAAATAATTAAGCGCATCTTCAAAGGGAACTAGTATAAAATCCATTTAAAAAAAGATGTATTTTTAAAATTAGATAAAAAACTCTAGTAATTAACGATGGGTAAGTTAGTTGTTATAAATTTAGATAAAGGTAACTTAAACGATGGCTTCTCGGTTGTTAACGCACAATTGTGGGATGATAATAACTCTCGCCCGATGCAATTTACAGGTAGTTTACCCGCAGCCCCACAAATTGCTGAACTTTATAAACGCTATCAATTAATATATCAGGCACTCCAACAACGGTTTCACGGTCGTGCTTTAATTGAAATAGAACCAGTTGGTTTGACTAATGTTAGTGAAACTGATTTTACTGAAGTTTGTCGGGAGTTACATCAGCAAATTAATAGTTGGCTCAACTCAGATTCGTTTCGTAAAATTGACCAACAATTACGAGCCAGATTGACTTTAGATGAAGAATTTCAGGTGATTATTGAAACAAGCGATCGCCTGCTAAGAAGACTACCTTGGCATCTATGGAACTTTTTTGACGATTACCAGAAAGCAGAAGTAGCTTTAACTCCTCCAAGTTATGAGCGAGTGAAAGTATTACCGAAAAAAAATGGTAGGAAAGTTAGAATTTTGGCGATATTAGGTAATAGTACAGGCATTGATATCCAGAAAGACCAAACATTACTAAAGCAACTACCTCATGCATCAACAGTATTTTTGGTAGAACCTTCACGCCAAGAATTAGATAAGTGGTTATGGGATAAACAAGGCTGGGATATTCTATTTTTTGCAGGTCATAGCCAAAGTCAAGAAGATACAGGTTTAATACATATTAACCAAACTAGCAGTTTAACCATACCCGAATTAAAAAATGCTTTGAAATATGCAGTTGCACAAGGTCTAAAACTTGCTATTTTTAACTCGTGCGATGGTTTGGGATTGGCATGGCAGTTAGCCGATTTGCACATTCCCGAAGTTATTATTATGCGAGAGAATGTGCCGGATTTTGTTGCTCAAGAGTTTTTAAAGAATTTTCTCTCAGCTTTAGCAGAAGGTCAATCTTATTATTTAGCAGCACGTTACGCACGAGAAAGATTACAAGGTCTAGAAGATGAATTTCCTACTGCTTCTTGGTTACCATTGATTTACCAAAACCCAGCAGAAGAACCGCTGACATGGAACGGGTTACGCGGACAAACACAAGCGATATCTTCTCCTTGGTTCAAAAAAAAGAGGCTGCAAACAGCATTTGTGGTAAGTATAGCGATCGCCCTTGCAACAGCAACCCTGCGATCGCTAGGAATCATGCAACAATGGGAACTGTCGGCTTTCGATTCGATGATGCAGATTAGACCAGATGAAGGCCCAGACCAACGCCTATTAATAGTTAAGATTACAGAAGCAGATATTCAAGCCCAAAAGCAGCGGCAAAAATCCTCGTTATCAGATGAGGTATTGCAACAGTTAATGCAGAAATTGGAATTATACCAACCAAGAGCGATCGGGTTAGATCTCTATCGTGATTTTACAGTAGAACCTCAATACAAAGATTTAGCTACTCGCTTGCATAAAAGCGACAAGTTTTTTGCTATTTGTAAACTCAGTGGAGACAATACACAATCTACTGGCATTTCACCTCCGCCAGAAATTCCAAGCGATCGCGTCGGCTTTAGTGATGTTGTGCTTGATAGTGACTTTGTAGTTCGCCGTCAGCTATTAGCCGTAACTCCAGATCCACAATCCCCGTGTAAAACACGTTACTCCTTAAGCTGGCAACTAGCAAGCCACTATTTAGCAAAAGAAGGCATTCAATCCCAAATTAACGACGAAGGATATTTGCAACTTGGCAAAATTGTCTTCAAACCTATAGATATCCCTACAGGTGGTTATCAACAATTTGACGCAGGAGGTCATCAATTACTACTCAATTATCGCTCCTCACGCGAGGTTGCTCGACAAGTGACTCTCGCACAAGTTCTCAAAGGTCAATTGAACCCTGAGTGGGTGAGAAATCGGATTGTGTTAATTGGTGTTGATGCTGACAGTGTTAAAGATTCTTTCTTCACACCTTACAGTACAAAAACTAGGCCCTACCAACAAGTACCAGGTATAGAAATTCACGCTCACATGGTTAGCCAGATACTTAGTGCCGTTATGGATCGCCGACCATTGTTATGGGTATGGCCTGCATGGGGCGAAGTTCTTTGGCTGTGCGGCTGGTCATTAGTAGGAGGAATAATCGCTGTGTATCGTTGGTCGCGATCGCAACTAGCAGCGATAATTGGTATCGCACTAATTACCTTATACGGCTGCTGCTTTATTCTCTTACTATTCGGTGGTTGGGTGGCGTTTGTTCCTACTGTTTTTGCTTTTATAACTACTACTTTTGGAATTCGTCTTTCTACTAAAGTTTATCAAAACAATATTTAAATACTTAGAGGATGTTTGAAAAGTGATTGGCTGTGATTTTAATTGCGTTTTACCCCCCTTAGTCCCCCCTTTACAAGGGGGGAAATTAAGAAAAATCCCCTTTACAAAGGGGCGAACAATAAAAATCCGGTTCCCTCCCCTTTACAAGGGGAGGGTTAGGGAGGGGTAAAAATATATTTGATACATAAATCATGACTTTTCAAACAACCTCTTAGACAGAATTAATTACACACATTATTTTTATGTTCCCTTCTTCCACGAATAAATTTAATTTTTTCCAAATACTTAACTAAACTCGATTATGACTAAAATAAATTTTCCATTTCCGCAAATATTAGTGTTTAGTCTTACTTTTATAGTAGTTAGTTTTACACAACCCGCACAACCCCAACAACCACCGAACAATAACTCGAATAGTACCATCCGCTTTATTCAGCCAACTTTAGAAAAAGAACCAGAAAACCGGGGTGCGCCTGGCGATCGCCAAGGAGCAGGAACGCGTGGTGATTGTCCAAATGTCAGCAAACCTCTAACTGCATTAGTACCCTTGATACCAAGAAATTTGAGTCTAAAGCAACAAACAACTACAGACACATCCTCATCAAAATTTGTTTTGGGATTAACAACTGCTGAATATCCTACCTTTTGGTTTTACCTTCCTTACCAAATTAAAGATATTGATGTTGTCAAGTTTGTAGTACTAGATGAAAATAATAATTCCATCACCAAAGAGCCTCTGTTAATTAACTTATCAGGAACGCCCGGAGTAATTAGCGTTCGCGTTCCGACAACAGAGAAACCATTAGAAATTGGTAAATATTATCATTGGTATTTCTTAGTTGATTGCAAATCACAAACCTCCTCTGAAGAATCAGAGGATATTGCTGTCGAAGGGTTAGTACAACGAATAGAACCGAACCCCGATTTAGTTCGTCGCTTAGGAACAGCAACACCACAAGAACGTGTCGCCCTTTATGCTCAAGCGGGCATCTGGCAAGACGCTTTGACACTTCTAAGCCAACTCCGCCTTGCAAAACCAAAAGATCCCGCCCTAGCCTCTGACTGGCAAGACCTGTTAGAGTCTGTCGGCTTAGAAAATGTTGCCAGCGAAACTATTACACAGTGCTGTACTCCTTAACCATTACATTAAGCGGCGTTGCTGAATCTGAAATTCAAAAATCAACTCTTCTTAACTCTTACTCTCTGCGACTCTGCGTCTCTGCGTGAAATAAATTCACATTTGGAATCAGCAACGCCCCGAATTTTACTGTCCAGCAAATACCAACATCTGCATAAATCAACCCAGATTTTCCCAATAAAGCATACAAACAACATCAAAGAGTCAACACAAAGATAGTCTTGTATTTATTTACAAACATCTTTGCATAACTTTTTAGTAGGTTAAAAAGATGCTTATTGAAAACCAAATTCCGGATTTGCCAGGAGAGTACTATCGATTTAAAGGTAATCAACCTTTACTATTAGATGACCCGCAGACAGTTTGGATAGTGCGATCGGGTTCCATGTCGCTATTTGCCATTGCGGTTAACAATGGTAACCCAGAAGGAAAACGGCGTTACCTATTTAATGTCAAATCCGCAGAAGCGATGTTTTCAATAGCACCATTTCAAAACAAGCAGCTGCAAATTTTAGCAGTGGCGCTTGAAGAAACAGAACTCCTCAGAATCTCTCGCAAAGATTTTGAGTCTATGTTCGCAGACAAACAAGCCTATGCAATGGATTTGGTAGAGCGTTGGATATATCAACTAAGTTCGGCTGTAGCTTGCGAACCTAATCATAACTTCAAAATTTTAAAGCCAGGAACTCAGTTTTTCTCCTTAGCTAATGGCGAGATATTCCGACCAGAACAAGATAGCGTATCTTGGGTACAAATCCAAAGTGGTTATGCCAATTTAATGGGATTTGCCGAACTAATTTTTGACTCTGCTTGTGCTGTCTTACCTCTGAGTGCTGATATGTGGTTGCAGGCAAAGGGCATATTAGAATTAGAAACTTTTCGTACCGAAGAGATCCAAGAAGCAGACATTTTAATGGTTAGTCTTGCTCAACTGCAAAAGAATTTCTTGCAAATAATTAACTTGCTCTCTGAGCAAGAAATCCAGCAAGAAATCCAAAGGTGTCGCCAAAGAGAACACCTGAAGCGTCAGGTGATGAATGAAACTTTGGAGGAACTGTCATCTGTATGCCAACAGCAGGAAACAGTCACTTCTTCACAGATAATACATGGTAGTAATTCCTCAGACCAAGCTCTATTAGTTGCAGCAGGAGCAGTGGGACGTGCTTTAGGCATTGCGATTCGCCCTCCAGCTCGCTCAGAAGACCTCAAACGCCTTAAACACCCAATAGATGCGATCGCCCGTGCTTCACGAATTCGGATGCGTCGCTTGCATCTAATCGGGAATTGGTGGAAAAGTGACTGCGGCCCGATGCTGGGATACACTTTAGAAGACGAGAATCCGGTGGCTCTGTTACCAGTTAAGAGTGGTGCAAGGGGCAACAGCTATGAGATTTTTCATCCCCTCAAGCAGACTCGCACTTTTGTAGACGAGCAAAGTGCTGCTACGCTCTGCACCACTGCCTATGTATTTTATCGACCTTTGCCCGATAAAAACCTCAAAACCTGGGATATACTTCTATTTGCACTAAAGGGTCATTATAAGGATCTAGTTATCATCCTGTTAAGCGCAATAGCTGTTTCTTTATTAGGGATGGTAACGCCCCAAGCTACTGCTATTCTCATAGATAACGCCGTTCCGGATAGCGATCGCGGACTATTGTTACAAATCGCTTTAGGTCTTTGTGCAACAGCTTTTGGAGGCACAATTTTTCAACTAGCTCAAGGGCTTGCCCTCATGAGACTAGAAACTTTTGCGGACTCATCTACTCAAGCTGCGGTGTGGGACAGGCTATTGAAGCTAAGTGTATCTTTTTTTAATCAGTATTCTATTGGCGATTTAGAATCTAGGGTTTCTAGCATCAGTGAGATTCGCTCCATACTCAGCGGTACAGTTCTCAAAAGTATTTTCTCTGGCGTGTTTGCCTTCTTAAACTTGGGATTGCTAATTTATTACAACAGTTCGTTAACGGCGATCGCTATTGTTGCAGCTGTTGTAAATATTGCCCTGACTTTTTTCTCTGGTATGCTTACCCTGGGCAAGGTTCGTCCCTTATTGGAGCAACAAGGACAAATCTTTGGCGTGATGGTGCAGTTAATCAACGGGGTTGCCAAATTGCGAGTCGCCGGAGCTGAAGAACGCGCCTTTGCTTACTGGGGTAAACAGTATAGCCAGCAAATAAAATTAGTGTTGAGTACCCAAGCGATTGAAGACGTTCTCAACGTCTGCAATAAAGTTCTGCCCATCTTCACATCTTGCGTAGTTTTCTGGTTTACTGCCACATTACTACAGCAGAGCCAGCAAACACAGGGAACTCAAGCACTATCCATTGGTACTTTCCTGGCATTCAACTCTGCTTTTGGTACGTTTATTAGCGGTGCAACCAGCTTGAGTACAACCGTTGTCGATGTTCTGAAAATCATACCTTTGTGGAAGCGTGCCCAGCCAATTTTGCAAGCCGAACCAGAAGTTAATAATAGTAAAGCAGATCCCGGCAGGTTATCGGGCAGAATTGTTGTAGACCATGCAGTTTTTCGTTACCACGATGATAGACCCTTAATCTTAGATAATGTGAGTATTCAGGCTGAACCTGGGGAATTTATTGCTCTGGTGGGGACTTCTGGGAGTGGGAAATCAACATTGTTTCGGTTATTACTCGGATTTGAGACTCCGGAATCTGGCAGTATTTACTATGATGGACAGGAATTGACAGGACTGGACATTCATGCTGTGCGCCGACAGATAGGTGTTGTATTGCAAAATAGCCGATTAATGTCAGCTTCTATCTTTGAAAACATTGCCAGTGGTGCGCTAGTCACAATTGATGAAGCATGGGAAGCCGCGCGGATGGCGGGTTTAGCAGATGATATCCAAGCTATGCCAATGGGTATGCACACTGTTGTCAGTGAAGGAGGTGGTAATATCTCTGGCGGACAACGGCAAAGGCTGTTAATTGCTAGGGCATTAGTGTTGAAACCACGAATTTTACTATTTGATGAGGCGACCAGTGCCTTAGATAACAAAACCCAGGCTATTGTTAGTGAAAGCCTTGACCGACTAAAGGTAACGCGCATAGTCATTGCTCACAGACTCAGTACAATCCACAATGCTGACCGGATCTATGTGCTTCAGAATGGTCGGGTTATAGAGCAGGGCAGTTTTGAGCGACTAGTCAATCAGCAAGGGCCATTCGCTCAACTGATGATGCGGCAAAAACTATAAATTTCAAGGGGCGACAAGTGTGATTTTACCCCCTGCAAGGCACGATTCCACAGGAAACTGGACGCGTTTCCAATAACCAGTGGCAACCATTGAGTCAGGCGATCGCTTCCCTTAGCGAATTGCCAATTTTCATCTTTGTACAACTTTGCCCCGTTCAAAAATAATAATCTCAGTTTTTACCATATTAGTAAAAACCCGTGCTATCAGATGCAACAAATTGGCAGCCGCTTCCATCTCCAGAATGCTGGTAATTCCCCAGAGACATAAGTTGACACCAATGAGCAATGCTGTGCCCCTACAACAGATGTGGTTCAAATACGTGAAAACTGCTGTATTAACGGGCAAAGATTAGACTTTAGTCCAATATGGCAGGCTTTTAAGAAGTTGTATCGTGGGTATTATTTATCAACATTGTGTAACACAGGGGATTGAGTGGGATGAGCAATCGCACAAATATACACCCCAAAAAGGGCGATAAATCAACTGTTCCCAATCCCTCGCTTGTCTCACCAACAACCCCAACATTGGCGAATCCCACGCCTAGTTTTGGTTTACAGGCAAATACTGCTTTGCCAGAATCATCGGCTCAGGAGTCATCAAACCAGCAAGATACTGAGTCTGCTCCTCAGCAGTCGCTGGAGGAAGAAACTTTCAAAAAAGAGCCTCTGGCACACGATATTAGTCGAATCTCATTCCGTCCACAGGCAAAACTCTCAACAAATCAATTCGATCGAGATGATGATTTTAGCGACATTTCGATGTTGCCAGTGCAAGCTCAAATGAGGGTGAGTCAGCCGCAAAGCCTCTACGAACAACAAGCTGATTGGGCTGTGGATGAAGTGATGCCAATGCAAATTCCAGAGTCAAACCAGGCTGTGGTAATGCGATCGCTCAGGGAAAGTCTACCCCCCAAATATGCTGCCAAACAGGAAGATAATATCATCCAACGAGATGAAACCAATACTCTACAGCCTCCTGCCAACGCTCAACAGGCTCCTCCTTCGCCACAGCCTACTACCACTACAAATCAAACGGCGCAGGATTCCAGCCCCAGCCCCGATCCAAAGATACAGGACTTCGCCCTGGAACAGTTGGAGCAGCAGTTAGTCCCCGAAACCATTGAATCAGCTCTGGGGCAAATCGACCTGAGCGGATTGCCTATTTCAGATAACCCCCCCAACCCACCCGACAATACAACTTCAACAACCAATTTGTTTGCGACTCTATCGCCGACTCAAACAGCTTCCTCTTCATCTGAGGAGACCAACGACTCGGATCTAATTCTTAGACAAGCAACCCCTCCAACCGCTTCTCCCCCACCTGCAAGTGCAGATCCAGATCCTAATCCGCCCAAAAATGCCACCACAGGGGATTTGTTGCGGGCGATTATGGCTGTTCCGGCAATTAATAGCGGACTTATTTCGTTACGAACCCAAGCGAGGGATCGCATTACTCAAGACTGGTCGCGCTTGAACACGGGCGAGCAGATTGGTGTGGTGAGTACAACGGTGTTAATTGGTGCAGGTGTGCTGACCGGGGTTTTCGCTAATCCAGAGGCTCGACGATTTGCGTTAGACAAACTCAATGGACAAGTACTGCCTGTTCCCGGAGTCAACTGGTTGCACCTGGAACTGAATACCGGTGGTGATAACCTGATGCTAGGGATGCACCTTGATATCGGACGATTACTACCGACTAGTCTGGGCTTTGGGCCATCTTCTCCCAGTGCCATCGGCGGTCCTCCGCAGCCGGAACCCCTACCGGGTCAGCGGATGATTCAGCGGCAGGACGATGGCGCTGACACAGCTGCACAGGGGGCGATCGCCCAACGCATCGATGCGGCATCCGGTAGCGGCAGCAGACTGGATCGTGGGGTTCAGCAGCATTTGGAGCCGCATTTAGGGGCAGATTTATCCAACGTGCGAATTCATACCGATAGCGAGGCAGATCGACTTTCTAAATCGGTGAATGCAGTTGCCTTCACTACAGGTCAGGATATTTTCTTTAGTTCCGGTAGCTACAATCCCACTTCCACAGAAGGACAGCATCTGATTGCCCATGAGGTGGTGCATACCGTACAGCAGGCAAATGGAGCTGTGGCAGGCACACCGACAGCAGAGGGGATTTCAATTAGCGATCCCTCCGATCCGTTTGAGCAAGAAGCAGAACAGGTAGCAGATCGAGTGATACAAACTCCAAAACCAGAAATTCTGGGTAACCAGGTTGGCAAGGCATCAGCTACTTCCAAAGATTGGCTTGAACCTCTAGTGGGAAGTTTTCCAGAGAATGTGCAACGTCAAAAGGGTGGTGAAGCTGACACTGAAGAATCCCTGACCCAATTGCTACCAGGTCAAGTATCGAAATCCGCTGAGGAACAACCAGTTCAACGAAGCGCAAAAGATGAAATAGTTATACAGCGATCGCTAGTTGATGATGTTTTCAGTTATCTGAGAACAGGTAACGCGATCGCTGATTTCGTTCTTGGTGTAGTCGCAGGGATACTTGAGTGGATTGAGAACTTAATTAGAGGGCTGATAAGTCTTGCAGCGGGTTTACTGGAACTTCTCGCTGAGGCAGATAGAGGTAATATCTGGGCAAGCTTGGGAGTCATTGGACTAATTGTCTTGATTGTCCTAGCCTGTGCTTTCCCTGAAGTCTCAGTTCCCATATTAGTGGGTGTTGGGATTGTAATGGGAGCTCTAAACCTGGCATATCACATAGTAATGCTTTTTAATCCTTTAATTAGTGCCTATGAAAAAGGAAAACATTTAGGCAAAGCATTAATTGAAGGCTTACTTATTTTTGTCAGCGTACTAGAAATTCTTCAGTTTGCCAAAGCATTCAGGACTATCTCTGAATTGACAGAAGGTGCTGGAGCAATGCAAAAAATGCGTTGGATTATGCAACTGCGGCGCTTTGGAAGCATAGAGGCCAGTCTGGCAGTTTTAGATGAAGTCAAGGATGTTGATAAAGCCATTCAATTGATTGAGCTTGCTAAGAATTCCGAAAAAGCTTTGGAGCTAATTAGAGCAGAAAGAAATATTGATACCTTATTAGAAATTCTTCGGATTGAAGGAATTACAGTTGATAATTTACTCAGCTTGCTAGGCAAGCCGGGTATGACTGGAAGCATTTTGAAGAATTTCCTACGTAATGCTGATGGCTCTTCTCGAATGACTGTGGTTAAGTTAGAACAGCTTCTTGGTAATACTAAAATAGCAGGTAATGTAACTCTATTACAGAGCTTAGTTAATCACACTAAAATTACAAATCTAGCTCAATTTGAGGAGCTACTAAGCAATGCCAAGATTGCCAATGGTACTGAACTTTTAGATATACTAAACCATGCTAAGATTACCAACGCTGGCGAGATTATAAGTTTACTAAACAGTACCAAGATTGAGAATGCTGCTGAACTTCTCAGCCTACTGAATCACACAAAAGTTGCAAATGTCACCGAACTTCTCAGCTTGCTAAATCACGTGAAGATTACGAATGTTGCCGATCTGCTAAGTTTACTAAATCATACGAAAGTTACTAACATTGCCGAACTTCTTGACTTACTAAACAATACCAAGATTGCGAATGTTACTGAGCTGCTAAGTTTACTAAATCATACGAAAGTTACTAACATTGCTGAGCTTCTTGACTTACTAAACAATGCCAAGATTGCGAATGTTACTGAGCTTCTTGACTTGCTGAATCATGCCAAGATTGCAAATGTTACTGAGCTTCTTGATTTGCTGAATCATGCCAAGATTGCAAATGTTACTGAGCTTCTTGACTTGCTGAATCATGCCAAGATTGCAAATGTTGCAGAAATTTTAAGCTTACTGAATCATACCAAAGTTGCGAATGTTGCCGAAGTTCTTGGGCTGTTGAATCATAGCAAGGTTACGAATATTACTGAGATTTTAGACCTATTGAATCACGGTCAAGTTACTAATGTTACTGAACTTTTGAACCTACTCAATAATGTAAAAATACCCAGTATTACTCGGCTTCAAGAGCTTCTAAATGCAAATATTACAAATAATGCGGCCGAACTTGAGCGGCTTCTAAACCTTGTCAATACCTCAGAAGACCTTGAACTTTATGTAATCATGGCAGGAGGAAGAGGTGAAATTGCAGGACTGGAAGCAATTTTGACCCGTGCAGTCGCAAAAGGAGATGTTACGCGAGTTGAGGATATTCTGAATCTAGCCAGTGGTAATGCAGCTGTATTCCGGAAGTTAGCGGATGCAGCACCATTATTCAGAGTACCACCACTAACAAAATCAGTGATGAGTCTACCGACTCCAATACCTCCTTACACAGGTTTGACACCAAACGCAACTGCGGGACATTTTCTAGATCACACCTACGAATATGTAGATTTACCAAGTAGGCTGAATAAGACCCTGGGTACAACATTGTGGCCACAAGGAACAACTCCTGCTGCGATTGAGGGCTATGTACAAGAAGCAGTTAATGTCCTAACTTCCGCTACACCTCCTACAGTGGTTCTACCAGGAGCTCCACAACCAGTTACTATCAGTGGTTTTACTGTTCAAGTCGGTACCCAAGGATCTGCAACAAACTTAAGAATAGGACAATTTTTCCCGACACCAGCAGGTGGTGGAATTCACTATACGCAGGCTGAAATCAATGCCCTGTGGAGGCTGCTACAATAAAAACAAGTCAATCGATTATTAATTTTTTTAATCTAGAGACAGAGCAAGCAGGATTACTAATATCTCTGTTTTTAAAAGTGAATGCTTGTAGGCAAATCAATTACTTTATAAAGAAAATCAAATGAAAGCCAAAGTAGAATTCTGTGCTTATATTCGTGAAGGAAATGAGTTTCCTTGCATTGATGAGAATACTTTGAAAATAGATTTTGAAAAATATCGTGAAAAATTAATTAATAACTTAGATGCTGATGGATTGATTGTCATTAGCTCCTTAGAAGAACCTGATACTCGTATCCAGATTCAAGATGAATTATGGGCGATTGTGCAAAATCTTTGCTTCATTGCAATTCTAGACTTAGTAGCTCAAAAATCTGCTGTTGTTAGGATATATAACAACTACGGATATGTACGATTAGATCCAGAGGCAAATCAAGTCAGGATATCAGGCGATGGAATCCCTGATGTCAGGATCGATCGGTCAGATTTGATAATAGCTTTATATGATTGTGGAAAAAGATTTATAGAATTTTTCCGAATGCTTAGAGGCAACGATCCTGAATACCAAGATGTTATTCAAGGGTTAGAGGAACATGCTGAAACGGCAAAGCAATGTATACAAGACGGGCTTGCCATAAAAGATCCTAATGGGTGATGCTGGGCGTTATTGAGACACTTTGAGAGAAATGGCGATCGCTTGCTAAGATCGGAGGATTGATCCAGAATGTCTGGATTCGGTAATCAGGAAGGCAAAACAGCGATCGCCAGACTTCAAAAACTCAAATTCCTCTTCAATCAAAAATAGGTTAAAATCCTCGACAGACAATTCTTAGAATTCTTCATTAAACTCTTCGCTCCCTTCAATTAACTTCATTGCTTCCCCACTCGAACCATATAACTCAACAAACCTTTTAAACAGCAACCCAGTTTCGTGATTGGAAATTCGATTTGAATTGAATAAACGCTGTATATTTCTCTCAGCTAAGGCTTTTAAATACGGCAAGTCTTCAAACAGTGTCAAACAAGAAGCAAAATGTAAGATTATTTGCAATAATGGCTTTGGCCATTCTAGGTCACTATAAATGTCTATAAACAATTGATGTTCTGATTCACTTAATGGGAAGACATTAAAAATAACAATTATTCTTTTGTTATCGTAGACTGGAATACTCAGTTCAACAGTGTATGGAGTATGCAATATTAAATCTACCTCCACAATTGGTTGTCGCCAAATTCTTAAAGGATTAGCGGGTGAATCCAATATTGTTTGAAATTTAATTATCCCACCTATACTTGTAGTTTGGAAATGGCTAATATTGAGAATTTTCAGGTTATTAAGGCTAAATTTATGAACTGTTTCTAAATGTTTTAAGCTCAATAAATGATAAATTTGACAAACATAGGGAAAAGGTAAAATATACTCCTGGCTAATCATATGTAGCTTTTTTATTTTCAGCTTTTCAGTTTGAATACGATAGAGATATTCTTGATATTGGCTGGGGCTTAAATCATTGCTATTAAAGCTTTCACCTGGTTTTAGATATAACCAACTCAAAAAAAAGAAAGATGCTATAAATAGTTGAGATATTTCTACAGTCGATACATAGCCATCAGCAAATATAGCTATACTTCTATCAGTTATGCCAAAGAGCCAAGACGGAATTCCAAATAGCCAAATTCCACTTTTAATTTTATCTATTAAAATTGCAATATCAACTTCTATCGATGGGTTTTTAGATTGACTGACACTCATTTTTTTGATATTAAATTCGTCAAAAGTATTATGGAACAGGCTTTTTAGGGATTTGAAATAGTTGCTCTATTTACGCCGTGACGTACTATGAATCAGCTACTTACACTTATACTAAGCAAGACTAATACTAATACCCTCTGTCTTTAGCTGGAGATATAAGCCATATGTATCTGTATTTCTATAGAAATAATCAAATTAAAATTTCCTAAATATGACTTAAAATACAAAGTTTTCTTTTTCTATATGTATGTTATTCATTAAGCAAAAGTCTTTATGAAGAAGGCGAAGTGGGGAAGGGGGAAAGGTTAAATTTATCCCTTTACCCTTTAACCTTTTCCCCTGTTTTTAATTATTACCCTTTACCCCTTACCCTTTCCCCTTTCCCCCTTCTCGGTAAATTCAAAGTTGTATTGTTTGATGCATATATACAATATGCAATCGCTCTATACTATCAATTAGTAAGTAATTTAAAAATTCCAATCATCTCTATATCAAAGTAAATATATCTTTAGATAAAATAGTTTATTTTTTCTGACATGAGAAAATATCTATTTCTCTAGGATGAATACTTAATGAACAATGAGAAAAAAATTTAGAATTGGCGAGTAATAATATAAAAGAATAACAATATAAATTATGTTTGTTATAACTTTTCAAATAAACACTTGAATGAATCAGAAAAGTCCTGTTTGATGAGGCATCTGTGACAATTACGATAGAAGCCGTATAATTGCTACTATTAACGCTGTATGATTTTGGAATATTTTCGTTTAGATTTTCTTCAAGACCTTAGCAATGATGATTCGCCATGCGATTGAAACCGACTTAGCCACAATTGTGGCAATATACAATGCGGCAATTCCTAGCCGCATGGCAACAGCTGATTTAGAGGCGGTATCTGTGGAAAGTCGCCTTGCTTGGTTCAGGGGGCGATCGCCTTCACATCGTCCACTTTGGGTAATCGAAGTAGAGGGAGTAATTGCTGGGTGGCTGAGTTTCCAATCCTTTTATGGGCGACCGGCTTATAGTACAACTGGTGAAATTAGTATTTACATAGCGCCTGCCTTTCATCGGCGTGGTTTAGGAAAGGAACTTTTAGCACAAGCAATTCAACAAAGTTCTAGTTTGGGTTTAAAAACTTTAGTGTGCTTTATTTTTGCTCACAATTATCCCAGTTTAAAGTTATTTGCAACATTTGGCTTTCAACAGTGGGGATATTTGCCTAAAGTTGCAGAACTTGACGGTGTTGAACGAGACTTAGTTATTATGGGACTCCGAACTAATCAACCTGTTACTTAATTACAATATTCTCGAATATATTTCACCACTCCAAAATTTAAAATCTAAAATCCAAAATCCTATTACATCTAACGCGGTTTAGGTTCAGGAATTGGACGCCCTAAATCCTTAGCCGTTTCTATCCACTCTTGCATTACGATTTCTACATTATTCAGAGCTTCTTGATAAGTCTCGCCATCAGCGGCACACCCTGGTAATTCTGGTACTTCGGCAATAAAAGCTTCATTTTCCCTACTCCAGTAGAGAATAATTTCATAGCGAAATCTCATTTTTATTTCCTAGCTGATACTTAATAATTACTCCACGAACTTGTTTAACTTGATAGCTTTTGGCTTTTCCTCTTTTGTGTTGTAAATTTAATATTTCCTCAACACCATCTTTGACAAAAATACGATGATCGCCACGAATCCGTTCATCAAAGCCTAGTTTGTATAAGAGTTGCCACAACTGGGCAAAAGGGATGTCTGTATCAGAAGTCCCTGAGAGGATTTTTCCTAAGATTTTGTCTTGCTGACTCACGTTTTTCTGACTGTCTGAATATTTCTATAGTCTCATATTTTTTGAAAAATTTGTTGATGCCAAGAAAAAAACGAGTCTTATTTGGGCGATGTCTACGACAAGCTCAAATACACACTTCTGATTTTTTATCAGTTAAGCAGATATCAAGTCCTGTTTTGATTAATAAACTCGATCCGCTTATTTGATATATATGGTAAAATTGCTCTTTTGTTATTTCAATAACACGGACGAAGTTAATGTCTTCATTTAATTCTTACTTGGTTGTAAATTAATATATCTGCTGCTAAAAGAAAAAAGAATAAAATACCTTGAAACATTCCAGCTAAAGCTAAAGGAAGTCCCAATTTAATCTGTACTAATTCGCTGCCTACATACAAAAGTGCTATGAGTAAACTGGATAAAATAATACCCAATGGATTTAATCGACCGATAAAAGCGGCAATGATGGCAGTATAACCGTAACCAGGAGAAATGCTAGGGCGTAGTTGACCAATGGGGCCTAGAACTTCGCACACACCAGCTAAACCTGCTAATCCACCGCTAATTAAAAGAGTTAGCCAAATAATGCGATCGCTTTCTATTCCAGCATATACCGCAGCCTTAGCGCTAGAACCAATTACCCGCACACTGAAACCAAAAAATGTTTGTCGCAATACTCCCCAAATTAACACTGCTGCCACAATCGCTAAAATTACACCCAAATGCAACCTTGTACCAGCAATTAATGGTTGTAAGCTAGCAAATTCCCCAAACGGTGCAGATTCAGGAAAGTTAAATCCTTGGGGGTCTTTTAATACCCCATGTACTAAATAGTTTAAAACAGAAATTGCTATATAATTTAACATCAAAGTCGTCAAAATTTCATTAGCATGAAATCCCACCTTCAATAAAGCAGAAATACTTGCCCAAATTGCACCACCCAACACACCAGCTATTAAGCTAAGTAGCAATAAACTATAATTATTAATGCTAGGAAATTCTAAGGCTACAGCACTACCACAAATCGCACCAATAGTAAACTGTCCTTCTGCACCAATATTCCACACCTTACCTTGAAAACATACCGATAAACCAATAGCAATTAATAAAATTGGTGCTGCTTTGACAGTTAATTCTGACAATCCATAAAAGCTAGTTAAGGGCGAAATTAATAAAGTTTGTAAAGCAGCAACAGGCGGTTTACCCAATGAAGCAAATAATACAAATCCTAAAATTACCGTTGCGAGTAGTGCAACCAGAGGTGACAAAATTTGCCATCTTTTTGACGGGACACTACGGGGTTCGAGTTGAATGAGCATAAATATAAATTAGGAATTGTACCAAAATAAAATTCAGGAGTCAGTAGTCAGAATTCAGCATAAATTGGAGTCCGACTATTGGATGATTGATTCAGAATTCTGAATTCTGAATTCTGAATTCTGACTCCTGACTTCTGAATTCTGCTGTAAAATGTGCTGCATGAAGCGAAAATTGCAACAATATTTTTGGCATTGTCTCCTAGTAGTCCTTCTAGCATTAACTGTATGTGGATGGAGTGTCGATTCAGCACAAGCGCTGCTGCGTCAACATCATGACTCGCCTAATGTATTACGATACCATTCGCAAGTATCTATCAAAGATGAATTTGGATATGCTTGGCAAGTGCTACTGTTCAAACAGAATTACAACAATCCAGTCAAAGACTTACGGTTGCGCTTAGTTGCTTTTCCTGGTGTTGTTGAAGTTGCTCACCCCCAACCATTGTTAATTGAGACAGCAGGGGGAAAATTGTTGAGTGCATCGGATGCATACGCCCTAACTGCACCCGCACCCAATGTAGGCGAATACAACTTAACGAATGTCTTAGCTAAATTGCCAACAACCGATGCACTCAAACTTTATGTGCCAATCTCTAGTAAACAGCCATTGCTTCTCAATATACCTAAGACTCTAGTCATCGAGTGGCAATGGCTGGTGACGGAGATTGATTGAGCAAATCAAATTCTATCCTTCACTTCTTCGCTTGTATAACTTGCAAACTACCACCTGCATACAAAGTTGGCTTATCCACCTCAAACCCAGTTTCTGTTAACAAACCAGCCAAATCAGTTTTTAATAATTCCCAAGCTGTTTCTGTCTCAAACAACAACAAAAATACCGATACCCCAGGCCAAAATATTGGATTTGTCGGAGCGTGAAAATCTACCAGTGTAAATATCCCTCCTGGCTTTAGCACCCGATAAACCTCATTAATAATCTTTCGTAATTGCTGAGGTTCCATCTCGTGCAGTGCAACGCTAGTATGCACCACATCAAACAAATTATCTGCAAATGGCATTGACTCTGCAAAAGCTTCCACATAAGAAGCTGATGGTACATTTTGCCGCGCCCGTTGCAAAGATTTCGGTGAAGCGTCTAGCCCTGTTACATTTTGTGAAAGTTTTACTAAAAATTCCGTCGTTTGACCACTACCGCAACATAAATCTAAAACCTGAGTATCTGAGTCAATTGTTAAGCCTTGCAAAGCAAGTTGCCGAAAACGACCTTCACCACCTACACTCAAGGCTGCTAAACGAGAGATAGTATCATAGAGCCACTGATAGCGGTAACTCCAATCCCGTAAAATTGTTGCCATTGCATATTTCCTTACGATTAAGCTTTATATTTAATAAAGATATATTGTTAACATTAGTAAAAAACCTGAAAAAAATCGGGGGAAAGTAACTGCTATGGGTCGTGTAGGCGTCTTATTACTCAATCTCGGTGGCCCTGACAAGCTAGAGGATGTTGGGCCGTTTTTGTACAACCTATTTTCCGATCCGGAAATTATTCGCCTACCCTTTCGCTGGTTGCAAAAACCCCTAGCCTGGTTCATTGCCACGCGGCGAACCAGAACATCTCAAGAAAACTATAAGCAAATCGGTGGTGGTTCTCCACTGCGGCGGATCACAGAAGCCCAAGGAGAAGCCCTAAAAGAACAGTTGGGTTATTTGGGTCAACAAGCCGATATCTATGTGGGAATGCGTTATTGGCATCCGTATACAGAAGAGGCGATCGCACAAATCACCCAAGATAATGTAGAACACTTGGTAATTCTACCACTTTATCCTCAGTTTTCTATCAGTACGAGTGGTTCCAGCTTCCGGCTTTTAGAAAAGCTTTGGCAAGAAAATCCTAAACTTCAACCCATTGATTACACCGTCATTCCTTCCTGGTACAAACAACCAGGCTACCTCCAAGCAATGGCTGAACTCATAGCCCAAGAACTAGAGCAGTTTCCGAACCCAGATGACGTTCATATCTTCTTCAGCGCTCACGGCGTTCCGAAAAGCTACGTTGAAGAAGCAGGCGACCCCTACCAACAAGAAATTGAGGAATGTACCGTCCTGATTATGCAGACCCTCAATCGACCCAATGGCCACACCTTGGCTTATCAAAGTCGCGTCGGCCCAGTAGAATGGCTCCAACCTTATACGGAAGATGCCCTCAAAGAACTAGGTGCCCAAGGCGTGAAAGATTTGCTAGTCGTACCCATCAGTTTCGTCTCAGAACACATTGAGACACTACAAGAAATTGATATTGAGTATCGAGAAGTTGCAGAAGAATCAGGAATTCACAACTTCCGTCGGGTACCTGCTCCCAATACCCATCCAGTATTTATTAATGCCCTAGCCGAATTAGTGATTGATGCGCTGAAAAACCCCAGTTTCAAGCTGTCCCAAGCAGCCCAAATGAAAAAAATGGTGAAAATGTATCCCCAAGAGCGTTGGGAATGGGGTCTGACTACTAGCGCTGAAGTATGGAATGGTCGCATTGCCATGCTGGGCTTCATTGCCTTAATCATCGAGCTGATTACCGGTCAGGGTATATTGCATATGATTGGAATTTTGCAGTAAAAACTCTGGGGGAAGAGGCTCCAGGGGCAGGGGGAGATGAGCGAGATGAGGAGATAAACAAAACTCCTCACTCTTAAGAAACGTGAATTAAATAAAATGCAAAACTTCATCCTGTCTCTAGCTTCCCTCTCCTTTATAGGGATTGAGGGTGAGGTAATTCTTATTCCTAACTGATAAATCAATATTTATAGTCTAAGTAATCAGCTATGAGTTTCAATATTTGGCAAATTGCTATCGGAATAAGCCTGCTTGTTGGCTTAAATGGGTCACAAGTTGCTTTGGCAAACGTAGAATCAAACAGTCTATATCAGCGAAAGTGGCTAGTGGCAGATTTATCTACTGATATAAATGATATAAGTATTGATATTGACACGCCAGAGAAGGAGGAATGGGCTAAATCTTTTTCAGACTTACAACCTTTTCTACAAAAGAAAAACTTTAAAGACGCTTTGCCGATAGCAGAAGAAACTATTAGAATTGCTGAAAAAACTAAAGATAGCACTTTAATAGCTTTAAGTCATTTCTCTGCTTTGGCAATTTATCAAGAATTGGGACAGATACAGCAAGCTATTAAATCCTGTAATTCTGCTATTTCAGCCGCCAAATTAATAAAAAAATCGAAAGGGATGCGTCTGATGGAGATTATGTTGTTAGTTTCTCTTGGTGAATTGTACAATGAACAGAACGATCCTAAATTGGCTCTAGAAGCTTTAAACACAGCATCTAACTTACTTGATAAAGTGGACAAAAATGGAGCAAATTTTATCAAGCCAGTGATCAAACCTACACTTCTGAGTTATATGGGTTGGGCATACAATAACGCTCAAGATTTTTCACGTGGTTTACAGCTAACCGAGGAAGCCTTACAGTCTTTACCTGAAGCCGAACGAGTTTATAAGTCGATAGGTGAGAATACTACTTCAATAATTCTCTCTCAATTTCTTAATACTAATTACCCAAAAATAGTACCTCTTTGGCAGATGGGCGTTGCATACGAAAAATTGGGGCAAACGGAGAAATCATGTTCTGTGTATAAAGATACTCTGAGTAGTGTGAGACAAGTTCCTGATAGTCATGTTCCACGATTAGTTAAAAAATCTATAGATGACTTGAGTCTGGGTTGCCTGAAATAGTGCGTAGGCGTAGCCCGTCGCAGACATCGCTTGTAGAGAAAATAGAATCAAGGTAAATATTGTAATTGTTTACCGGCAATTGCTAATTTCCACAATCATTTCTCCTTGACGTAATTGTTCCAGCGCATTAGGCAAAGTAATTGTCAGAAGTTGACGCAAATTACGATTAGTAACATTTCCACAAGTCAACCAAAGAATTTGAGGAGGTATCCCTAGCCGACAAACCAAGTCAACGAAATCACTATCTTTCGTCATAATGATGACATTGGCTATTCTTGCAGCCTCAAAAATTTCTATATCTTTAGCGTCACGTAAACCAATATCTCTTAACGACAAAGCTTCTATAGCAAAACTATTTGTTACCCAACTTGCTAATGTCGGGGGTAACTGTGCATCAATCCAAATCTTTATGCTGTCAAGCGCACAAAATCAGTCCGTCGTGCAGCGAACAGAAGACAAGCTTGAATATCTTCTAGTTCTAAATCTGGAAAGTCTTCTAGAATTTCGCTAACGGTGACATTTTCCGCTAACATTTCTAAAATGTCACTAACTCTAATTCTCATACCACGAATGCAAGGACGACCCCCACATTGACCAGGAATTTGCGTAATACGAGTCAATAATTCATTCATTGAGTTAATTACTGATTTGACTAGCAAACAACATTTTACCATGATTAAATAACTTGCAATTCTCAGTCTCGTTGGGGTTTAGCAGTACAGTTCCACTGTGGCAAAAAATCATCAAGGAGAATCTCTATAGTTTCTTTAAAACCCTCTAGTTATATTAAGTTCGGTTAAATACTTATGATATCTGTAGTTGAGGAACGAAACCCAACACGCCGATCTAGATTCATGTTGGGTTTCACTGCCGTTCAACCCAACCTACATTTATAAATTTTATTATTAAGTAATCACCCGAACTTGATATTAGTGATACCAGTCATACCACTGCTTGGCGCTACGAACTGCAAACCACAGCAGAATTAAAGCAATTAATCCTCCTTGCCAGGGAGCATCAAAGGCAAAAAGTACTAGAGCAACACATAAGGTATCTTGAAGAAATACTGCCCACAACGGTAAGCCGCGTAATCGGTAGAACCATCCAACTTGAACTAGCTGGAGTACTAAAGCTAACAAACCCCCAGTTAGGGCAATTAGCCAGTGTGGTGTTGCTGTGGCGGAAGCTACTGCTAATCCCATAATTGCCCCCACGAGGGGAGACATTGATAATTGAATCACTTGTAGCAATCTTTGTCCCCACAGCTTTTTTGAGGCTAATAATTCAATTAACGACCAACTGGTGAGGCAGGTTAATAATATTGGCTCAGAAATGTGAGATAAAATTGGAACTTGCGACCACAAGTTACTACCCTGCAACAGTCCAATAATCAGCAAAGGTATGCCTATTCTCATTCCTGCTGCCGCAGAGGCAGAAAGTGTGGCTAGGATTTCAATCATCAAAGCACTCGCAGCACGAATAAATAAGTAAGTATTTGTTATGTATACTACCCACTGATGGTGATAATTACAGCAGCAGATTGGAAGTTTTTTTTGAGCATGGGGCATGAGGGAGATGAGGGAGATGAGGGAGTGTGGGGAGTGTGGGGAGAAAGAGAATTTATACTTCCCCCTTCTCCCACACCGGACACACTTCTTCCCCATGCCCAATGCCCAATGCCCCATTCCCAATAAGATTTAAATACCTAGCCGTTGGTAAACCTCTTCTAAATGCCGCAGATGTTGCTGGGGATCGAAACACACTTCTAGTTCTGCTGGGGACAGTTTTTGGGCAACACGAGGATCTTTGCTAATCAAGTCTTGGAAATTGCCTTCTGGTTTGTTCCAAGCAGCATGAGCGCTTCCTTGAACGATCGCATAAGCTTCTTCCCGATTCAATCCCTTGTCTATCAAGGCAAGTAGCACTTTTTGGCTGAAGACAACGCCGCCGTAGCAATTGAGATTTCGTTCCATATTCTCAGGATAAACCAGCAGGTTTTTCACTAAGTCGGTGATTTCTAAAACCATAAAATGGGTCAAAGTGCAAGCATCTGGCAAAATTACCCGCTCTACGGAACTGTGGGAAATATCCCGTTCGTGCCACAGGGCGACGTTTTCCAGGGCTGCACCGGCATGACTTCTAATAAGTCGCGCGATTCCCGTCAGCCGTTCTGAACGGATGGGATTGCGCTTGTGGGGCATGGCTGAGGAGCCTTTTTGACCTTTGGCAAAGAATTCTTCGACTTCTAGAACGTCTGTTTTTTGCAGATTGCGAATTTCCACAGCAAAGCGTTCGATGGATGCCGCTAATAGCGCTAATTGTTGCACATAGTCGGCGTGGCGATCGCGGGAAATTACTTGTGTTGAGGCTGTATCGGGTTGCAGTCCCAGTTTTTGGCAAGCGATCGCTTCTACACGCGGTTCAACGTTGGCATAGGTGCCCACCGCACCGGAAATCTTACCCACAGCAATTGTTTGACGGAGAATTCTCAGGCGTTCTTGGTGTCGCAACACTTCTGCCAACCATCCAGCTAGCTTGAAACCAAAAGTGATTGGTTCGGCGTGAATACCATGCGATCGACCAATCATCACTGTATTACGGTGTTCCTGTGCCTTTTGGCGAATCGCACCAATCAAATCTTCCACACGTTGCAATAACACATCCAAACTCGCAACCAATTGCAGTGCTAAAGCTGTATCCAGTACATCGGAACTGGTTAGCCCCAAGTGAATATAGCGTCCGGCATCTCCTACATATTCGTTGACATTTGTCAAGAAAGCAATCACATCGTGACGAACTTCAGCTTCAATTTCCAGCACCCGCTTTGGGTCAAAATCTGCCTTCGCCTTAATTTCCTCAACTGCCTCAGATGGAATATAACCTAATTGGGCCTGAGCCTCGCAAACTGCGATTTCTACTTGCAGCCAGGTTTTTAACTTATAGGTTTCACTCCACAGATTACCCATTTCGGGCAGAGTATAACGCTCAATCACAATCTGGCACAGAATACAACCGTCATATTTTACAGTAATCGAAAGCAGAAAGCCCATCGGCTTTTATCGGTGCTTATAAGAGGTCGAGGCGCAAAACAGAAAGACTTACTACAACTTTTTCCCTATTTCCCTATGAGTGCATCATTTTTTAACTCTACTTTTTGCCCAAGGATGGAATTAGATTTTGAGTCTGATGTAATGATACTAATCCTACCGTCAGCTTCCATATATGCTAACTTGACATCAGCCAAAAATTCCACACCTTGCTGACGTAACTTGCTCATCAATTCCTCTTCCGTAATTAATTCTCGTTGTAAATGGCGCTGAATCATCCGGCCATTTTTTACTAATAAAAGCGGTGGCGGATTCATAAAACGTTGAAACTGCGGAATTTTGTAGCCCAACCAGTTGAGCAAATAGCTCCAAAAAATCACAGTTCCCACTAAGATTGCACCTTCAGTAATTGATGTATAATTACTAGCCATAGCGTTTTGAGCAGCTTCAACAAATAGCAC
The DNA here is from genome assembly GCF_014697355.1 of Nostoc calcicola FACHB-3891. Taxonomy (GTDB): domain Bacteria; phylum Cyanobacteriota; class Cyanobacteriia; order Cyanobacteriales; family Nostocaceae; genus Nostoc; species Nostoc calcicola. The sequence continues at coordinate 223,048 of NZ_JACJRQ010000006.1, read as the reverse complement.
AACTACGAGTAAATCTGTAATTCCTAAAGTTCCTAGTTGGCGGCTAGGAAGCAAACGCAGCACTGATAACAGCGCTAAGTAAACCAGCGACCCGCGTATCATCAATTCAAAGATGCTGATACTAGGAACAAAGATTGCGTGCCAATCGATAAAAAACAATTTGTTCATTAACACTATTTTTCTTTCTTTAAAGTATTGAAATCTCATTGAGAATATCGACAATCATCTACATAAGCTGGAAATTCCTGTCTAAAAAGTTATAAATTTTATTCATTTTTTTTATTACAATATAAATTTTATATATTGTATTCTTGCCATTTTAATGTTATGAGATTTCTCGTTATAGTGAGGTACTAGGTAGGGGCGCATAGTTATGCACCCCTACAAATTATGGAAGGAACGATTGAAACTTGTTTAAGTGCGATCGCTCAAATTACAATCTTAGTTAAAAATGAGTTTGGCTGATGAATCAGAAATATGACAGTAGAAATTTTACTGCCATATTGACGGAGCGATTGCAGTTTTTTTAATTTCAAATATTACATGCCAATTAGCTTCATTTTTAATCCCTTAAAAATGCTGGTTTCTTCTTCTATATTTCAAGCGTTTGGGTTGACCAAAATAGCGAATTAAACGACTCATTAATTTAGAAAATGACTGCTTATTATTGTTACTTTGCTTCTTCTGAGCAGTATTATTGTTATTCGCTTCTCGATCGGTAGAAGCTTTATTATTCAGAGGTACAGCATTTTTAGTAGGCGTGATGCCGCTTCCATGTCTTCTGGAGTAAACTTGGGTAAACTCGGCTCCAAAAAAAAGAATCTGCGCCGCATAATTAACCCAAGCTAAAATTACCACCAGTGAACCAGCAGCACCATAGGTTGAACCAAAACTGCCATTACCTAAATATTGTCCTAACAAAAACCTACCAATGGAAAACAAAAATGATGTGAGAATAGCTCCAATTAAAACATCACTCCAAGCAATTTTGACATCTGGTAGAACTTTGAAAATTAGTCCGAAGAGGAACGTAGTGATGGCAAAAGAAATGATGAAATTGAGAATTTGCCAGAGAAAATCGACACCTGGTATTAAATTACTAAAGTAAGTGGCTAATGCTGCTAAAACCGTACTAATTACCAGAGAAACTAGAAGTAAAAAGCCAATACCTAACACCATTGCAAAGGACAGAAAGCGTAGACGAATAATGTTAGTTACGCCGCGTCCGGGTTTCGGTTTCACTTCCCAAATTGTGTTGAGGGAATCTTGCAACTCAGTAAATAAACCAGTGGCACCTAATAGCAAAACCACAATACTAATAACAGAAGCCATCACACCTGTCTGTGGTTTGTTAGCATTCTGAATCGCTGTTTGGATAAATTCTGCCCCATCTGGGCCGACTAAACCTTGAATTTGTCGGACAATTTCACCCCTGGCGGCTTCTTCTCCATATACTGCACCTGCGATCGCAATTACAATAATTAGCAATGGTGCAATCGAAAAAATTGTGTAATAAGCTAACGCCGCCGCTAACCGAGAGGCTTTATCCTCACTCCATTCCTTAAACGTCTCTTGGAACAAACTCCAAATCGCCTGCAAATTCATTGAGTCAATCTCCTTCTAGGGGATGTTGCTTAGTGCCTGATATATTGGATACTGATTTGGTGAGTAGTCACATCCTCCCAAGGGAGTTTGTGCAGCGTTCTTGAGGAGGAATTCAGGATTTTATTCGCCAATTGGCGATAATAAAAATACGCTGATGTTACAGCTATTTTCAGGTAAATAGACCACGCGGTAGGGGCACAGCAATGCTGTGCCCTGACGAGAGATGTGGTTCAAATATATGAAAACTGCTGTAATAATCTAGGCAAGCTACTGTTACTTAAAACCAATGACACAAACGGCAGCAATTACAGAAGCGATTACCAATCTTCAAGATGCAGAAAATCGATTCGGTTTTGTCCGTGTTGAAGATGAGCAATTTTTCCCAGAGTGGTATGAGGGATTATCTAAAATTACGGAAGCAGAAAAAGCCTCTGTAGATGTCGTGCGGCGTAGGTATCTTTATCACCGTGCCGCAGGTGATTTACTAGAAGGGACAGTCATATTGTTGTTGGTGTCACCAATACTTGCACTCTCAGGGTTTTACGATCCTCCTTTCAGAATTAAAGCTGAATCATCTGTCGAATTAGTGTTGAATGATGGTGAAGAGATACTGCGCGGACGGATTGACGTTTTAGTGCTACAAAATCAGTTCTGGGTGATGGTGTTAGAGTCAAAAAAAACCACGCTGTCTGTTTGGTCGGCTGTACCCCAAGCCCTAGCTTATATGATGGCTAACCCCAACCCCAGTAAACCTGTGTTTGGTATGGTGACGAATGGAGACGATATTTTATTTGTGAAAGTGACGCAAACAAATACGCCACAGTACGACCTCTCAAGGGTCTTCGCGCCGTTTGCATCCGCCAGAGAATTGTACGCCGTTTTGCAAATTCTCAAGCGTATTGGTCAGGTAATCTCTTCTGCGTCCTAATTGCTCTTTTGAATTCTGACTCCTTTTTATAAAGTCCAATTCTCTAAAACTAAATTAGGTACTTGAGAAAAGTCCCGATTGTTCCGTGTAACCAGAATTCCATCAACAGAAAGAACAATTGCAGCAATGCGTAAATCCTGCCGACCAACTTTAATCTTTTGATTGATTAGATGCGTATATAATTCTTGTGCTTCAGGAGTGAATCTTAAGATATTAAAGCTTTTCAAGCTATCAAATGTTACCTGTAGTTTCTCGTAAGGCGAAACTAAATCATTAGCAGCAGCTCGTCGAATAACTTGAAATCGCCCACGAATTTGTTCCTCGACAGTGACGATTGTAATTGCTATTTCGCTAGCGTCAATAATGTCTAGACGACGAGCAATTTCTAAATTTCCTCTCTGGAAAAGAGAAACGTTATCAGTATCGAGAATCCAAAGACTCAACTTGCTTCCCTCTATTTATCAGAATCTACTGTATCTTCAGCAGCATCTAATTCTTGACGATACTCTTGAATATACTGCTCAACTGCATCAAAATCTGGATCGTCTTTAAATACACCAGCAAATTTCATCCAAGGTCTTTGAGATTGTTCTGCTTGAGGTAATCTGATTTCCATTGGGATGACTTCAACTTTCTCTAGATGTTGAACCAAAAGCTGTTCTAGTATTAAGAGTGCTTGTTCACGAGTTGCTGCTTCAACATGATACTGTGGAAGTTCTAAAATAGATGCGATCGCGCTACCATCTTCTTTAGTTTCCAGCAAAATATTTACTTTTAAATTTGCGGTCTGTGATTCGATTAAAGTATTCATTTTCATCAAGTTTGGACTCTGACTCATCTATTAGAATCGTACATCGGATTTCAAGTTTATGAAGTACATAATTTCAGTCCCCAAGCCAACCAGAAACTATGTCTGACTCTTGAATTCTGTTAGCGCAGCGGGGCGTAGTCCATTCTGACTTATTGTTATTGCATTCTATCGATTGTGCGATATTGAATTGCTTCGGCTACATGATTGGGTTGGAGTTTTTCCTCTGCTGCTAAATCTGCAATCGTCCGTGCTACTTTGAGAATGCGATCGCTTGCTCTTGCTGATAATCCTAATTTTCTAATGGCCATTTCTAATAAATTGCGACTTGCATCATCTAGCTTGCACCATTTTTGCAGATGACTACTCTGCATTTGGGCATTGCAACGCAGATTTGCTTCTGTTTGAAAACGAGTAATTGCGCGATCGCGTGCTTCTTGTACTCGTTGACGCACCGATGTTGACGTTTCTCCCGTCGGTTTTTGGGTAATTTCTTCTGGTTTTAAGCGATTCACCGCGACTTGTAAATCAATCCGATCCATCAACGGCCCAGAAAGTTTTGCCCAATATTGCTCGCGTTGCCGGGGAGAACAAGTACACTGTTGGATAGTATCGCCATAGTAACCGCAAGGACACGGATTAGTACTCGCCACCAAAGTAAACTGCGCGGGAAACATGACTGATAATTTAGTGCGGGAAATGGTTACGAAACCATCTTCTAAAGGCTGACGCAGAAATTCTAAAACATCACGTTTAAACTCCGTTAATTCATCCAAAAAAAGCACACCGGCATGAGATAATGAAATTTCTCCAGGACGAGGAAAGCTACCACCACCTACCAGAGAAGGGCCGGACGCTGAGTGATGGGGACTGCGAAAAGGGCGATCGCGTACTAAAGAACCGCGATTTTTCAATAAACCAGCCACCGAGTGAATACGAGTCACTTCCAAGGATTCGGCAAAACTCAGGGGCGGTAAAATTCCTGGTAAGCGCCGTGCTAACATGGTTTTCCCACTACCAGGCGGCCCGACAAAAATTAAATTGTGCCCACCAGCAGCTGCTATTTCTAAAGCACGACGGGCATGAGCCTGTCCTTTGACATCTTGTAAATCTGCGCTGGGGTAGGCTACTGTAGGCATTTCCTTTGTAGCATCCATTTGCACGGGTTTGTAACGCCCTGGATTATTTAAAAAGTCCACCACATCACACAGATGTTGACAACCATAAACAGCCAAACCTTCAACTACAGCCGCTTCTTGGGCATTATCAGCAGGGAGAACTAAGCCTGTGATTCCCATTTTTTCAGCAGCTGCGGCGATCGGCAAAACACCAGCCACCGCACGCAAGGTGCCATCCAGAGAGACTTCGCCTAAGAATAAATAATCCCCCAACAAATCAGCGTTAACTTGCTCAGAAGCCGCCAAAATTCCCACACTAATAGGTAAATCGAAACAGGGGCCTTCCTTGCGTAAATCTGCCGGAGTTAAATTAATTACAATTTTTCGCATGGGAAAGGCAAAACCTGCATTCTTCAGGGTTGCTTTGACTCTTTCCCTTGATTCTTGAATCGCTGAATCTGGGAGTCCTAAGACAACAATTCCCGGTAATCCTCCTGAAACATCGACTTCCACGCCTACTTTGACGGCATCGATACCGACAATAGATGCACTCCAGACTCTAGCAAGCATTTGTTATATAACACTAAACCTTTAGCATCTCTAGCAGATGAGTTAGGAGATTGGCATGGGTGAAACCACAGAGGGGATTTTTAGAGTATTTTGGATTTTGGATTTTGGATTGAGAATTTCGGCGTTGCTGAATCAAGGGATGAAATTGTACACATTGAAATTTTAAACTCCTTATTCTCTCTGTGTCTCTGCGCCTCTGCGTGAGATAAATCATCCTGCAATTATGCAACGCCAGAATTTCTTTGTGGCAAATGGTTCTGTGAATCCATCTAGCGCATTGATTTTTCAAATTGTATTTAGCTAGTAGGGTGGGCACTGTCACCCACCCTCATACTCTAACTTGCTACTGCCTCAACAGCAGCAGCTACGGGTGAGTAAACACTAACTTTTTTGCGGGTTTTGCCCTTTCTTTCAAAGGTTACAACACCGTCGATTAAGGCAAACAGAGTGTCGTCGCTACCAATACCGACATTGTTACCAGGGTGAAATTTGGTGCCACGCTGACGCACGAGAATGCTTCCTGCACTTACAGTTTGACCACCATAACGCTTCACACCTAGACGTTGGGCGTTAGAATCACGACCGTTGCGTGTACTACCTGTTCCTTTCTTATGAGCCATGATTTCCTTTTGTGTATCTACTTCTGTTTATTATTCTGCAACGGTTTCAGCTTCTTGGGCAGGAGCGTCATCTACAACAGGACTTTCATCGGTTGCTGCTTCGGCTGTAAACACCGTACCGTTAAGGGTGATGGAGTTAATCAAAAGTCTGGTAACTTCTTGGCGATGCCCGCGCTTTTTGCGGGTTTTCTTTTTCGGCTTCATTTTGTATACCAGGACTTTACGATCTCTGAAATGTCGCAGTATAGTCCCTTCTACGGTTGCACCTGACACTAGTGGCTGTCCAATAGTGACTTCGCCATCATTCTGCACCAATAATACTGCTTCTATTGTAACTTTTTCATCTGGTTGGGCAGTAAGCAGTTCAATATCGTAAAACCGCCCTGGCTCTACTCTTATTTGTTTGCCGCCAGTTTCAATAATTGCGTAGGTCATGGAATTGTCCTTGAAGTTGCCGTACAGGTAGCTGGTTTTTATCTTGTTTAGATATGCTTTTCCCAGCTTTTGTAATATGTCTACCTGTTCCGAGCAGGAATTAGACAGACAATCTAAAATCCTATTCTATTACAAGCTTTGAAGTCAATCAATTTTGGATTTTAAATTTTGGATTGAAATGGATTGAATTTACAAAAACCAGACGCACAAGGCCATTCCCAATCTAAAATCCAAAATCCAAAATGGTATCAGCCCTGATAAAAAAATGACTCTGAATTTCAGAGCCACTCTCAAATTTGCAGTTGAAATAGTTTTCAACTTTCACAAAATACTGATATACAGGGGATTTCAACGAAAGTGAAGTACACAACCTAAGTCTGGTAGCTTAGGCAAAGCCTATTTGACTTCCCAATTCTGACTTCTGACTTCTGAATTCTGAATTCTGAATTCTGAATTCTGAATTCTGAATTCTGACTATTTTTTATCAGCTTCAGCAATTGGTACCCATTCAGTGTGGAAGGTTCCGGGCTTATCAAGACGCAGGTAGGTGTGTGCGCCAAAGTAATCGCGTTGTGCTTGAGTCAGATTTTGGGGTAGGCGATCGCGGCGATAGCTGTCAAAATAATCCAAGGATGCGCTAAATGCGGGGACTGGAATTCCCAATTTCGCTGCTGTGGCTATCACTTCCCGCCAAGCAGTCTGTCTGTCGAGAATTGTCTGCTTAAATTCGGGAGCTAACAGCAAGTTAGGCAAAGCTGGATTTTCGCTAAAAGCCTTCTTAATCTTATTCAAAAAGCGAGCGCGAATAATACAACCACCTTTCCAAATCCGCGCCATTTCACCCAGATTCAAATTCCAGTTATATGTTTTTGAAGCTGTGGATAGCAACGCCATCCCTTGAGCATAAGAACAGATTTTTGAGCAATAAAGAGCATCCCGTACTTTGTTGATAAAGTCCTTGGTTTGCCCGTCATACTTGCCACTGGGGCCTGTTAGAACTTTAGATGCTGCAACCCGCTCCTCTTTAATAGAAGATATAATCCGGGCATTAACTGCTGCTGTAATTGTGGGAATCGAAACTCCCAATTCCAAAGCAGTCTGCACAGTCCAGCGTCCAGTTCCCTTTTGACCTGCTGCGTCAACAATCAAATCTACCAGGGGTAAATTTGTTTCTGGGTCAAGATATGGGAAGATATTCTTCGTAATCTCAATCAAAAATGAATCGAGTTCATCGGTGGTGTTCCATTCAGCAAACACCTCATGTAGCTGATTATGGTCTAATCCAGCGACATTTTTCAGCAAGTCGTAGGCTTCAGCAATTAGCTGCATGTCGCCGTACTCAATGCCGTTATGTACCATTTTGACATAGTGACCAGAACCGCCAGGACCAATGTAGGTTACACAAGGGCCATCATCGACTTGGGCAGCAATTTTGTTGAAAATTGGCGATAGATACTCGTAAGAACTGGTTGTACCTCCGGGCATTAGTGAAGGACCGTTTAGCGCTCCTTCTTCACCACCACTGACACCCATACCAAGATACCGAAGTCCAGTGGGTTCTAATTCTTGAGTGCGTCGTTCTGTATCTTCAAACCAAGAGTTGCCACCGTCGATAATGATATCGCCTTCATCTAGCAAAGGTTTGAGTTGAGCAATCACTGCATCCACTGGCTTACCAGCTTGTACCATGACAAGGATTTTGCGGGGACGTTCCAATGAGGCGACAAATTCTTCTAGGGTAAAAGCGGCTTTGACGTTCCGTCCTGGCGCACGCTGCGCCATAAAGGCATCCGTTTTTTCTCGGGAGCGGTTGTAAACTGCAATTGGGAAGCCATTACGTTCCACGTTTAGAGCGATATTCTCGCCCATAACGGCTAGTCCAATCACACCAAAGCTTTGTAGTGTCATAAATTTGTTTGGCTAACTCTTGCAGATCCTTTCATCTTTTAGGGTAGTCCGAGATTTTCGCCGATCTCCTAAAGAAGACCTTAAGAGTTGATCTCAACGACAAAAATCCACAAGTAACACAGATAATTAATTTTAAGTTGTATCTAAATCAACAATTAATTTGTATTCATTTAGATCGGGGACTGGGAAGATAAAGGAAATGAGAAAGCAGGGGAGCAGGGAGCAGGGATCTGAGGGGAAAGACGTAATTTTTCATTCTCCCCCTTGCCCCCTGCAATAACTGCCCCTCTGCCTCTTCCCATACCCCATGCCCACAATCTCTAGTCAAAGGAGTAACCGAATAATGCTGGCATATGTCCTAGCTTTGGTAGTCGGTCTTGGTAGTCTAGCCATTTACATAGCAGCTTTCTTTTTCCCAGAAATCCATCGTAAGAATGATTTTATCTGGAGTGGTGTGGGGCTGTTCTACGCCCTGGTCTTATGGGTGTTTGCACCACGTATTTCTGGCGGTTTGTTGCTGGGTCATGTGGCTAGCGTCGCTCTTTTGGTCTGGTTTGGCTGGCAAACTCTTTCGTTACGTCGGCAACTAACACCACTGGCACAACAAACCCAAGTACCTAGTACTGAGACGGTGAAAACTGGCATTCAGGAACAGGTAAATAAATTGTCCCTTCAGGAACGGTTAGCTCAGTTGCAACAGGATATCGGTAGCACCTTCAGTGGTGTAAAAGACAAGGTGCAACAAACTGTTGGTCAAAAGACACCCACAACAACCAAACCTGAAGACATTACCTCTGTACTGGCACAGCAACCTACTGTTGAGATTATCGACAATACTACTGCGACACCAGAACAACCAGTAGAGGAGGCGATCGCTACTACCGACACCGAAGCAAAAACCGAGAGTGTACCAGAAGCGATTCCACCAAATCCGCCATCCTGGGAATTAGTGGAAGCAGCCCAACCAGATGCCGAAACTGAAAACAAAGAACAGATTCCCGTGGAAGAAATTGCTCCAGATGCATCTCTGGCTCCCCCAGCCCAAACGCCACCGGATGCAACACCGCCAAATCATTAGGCTAGTTAAATTAAGTCAAACCCAACGTTAACTTAAATATAATGTTGGGTTTGACTAAACTTGTTTGAATATTCTGCGATAAATCGGCTGAAACAAACTTAAATTAGTGACCATTATTATTTGGACATGACGCGATCGATGTTCTATTACAATAAGCAAATCTTCTACACTTACACTCAAAGTTTGTTTTTTGTTTGAAGATTTTTACGCCCTAAAACTTATTTTATGCAAATTCAGGTGTAAAAGAGCTTACTAATATTTTTCTGTTTGTAAAATGTTACACTCGCATTCCGGTCTATTACGCACCCAAATAATTCGGGAACCATCAAATAAGGGAATTTCTATTTGCCACCACTGCCCGCGCCGCAGGCGACGATACCACTGAAAGTTTGAGTAAGTCCAATCCAAAAGTTGCATAAGCTAATTTGAAGCTATGTTGGTCTTGGTGTCGGTGAGGCGATACTTACATCTGTATAGAGTTAGTGCTATTGGTTAATTAAATTCAGGGAAAAAATACTTAAATTAATTCCCTGATATTTATTATTAATGGATTCCAATTTAATTGATTACACAGCACTACGACTATTTAGCAAGTTCCACAAGAAAACGGCGACAATTGCGCCAAGAACTGCTACTGCAACACCAGGAATGCTGAGTGTGGGGGCGGCTAATGTCAAGGTTCCTGTACTGAAGAATACACCCAGACTACCACCAACAAAAGCACCGATTATTCCTAATAATATTGTTCCGATAATCCCGCCGCCTTGATGACCGGGGTAGATAGCCTTTGCAATAGCACCAGCAATTAGACCTAAAACAATCCAAGCAAGAATATTCATTGTTTTAATTTGATAAACGTTTTTTACTAACAAATACACAATAGCAATCCTAATATTGACATTCGATCTACCAGCAGAAGCAATTATTAATAACCTTGAGGATGAATGCTGTTACTTCTGGTGATATATCCCCTAACTGAGATGGATAATAAATAAAAAAAGCTCCTAATATATCTAAAACCAGGAACCGAACAATTCCTTGCTTGATAATTGCAGTATATACATTTTTAAATCTTCCCGTATCGGTTCAGAAACAAAAATAGTAATTCTCTGTTCTTCAGCTAAATCAAAAATATTACCAATAACTCCAGTCCAAAGCAAACCCATCAGCCTTTTTAACGTGAGTTCGACGGCTCTAAAAACCCCGCTTCCATTCCTCTCCCCCACAGGGAGAGAGGCTTTGAAACCCTAATTTTTTCGTTGGAAACTAAAAATATTTCTGCCCCTCTCCGCCTCGGAGAGGGGTTGGGGAGAGGTTCATCGAACTCACGTTTTTTAAGTTGTACGAAGTTGTTTCAAAAATTAAACAATAATTCTATATAAGACTAGTTTATCATTCCTAGTTAAAACACGCTTTCAAAGAAAAAATTAACACAGTTATTAATTTTTTAAGAGACAACTAACACCAAGTTTGTACAACCCGACCTTGCAATTGTTGTCCTAACCAAGGTGTATTTTGTGAAAGTGTATGCAGATTTTTCCTTTCAACTTTCCAGGTTTGCTGGGGGTCAAATAAAGTTAGTTCTGCTGATTGATCGGGGCTAATTGCATTTATTTTCTGCCCCAAACACTTTGCGGGATTACTACTCAATGCCCGCCATAATTGTAAAGCTGTAAATTCCCCATTTTCAACGAGATATTGCCATAGCAAAGGCAATGCTAACTCGAAACCGATCGCTCCGGCTGGCGCTTCAGCAAAAGCTTGGACTTTCTCTTCGTAGGTGTAGGGTGCATGATCGATAGCGATCGCATCCACAACTCCCTCACGCACCCCCGCACGCAAGGCCGCTACATCACTGGCATTGCCTAAAGGCGGATCTAAATGCAAGCTAGTGTTATAACTCTTAATTGCTTTGGTATCTAATAAAAGATGCATCCAAGTAGTGCTGGCGGTGATGGGTAAACCAGCAGCTTTGGCTCTTGCGATTAATTCCACGCTGCGGGCTGTGGAGACGCGCATAATATGTACTGGTGTGCCTATGGCTGCAACTAATTCAAGAATTGCGGCGATCGCACTTGTTTCGGCGCTGGCGGGTACTGGCGGTAAACCTAAACGCAGGGCTTGGACACCTTCTCTGATTACACCATTTGCAGCTAATTGGCGATCGCAAGGCCAAAATGCAACTGGTTTACCCAATGGCTGGAGATACTCTAACACCCGTTGCACCAGCGCTAAATTTTCCAAAGGCTTACCATCCGTAAAACCAACAACTCCAGCTGAGGCTAAATCTGCCAATTCCGTCATTTGCTTCCCAGCAACATCTAGGGTGATAGCACCCCAGATATGAAGCAGGGGAGCAGGGGAGCAGGGAAGCAGAGGAGAAGAAGTATACAAACTCTCCTCTGCCCCTCTGCTCCCCTGCCCCTCTGCCCTTCTATTCTGCAACTGCGCCACAAGTGCAGGATTATCAATAGCTGGGGATGTATCGGGTAATATACTAACTCTAGTAAAGCCACCGGCAGCAGCAGCTTGCAAGAGAGACACAAGAGTTTCCCGTTCTTCAAACCCTGGTTCGCCGGAGTGGCTGTATAAATCCACTAACCCAGAACCAAGAACTAATCCCCGACAATCTCTGATTTGAGTATCGGAACTGATATCAGAAATGCACGAAGCCACTGCTTGGATATAACCATCAGCAATCAGCACATCAAATAATTCATCGGTTTCGGAAACTGGGTCGATTACCCGTACTTGTTGCAGCAATTCAATCATAAAAATTTTTAATTAGGAGTTAGGAATTTGGAGTTTGGAGTTTGGAGTTAGGAATTTGGAGTTTGGAGTTATAAGTTATATAGCGGTTCTCATTCAGATGCAGTACAAAATTATATGGCAAGCTCTAAGGGCACGGCACTGCCGTGCCCCTACGGGCGTACTTCACTAGACTGGGAAACGCTATAAGTTATTTGCTCTTTGCTCATCACTCCTAACTTTATTCCTCACTCCTAACTTTATTTCTAACTCCCAGTTCCTCACTCCTAACTTTATTCTTTACTCCCAACTTTATATACCCCACTCCCAACTTTATTTCTAACTCCTAACTCCTAACCCCTAACTCCTAACTCCTAACCCCTAACTCCTAACTCCTAACTCCTAACCCCTAACTCCTAACTCCTAATTATTAACTCCTAACTCCTAATTATTAACTCCTACAACGCCCCAGCTGCTGTTTTATCTAATACGCCTCCACCGAAGTGAGCGGTGATGTTCATTGCTTGCAGTACTGGTAAACCATCTAGTCCAGAAAGATAATCAATAACACTAACAGCACCATTCCCTTGACGAAAATTCCAGAAATTTTCTAGGGATAAACCAAGGATATGACAAAGTAAGGTTTTATTCGTAGCATCGTGGGCTACTACTAAAACAGTTTTATGTTGATTAGTTAATGCTGTTTGCACAATTGATTCCCAAGCTGCAACGCTACGTTCCCATACCTGTTGCAAATTTTCCCCTTCAGGCATTTGGACTTCGGCTGGGACTAACCGCCAGCGCTGTAACTCTCCGGGAAATTCTTGCTCTATTTCTGTTTCTAATTTTCCTTCCCAAAGTCCGTGGCTGATTTCTCTTAAACCATCTTGCAATTCTAGCTTGACATTTGGATGCTGTTTTAAGATAATCTCTGCTGTTTCTTTAGGACGTAGCATCGGACTACTGACAGCATGAGCGATCGCTACTTTTTGGAGAAATTCACCTGCTTTTTGCGACTGTTGTCTACCGTTGTCGTTGAGGGGAACATCAATTTGCCCTTGAAATCTAGTTTGGCGATTCCACTCTGTTTCCCCATGACGCACTAGCAGCAACCGTACTCCTTGATGTTCTGGTCGCAATGATGGTAGAGTTTCCCCAGTGTGTTGCGTCTGGTTCAAAGACTCTAGTTGCACTGGTTCCCCCAAACCCCCAGCAAAATTGAGGACGCTGATACCACAGTTAGATTGCTGTACTGAATGGTAACGACTTGGGGGAATTCCTAATGCTGTGCTAATCAGGGCGCGATTAATACCGTTATGTCCCACAATGAGAATGGTTTCGCCTTGATGCTGGGACAAAATTTCTTGCCAGAACTGTCGCGCTTGTTCGTATAAAGCCAGAACCGGAAAATGTTCTCTTGTTCCCTCTGCTTCATTGAGCAGCATCCGCAGTTCGTGGGGGCGTTGGTGCCAAGTCCGGTAATCTTCGGCTAACTCCTGCTTGACTTGGGCGGTGAGCATTCCTTCCCATAAAGGCAAGTCAATTTCCAGCAGCAAATCAGAAGCTTGCACTACGGCAGACTGTTCAGTACGAGAAGCTAACTCACTATGGATAATATCTGCTGTGTGTTTTGCCCGTTGCAGGGGACTGCTGTAAATCGCATTAAATAAAATATTGCTGAGGGCTTTGCCTGCTTTACTGGCATCGTTACGACCTTTTTCGGTTAATGTTGACGCATCAGTGCGCCCTTGGATACGCCGCTCGGTGTTATAACCGCTTTGACCGTGGCGCACAATGATCACACGAGTCATCGCAAAAAGCCCTCCTGTATCTAGACGACTAATTTTACTGCAAAATGATTGCACAATTATCTACTAGGCAAAGCGGATTATTGTAATCAGTCAGGGACTGACAAATAAAAAAATATCCAATTAACTCTTGTGGGGTGGGCGTCTCGCCCGCCCTATGGACTGAGCGGGCAAGATGCCCACCCCACAAAATTGGATAATTTATTTTTTGGAGTTCCCTCAACAGGCATTGAGCATTGGGCACTTGTACTAAGCGACTCGTGCAAAGCAAAGCCAAGGTAAGCCGAAGTATTGAGCATTGGTCAAATAAATTATTCTCTGCCAATATCTAACTGCACCTGCAATCCATCATTGTCATTCCCAGATTGAGCGGATGCTAGGAAAACCGAAGTATCTGGCAATGATAATAATTCGTTAAAGCGTATTGGAGTTGGAGTTTTATTGTGTTAATTGCTCAAAGCTTTGGAGCAACTGGTTTTATACTCAGCAGTTTGCCATAGATCAATCAGTTATAGTTCAGTTTTGTATAGTCAAATATAGTCAGACATGGCTTTCTATGCACTGCCACTTCTTTCACAAAACCTTTAAGGCATCTAAAATGGGGTCAAGCTTTTGACTTTAAAACCATTTAGATTTACCCGAATTGGGTCAACTAAAACCTCTCTATCCCCTGTCTCGTTCGCTTTTGGCGTCTCCCAAGGGGAGAAAGCATTGGGGAATTCTTTTACAAGTATGTTGTAACTGCCATTAATATCAGCGTTGCACAATCGTCCAGATTTAGTCCTATACAAACCCCTGAATATTCGCTTTCCAGATGGTTTCCAGTTTTTTGGTTTCCTTCTATAGTCAGGAATAAAATCACCATCAAGAAAGCTGGAAAGGCTTGTGTAGGATTCTTCCCTAACAATCACATCAATGCCCACTCTGTTGCCTTTATAAGTGAGCATATCAATTAACTGTCCGTGGGGTATTGAGACGAAGGCTTGATTATTCCTCTTGCCGATACTAACGTTTCGTTTCCAATCAGCATTTTGACCAATGACTAATTTAGTAATTCCCAAATCTTTGAGTAATTCAATTACATAATTAGATGCGCGGTGCAAATAATTTTTGGCTTTGAAGTTACGCCTAGTCGTGAGATGTTTAATCCTTTTTGATGTTTTGACTTTGCTACGATGTTGCAAGGTAGCACGTTTTTTATTAAAAAATTGATTGATACTTTTGAGTGGACGACCGTTAACGAGAACAGGTTTAAACCCTGGCACGTTTGATGTAATCGCCATTAAGTTGTCAATCCCTAAATCAATCGCAGCAATATTTTGTGTACTTTGGCTTAACTCATGCTGATTTACCTCGTAAACTATCTCTAAAACATAATGGTCAATTTTGGGGACAATTCGAGATTGGCAATACTGGGACTGTGCAATCTGAGTATCAAAGCAATAATCAATATTGCTGAGTTTGATTTGTCTAGAATCCTTAAATACTTTTTTTGAAGTTGATTGCTCACTAAAAATTAAAACACACCGCCCATCATAAGGTTTATATCCGGGTATTTTTGGCCTGCCCGTAAAACCAGTGCTATCTAATTTGTACAAAGCGATCGCCGCGAAGTAACCCTTCCACGACTTATCTAACAATCTCAAGATTTGCTGTGCGACCTTTGCTGGCAAAGCTTTATATTGCTCACTTGGTTGCATCAATTTATCCATCTGATTGTAAGACGGCACACCATGCCCATACAAAAATGATTGCCTAATGCAGTAGTTAGCAGCGTTCCATAAGTTTTTAGCAGCAAATGACATTGTATCTATCTGCTCCCAAGCCTCATGGCTCTTGTTGATGATTCGCTGTTCTACTAACTGCATTGCGCTATCATTAATGTATGCACAAATGGTAACACACAATGAGAGACAAAAGGTTAGTTGTTAGAGTAACAGAATATGAATTGTTGCAACTCCAACAGGAGGCATCCCAGAGAGGAGTTTCAAATTCTGATGTAGTTAGGGCGTGGATTGCAAAATTACCAAAGCCCAAAAAGACTACATCTGACTAGATTTAAATATGTTTTAAGGAAAGTTTTTCAATACCTTGACATAAGTGTGCTTAATGTGTTCCTATAAAATATAACGACCGTTCGATATAAATAAGCCAAGCCATGCCTAAAATCGTTGACCATGAGCAGTATCGTAAAGAACTGCTCGAAAAGTGCTTTGATTTATTTGCCGAAAAAGGTTATGGTTCGATTACTATGCGCCAAATTGCTGAAGGTTTAGGGGTTTCCACGGGAACGTTGTACCACTATTTCCCTAGCAAACAAAGTTTGTTTGAGCAACTAGCCCAAGAGATATGTGAGCAAGATGTAAGTGCGGCTTTAGCTGAATTGGAAGGAGCCCAAACGCTGCAAGAGGCAATGGAAGCACTAGGAAGATATCTAGTAAAAAATCAGGATTATTTTATTAAATGGACTTATATTTGGATTGATTTTTGTCAAAATCAAGATTTTAATATTATTCAAAAAAATAGTGTTTTTAAACATACTAATAAGCAGTATCAGCAGGCTGTTTATAATTTTTTAGGTGTTCAAGATCCAATGCTAGCTTCCTTTGTATTGAGCTTTGTCAATGGTTTAATTTTGGAGAAGTTATGGGGGGATGAAACAATTGATTTTATTGAACAATGTGCGTTGTTAGGGAAAATGCTGACGGCATATTTGCCTCAGGTTAAAAATTATTAATTATCTAAGTTGGTGATTAATAATTACTTAGTTAATACACAAACACAAAATTTTATGAAAACAAAAGAGATGGTTGAAAAAGTATCATCAAAAGCCACCAATAAAGGGTTAATTGCATTAGTAATTGCGGCTACTGCGATTACAGGTGGAATTGTTTTTTATGGAATTTCTCAGTTTGGACAGGTTAATCAAACTGCGTCATCCCAGCCAGTGGAAACTACACCCGACAGTCAAAAAGTGACTGCGTTAGGACGACTAGAACCCGAAGCAGAGGTAATTAGTTTGTTTGCGCCTTTGGCATTGGATGGCGATCGCATTGCCCAAATTTTAGTCAAAGAAGGCGATCGCACCCAAGCCGGACAAGTGGTAGCAATTTTAGACGCACGCGATCGCTTGCAAGCAGCCGTACTCCAAGGGCAAAAACAAGTCAAAGTTGCCCAAGCTAAACTTGCTCAAGTGGAAGCTGGAGCCAAAGCAGGAGAAATCAAAGCCCAGCAAGCAAGCGTTGAACGCCTAGAAGCCCAGTCCGAAGGAGATATCACAGCCCAACAGGAAGCGATCGCCCGGATAGAAGCACAGTGGGAAGGCGACAAAATCGCCCAAGAAGCAACCATTAAGAAACTAGAGGCAGAACTGAAAAATGCCGAAGCTGAATATCAACGCTATCAGCAGCTATTTTCCCAAGGAGCAGTTTCTAATTCTTTGTATGACACTAAAGGCTTGACTGTAGAAACTGCCAAACAGCAACTAGACGAAGCCAAAGCAGTACTCAACCGAATTAACACCACCGCTAGCAAGCAACTCGCCGAAGCCAAAGCAGCACTCGCCCGCACCAACGCCACCGGTAACAAACAAGTCAGCGAAGCCAAAGCCACACTCACCAGTATTGCAGAAGTCCGACCTGTAGATATCGCTGCTGCCAAGACAGAAGTTGAAAATGCGATCGCCACACTCAAACATGCCGAAACCGAGTTAGCGGGAGCTTATATCAAAGCACCGATGGCAGGACAGATTATCAAAATTCATACCCGAATTGGAGAAAAAATTAGTACCTCTGGCATTGCAGAGTTAGCGCCAAACGACCAAATGATGGCAGTAGCAGAAGTTTATCAAACCGATATCGCTAAAGTGAAACTAGGACAACAGGCAGTGATTACCAGTCAGGCATTTGTCACAGAAGTGCGAGGAACCGTTGCCCAAATTGGTCGCCAAGTCATTAGACAAAACGTTTTTAGCAACCAGCCTGGTGAAAACCTCGATCGCCGAGTGATTGAAGTGAAAATTCGCCTCAATCCTGAAGACAGCAAGCGAGTTGCAGGTTTCACCAACTTACAGGTGCAGACAGCAATTGAATTATGAAGGGGAGTAGGGACACTTCTTGAGCTTCAGTGCATCGCTGGGGACTGGGAAAGAATTCTTTTAATCCCCAATCCCCAATCCCCAATCCCCAATCCCTAATCCCTAATCCCCACTCCCCAATTATGAAAATGTTTCGTAAAACGCCCCTAGCATGGCGGCAGTTAATGAAAGAAAAAACCCGTCTGGCTGTTGCAGTCGCCGGTATTACTTTTGCTGATTTACTGATGTTCATTCAGTTGGGATTTGAAAGTGCGCTTTTTGATGCAGCCATCAAACCCCATCGGAATTTACAGGCAGATTTAGTTTTGATTAATCCCCAATTTCAAACTCTGTTCTCAGTGAAAAATTTTTCCAGAGAGCGATTGTACCAAGCATTGGGTTATGAGGGTGTTCAGTCAGTGAATTCTGTCTACATCGGCAGTGCCCAGTGGCGAAATCTGGAAACACGTCTCGATCGCACTATTTTAGTTTGGGGTATCGATCCCACACAATCCGTATTCAAATCTGCCGAAATCAAACAAAATCAGCACCACCTCAAACAGCTCTATCAAGTTCTGTTCGACCAAGCGGGGCGTCCGGAATACGGAACAGTTGCCGATATTTTTAATCAAACAGGTAGCTTTCAGACAGAACTGAATGATAAATTTGTCTCCGTTAAGGGCTTGTTTACTGATGGTGCCTCCTTTGCTGCCGATGGTAATGTCATTACCAGTGACTCCACCTTTGGGCAAATATTCCCAGATAGTAAACCCGATCGCATCACAGTTGGATTAATCACTCTTAAACAGGGTGCTGATGCCCAAAAAGTGCAATCGCAACTTGCCGCAGGGCTACCCAAAGATGTCAAAGTCCTGACTCCAGAAGAGTTTGCCCAAATCGAAAGAAAATACTGGGAAGCTGGTACTGCCATTGGTTTCATTTTCGGTTTAGGTACAGGAGTCGGATTCATTGTTGGTATTGTTATTGTCTACCAAATCCTTTACTCAGATGTTTCTGACCATCTGCCAGAATACGCCACACTCAAAGCAATGGGATACACCGACGGCTATCTTTTGGGAGTTTTATTTCAAGAAGCATTGTTTTTAGCCGTCTTGGGTTTCATCCCCGGATTAATCCTTTCTTTTGGGTTGTATCAACTTGCCTACAGTGCAACGATGCTGCCTATTTTTATGAAGCTCGAACGAGCGATCGCCGTCTGGATTTTGACTGCAATCATGTGTACTTTCTCTGGGGCGATCGCTATGCGAAAGCTACGATCTGCCGATCCTGCTGATGTATTTTAGTTTTAGGGGGGAATAGGGAATAGGGAGTAGGGAGTGGGGGAGATGAGGGAGATAAGTTTTTCCGCACTTCCCATTCCCGATTCCCCACTCCTCACTCCCCATCAAATCCTATGTTTTTTCCCACTTTCCATTCCCGATTTCCGATTCCCCACTCCCCATAAAATCCTATGTTGCAAAAATCTTTACCACTAACTTCCAATTCGATATTCTCTGCTTCAGAACCCGTGATTTCTGTGAGTAAGCTCAACCACTATTTTGGTGAAGGTGCCCTTCGCAAACAAGTGTTATTTGATATTAATTTGGACATTAACGCTGGGGAAATCGTGATTATGACTGGCCCCTCAGGATCGGGAAAAACCACTCTATTGACGCTCATGGGTGGATTGCGTTCTGCCCAAGATGGTAGTCTCAAAATCTTAGGAGAGGAAATCCGCGACGCCAAAAAGCAGCACTTAACAAAGCTTCGCCGCCACATTGGTTATATTTTCCAGGCACATAATTTGATGACTTTTTTGACAGCTAAAGAAAATGTACGAATGTCTCTGGAATTGCATGACGATTTTCTGAATCAGGATATCGATGCTAAAGCGATCGCCATTTTGGAAACTGTCGGTTTAGGAGAGCGGGTAGATTACTATCCAGAGAAACTATCTGGAGGGCAAAAACAACGTGTGGCGATCGCTCGTGCTTTAGTCAGCCATCCTAAGATTGTTTTAGCAGATGAACCCACTGCTGCACTCGACAAAAAATCTGGGCGTGATGTCGTCGAAATAATGCAGAAGCTAGCCAAAGAACAAGGCTGTACGATTTTGCTTGTTACCCATGACAACCGCATCCTTGATATTGCCGATCGCATCATTTATATGGAAGATGGTCAGCTGAAAACCGATGGCATAGATGCCACTACAACAGTCAAATAATATAGCAATAATATTTGATTTAACGTGAATTCAACGAACCTCTCCCTGTCTTGAACTTTATACCAATTCAAACAATCTTTGCAACACATCGATCATCTGTAGGGTAGCACAGCTGTGCTACCCTACCCAATGTATTTGTCGCATTCTTTTTTCAAATTGGTATTAGTGATAAATAAAGACGGGTTGCAACCCGTCTAAATAGCTTGAAAGTGCAAATACACCTTGTATAGTATTGAAAATAACACAGTTATTTTTGTAATAGTTGCCAATCTGCCAGGTCAGAAAAAGAACAGATGTTCAATTGCTCGTTGTTAAGATTTCTACCACAAATCCTGGTGTCCAATTAACGGAAACCTAAAATTTCCGAAATCGCAGCTAGTATATCAAGATAAAAGTTCCCTTTCACCGCTCGAAACAACTCAAATTTAGAGTCAGGGGCACCAAAAAATGGTCTGAAAAACCATCCTAGTTGCATACCAACAAAGGCATAAAGCAATAACCAAAATCTTAAAATAGTGGTGCGGGTTGTTTTGCCAACTTCATCTTGTTGAGAAAGTAATTGGATTCCCTCATAAAGAAATTTCACACCAAAGATACCTGTAATTCCAAATATTAATACATTCAACAGTTTGAAAAATTGATAAGAATCGGGGGTGGTAATCAGAAAAAATAGTGTGACTGGTGCGAAGCTGAATAAAAGGACACTAATCACTGACACAGATGTGAGCAAGACAACGAAATGCTGTTGAATACTACTCCGAGAACCAAACAAAACATTAAAAAAGAACAAAGTTGGAAAACAAATTATCAATGTTAATAAATAAAATGCGGGGAGTTTGATAGCGCTGGATAATGCTTGTGCCCAACCGTGGGATGCACCGATAATTGCTCCATAAATGGCAAAGCAAATGGAACTAGCTACGAACAGAGAACTGATTTTATTTTCTAATCTTATTCCCAGACGTATTTCTTCTAAGAAAGACTGGCGATCGCGTAGTAAGTTCACCAAAACATTGAATTGTTTAACGCTGCGAGATTGCTTTTCCAACATAATGCTTTTATGGTTGATATTTGGTATGGTTACTGGATTCTGAATTTGGCGTTGCTGAATTCGGGTATGAATTTACTTCACGCAGAGACGCAGAGAGCAAGAGTTTGAGATATTGAGTTTTCAAATTTCATATTTCAATTCAGCAACGCCCGGAATTTTGACTCCTGAATTCTTACTTATTAACGAATTCCCAACAAGTAGCTAATAGCTTGAATCACACTGAGATAAAAATTACCTTCTCTTTCACGGAACAATTGAAATACAGAATCAGGTGTGCCAAAAAACGGTCTGAGAGTCCATCCTAGCTGACTACCAACGAAAGCATAAAGAAATAGCCAAAATTGTAAAATCTTTTGGCGTGTATTGCTACCTTCGTTATCCTGTTCTAGAACTAAACTCGTGGCTTGATATAACGAGGAAATACCAATAAATCCAGTCAGTGCAAAAATAAAGACATTTAAGAGAATTAAAAATTGGTAATTATTGGTGGTAATTAAGAAGAAGAGGGTAATTGGTGCAAAACTAAATAAAAGTACGCTAGTTACGGAAACCGCAGTCAATACTAATGCTAAATGCTGTCCAAAAGTCCGTTTGGAACCAAAAATAACGTTAGCAAAATACAACGTTGGGATACAAATCAGCAGTGTCATTAAATAAAGGGCTGGGAGTTTAACAGCGGAAGACAAAGCTTGCATCCAACTATGATATGCACCAATAATTCCGCCATAAATGGCAATAAATAAGGAACTACAAACTAGTAGAGAGATGATTTTATTTGGTAATCTTGTACCTTGGCGAACTTCCTCTAAAAATCCTTGGCGATCGCGCAGGAAACCAATCAGTACTGCAAAGTATTTGATTCCTAAAGATTTCCGTTCAATCATATTATCCTCACACACATATTATTTAAGTTTTATTGTCAGAATTCAGAATTCAGAATCCAGAATTCAGAATCCAGAATTCAGAATTCTGAATCCAGAATCCAGAATTCAGAATTCAGAATCCAGAATCCAGAATTCAGAATCCAGAATTCAGAATTAATCAGGCTTGGATGTGCAAGCTTGATAATTTGAACAAAATTCAGTAGGTATAAAACCATTAGTTTTTCAACCATTCTGACTTCTGACTCCTGAATTCGGAATTTTGCTGTAAATATCATCTGAGTAATCACCACCAGAGCCGTACTTCCAAGCATCAATCAAACGATGCCAATAATATTGTTGTTCGCTTGCTTGATTCTTCACCCATGTTTCTAACATTGGACTTAACCGAAATAAGGCAGTATAAACACTTAAATTACCGTAATGCACCATCCAATCTAACAAACTTCCCAAACCTACTTGCGGAATTATTTTGATAACTAATTCTGGATGAGATAAATTGGTTTTTAACAATGTTTGCGTCAGTGGCCAAAATTTTACTATATCTTGTAAAAATGGTTTTAGTACTGGTGTACCCAACTGTTGCATTTCTGCAAACACTGCTGAGAGTAATTGGTTAATTTGATCTGGGGGAATTTTCTGATTTACACCGATACTCATCGCTTTTTGAAATAACCAGGTAACAGTCAAACTTGGCTGATATGGTTGCAGCAGTGACAGCGCTTTTGCAGATAATTGTTCAGTTTGCAGCGCTTCGTCAATCCCAAATGTTAAGCGCTTCAGGTGACGCACCATCGCACCAAAACCACCAAAACTCAAAGGAGATTGACTACCGCTGCTATCTCCCACTGGTAAAATGCGATTCCAAGGAGTTTTGAGGGGACTTTGGCGATAGCTGGGAAAGAAGCCAAACAACGCCCGTTGAAATTTCAGCTGACTCAATTCCACACCTTGATATTCTGGTAAAAGACGCAGATATTCCTCAAAGAAAGCTGCCAAACTTAAGCGTTGGGGATGTGCATCCATGTAGGTGAATAAGTAAGTGGTTCTACCGTCTCTAGCTGGGAACGCTTCCCAGAAGTACTGGCATTGATTCTGCAAAGATGTAAATGATAACAACAAATCGCCTGAGTTATTTTCCGGAAAACCTTGGGCACAAGTTCCTACCACTAGGCAAAGGGCGTCTGGTTTTTTTCCTTGACGTGCTTGTTGCGTGATGGGAGAAAAATGTCCCATCGCGTCGATTAACAACCTAGTTTTGAATTGCTTATTTACCATCACGCCATCTGGATGCACCACGGCTTCACTAAAAGGCGTGTTTTCTAACAACTTTCCACCAGCATCGAGAAATCGAGTTTTTAGTGTGGATAGTAAATATACAGGATCTACACCGATATTCAAAACATCCTCTACCCAAATTTCTGTACCACCGTGAAAACCTACTCGTGCTGGGTTATATTGAGTGGCGATCGCAGTTTCTAATTCCTCCTCAGTCAACAAGTTCAATTCCACAAACACATCTAACTCTTTACGAGAAATATTCCACTCTTGTTCTCTCCCCCGCAGAATTCCCCGTTCCATCAACGCCACCCGCAGTCCCTTCATCGCTAAGGCTGAACCAATTAAAATGCCCAAAGTGCCACCGCAGATAAGCACATCCCAGTCTGCAACACCCAAAGGCTGCTGACTTTCTGTAATTAACGTTGGTATAGGTGCAGTGTTTTCTCTCAGGGATGTTAAGATGCGATCGCTTTGATGCAACCCTCCTAGAACATCACCCGGTAATTGAGAAAGAATTTCTTGGGTTAAAGACATTTTGCAAAAACTGAACTCTACATTCCCAAGCTACCTGAGAATGAAGAAAGTAGATATACTCCTCCGTTTTATACTATGTGGGGAAAAGTTTTTTCTTTTTTTACAAGAAGGGAATCTATTCCCTATTCCCTTCTTGTAATAAATAGGACTTACGCAAGAACTCTCTGAAACTCTTATTTCTGGGTGCCCTCTGCGTCGCGCCAGTTGCTTCAAGTCGGGGAACCCGCCCAACGCACTGGCTTCTCTGCGGTTCGATTTTCCGTTACCTGTGCGTAAGTCCTGATAAATTAGAACTTTTCAATTTCTTCATATACTCTTCATATACATTGAATTATTCCGGTAATTTACTTACTCCATAACTTCTGATATACTTCGTCTAATTTGATATTTTTAATACTTAAATCAATGTATTAATACCTCATTTTTTCCCTGTAGCGTCTGATAATAAATCCCAAAGCTTTCGGCAAAATATTCACTGCACAGTGCTATCCGATTTTAAGTTTTTGCAACAATAATTATTACTAGAATAAAAAAATGTTTAATTCTCTCAGAGTAGGTCTGGGCATTTTTTTTGGTGTCTTGATTTCCATAGATGTGGTAACTCCTTTGGCAATTGTCAAGGCTGAAGAATCTGAAAAAAACACTGATTTTTTTCAGCAAGTTAGTCAATATACTCAACAGAATTCTGCACCAATTACTTCAGTTTCTCAGCTTTCTGATGTGCAACCCACTGACTGGGCATTTGGGGCGTTGCAATCTTTAATCGAGCGTTATCAATGTATCGATGGATACACTGATGGGAGTTTCAAAGGCGATCGCGCCATGACTCGCTTTGAGTTTGCGACAGCGTTAAACGCCTGCTTAGACAGAGTTAACCAAATAATTGCTGATAACACCACAGACATGGTTGCTAAAGGAGATTTACCGACTTTGCAAAAGTTACAAGAAGAATACGCACTCCCAACCTTGCGGGATAAAGTTAGCGATCTCGAAGCACGTACTACTCAGCTAGAGAAACGGCCAAAAAAACAGCCGCGTTCTCAAAACGTAAAACTCTGTGGTGAGTTAATATTTGCTGCCATAGATGCTTTTGGAGATGCTAACAGTAGTGGAAATGGGGATGATAACAACCTCACATTTTCTAGTCGGGCGCGTATCAACTTTAAAACCGGCTTTATCGAACCGAAAGAAGTTGTTTGCTCTCCGAAAGATAAGCCTTTGTTTCCGAGGGATGAGTTACTTGTGCGCTTTCAAGCAACTAATGTCATTAATCCCATTGCACCCGGAAATGATAGTCGCCTAAGTTTCGTATCTGGTAGTAATTCAACTAATGATGCTTTTATCAGTAAGCTTCAATATACTTATGAACCCAGTGAGCAATTGAAAATTCTTATTGCTACAGGGTTTAATACTTACTTCGATGATTGGGATACTATTAATCCTCTACGAAGTGATGCCAACGCCACACCTTTTCGCGGTCTTCGCTACAGTCATATTTATCGTTTGGGTGGAGATACGGGTGCCGGAGTTACTTATAAGCTGAGTAATAATATCAAATTAGAATTGGTTTATTTGGCAAAAAATGCTAACAATCCTGTTAGCGGCTTGTTTAATAGTGGCTATGGTGCATTGGGACAGATTGTATTTTCTCCAAATAAAAATACAGACACCAAAATTGCCATTACCTACGTCAATGCCTACAACGAAGATGGTTTAGGACATAATACTGGCAGTTTACCCTCCAACTTGTCAGGCAGAAAAGTTTCCTCTGATTCGTTTGGTATTGAAACGAATGTAGTAATTAGTAAGGGCTTTCAACTTGGTGGATGGGTAGCGTACACTAATGCACGGGTGCTGAAAGAAGAAGTCGATGCTGATATCTGGAGTTGGGCTGTCACGCTAGCTTTCCCTGACTTAGGCAAAACAGGTAATTTGGGAGGAATTATCATTGGGATGCAGCCGAAATTAACTGGTACTTCCGCACCCCTGTCAGGAGACTTACCTCGTCGTGACCAAGATACCGGATTTCATATTGAAGGATTTTATCGGTATAAAATTAACGAGAACATCAGTATTACCCCTGGTTTGCTTTGGTTGACAGCACCAAATCACGATGAGCAAAATGGTGACATTTTTTTGGGAGTAGTTAGAACTACCTTCACTTTCTGAACAAAAATTTATTTGATTTAGAAAAATACTTTTTGTCAAACAACCATTACTCATTTAACAAGTCAGGATTCTGAGACAATCAATTTTCACAAATTAAATATAGCGGATTTAAAGAAGCGTCAAGTACAAAAAGTAGGTCTCAAACCTAGTCATAAAGCCTGTTTTGCTTCCCAATTCTGATGACTGAGGTCTTTATTCTGCTGTATTTTGCAAAGAAACGTTACCTTTAGGATATTGCAAAAATCTTGACTATGTTTAAGAATTATTACGTAGGTAATACTCTTGAAAAGCTAAGCATAACTTTATTGGCAATCTGAGTATTGGCTAGTTGATTGCTCACAAGGAACGGCAAATAGGACTGAAACTGGGTAAGTTTACAGTCCATTTTGGTGTTTTAAATTATTTTTGAGAAAAGAATAATTATTTAATGGTAAATAGTACAGCAGATTGCAAGTTGGTGAGGTACAGATAATTGTAGGGGCACGGCACTGCCGTGCCCCTACCCGCGTACCTCATTTACCTCAAATACGGTGTAAGCTCAATTTTTTATCATCCAGTGTGTAGTTAGGTAACGCTAAAGGTTAATAAATGGTTAATGGTAATTCCTCTATTGAAGTTTACTGCACTCGTCCAACTTGTAATAATCCTCAAAACTTTATTTCAGATGAATCTCTCACTTCTAGTTCTGCAAGGGAAATACGTTGCTATCATTGCGGGATGCCTTTGATTTTGGGTGGGCATTTCTTAGCGCGAAAATTATTAGTTCCAGATGAAGAAGGAGGGGCATTTGGTAGAACTTTTGAAGCAGAGGATATTAACTTTCCACATAAACCAAAGCGTGTAATCAAACAGTTGCACCCAAGAATTCCTCCTGGACGCTTACAACTGAGTCCAGCAGAACTACGACGGATAGAAGAATTATTTAAGCGTGAAGCAATTATTTTAGAACAACTGCGTCATCCAAAAATTCCCAGAGCATTAGCATTTTTTTCTGTGGAAGTTGACGAAGAAATAGGTAATAGTCAAAAGTTTTTTTATTTAGTACAAGATTATGTTCAAGGGAATAATTTATCCCAAGAATTAAGAGAAAGAGGAGAACCTTTTCCAGAGGATGAAGTTATAAATATTTTAAAGGAAATTTTGGAAATTCTCAAATATGTTCATAATTATGATGGTCATCAAGGAGCTATACACAGAGATATTAAACCAGCTAACATTATTCTCTGTAGTAGAGATAGAAAGCTATATCTAATAGATTTTGGTGCAGTTAAGCAAGTGTTAGACATTAGATTTCCTGCTGATGAATCATCTATAGTGCTAACTAGAGCTTTCGCTCCACCAGAACAATTTCGTGGCGCACCAGTATCACCTGCATCAGATTTATATGCCTTAGCCACAACCTGTTTATGTTTATTGACCGGTGATAGAAATCCCCAAATGTTGATCTCGAATTCGAGGTGGAGAGATCATGTAAATGTGAGTAACGAGCATTTTGCAAATATTTTAGATTGGATGCTCCAATACAAACGAGAAGACCGACCCCAGTCTGCTCAAGAAGTTCTCGATCATTTGTCTCAAAGACTTAATTTGCAAGTCAATTCTCCACAATTACCTAATTCTAATGTGCAACAGAATACCGATTCTAATGTGCAGCAGAATACTGAACAACCACTGGAACTGCAACATAATTTTCAAGAAATAACTGAAGTAGAAGAAAAAAATAAAAATACATCTCAAAAAAATATTTTTCTCCAGAAAATTAATTTTTTGTTCAGAAGAAATTTTAGAGGTAGGGGTTGGCTAA
The DNA here is from genome assembly GCF_014697355.1 of Nostoc calcicola FACHB-3891. GTDB lineage: Bacteria > Cyanobacteriota > Cyanobacteriia > Cyanobacteriales > Nostocaceae > Nostoc > Nostoc calcicola. The sequence continues at coordinate 195,403 of NZ_JACJRQ010000006.1, read as the reverse complement.
GTTTGTTTTTTTTGGTTTTATTCGGAGTAGCGATCGCTCTTATTATATCCCAAATATCGACATCACAAAACAGACCAATATTAACACCAACACTACCACCACCACCACCAACACCAACGCCAACAATACCAACAACACCAACACGATCTGATGCCAAATCTAATGCCAATGACTTTAGCAGGGGAGAGAATGCTTTAATTGGTCAGAAGCCAGGTACTTCATGTATGGAAGCTTATGAACTAAGAGAACAAGGAATTGCAGCGTTTCAAATAGCTAGTGTTTCAGGTTATCGACAAGATTTCAAAAAAGCGGAAGAACTTTTTTTAAAAGCTAGCAATCAATTTCAAAAAGCTGCTCGCGCAACAGCATCTAAACAAAATAAGTGTGAAGTCGATCCAGAAACATGGATTTATTACTACAATTCTAAAGCGGCTCAAAGTCAATCTTCCAGTACTCTTCCCACCATTGCAGTTGTTATTCCAGGTCTAGAAAGATATCGTGATAATGCACTAGAAATACTGCGGGGTATTGCCCAAGTTCAAAAGGAACAAGCAGCTAATCCATTATTCCAAATTCTAATAGTAAAGGAAGATAGCGACAATAAACAAGCAGTTACAAATGTAGCTACAGATATCTCCAATAATAATATTCCAGGTGAATTCAATAATTTTAAAGGAAGTAATATATTAGGGGTTATTGGCCACTACACGAGTGACAATACTCGTGAAGCAGGAAATATTTATGCACAAAATCCACAAAAAAAACTTGTTTTAATTTCGCCCACAAGCACTGCTGTTAGAATGCCAGGTGAGTGGAGTGATAATGTTTTCCGTACAGCCTCTGATGACTCCATTGCAGCTAGAGATTTAGCTGACTACCTGCGGAATAGGTTAAGAAAGAAAAAAGTACTGATCATTTTTGAAACTAAAAGTGAATATAGTACATCTTTGAAAGGAGAATTTGCCAAAAGGCTGAGTAACACAGGAGATATTCAAGATTGTGATTTGTCAAAGGAAACTGAAGAATATTGTATCGAAAAAATACAGAAAGAAAATGTGCAAGCTTTAATGTTAGCTCCTAGTCGCAACAAATTAGAAGAAGCACTAAACATTGCGATGAAGGCAAAACAAAATTCTCCACAGTTATCTCTGCTTGGAGGAGATGTTCTTTATGGTAAAAAGACATTTGAGATACTAGGAAACACTGCTAATGGCATGATGGTTGCCGTGTTTTCTCATTTTACCCTTGCTAAACAAGAGTTTATTAACACAGCAAACCAACTTTGGGTAACAGGAAATGTGAGTTGGAGAACAATCACTTCCTATGACGCAGCACAAGTATTTGTTAAAGCTTTGACTGACCTTAGTAGTAATGATAATCTAACCAGTCAAGATATATATAACAATCTGAACGAGCCTAATTTTTCAGCACAGAGTGCGACTAATGTAAACGTTGAATTTCAGACAAATCACGATCGCAAACCAGCCACAGGTGTCGGTATTTTAGTACAAGCTGATACTAATTCCCCATCACGTGATGAATATCGCTTTATTTATCTGGAAATACCAGAACGTTGAAGAAGAATACAGAATACAGAATACAGAATTCAGAATTCAGAATTCAGAATGGGCTACGCCCCGCTGCGCTAACAGAATTCAGCAATCTTGACGCTCGTTGGCATGATTGCGTCCTTTACTGATCGCTAAGTAGCACAATTCTAGGTAAAGATAGGGCTTCATTTTCACCCAGTTCGCCAGCGCTAATTTTTTCTGCTCCTATTTTTTGCAATGTCTTCAACAATGCTACGCTTTGACTCAATAGCTCATCTACATCAATACCGCCGTAACTAGATGGGTAACGCCGCAGGCGATTGCTGCCCTCTCCCAGCAGAATTACCGCACCTCGCCAGTTACGATTTTCCAGATGATAAATTGCTACAGCAATTTGCAGAATGCCTTGATAAAAGGTTTTTTCTGGTTCGCTGGCTTCAATCCATAGAGCCTCTAAAGTGTCATGGCAGGCGTAAAACTCACCAGAATTGAATTGTTCTATGCCTTGCCAAAACTCTTGGGGCATGGTTTCGCTCATCCCATGCTGTCTCGCACTTCTTTAATCGTTTCGAGAGAGATTTCTTGTTTGTCTCCAGCAAACTCGTTGTCAGAGGTGAGGAACAACATGCAGTGACATTCTTTGCGTTCTCTCATTGGTACACAGGGACAGTTCCAATATGTGGCGTGAACCTCAGCTTCTTTATCTTCGTAGTGGCGACAGGGACATAAAGGCGCACCCAGTTCGTCTTTATGTTTGGCTAGTCCTTCAATCACCACTGCGGTAACTGAAGGTTCAGAACAGAAGTAGGTTCCAGTACGCTTGGCGTATTGTTCAGAAAAATGCCGCATTGCCTCTAGGCTTTTATCGCTGGATTTTGTGTTAACTTCTGATGTGATCATGTGGATCGGACACTCATAATTTAAATATTTCTTTGCATTGTACCTCAGCCGCACTAGGAGATTACTGGGTGTATTTCCCCAACCTTAGCCACTCATATTGTTTTATCTTTGCTCAAAGGCTTATATGTCTGGTGTGCTGGGATCGCAGATAATCTAGGAAATCACAGAAATTTAACTTGGGTGGGGAGTTAGGAGTTAGGAGTTAGGAGTTAGGAGTTAGGAGTTAGGAGTTAGGAGTTAGGAGTGAGGAATTTTCTCGTCTGCCCCTATGCCCTATGCCCCATACCCTAATGTTTTTTGTAGTTGGGGTTGTAGTGGGCGATCGCTTTGCAATACTATACCAGGATGCTCCCAATTGATTACCTGTTGTTCTGGTGGCGAGGAAATATTCTGCCATAAAACCCAGCGACTACCTTGAGGCAGAGTAGCAAGGCTCTGGGAGTTTTGAGTCAGCCAAATCAAAGGATGGTTTCGGGGAACTACTGTGCTGGCATCTTCTAGGGTAGCGGTTGCTGCTAAGGTTTCTAAAACAAAGCGCTCTCCTTTCATTAAACCTGTGGATGCTGTCCAGAGTTGCACCTGTAATTGCTGTTTTTGTGCATAAAAATACAATGATGCTGCGGCAATTACTGCTTGTTCAAAGTCTTCTTCTTGCCAATTGCTAGCGCTGTCAAGGGCAATAACTATTTCTTGTCCCCCAGTCACCATTTCTAACTCCCGCACCCGTAATTCTCCATAGCGCGCGCTAGTCCGCCAGTGAATCAGACGGGTGGGATCGCCAACACGGTAGGGACGTAGCGATCGCACTAGTCCCGTTGTCGCTGTCTGCAAGGGCTTACCACGGGAATCGCTTCTTTTGCTTTCTTCTTGCCCCATTTCATCCACTAGGGGGCAGGTAGCTAAGGGTAATACTGTAGGATAGACGATCGCTGTGGCAGCACAATCACGCTGACGACGACACCAGAATAACCCCAAAGGCGCACCAGAACCGAGTTCAACTGTGTGCCACCGATAAACGCCCCGGCGTTGGGTAGGGTGGTAATATACCCAGCGGTAACTACTTTGGCTAGGAATTGTTTCGATCGCCTTTTGTACTGGTTTCCCCAACACGAAAGGCAACATATCCTCTACTTGTAACAAACCTACAGGCTGGTGTGTCTGATTGCAGATTTCTAATTCCATTCTCAGTTCATCGCCTGCTGATACAGGATCAATGGGGCGGCGGGTGATGGATAGATTTGTGAGCGATCGTGGTGGTAAGATAGCTGCTACACCCAAAAGGGCAAAACTAATGCCGCTAATGGCGTACAGCCAACCAGCCATCGTATTGATACCTGCGCCAAAAAAACAAATAGCCGTTGCCGCTAGCACCCAACCGCCGTATGCAGGGGCACTGGCGCGGGTTTCTAAAAAGTTGGTGATGGGTTTGATGATTTTCATGTTTCTTTTTTAACCCAATACCACCCAAAATTCACAGTCTTCTAGAGGTTTAGTGAATGGTTTGGCGATGTCTATGACGGGCTACGCCTACGGGCAAGTTTCTCAAGCAAGTACTCTTGTCTGCTTTCATCTATAAGTTTCTAAGAAGCAGGATAAATGTATATGATTAATTTATGCAATGTTAGGTAGAAGGTAAAAATATGACAATTACTACCAACTTAAAAAAGCTTTATGAAACTGATGAAAATTTATGGTTAGAACAAACTATTGAATTATTAAAACAAAAACAGTTTAACCAACTTGATTTAGAAAACTTAATTGAGGAATTAATCAGTTTGGGGAAAAGAGATTTAGCTAAAGCCAAAAGTCTTTTAAGGCAAATTATTATTCATATATTATTACTCCAATATTGGCAGGTAGAATATGAAAAAAAATATCGTCATTGGCTTGGAGAAATTAAAACTTTTAGATATGACTTAAATAATCATCTAACAACGAATTTAATGAATAAATTACAGGATGATTTAGAGAATATTTATCAAAGTGCGGTTGATTTTGTCCAAGTTAAAAACGATTTAATGATTTTTCCAGAAAAATGCCCTTACACTCTTGCACAATTATTGGATGACAATTATTTATCTTAAAAAGATCAGTTTTATCTGAATTTTTATGAAATTCAAGCAACGTTAAATCTCTCGACGAAATGCTCTAATAGCTTCTCCAGCATCAGTCTGTGCCATCAAAATGTAGCGTCTGAGTAAATCCAAATCAAGGTCATTGAGTCCGGGCAGTTGACTGCGATCGACGCGTTCATAGCTGCCGTCATGGAGATGATAGACCGTTAACAGCCCATCTTCCCAAAACCAGACTTCCAGTACTCCCAGAGCTTTATAGCGCTCTAACTTGCTAATACTACCACTGGTAAAAACGACTTCGATGGACAAATCTGGAATCGGTTTAGCGCTTTCAATGCAATAGGATTCGTCCGCTTGAACCGAGACAACTCCTTCTTTTTCCTGAGTCATCGATCGGGTTGGCTGAAAGAAAATGCCTTTTTCGACGAGAAAGGTTGTCACTAAATAACCAATGATACTGGCAAAAATTTCATGTTCGCGTCCCGGCATGAGAATCTCGATTGTATCGTCATAGTAAAACAGCCGGACACCAGGAGAACCGTCAAAACCTTTTTGGATGAACTTGAACTGTTCCCACGTCCCATAATGGACAATGCGTTGGTCGGTAGTTCGGTCAAGTAATGGGGGCATCGCGTTCACCTCTAGCAATCCCTACCGGAAATTGTGGCATAACTCTTTGCTATTATGAGTTTTTTAGCTGTAACCAAGAAAAACTTAAGTAATGTTGATCGATGCTTGTGGCCGTAAGCATTGCTTTCTGACTTTAACTCCAGCCGACAACTTTTATTCTGTTTGTTGCAAAGTAGTGTTGGGTTGCTGGCGCTGTGCAACATCGGAGTCTAAAAGTACTAAGTTCGTTTTTGTACGATATCGCTCAACATATTTACCTTTAACTCCCCCTTCGATTTGAGCGAAGTCGTACTCAGAACGTAATTCATCTTCCATTTCGTTTTCAACTTCCTTGTTCATAAAACCTCTTCTCTTGGGGGATAGCTTTTCGAGGGCTGATAATTCGTATCTTTTCCCTCAAAGATCTCAAGTTACGCGGCGCTAATTATGCTGATTCTAGATGAGTGACCGGAATTTGTTCCGTTCTTTCAGGGGGTTTGGCTCCAGTTGCAACAGCATGAACCACATGAAAAATATCGGCACTGTAGTAGCGATTACCACAGGTATCACAAACACCAATCGTTACATCTTCGAGAATGACAAATCCATCTCTATGTTTAAATGCCTCGCGCTTGACAGTTCGGGGTTGAACGGTTCCTTCGCAATACTCGCATCTATATCCATACATACGACTAAACTTTTATCAATCAGAATTCAGGAGTCATATCAAGTTCGGATGATTACTTGTAATAAAAGCTATCAATCTAGGTTGGGTTGAATGGCAGTGAAACCCAACATTAATCTAGATCGAATGTTGGGTTTCGTTCCTAAACCCAACCTACAGATATTATAAGTGTTTAACCGAACCTGATATCAGGAGTCAGAATTCAGAATGAATTCTGTACAACTGGCGGATGAATAATCGGGTTTAATCTCTTCTCTAATCCGATCAATATCACTGCGAGGCACTTGTTTGTTCAGGTAACATTCTCCTAATCAGATTAAGTTTTAAGACTACACCTTGTGAGCCTCTGCATAAATCCGTAGTGCCGCAGCCATTTTCTTTTCATAATCCTCGCCTTGAGATTGGAACCAGGCCAGCGTGTCGGGATCTACTTGGACAAGAACATTCATTGCTGTTACAGGTTTCCACCACCGTGACTTACCGAAAAACTCCTCGGTTAAGGGGGGAATATCAGATGTATTGATTTCCTCTTCTGTGAGTGAGTCAACTTTGTCCCAGTTCGTCTTTGAGGAATTGTTCATAGCGTTTTCGTTCATAAGGCAGAGCTTTGCGAAGTGAAATAATTCGGATTGTTTGCTCGTCTGGTTCTGTAAAAACTATAACCACAACACGTCCATCAAGTATTCCCAGCCCAATCCATCGATCCTCGCCATAGTCTTGACGTTCATCTAGAGAAATACGCAGTGGTAGATTGAACACTCTGGGCGTGTCTGCAAAATCAAGTCCGTGCTTTGCAATATTTGCTTGATTCTTTTGCTGATCCCACTCGAATTTCATATCTTGATTTTACAGGATTTTCACCATATTACTAGCGGGGGTTGGACTTCCTTCTTTTGCTGGAACTTGCAGAATTACCAGAAACTTCAGCAGTTTCTACCTCAGAGACGGTAGGTACTTGCTCATTAATCAATTTTGCTTCCCCATCCACAATCAGCTTATCTGTTTGTACCTCTTCAAGAACTTCTTCAGAAATAGCTGAATTTTCTGCTTGAGCCTCATCGGGAGTTTCTTCTTGACTAGCTAAAAGCCCTGCATACTTAATTCTTTCTAAGCCCACCTGAAACCCAGTATAATCATGAATTGTTTTACTCATGTCAATATCAAGCTTGTAATCACGACGCAAATTTTGGATTGCATTCTTAATTGCTTCAATTTCCTTAATTGCCTCATTCTCTATATTGCTTTCTAAAATTACCTCAATCTCATCAAGCAAAATAACACCATGCTCACGTCTGGCAGAGATAGGATGAAGTGCAATAAAGTTCTTCTTTAAACGTTCTATTTTTTGTGACAGCCTTTCATCTGTTAACCTCTGCTGGGCACTGCGCTGCATAACGTTCAACTTCTTAAACAAAATTTTGAAGTTATGCTCAAAATTCTTAAGTGCGTCGAGTTCACGTTCATCCAGTGAATCTCGTTTCCGTGACCACTCATTTACTACTCGAATAATATTTCGAGCAAAACCAGCCTTACTAATTTTTAAGTCTTTTTCAGGAAAATCTTTTAAAGTTTCTTCTATAGCATCAAGAATAGTTTGACCAGCAATTTTGCTTGATATTAAGTCTTCAGTCAGGAATAAAAGCTCCGTTTCATCTACTTGAAGAAACTCTTGCAAATAAAGCTTTGTTGCTTGGATACAAATTGGCAAAGAAATAATATCTTCAATTTCAATCTTTGCTGTTATATTGTCAGTTAGTAAGCAGAACTCTTCTTTAAGATCAGCAAGTTGAAGAATAAATTTTTCTTTAAGTAAAGGTCTTCTATGTTGACCGCCTTTACCTAATAATTGCTTCTTAGCATCATTACCACTCTGATCACTGTCCAATAGAACAATAACTGCAATTTGCTCTACATGCCTTCCACAGGCTAGATACACCATGTAATAAATTTGTGTGGCTCCCCCTGAATCAACAATCGTGATTTGGTTTAAATCTAAAGTTTCTAAACTAGATACACCATTGGCTCGAAGATATGTTGCGGCTCCTGCAATAAGAATTTGATCACCAATACCTTCAACCATTAAATTACAATTTCCAATGAAAACCGTTTCACCGATATGAGGGCCAATAGAAGACCTTAGAGGTTCATAACGGTTTTGGGCAAAATCTTTGACTACGCGTGTTCCTTCATCCTCATTTCCTTTCTGCAAGACTCGAATGCGCTCAGAATGATTCTTATCAATTAAAAAAGGAGAGTGAGTTACATAGACTACCTGAACTGGATGAGTTAAATGTGAGCTTGGTTCGGGACTTGCAAACAAGTCAAATACTTTAAGTAAGTCTTGTTGAGCTTGACTAGATAAGTAAGCATCTGGCTCATCCATCAACAATATCTCAGTTTGATTTGGATAAGGTTCGTGAGATCTATACTCAATGTAGTAGCTAAGAAAGTATCGTAATCCTTGGCTCCTTTCATTAAATGAATATTCAGTTCCTGTTCTATCAGTTATGGTAAAAACTAAGTCATAGTCTCTTGCCATAACTTTTAAACAGAAGTTGCGATCCTGAACCCAATAGGTAGGAAAATTTAAATTAATCGCTAATTGGCGATTTATATCCTCAATGATTCCATTTGCATAACCTTGCATTCCATCTTTAATCGCCTTAGCCAAATCAAGTAAAGCCTTGATATCAACCTTGGCAATTTTACAGATTAATTTGTAAGCTAAATTGAATTCTTTTTCTCTTTTTTCCTTCTCTTTATTACTAAAACTCACTTCATCAAGTGCTAAAACAATCGATTTTATTGTCTCAACTGCTTCACGATCAATTTCTTCCCTCTTTTCACCCCAAAGAACGCGAACTTTAGTAATCAATTCTGGATTATCACTAAAAACATCAAGTGCATCTACTATTTTGCTTCTTTGTTCTCGATCCAGAAGTTCAAATTTTCTACCACCCGAATAGTTTTCTTGACCCAACTGAACTAATTTTTTAATGGGAACACTTGACGGAAGGGCAACACTAGACTCGATTCTAAATGCTCTAGGGAGTAATTTTTCTAACTCAATGGCTTGTTTTTGTCCAATTCTATATGGTCTGTAATCTCCTTTTTCAGGTAAATAGATAGTTAAATTATTAACATTATTACGAAATATTAAAAATCGATCAAAAATAACGCTCTCAGGAATTTCTATGATTTTTCTTATACTTGCATCTTCAAGTTTAGAAAGACTAGACCATTCGGAACCAAAGTCAGGGTATTTTAATTCATTCTGTTTAACAGTGAAAAAAGGAGAATAACGGCAGAAATCACTCCGCTCAATATCTTTACCAGACATAGCCTTTTCAATAGCGGTTAGCAAGTGAGACTTTCCAGATTCATTTGCACCAACAATTGTTGTAATTTTGGATTCGATGGGAACTTCAATATATGGGTAGAAAGCAGTGCCTATCAGTTCCCAAGGTTTAGGCTTCACTCTGTTATTATGCTTTCTCAGGAAGTCGTCATTGAAGGATTTATAGAAGCGGATGAATACTGTCTTAAGATGCATGAGGTAAAACTTGATAATACAATTGTGCTACTTGCGTAGCTTACTCAGTTATAACAGTAGTTTATGAAACATGTCATTACGTAATATATAAAAATTTAATAGACTCAGGTTGCTGCGTCACGCATCTGATGCATTTAAATAACAAAATAAAAAGCCCACATCAGTGGGCTTTCTAAATTAATTAAGTTATTGCTTTACTTACCGTTTCGCTAACTTCTTCGACATCTTCCGCAGACGAATTGATTTAGGTGTAACTTCCACCAATTCATCTGGGCCGATGTATTCCAAAGCACGCTCTAAACTCATGTCTATCGGTGCTTGCAGTTGCACTAATTCATCGCCACCAGCAGCACGGTGATTGGTTAACTGCTTGGTCTTACAAACATTCAGTTCCAAGTCCTGAGGACGATTGTGTTCTCCTACAATCATGCCTCTGTAAACTTTGGTGCCGGGAATAATAAAGAACGATCCTCTATCTTCGGCGTTCTTCATGGCGTAGAAAGTAGAAACGCCTTCTTCAAAGGAGATTAAAACGCCTTTGTTCCGGGCTTCAATGTCGCCACTGAGTTGACGGTAGTCTAGGAAGCTGTGGTTCATGATGCCTTCGCCACGAGTCATCCGCATGAATTCACCCCGGAAGCCAATCAAACCACGGGCGGGAATGACAAACTCTAACTGGGTACGATCGCCACTACCCGGTTGCATATCTTGCATTTCGCCTTTGCGTTGTCCCAGGCGTTCGATACAGCTACCCACCGCATCAGTAGGTACGTCTAATACCAACAGTTCATAAGGTTCGCAAGGTTGGCCGTTGACTTCGCGGTAAATTACCTGTGGCTGAGATACCTGAAACTCGAAGCCTTCGCGGCGCATGGTTTCGATTAGGATACCCAAGTGCAATTCGCCACGACCGGAAACGAGGAATTTATCGGGAGAATCGGTTTCTTCAACCCGCAATGCCACGTTGGTTTCAAGTTCGCGGAAAAGGCGATCGCGCACTTGTCTTGATGTCACCAATTTGCCTTCTTGACCTGCAAAAGGTGAATCGTTCACCCAGAAGGTCATTTGCAAGGTTGGTTCATCCACTTTAATTAGTGGTAAAGCTTGGGGTTCATTGGGGTCTGTAATTGTTTCCCCAATGTAAGCATCAGCGAAACCAGCCACGGCAACAATATAACCAGCGGTGGCTTCTTCCATTTCCACCCGCTTCAAGCCTTCAAAGCCCATCAATTTACTGATTTTGGACTTTACAATTGTGCCGTTTTCTGTAATTAAAGCGGCTTGCTGTCCAGCACGGATAGTGCCGTTGTGAATTCTGCCAATCACAATCCGTCCCAGGTATTCAGAATAATCTAGGGTTGTGACTTGCAATTGCAGGGGCTTGTTGATGTCGCCTACTGGTGATGGAACATGTTGCAGAATCGCATTAAACAGTGGTTGCATATCTACCGATTCTGCTTCCATGCTTTCTTTAGCGTAACCTCCCATACCGGAGGCAAACAGATAGGTAAAATCACACTGGTCTTCATCTGCGCCTAATTCCAAAAACAGATCCAATACTTTATCAACAGCAACGTGGGGATCGGCTTTGGCACGGTCGATTTTGTTGATGACAACGATGGGGCGTAAGCCTTTTTCCAAGGCTTTTTTCAATACAAAGCGGGTTTGGGGCATGGGGCCTTCATTGGCATCGACAATCAGAAGACATCCGTCAACCATGCCGAGTACGCGTTCTACTTCGCCACCGAAGTCAGCGTGTCCTGGTGTATCAACAATATTGATTAGTGTTTCTTTGTAGCGAACCGCTGTATTTTTGGAGAGAATTGTGATTCCCCGCTCACGTTCGAGGGCGTTGGAGTCCATGACGCAATCCGGAACGTCTTCGCCTTCGCGGAAAATGCCGGATTGTTTGAGGAGTGCATCAACCAGGGTGGTTTTGCCGTGGTCAACGTGGGCGATAATAGCGACGTTGCGAATTGGGAGCGTCATAGGAGCTTTTGGTGAACTTTAGAGGGAGTTTTTAGATTTACATTTGAATGCTAGGCTTTTGTAACAGAATTGGGGGCGATCGGCAAATTCTGTAAAGAACCTTTAACAATTCTAGCGTAATCGTCACAATTGCGGAGGGTTTTATCAAGACCACAATAACGAGTGTGCGGTAATTGCGGCGTGAATGGCATGAAAAAAAAGCTTCTGTTAGCAGCAATGAGCAGTCTATGGGGCTATTGTTAATAGCAGACCATTAGTTTTGCGATCGATTACAGGCTATTTCTTTGTTGTTTGAGTCGATGGTTGTGTCTGTCTCAGTTAATGAAGATGCGATGTCTAGGACGGGCTACGCCTGGGCACCTTTGCTTGTTGTCCATGTAGAAACGTTGCAGTACAAAGTTTCTACTGAATTTAAGGTATATTTTAAAAATTAATAAAATGACAGCGATAAAATAATTATTATGATCTGCTGCCTAAACCCTAGTTGTGAAAATCCCCAAAATCCTGACGGGACAAATTTCTGTCTCAGTTGCGGGACAAAGTTGATACCCCTGCTCAGAAATCGTTACCGGATTATCGCACAGTTAGGCAGAGGGGGGTTTGCACGCACATATGTCGCAGAAGATATAGACAAACTCAATGAACAATGTGTTGTTAAGCAGTTGGTTTTAAGTCAATTTTATGGCTCTCAAGGTACTGACGCACATAAAAAAGCAACTGAGTTGTTTGAGCGAGAGGCCAAACGCCTCAAAGAACTAGGGGAACATGTACAAATTCCCAATTTATATGCGTATTTTAAGGAAGGTGAATATCTGTATTTAGTGCAGCAGTTTATTCAAGGGCAAAATCTGTTGCAGGAGTTAAAAGAGCAAGGAGTTTTTGATGAAGTTAAGATTCGGGATTTTTTGCATGATTTATTATCTGTGCTGGTAGCAGTACATGAACAAGAGATAATTCACCGAGATCTTAAGCCAGAAAATATTATTCGTCGTCAAAACGATCGGAAGTTAGTACTAATTGATTTTGGGGTGTCAAAACAAAAAAGAGAAACTACAAACACTGCAATGGGGACGATTATTGGTTCATTAGGTTATGCACCCATTGAGCAAATGCAATTGGGTAAAGTCTTTCCGTCTAGCGATATCTACAGTTTAGGAATAACTTGCTTTCATCTGCTAACTAATATTTCTCCTTCGAGTTTGTGGCTCAAACAAGGCTATAGTTGGACTTCTAGTTGGCGACAGCATTTAAAGCAAAACATCAGTCATGAATTAGAGTTAATTATTGATAAACTACTGCAAGAAAATTATGAACAGCGTTATCAATCTGCACAGGCTGTATTACAAGACTTGAATAAGTTACCACCTTTAAGAAATACATTACCACCTACAGTACTTTCGCCTTCTGGGTTATTAGAAACACAACCACAAGTTGAACAAAAAGCAACTGTATCTGGATATCTAGCACTATTTTCCAATACTCAATTATTGTCTGGAGCAATAATTGCTGGAACTGGTAGTTCGTTTTTGGCGATCGCTCTGATCAGTTTTCTCGGAACTACTTGGATTAGCTCAGGATTGTGGTTGCTAATTTTAGCTGGGTTAGTATTGATTCAATCTCGCTCGATTGTGGAAAAAACTTATTTAATTATTATCGCTATTATCGCAAATTCACTTGTTGTCTTGAGTTTCAAAAATTTGCTAACTCAAAATCTTCTCCAATCTGGTATAAATGGAGTGGTGCTTGTAGCCTTGCTAGTTGTTCTTGCAGGTTTTTTGACAGTTATTATTGTAGGTGTGTGGGAAATAATAAACAAACTTATTTCTCAATATTTTTAGTTTGGGTTAATTTTCAATTATATCTTTATTTTGGATAAACTTTATATAACTTAGGTAATTATTTATGACAAATAAAAAAGAAAACCTGAAGCTACTTATTTCTCTAGGTCTTGCTGGAGTAATGGTAGCAATTCTTTTTTGGTTAATTAGCAAACTTTCTTCTACTATCATACCATCACCAAATTCCGAATCTCCTTCAACTTTATTACCAAATAAAGCTTCGTTAATCAATTTGGGTACGAGGATTTTAGTAAAAGTACAAACATACCCAGAAAAAAGAGATGGAGTTAAAGCTTTTGGTGAAAAAGATTTCACCACAGCAGTGGAAAAATTTACCGCATCTTTGAAAAATAATCCCAACGATCCAGAAACTTTAATTTATTTAAACAATGCCAAAATTGCGCGAGACAAATCAGAAACCCTAAAAGTTGCTGTTATTGCACCAGTTAACTTCGATCAGAATTTAGCAGAAGAACTTTTGCGTGGCGTAGCTCAAGCTCAAAATGAAGTTAATAATCAAGGCGGAATTAATGGTAAGAAATTGCAAATTGTGATTGCAAGTGTTGAGAATCGGGAAGATTTTGCAAAGCTAGATAATGAATTAGTTGAAGACAAGAGCCTTGTAGCGGCCGTAGGTACCAGACGTGACGCCGCAATTTATAACCAGAAAGAGTTGGTGTTAGTTTTCCCCGTTGAACGTCCAAGTCAAGCAGAAAATTTAGACAACTTGGAGCAAAATTCAGTAAATAGCCAGCCGAATACTTCCGAAAATAACTACTTATTTCATGTAAATCCGCTATATGATAATTTAGTAGATACCCATGCTCGCTACATTGCAAGACAAGCAAGAAATGTTGCTATTTGTGGCGATTCTCGTAGCTCAAGAAATAACTCAACTTCCTCATCTAATCAAGCACTTGTAGGACAGTACACTCAAGCCATCGAAAAATATGGCAGTAAAGTTATTAGTACGCCTTGCAATTTGGCAGATAAAAATTTTGATTCTAAAGCTTTTGTAGATAAAGCCATAGATACAGAAAACGCCAGTGGTTTTTTACTAATACCTTCAGTCAGAAGTATATATTTTGCCACTAAAGTTGCACAAGAGGTTAAAGGCAGAAAACCACTGTTTGCTTCCGAAACCATGTATAGTTCAACAACTTTACAAAATGGCCAGGATGTCGAAGGAATGGTGGTACCTGTATATTGGCATCGTGATGCTAATAAAAATAACCCATTTGCGGAAAATGCTTTTCGGCTTTGGAATGCACGGGTAAATCAGAGAACAGCGGGAGCTTATGATGCCATGCAAGTGATTATCACTGGCTTGAAACAAGATAACACCCGCCAAGGCTTGCAAAAGGTACTTTCTAATCCTAATTTTTCAACTTCTGGAGCCACAGGAAAAATTATGTTTTCGCCTTCAGGTGAGCGTCAAGGAGAAGCTTTCTTAGTCAAAATTGAGCGTTGTGAGCGTTGTTCTTCTGGAACTGGTTACGATTTTCTCCTGTTGAATAAGAAGTAATTAGGGAATAGGGAGTGGGGAGTGGGGAGTAGGGGGAGATGAACGATGAACAGGCAGGGGGCAGGGGGCAGGGAGCAGAGGTGAGAATTCCAAACTCCTAACTCCTAACTCCTAACTCCTAACTCCTAACTCCTAACTCCTAACTCAGCTGCTCTATTTGGATCTCACAGTCTGCTCCTACACTAATGATGCTATTTTCTGGACAAGCAATCCAATTACCTATAAATAGAGGTTCGGATGCAATAATAACGGATTTGGGGAAAGTCGGATCGTTTCGTATCCAATAAAGAGAGGGTACTGGCGAACTGGTAGCAAAGCGAGAGGCTATCAGGCGATGTCCGTCACTAAAAATGACATTTAGTGAGGCTTGTACTTGATAGCGTTTTGCCATCTCTAAGAGCGTTAATAATGTGCTGCGTAAAGCATATTCTGGAGGTCGATGTTTGTTAATTTGGTTATGTGAAAGTAACAATGCAAAAATGTGTTCTGAGTCAGTACTACCATTAATTATTTCGTAAAAATCCTGAGTTAAAGTACTGCGAATTTTTCTGTGTAATGTTTTGTGGAAATTCTCAATTCGTCCATTGTGAATGAACAGTAATTGTTGATAGTTAAATGGCTGACAATTAGCAAAATCTACCGCTTGGCCTGGTGTCGCACTGCGGACATAAGCAAGTACACACTTTGATTCAATATAACGGCTCAGACTCGGTAGATTAATGTCATTCCAAATAGGTAGGGTATTTTTGTAGGTAAAAGGTTCGATATCTTTTTGATTATGATACCAACCCACACCAAAGCCGTCTGCATTTACTACCCCAGAGGTCATTTCGCGGGGTTGATAACTCTGGACTATCAATGAATGTTTTGGTTTGTATAGAAGTTCTTCCAGGGAAATAGGCGAACCGAGGTAGGCGAGTAAACGGCACATGATTAAATAAAGTATTTGCTCCCAATAGTTTTATAGGATAAGCTTTTTTACTAAAAAATACCTGATTTTTGCCTAAAACTGTGGTTTAAACTATTGAGATATCAGAAATTCGTGAATCTTTAGAAATTGATTTAGTAACTCACGATATCAAAAAATTATTTTAGTTAGGAGTTGAAAATTTTTAATTCATTAACTTGCAACTCCTAACTAATAATTCTATTACAACTTCAAATTCCAAGCAGCAAAAGCTAAAGCAGCCCAACCAGCAAGAAAGGCCACGCCGCCTAATGGTGTAATTGCTCCCAAGGATTTTACACCAGTTAAGCTCAGGGCGTACAAACTTCCTGAGAAAATAGCAATACCAATGATAAATAACCATCCACTGGCTACGAGGATGGGTTGAGGAAATTCGGTGCGACTAATTAGTAGTGCTACTAAAAAAAGTGCCAGAGCATGATACATTTGGTAACGAGCGCCAGTTTCAAAAATTTCTAGCGATCGCTCACTAATTTTTTCTCGTAAGGCATGGGAAGCAAAAGCACCAGCCGCAACTGACAAACCGCCTAAAACAGCAGCTACGCTCAAGAAAATTTGCGTCATTAGACTTAGCCGTAAGTTGGTAAACTAGTCATTGGTCATTAGTCATTGGTCATTAGTGAATAACAAATAACAAATGACAACTGACATAAGACAAATGACTAATGACAATTAGACATCAAAATGATATGATACTGCCCCTTCTTCGTTCACTTTAAAGTTTGCATTAAATTCTTTAGCTTTTTGATCTAAATATTGTCTGGCGTCGGGTGCGGGTAGTTGTGATTGCATAGCAAAGCCTAAAACAGTCACACGTCCATGATTTTCTTGTAGCATCTCATAAAAAAGAGATTGCAAGCGATCGCTGCGTTGTTGATTAAGTGCCTTTTTTTCTTGCCGACTTTGACGATACAATCCCAATGCTAACCATGCTCCCAGTGTGAGGCTAGGGACGCCAAAAATTAGACCACCAGCAATAGTATTATCATCTTGATAGGTAGCGTTTGGTGCAGAAAAATCATACGCATCTTTCACAGGTATATAGACTTTACGTGTAGCAAATTTTTCAATTGCTGCTGATGCTGATAGCGTTAAAAACATGAATCCGAGTGTCAGTAGCCAACCAGCAGCCAATTTTTCAGCAGTTTTCATAGTTCCACTTCAGATTTAAACTTTGCTAGAGATTCTAACCTGACTTTCTCTGAGGTTCCAGTATATCAATCTACTCCCTGGGACAGTTTTTTAGCGAACGGACTATACTTTTTGGCGTACTTTCCTCGAAAAAGCAAGGTTATTAAGCGCTTACAAGATACCGCCGTAATCATGTAATATTTAAAATATACTTAATTCCCTGTAAGAATTCGGCGTTAGCAATTTCAAGATGATTGTGGAACGGGCATTTTGCCACGTTCAACAATTTGACGATGGGTTAGATACCCATACTACAAAAGTATCAATATCATCTCGTAAACATACAAAAATAAAAATTAAAGTCAAATACTGTAGAACCAGCAAAACCCGAATGTCTCCAAACTCACACAATTCTTACATCAGAAACCCTTACATTGTTGGTCGTCCTGTTCAAATGCCAGATGAGTTTTTTGGGCGAGCAATGCTTTTAAGAACCATAGCAGATAGTTTGCAACAAAATGCACAATTTATTTTATTACACGGTCAAAGACGTATAGGAAAATCTTCTGTACTCAGAAACATTCCCCTTTTTGTATCTCAAGATGAATTTGTTTTTGTGCCTTGCGATTTGGAAGAATACGGTTCTGCGAGTCTAAATCAAATATTATATGCGATCGCTAGGGAAATTTTTCAACTTCTTGAATTAGACACAAATATACTAGAACCTTTACTAAATGCAAATTTAGAAACCATTCGCAGAATTTTCAACCGGAGAGTATTACCACAAGTTTATGAAAAAATAGATAATAAAAATCTGGTTTTATTGTTAGATGAATTTGATGTTGTTAGTGAAAGTGATACAGGAAATTCTGCTGAATTTTTACGTTTTTTAGAAACCTTGGTTACACAACAGGAAGACTTATTTGTGATTGCAGTAGTTGGAAGATATGTCAATGCTATGCCAAACTTGCTGCAATTATTTAGAAGCGCACCATTTTATGAAATAGGTTTATTGGATAACAACGATGCTCAACAGCTAATTACTCAACCTGTTGCTCATATTTTTGAATATCAGGAAAAAACAATCACAGAAATTTTAAAAATTTCATCAGGGCATCCTTTGTGTACACAAGCCTTATGTTCTCAGATTTTTCAGCTAGTAAGAAATGAAAATAATCTTAGTCAAATTAAGATAGTACCGGATTATGTGCGTGAAGCCATACCCAACGCAATTAATAGTGCTGAAGGTGGATTAGATAGTATTTGTAAAGCACTAAGTATCCAGGAAAAAGTAGTAATTTCAGCAGTGGCTGAAGCTCAAGAAGATAATACTATAGAAAATCATTTGAAGTTACTTGAAGCCTATGGACTGGTGCTAACAGATTCTTTGGAAGGAGCAATTCAATTATTAATTAATAAAGGTTTTTTGGATAGCAATCCAGTGAAGCTGAAAGTAGAATTAGTGCGTCTTTGGTTACTGCAATGTCATCCATTAAAGAATGAAATTCGGACTTTAGAGACACTAGAAGCACAAAAAATTAACCAACTATTACCTGTGGCTCGTAGTTGTTGGATGGGAGATAAACAGCAGGATGCAGCATTAGCTATTTACGAACAGATTTTACAGCTAAATCCTAATCACTTCGGCACTATAGTAGAGCTAGCAGAAAAATACTTGGAGCTAGAAAATTTTTATCAAGCTTTAAAGCTTTACGAGCGAGTTTACAAACTAGATTCAGGAAGGTATCAACAACAATTCTTAGAAGCATTAAATCGTTATGGACATTGGTTAATAACTCAAAGAAATTACGTAGCAGCAAAGCAGCAGTATGAAAAAATTTTACAAATTAAATCTGGAAATACTTTAGCTCAACAGAGACTAGCAGAAATAAAAGCTTATCAAGCTAATACTAATATAATCAGTGTTAGCATTAGTTATCTGAGGAATTTAATAAGACCAAACTCTAGGTTAGCAAAATTTATTTTGATAGTATTTGTTGCTGCTCTTGGAAGTATGTTTGTTGGTCGTTATGTATTAAGTAATTGCACAGCAGGGCAACAAAAATCTTTAGATGGAAGTTGTACAAATACTAATATTATTACTTCTCGTACTCAAGTTTCACCCACACCAAATATTCAAATTAGCAATAGTATGAGTAGAGGCGATCGCACTTTATTTCCAAGTATACAAAATAGCGATCGCGACAATGGTATTGAGAGCTTTAAAAAAGGTAACTACATAGATGCTGCAAAGCACTTTGAAAAAGCTGTTAAGAATAATCGTAATGACCCTGAAGTACTAATTTATCAAAATAATGCCCTTGCCCATCAAAAGGGTAATCCTTTAACTTTGGCAGTTGTGGTACCAGCCCAAAGAAGAACAAACTCTGCTCAAGAAATATTACGTGGGATAGCACAGGCGCAAAATCAGTTTAACCAAGAAAATCGATTACAAGGTCGATTAATAGAGATTGTGATTGCTGACGATGATAACAACGACGATACAGCAAAACGAATAGCTGACGAACTAGTAAAAGATAGATCTATATTAGGAGTTATCGGACATGGTTCTAGCAAAGTCACTAAAAAAGCTTTGCCTATATATACAAAAAATAATTTAGCAATCGTATCAGCTACTAGCAGTAGCATAGAGTTACAAAGCCCTGTATTTTTTAGAACTTTGCCTTCAGATGAAGCAACAGGTAAAAAGCTAGCTGAATATGCCTTAGAAAAGAAATTTAAAAAAGTAGTAATTTTCTGTAATCCTGATGACTTATATAGTAGAAGTATCAAAGAAGAATTCCGACTTAGATTTGTCCAAGAAAATAAGCTTGAAGGGGCAGTTCCTCGCTTATGCATTAACTTAGCCGATCCAAATCTAGATGTAGCGCAGGAAGTAAAAAATTTACTGGATGATCCCTTAGTAGAAGCAATAGCATTGTTTCCAGATACAGACAAGAGTATTGAAGTTTCTATGGACATTGCAAAGACTTACAATGACTCCGTGGAAAAACTGAGAAAAACCAATAATAATATCGAACAACGTAAACAACTCAAAATATTAGCAGGCGATTCTCTCTATAAACCAGAGGTTGCTAACACTCTAGAAGGTTTGGTGTTAGCTGTTCCTTGGTTTCGAGGTGCAGCAAAATCAAATAAATTTCCACAAGAAGCTGAAAGTCAATGGGGTGGTGGTGTCAGTTGGCGGACTGCAACCAGCTTTGACGCTACCCAAGCTCTAATTGAGTCTATCAAACTATCCCCGAAAGTATCTAGGGCAGCAGTTTTAGAAAATTTACCAAAAATAAATATTTCAGAAAACACTTCTGGAGAGCAGTTAAAATTTGATTCATCCAGAGAAATTAACAAACCAGCAACTTTAATTATGGTTCAAGATGGTCAGTTTGTTAATGCAGATTAAAAACAGAAACTTCAGGCACATTTTACGAAAAGAAGTAGAGATTTTTATAATAGTTGGACAGGTTCAGGGAAATATAAGATGTGCATGTGAATTATCAGCCACCGCAAGCTATGTTATGATAAAGTTTGTGGCTAAAAACTAAAAGAAAGCTTCTGCTTCGAGAATTTCTTGCGCTGTAAGGCTTGTGGCGATCTCGGCTAAAAAAATCACATGCTTCTCAGTTGACCTATCGCAGATATTATTATGATAGAACTCAAATCTCAGAGAAACCCCTATGTTATCGGTCGCGCTATTTATGAACCGAAAGCATTATTTGGACGACAGAAGCAATTAGCGTTTATTGAAGAAAATCTGAGACAAGGTGAGAAAGTTATATTACTGCATGGTCAACGACGTATAGGCAAGTCATCTCTACTTCAAAATATCCCTAAAAGTGTCAAAATTGATAACTCTGCTTTTGTCAGCTTTGATTTAGAATATCATAGCCAAGATAAACTAGAAAATCTCTTAGAGAATTTAGCAGAAACTATTGTTGAACAATTAGAAATACCTCCAGACAAAGTAGCAATTCCCAAAGCTCAACAAATAGAAGAAGAAAAGGATATTTTCTGTACTAAATTTTTACCTCAAATTTATGAACATCTAGAAGATCGGAATTTGATATTACTTTTAGATGAGTTTGATGCTTTAAATAATAAACATATAGGTGTAGAACTTGAATCATTATTCAAGCAATTAAAAAACATCACTCATAAAAATCCCAGATTATTTGCGATCATATTTGCCGGAAGAAAACCAGCAGATATATCAAATTTGCTGAAAATATTTCCACAAGTACCAGTCACGGAAGTTGGGTTATTAGATAACGAAAGTGTTAAGCAGCTGATTATCGAACCTGTTGGGGGTTCTTTGAGTTACGAACCAACAGCCATACAAGCAATTACAAATTTATCAGCAGGACATCCTTATTTCATCCAAATTTTATGTTTTGCGGTTTTCAGTAGAGCTAGAGAACTGCAAAAATGGGAAGTTGCCCAAGAAGATGTAGAAAATATTATAGACAGAGCAGTTGAGCTTGCAGAAGCTGGATTTGCATGGTACTGGGATGCTTTATCTGTGCCAGAGAAAGTAGTTTTTTCTGCTGTGGCTGAGGCGCAAAAAATAGCTATTGAAAAACAAGACCAAGAGCTAGAAAAAGACCCATTGATGCTACTTAAAAGTCATCATGATGTGTTGTCTAGAGATTTGTTAGAAAAATTAACTAAAGAACTAGCATTAAAGGGCTTTTTAAACGAGCAAGGCAATAAAGTAAAAATAGAATTAGTCCAGCGTTGGTTAATACAACGTCACCCGTTATGGCACGAAATCAGGGAATTAGAAAAACTAGATAAACAAGAAGTTAAAGATACCTACGAAACGCTGAATCAAACACCTGAAATCAGCAATCATCAAAAGCAAAGTCCTATTATTCAAAGCCGTCCTTTGAGTCAGCAACCCCAGAATTTGGAACCAAATATACCCTCTGTCAAACCCGATAAAGATAAAATTCATCGGAATAGAGGGGAAATCTGGTTACTTCCTGGAATGATTTTCTTGGGAGTAGCTGCGATCGCTTCCTTTATGATAATTCTTCACGATCGCAATCGGAGCGATCAAAATAACAACCAAAATTCAGTACCAAATGCGATATCTCCCAGTCAATAGTTAGTTCTTGGCGGTGCGTTAGGCTGAAGCCATAACGCACCCTACTAAACACAGTTCGGTATTACTGACGGGTAGCTTCCAGTAGGCGGGAAAAATAGAAGCGAGTTTTAGTCATCGCTTGACGTTGCACTGCAAAGCCGTTCTTTTCCAAAATTCTCACCACATCAGCCTCACGATGCAAATATGCACGAGTGGCTTTACTCGGTCCAGGAAAGAAACTACCAATTTTCTTGAGTATAGTCAAGGCGCAGGTCTTCGGTGCAAAACTGAGAATTATCCGCGACTGTGCGAGAGAACAGAGGTGAGAAATCATTTCATCGGCTTTTTCTTGGGGGTAGTGAATGAGGACATCCAAGCAAATAACAGTATGGTAACTACCACTCAACGATTCCAAATCCTGCACAGCAAAAGTAGGATTTTCAGCATTTCCCAAGGTTTGCAAGGCTCTCTCCTTGCCTTCTTCTACCATTTTTTCAGAAATATCGCTTGCATAGACCTTAGCGCCATCTACCGCCAACGGAATGCTGAGACTACCCACACCACAGCCAGCATCGCAGATTGATAGTTGTGGTAAATTGTTATCAGCTTTTAGCCATTCGATAACTGTATCCACGGTTTGCTGGTGTCCATTCCGGATGTCCAGCTGAACTTTGTTGACTTCGCCATCGCCGTAAATCCGCTTCCAACGGTCAAACCCTGTGGAATTGAAATACTCACGAACAATTGTTTTATCGTCGGCTGCGTTCATAAACTCTGATTTTTAGGGGTTCTCAATGCTTAAAATTATCATTGATAGGAACCCACAGGAGCGGTCTTCCAGATTTTTCTAGATATGGCTGGCGTATCAGTAAATATACTTGCGATCGCAACACCCGCCCAAATCTAGTGGAAAAGTTTGTCTCTCAACTGTCTGATATCGCCTCTAAGAGCCAGTTACAGGTGAATACGAGTATTCAAACCATTAAGGGTGATGATGTTGCTAGAGCAGTAATTCGCCAAGCTCAAGCCTTTGATTTAGTGGTGTTACGTTCCGTGCGTTATCGCACAGCCGGTGGACTCTCCGTTAGCCAAGTCACAACCCAGATGATTCAAGAATTGAAGTGTTCCATTGTCTTGGTTGGGGAACCGAATTCGTGATGAGGCATGGGTTTTGGGTTATTGTGAGGGATGGTGGCGATCGTAAAGAATTAGTTTTCAAATATTCGTCGAAAAGCAGCTAATGCCCTGCCAAACCATCCCTGATTATTTGGTTGATAAGCTGTTATTTCCGCTATTCTCTGCTGAGCTAAACTATTTTCAGTTTGAATCTGTAAAATCTTTTCATACTGCTGCTTTGCAGCTATATATTCTGTTTGAGTTATTAACCAATGTCCATACTGATTTAACGCTTCTATAAATTCTTCTTGATAGCTTATTCGATCTAATTTATAAACTCGCTCGTAAAGTTCTAAAGCTCTATCAAAATTTTTTACTTGCAAGTATTTTTCTGCTAGTTCTACTACAGTACCAAAGTGATTGGGATTTAGCTTAAGAGCCTGTTCATAAATATCTAATGCATCCTGCTGTGTATTTTCTGCCCAACAATTACGAGCCACAAACAATAGTTGGTTAACATTTTCTTGTTGCAATATTTCTAAATTTCTGATTTCATATCTTAATCGATGATGTTGCAGTAACCATAGACGGACTAATTCTACTTTAATTTTAACTGGGTAACTATCTAAAAATCCTTTATCTATTAATAATTGAATTGCTCCTTGCAAATAATCTGTTAGCACTAGTCCATAAGCTTCTAGTACCTTTAAAGGGTTTTCTATAGTATTAGATTCTTGAGCCTCAGCAACTGCTGAAATTACTACTTTTTCAGAGATACTCAGCATATCCCAAATACTAGCTAATCCGCCTTCAGCAAGTTCAATTCCTTGGTTGACAGCATCATTTACATAGTCTAGTACAATCGTGAAACAATTTTCATTTCTTGCTTGATTAAAAATCGCATAACATATTATTTGAATATAATAAGGATGTCCTGCGGACAATTTAATAATTTCTGCTATTGCTTTTTCCTGATATTCCAAAATCTGAGCAGCAGGTTTAGTAATTAGCTCTTGAGCATCTTTGTTATCCAATAAACCTATTTCATAAAATGGTGCGCCTCGAAATAATTGAATTAAATTTGGCATAGCATTGAGATATCTTTCAACTACTGCAATGACAAATAATCTTTCTTGTTGTCTAAGCAAATTTTCTAAAAATCCTAAAAATCTCACAGAATTTTCTGTATCGTTTTGACTAACAACATCAAAATTATCTAACAACAAAACTAGCTTTATAGTATCTAGTTTTTCGTAAACTTGAGGTAAAATTATCCAGTTAAAAATTCTAAAAATATTTTCTAAATTTGCATTTAATAAAGGTTCTATGATATTTGTATCTAATTCAAAATGTTGAAAAATTTCCCTAGCCATTGCATACAATATTTGATTTAGACTTGAAGAACCGTATTCTTGCAAATCGCAAGACACAAAAATAAATTCATCTGGAGATACGAAAAGAGGAATATTTATAAGTACAGAAGATTTTCCTATACGTCTTTGACCTTGTAATAAAATCAATCGCACATTCTGTTGCAAAGTATCTCCTATAGTTCGCAACAGAATTGTTTGCCCAAAAAACTCGTCTGGCATTTTAACAGGACGACCAACAATGTAAGGATTTCTCCTCCATTCTTTAGAAATAGAAGTTACACGTTGATAAGTTTCAATAGTTTCTTGGTTGTTACTTACCCGTTGAGTAACGCTAATTTCCCCAAGACTCAGCACCCTAATTGGCACCCCCCAACCATTCACCAAGGTTACCGTAATCTCTCCCTCCATCTCTTCTTGCGCTGCTGTCAGCAAAAACTCCGCTGCTCCATAACTCCCGCCAAAGCGATGTAAAACCACAGCTGACTCACCCAAAGGCTGACAACTAAACAACTGCGAAGTATCCAACATACAGTAAATTGGATACTCTTCTTCCTCATAAGGCCACTCATCCTCAGATGATTGCAAATCAATTGTCATCAGGTAAGTTTTACCCACCTGTGCTTGACGCGGGTAGCTAATAATAGGCTGAATAGATAGGGCTAATTCTTGAGTATTAGACATCAGGCTATTCTCCTTGTCGGGTGAGCCGGAGTACAGTCATTGGATTGCCATAGTATACATACATAAATCTGTATATTAAAGATAAAAGCTGTTTTTCAGTTGGGTTATCGCCTAAATTTTCTACTGCCTTTAACCGTAGCTTTTTTAGTATTGCAGCAACGGAAAGCTGAGGCAAAGTTAAAGATTCTTTAATTAACTCACAAGCAAATTCCGCTGCATAAATGTCACCCACAGCAGCTAATGTACCAATTACACCCCGCGCCCCTTGAGCTAAAAAAAGTTCTACAAAACCCATACGATAGCTGTGGCGAATAACAGGATCGATTTGCTCACGAGCAGAATGACAAGCATTAATAAAGACAATTCCTTGAGATTGTTGAACCAGATTTAGTGGAAACTTACTTAAAGCTTCTAAGTTTAACTGTTGATTCTCTTTTGAACCCGATCCCAGAGCCATTTCCTTCGGGTTATTTTTAATGGTTCCATGACAAGAGATATAAACAAAACTATGGTCAGCATAATCGTATTGTAAATGAGTATGGAATTTATATATACTATTATCTTCACTGCTTTTGTAGATTGTTCCTTGCAATTTTGTTAAAGTTTGAAGTTCATCTTTTGCTCCTTCTAATTCTGTATCGAGTACATAGGCAACTGTTTTACCACAGGACATATCTGCTTTAAAGTTCAACTCAATATAATTATCATTAACAATGCTAATAACTTTTCGCCAACGAACTGTTGTAATTAAAGCACCTATGTATTGATGTGGCGATTGATAAGGCGATAATTCTAACATCTCCCAAGGAATTTCAAAATCTGTGTGGTCAGCTATTACTAAACATAAATGTTCGCCAAATTCATTCCTTAGATCCTTTATCCACTTACGAAGCTCAAGATTTACATGGGAAAAATTCTTCATCCGTTTTTTAATTTCGTCGGGATAAACTTTCTCTGTTACTTGCTTTCCTAAAGAAAGCTCAGGTTTATTTTCTGGGTCAGTTCGGTCTAGTTTTTTGTATAAATGACCTCCCCAGACACTATATTTATTTTCCCCATATTCAGAAATATGTAAAATTGCCACATTTGCTGGTGGCTTGATTGTGATGTAAAGTTTCTTAGCCTCAGGTAATTCTCGTTCTGTTACAATTTCTGTACCTTTTGGTATCGACGGCGTAGTTGGTGTTAACTTTACTGTCTCTGAAGCTTCAAAAGGTAATTCTTTAGTTCGACTCGAAAGTTTTGGTGAAGCGATCGCTCTTTGAATCAAAGACTTTGGTTTCTCAGCCATCATTCCTCCTCCACTATCCCCAGTCGTGGAATCGCAATTACCGATGCACCCATTTTTTCGGCTAGTTCTAAGGGCAAATCTGCATATTGTTTGGGCTGGGGATTCAGCAAAACCGCCTTGACTCTATCCAATTTCCCGATACTTTCAGCTTGCTCAAAAGCATCTTCCACGCCTTTACGTCCCACAGGCTTTTTAATAGAACCGTCTAGTGGTACATTCCCCCGCCCGTCACTAATTACCACCAGTACCGCCTCCTGTACTGCACTACGCCCGTGTTGCAGTGCATGGCGTAGGGTCTGCAACCCTAATTGCAAACCATGAGCAAGGGGAGTTGCTTTACCCCGTCCTGCTTCTAGTCCCGCATTAATCCGAGGCACAAGTATATTGTGTGCCATGATGCGCTCAGCTTGTAACAAATTGCTGGCATTTGCCGCCCCCACCTGGATTAAGCACACACTAGCCCTCTCTACATACGCCCAACTGAGGTAGGGCAATAATTGTTCTTGCCAGTCGCAATCTTTTAAGCTGGTATAATCGAGTACTAGCATCAGCATTTGCTCTGCTACAGGCGATCGCCGATAAGAATAAAAATCTGTAGGAGACAATAACAGTAACGATTTTTCGCTCGTAGTTTCATTTTTACGGCGAATTGGCTGATATTTTGCCGCTTCCAACAATGTAGGCACTAATGCTATGTCTTGCAGAGTTTTCGCCTTTTCTACGCCTATAATCGAACCTCTAGGCGCAGCCTTCGACCGGAAACGCCTCATAGGCAACCTTAGTGAATCTACCTCCCGTTCAACAGTAGCGGTATCCTCTGGATAAGGATTTTCTAGCTTAGAAGTCAACTTCAGGGGTATTGATGATAAAGCCTCAGGTTTATCTGGCTGATACACAAGCTCAGATGTCTTCTGTGTTGTACGTGGGAGTTGTGAATTTTCCTTTTCTGATGGTGGTTTTTTTTCTTTAGGCGTGGGTTCTGGGGGAAGTTCAGGAATCGGATTTGGTGTTTCTTTTATCGGTTCGCTAATAGGTTCCAAACCAATCATTCGAGCAGCAATATCTACATGATTTGCGCCCATTTCATCTCCACCCTCTAGCCGCACATTTGCCAAAGACAATCGCGCTAAAGCAATTTCTCTGCGTGGATAAATTTCCGGTTGTGAGGTGTAATTCAGTATCCTGGCTATGGCTTTCGGGGAAATCTGAGGATGATGTTGCAGACCTTTTTTGAGTTTGTCGCTAATTTCAATTGGTAAAGATTCAGGTTTCTTGGCTTTTTCTAATCCTTCGTCATCAATCAATTCCAGAATTTCCTTTGCCCTATCCGTCGTCTTCCTTATCTGTCCTTTTAACCGCAGAGCAAATCTGTCTAACAAGTGTGGAGAAACCATTCCCACTTCGCCAGTAGCACAACCCGCCAACCAACAAATATTCGGTTGGAATTGGCTTTGCTGTCCGTGACGTTCCAAATGTGCCACATCTGCTCCCATTAGCACCACACAAGCTCGTGCTGCTGCGAGACTCAGCTTAGTCAAGTCTGGAATTATCGCCAAGCAAAGTTGGGAATCATTTGTTAGCAAACCCGGTTTCCATTGCAAGGCCTGTTTTTCTGATTGAGCGCCTAACTGCCAGCTACCCCAGAGGTTTTCTTCAGACTCAAAGCTGTTGAGATATACAGTTTTCACTGGATAACCAACAACCTCCAGCATGTCGGCTGTGATTTGAGCAGCCAGCTGCAACACTTCTAAAGAGCTATCAAACAGCAGAATACTTCGCAAACCTGGAGTGATGGCAGCACAGGCAAGCGATCGCGTAAATGAGTCATCCAAACTGAGTCGAAATGATTCTGCCAACTCAGTCACCTTCCAGATCTAAAATATCTCTTACAATCTGCTGATATTTTTCATTCCACAGCATCTGACTGTTTTGGAGGCCTTCGGGGTGACGATGCTGAAGCGCCATCTGAACCACAGTTGCCACATGTTCGTTTGTTACTTCTTCCACATCCTCAAGCGCTGCATAGGCACGAGCAGCCAAAGCTATAGTATAGTCACCACGGTTACCTTCGGCTTTAACAGCTGCTGCTAACTTGACGCAGTTTCTCGCAATGTTTTCAGGAATTTTAACCGACGAAAACTTATCCTTGGCAGTTTGCAATACATCCTTGCGTTTTTGATCTTCTTCTAAAGCGTCATTAATATAAGATGAAGATTTACCGGATTTTAATTCAGTTACTGCTCCATCGAACTCTAAAACCGTTTGCAGAATTTTTACTCGTTCATCTTCATTAGCTTCTGCTGTAACGCTGACCATTAAACCAAAACGGTCTAGTAACTGCGGTCGCAGTCCCCCTTCTTCTGGGTTCATCGTTCCCACGAGGGTAAAGGAAACCGGCAGTTGTTTATCTTGACCATCTCGTTGCACCTCTAGGATTCCTGTGGAAGTGACATCGAGAATAATATTCACGATATGGTCATCAAGTAGATTCACCTCATCAATATAAAGTAAGCTGCCATCTGCATCTGTGAGCAATCCTGGTTGGGGTTTGAGCTCGCTTTGCATTAATTTATCAATTTGCCAACCCCCAACTACTCGATCTTCTGTAGCATTAATTGGTAAAGTAACCGGGAGTTTACCGTACATCATCTGAGTAAAAGCCCGTACAGCCGTAGATTTACCAGTTCCTCGTTGTCCGCTTAGTAACACACCACCAATGCGTGGGGCGATATATGCCAACTCCAAAGCCAGTTTTAGCTGTTTTTGACCAACAATCAGCGAATAAGGCAATATTTTAGCTAATGGCGAAATTGATTCCACACTCATAGCGATTTTGGATTTTAGATTTTAGATTTTGGATTAGCCTTTACTGCCAATTTGGTATTGCTATTAAGAATTCAGAATTCAGAATTCAGAAGATTTATACCATTTCCTTGTAAGGCTGCGCCAAATTTTCTTAGCTTCTTCTTTCTTTCTTTGCGTGCTTTGCGGTAGCCTGTGGCAAGCCGCTTTGCGTCTACGTTTGTCATATAGTTTGGCGCATCTTCATACAGAATTGGTATTAGAAAGAAAAGTAAAGCTCGTAGTAAGCACTTCAGCGCTAAAGCGCTTACTACAAACCTTTAATTTTTTCAGGCGACTTACTTAAGGTGCTGAAGTTACTGATTGTTGAGAAGTGTCCTGAGTTATTAATTGTTGGGGAGTTTCTTTGAGTTTCCATTTCATCGTGACTTGTATTTGTGCTTCCCCACTGGCTTTTGCTATTACTGGTATTACTGCACCCACCTCAGAACCAACCTTGATACCTAGTTGCAGTTCTAATTCATCTGGCTTGGCAGCCTCATGCATTTGTTGAAAACTTTGTATGGCTTTGGCAGCACATTCACGTGCTAGCTTTATGCCCTCTCCAAAAACATCACCCACATCCTGGACAGCTTGGGCAACCCTTTGGCGAGAACCGTCTCTTGTATTGCCATAGGGATCGTATCCATTATTTACATTTGCATCAGGTTCTCGATCTACCTCAATAAAAATCTCAACCCGCTGTCCTTCAACCTCGCTCGTACTTTTAATAATCGGCACAGGTATTACTCCACCTAAGATTTAACTATTCCGTAGGGTAGATACATGTTATCTTTACACTATTACGGATAATTTTCTCAGTAAGTAGCGATGAGTGGCGATGTCTACGACGAGCTTCTCTACGAGACGCTCCGCGAACGCTAACGCACTTTCACCGAATTTTAGATTTTAAATTTTGGATTGAAGATTCAAAATTCTTCGCGTCTCCGTGTCCCCGCGTCCCCGCCTCAGCCTTAACTACAAGTATTCAACCGGACATGATATTATTCCTGCACTGT
This sequence comes from Nostoc calcicola FACHB-3891, assembly GCF_014697355.1. Taxonomy (GTDB): domain Bacteria; phylum Cyanobacteriota; class Cyanobacteriia; order Cyanobacteriales; family Nostocaceae; genus Nostoc; species Nostoc calcicola. The sequence continues at coordinate 165,156 of NZ_JACJRQ010000006.1, read as the reverse complement.
CATCGGCAGACGAATGGTGAAAGTAGAACCAACTCCCGGCTGACTGTTGACAATAATTTCCCCGCCCATCATCTGACAGAAGTGACGGCTAATTGCCAAACCCAGTCCTGTACCACCGTATCTTTTCGTAGTCGATGTATCTCCTTGTGTGAAAGGTTGAAATAATTGCTGCTGTTGACGGTGAGACATACCTATGCCTGTGTCGCTGACAGTGAAAGTAATGCTGCCCAAAGGAGCATCTGGCCTCAAGTCGTCTTTTTCTCTTTTGACTGTCAGAATAACTTTGCCGTTTGTAGTGAATTTACCTGCATTGCTAAGTAAATTTAATAACACCTGACGCATCCGAGTTTGATCGGCGTACATAGTGCCAAGTTGCTCGTCAAAATTCACTTCTAGGACATTGGCATTTTTTTCTATAGTTGATTTGACTGTGAGGACAACGTTATGAATCAGCGTTGCAATCTCGAATGTCTCTGGGTAGAGAGTCATTTTCCCCGCTTCAATTTTTGACAAGTCGAGGATTTCGTTAATCAAGTGCAGTAGATGTTTCCCGGCTGAGTTAATTGTTTCTAAGTCTGTGATAAAGTCTGCCGATAAACCAAGATCGGTGGCATCGTCTTCTAGAAGTTGGCTCAAGCCAATCACAGCATTTAACGGTGTGCGTAACTCATGGCTGACATTTGCCAAAAATATGCTTTTTGCCTTGCTAGCAGCTTCAGCTAATTCTTTCGCTTGTTGTAATTCTTTAGTTCGCTCAGAAACTCCCTCAATCAAACGATTCAGAGATTTGGCGAGTAAACCAATTTCATCTTCGGTGGTGATGGGAGCTCGCAAATCGAAATTAGATTTCCTTGCGACTTGCTCAGCCACTTGGGTGACAACGATTACTGGCTCAGCGATCGCTCGACTAGTCCGCCAAGCTACAATAACTGCGATCGCCACGGAAACCAGCATACTCGCAATCACGATGAATCGCTCAACTAGTTTTGCGTCCTCAAAGGATTTTTGCCTTTCTTGCTCTTGATTTTCCGCAGTTTGCAGGATATTAGTCAAGTTTTGCGAAAGCTGATCTAGCCGCATGGCTGTATCACTACGCATAATTGTTAATAACTGCGATCGGGCTGAGGAAATCTCTTCGGGCTTTACTGGCTGGGAATCAATTTTCTCTAAAACCGCCTCAAATTGCTCAACATAAGCTTTTAAATTAGTTTCATAATCCTGCAATAACGTCTGTAAAGTCGAACTTGTTGCAGCTAGTCTTTTAGGTTTACTGTCAATAAATCCGTTAATTTTTGACTCTAGTTGCTTAGCTTTTTCAAAACTCTTGAGAAAATCAGCTTTTTTGCTTTCCAACCGTTGTGAATTTTCCAACACAGCAACTAAGTTAGAACTATGCAATTGTGCCCCTACTACTGCATCCTTATAATTACTCAGTAATTGTCCTTGTTCATGAGCTTGATTTAATTGCCTGACTTCCCTTCCTCGGTAATAGTTGGCGATTACCAACCCAGTCAGTGAACCAAAAAATCCAATTCCAATAGCTACAAAGTAGCCGTAGCCAATTTTTTGATGAATGCGCCAAGAACTGGCTTTGAGTTTCCCTTGTGAGGGAAATTCTATGGTCGGGAGTTCGTCTGTTGATGGCTCTGACGCTGACACTTTTTTGCTTTCTGAACTGCTGTCAATAGGGGTTGGCTTTTGAGTTGGCATTTCTCAAACCTCCTTGCCTTCCCGCAAACATCACCAAATCAGTCTAGCTTGTGCAAACCACTTTAACCGGTGATTAACATCTAGATTATCCTCTTTTATAGCAAGAGCAAATCATTACTCACCAGATAATTAGGATAAGCTTATGCTGGGGATTGGGGATTGGGGGGTAGGCAGTAGGGAGTAGGGACTGGGGATTAGGAATTGAATTCTAGCTAATCTTCCGCCCCCAGTCCCCAATCCCCAGTCCCCAATCCCATCATCATAAGATAGTTTCCAAGTCTAGTATACGTAAACACAGAAAAACTTATATTACGTATTAATATCAATACCAATGCGTTTATTGACCATCCCGCCTTAAGATAGCTTTAATATCGGATAAAATCGGCTTTTAAGCTTATATAAATGAGAGGTGGATTCATTTTTGCATGATTTGTACTGAGATTTAGTACGATTATGAGCAAATGACACGGAATCAGATAATCTACAACCTGAGGATTTTAGTTGATGGCAAAAATACAACTTAGAAAGCTGATTATAATACATTCTGATGTCTTCTGAGTTCTATGCCCTCACTGATTTTCTACCTTGTAGTTGATGCAGTAGATATTACGGGGCAATTATGGTTATAGGATACTAAAACCGTTTTCTGCTCTTGACCCAATTGTAGTGGTGGACTCATGCATTCGCTAATCAACAGCCTTTTGGTTGTAATTATCCAGATTAGAAAAACTCAACTGTCAAATTAATGGGAGTGAAAATGCCAGAACAAGATTTTACGGAAACCACATCCAAAGAGGCTACAGTGCCAGAAATCAATAGCCAAGCGGGAACCATAACCAAACTCCAGCCTCCCGCGCAGCCTCAAGATGAATGGCTAAAATACGGAGAGCAAGTTTCTAGCTTTTTAGCAACATTGCCTGAATATGTGGGAAGCTTCTTTAATCAATATAAGCAGCCCCTAGTTACCATTGGTTTAATTGTCGGAGCAATTGTTGGAGTTAAAGTACTCTTGGCAGTATTAGATGCTTTGAATGATATTCCCTTGGTAGCTCCTACCTTTGAGTTGATTGGTATTGGTTATTCTGTTTGGTTTGTTTACCGCTATTTACTCAAAGCCTCAACTAGGAAAGAGTTAACTAGTGAAATCACTACTCTTAAATCACAAGTTGTCGGTAAACAAATTCCAGAAGCTTAATACCACAAGCACATTTGAATACTTGTTGAGACAACGGCAGAGATAACTTTTTCTGAGCAAAACTAGTAGTCTGGCAACCCAAAAGTGCGCTTGTGAGGGCTGGGGAAAGGGGAAAGGGAAAAGGGTAAGGGATTTAAAACCTTTCCCCCTTACCCCTTACCCTTTACCCAGCAAAGTTCCCTTGGCGAACTACTAGGTCAAGAGTTTAGCAATGCTCATTGGTGTCAACTTAAGAAGATAAAGCCCAAATTTGTTCGGTGTAAGCGTCACCCTTGACATTGACGCTTACGCCTTGCTTTAACTAATCCAAAGAGCTTTTGACGTTCCACAAGATAAGGAACAGCCTCATGTGCATCACCACGGAGAACAGCTTGTGAAAAATGGTATAAGGCACGAAACACCATTTTTGTAGAAATTCGCTCTTTTGGTTGGTTGAGAGCTATGTCTACGGTGGTAACCTACCCTACATCAACATGTCGCGGCGATAGCGCAGCGTAAAGCCTTCTCTTTTCCTTCTTCTCTCGGAGACGCTGCGCGAACAAAGACGCACTCGCGTTCGAGAGGCTTGTCTGCGACACGCACTCGCGTTCGCCAACGGCACCTCACTAAAAACTTAATGACTCTACCCCAAGTGCTGAGCGGATAACTAAATCAGCAATGGTACTAAGTCCCGTCCCAAATTCAGGAATTATAAATAGAAGCATCATTGCAAAGATTCCGAATTGGGTATTTTCTAATGGCTTTAACTTAGGGAAAATTTCACTGAAGACATGAAAGCCATCAAGTGGTGGAATTGGCAAAAGATTAAACAGAAATAAAATCAAATTTATTCGAGCCGCTAGGTAAAGAAATTCGACACTGAATAGTCCTGGAAGGCTCAAGTTAGCAAGAAGTTTAAGCACTGCAATAAATAGAATGCCTAAAGTCAGATTTGATAATGGTCCAGCTGCGGATACCAAAATATTGCCTAGCTTGGGAGAGCGGAATTTAGAAGGGTTGACGGGCATTTGTCCCCAAGCTATACCCATGAGACACAGAAAGATGATTGATTCTTTGCCCATGTGAACTACAGGATTAAGGGTGAGATGACCAGTTTTTTGTGGAGTGTTATCTCCCTGACTCATAGCAGCCCAGCCGTGAGCAAGTTCGTGCAAAGTAATGGAAAATATGACAATTATAATGATTCTGAAAAAATAAATCGGCTCTGTGAATAGTGTTTCAATGAACATATATTCTGCTTGGTGGTATGGTAGAAGCTGAAATTCAGGCTTTTTGAGGGCTAAGTTAAAACGTGCATCTCATTTTTGTAGATCAATCTATATCTACAAACTGAGGTTGATGCTTTTCGCATTTTTTACCAAATATTTTTGCGAAACTTAAGGTACTATCGATTAGTTGATATAGCCAGAGACCTTGCTAAAATCAGCTTTTTCTCACTAAAATGATGAAGTTTTCATCTATGCCAACTGCAACGCAAATGAAAACTGAGTCAGACAGTTTCAGTATCATAATTTACCATATTTTTGACTGCTCCATCTGTATATTAGCAAGCTGATGATATAAATATTACTGTTTGTTTACGTAATTAACTCCGGTATTTTTTGGTATTTCTTATAAAGAAAACTTCAATAAAGCAAATTATTTTAATTGATTATATAGTTGACAAAAATTTTTATCACACTTGAAAGGTAAAAAACCTACCAATAAATACGGCTTAAGTTTAATTTTTTTGTATATCAAAACTTGATATTTTTAGCCGTTATTTGGCTATTTCAATACAATAAGCCACTGCTGAGTTAGTAACTGGGTAACAAATCATCGATATTTCAGCTTTATTTATATCTAATAGCAACTGTAATTTTACGCATATCATAACAGTGTCACTATTGTCTTTTCATTTTGTATATTACTTAGTAAAGTTAATTTTATTACTTGAGATAGCAATAGATTTACTAATAATCTTTAAGAAAATTATGCAGAAATCAACTTCAATGAGACAATCTGACCTAATCTTCTCAACCTAAAGGAAGACATGAACGATCGCACAAAGGCTCTCCAGGCTCTCGCGGCTGAACGTTGGCGGGTATCCCTGATTCTGAGTGGAGCCATGATGTTTATTTACTTTGGTTTTATCCTGTTAATCGCGTTCAATAAGCCCCTGTTGGGGTCATTAGTAGTTCCAGGTCTAAGTCTGGGAATTTTACTAGGGGCGCTGGTAATTGTCTCAGCATGGGTATTAATTTTTATCTACGTGCGTTGGGCAAATAGCAGTTACGATGACCAAATCGCAAAACTGACACGCAAGTGAATTAGTTATTAGCAATTTCTAGTCCAAAATCCAAAATATCAAACCCAAATAAGCATGAATAATATTGTGTTTTGGGGCGGTGTGCCACTGGCGATAGCGGATATTTCCAGACTTGGCCACTTTAACCCGTTGGCGATCGCTTTCTTTTTTCTGTTTGTTATAAGTTCTTTAGGCATTACCTATTGGGCGGCAAAGCTCACCAAAAGTACCGCACACTTTTACACAGCCGGCGGTAAAATCAGCGGTTTCCAAAATGGGCTAGCCCTAGCAGGAGATTTCATGAGTGCAGCTAGCTTTTTAGGTATCGCTGGGCTGGTGGCACTCAACGGCTTTGATGGCTTAATTTATTCTATTGGCTTCCTGGTGGGCTGGCCGATTGTCATGTTTTTGATTGCAGAACCACTACGTAACTTAGGCAAATATACTTTTGCTGATGTGGTAGCTTATCGCTTACAACAAAAACCTGTACGCATAGCATCTGCAATTGGAACCTTAGCGGTAATTAGCTTCTACTTAATTGCCCAGATGGTGGGTGCTGGGGAGCTAATTAAACTGCTGTTTGGCTTTGATTATGAATTAGCCGTGGTCATCGTTGGTTGTGTGATGATGGCTTATGTGATTTTTGGCGGCATGATTGCCACAACTTGGGTACAAATTATCAAAGCAGTTCTGTTGCTTGGCGGAACTATCTTGCTAGCTATCTTAGTACTGGCACGATTTGGCTTTAACCCAATGGCTCTTTTTGCCGCTGCGGCAGATAAGTACACAGGTGTATTAGCTCCCGGAAAACAAGTTTCTGACCCCTTTGATGCTATTTCCTTGGGGATGTCGTTGATGTTCGGCACCGCTGGACTACCCCACATCCTGATGCGTTTCTATACAGTACCTGACGCCAAAGCAGCACGCCTCTCTGTTACTTATGCCACAGCTATTATTGGCGCTTTTTATCTCCTAACCTTCATCCTGGGCTTTGGGGCGATGGTGCTAGTAGGTCAAGATGCCATCAAGCAAATTGGTACTGGTGGTAATATGGCTGCACCGATGTTAGCAGAATTTCTCGGTGGTGATGCTTTCTTAGGCTTTATTGCCGCTGTTTCGTTTGCGACAATTTTGGCAGTTGTTGCTGGGTTGACACTCTCAGGTGCAGCTGCATTGTCCCACGATTTGTGGGTGAACGTGGTGCGTTCAGGTCATGCTGACGAGTCAGAACAGCTGAAGGTGGCTCGTGGTGCGACAATGCTTTTGGGGTTAGTAGCCATATTCCTGGGCATTTTGTTTAAAGGACAAAATGTGGCTTATATGGTAGGTTTAGCATTTGCGATCGCTGCTAGTGCCAACTTCCCAGCATTGCTCCTATCAATGCTTTGGCGACGCTTTACCACTAACGGGGCGGTTGCGAGTATGTTAGTAGGTACTTTCTCATCGTTGGTGCTGATTTATTTGTCACCTACTATTCAGGTAACAATTCTCAAGCACGCTTCGGCGCCCTTCCCCCTGAAAAATCCTGGATTAGTTACTATTCCTCTAGCATTTATTGTGGCGATCGTTGTTTCACTATTGAGTACTGAGCAGCAAGCACAGGAAAAATTTGCGGAAGTTGAGGATCGTATTCACATTGGTTCTGGGATGTAATTTTGTCAACTAAGAATTGGGGATAGGGCATGGGGCATGAGGCATTGGTTATTCCCACTATCTCCCCACTGCCTAATCCCTACTGCCCAAGTTCTTTGATATTTTTCGTCACTTGTTGGTATAAATCATTGTTACCTTGAGTTTGAAAGATGTTTGCTGCTTGTTCCAAGTCCTTAAGTGCCCCTTCCTTGTCTCCATTTTTGGCGCGGGCGTTTCCGCGGTTATTGTAGGCAGGGGCAAAGTTAGGATTGAGGCGAATTGCTTCATTGTAATCTGCGATCGCTCCCTGGGGATCTCCATTGGCAGAACGGGCATTTCCTCGGTTATTGTAGGCGATGGCATAGTTGGGGTTAAGGCTGATGGCTTGGTCAAAATCATCTATTCCCCTGTTTTGTTCTCCTAATGAGGCGCGGGCATTTCCTCGGTTATTGTAGGCTTCGGCGTAGTTGGGATTCAGGCGAATCGCTTCAGTGTAATCTTTAACTGCTTCTCGGTTATTTCCGAGTGAGGCGCGGGCATTTCCTCGGTTATTGTAGGCTTCGGCATTGTTAGGATTGATACGCAACGCTTCATTATAATCTGCGATCGCTTTTTCCTTGTCTCCCAAATCAAAGTAAGCTAATCCCCGGCCGTTGTAAGCAGCGACATATTGGGAATTTTCATTAATTGCTTTACCATAAGAAGCGATCGCCGCTTGCAAATCACCGTTGACATGTTGATTTTTTCCCTGAACATAGAATGCCTCAGCTTTATTTCTGATAGCTGAACGACGGGTAGGGGGACTAACTCCAACTTCTGTCACCAATACATTGTCATTTCTACTGCAAGAAACAATACTAATTGCTGTCAATGTAGTAAAAATAGCTATGGTAAATACTTTATTTACCTTTGTTAGTTTTTGCCTAAATAAACGCCGTATCATAAGTTAAGATAAACTGCCTTAAAGAATTCACCAATTCAGAAGTCAGAAGTCAGAATAAGAAAATCTGGTGACTGACGCCTTCATTCTTTCTTGAGAACACCTGAAATAAATTAGTCCCAAAATCCAAATTTTAATTCTTTAGCAGAAGAATTATTCTAACTTTTGATACAGCTTTCACAAAATTTTGTTAATTGATTGTGCAAATTTTAGATTTTAGATTAAAAATTATTTCGGTACTTCTCCAAAGAAGCAAGCTATATGCTTCGGTTCTATTGGGTCGAATAAATCTTGTCATCGAAAATTTAAAATCGTCAAACCCTGTACCCTTGTCAATTTAATCACTCTGCTAACGCTGCGATCGTAGAGAAAATAGCAGCAAAGGCAATATAAACTCAAAATGGCATCAAAAATAAACTCAATTCTTAGTGGACATCAACCAACAGAAAGAAGGCATTGCTGAGTCTGGGGATGATTTTTACTTCACGCAAAGACGCAAAGACGCAAAGAATCCACCTTTAGCCTTTATCAAAAATCTCAATTCATCCCGCATTTACGCAAAAGGTCTATTGATAATACTGTTTCTTGATGAAGCTGCACAAAACTCTCTTAAGCTTTTATCTTGGCGTTCTTGGCGTTCTTGGCGGTTCGTTTTTTAATATTCTGTGCATCTTCATAAAGAATTGGTATAAGAGTGTTGGGTTGAGGAACGAAACCCAACCTACAAATTTTTTGCAACTTTGTAGAGACGGCGATTTATCGCGTCTCTCTTAATCATGGATTTATCGCGTCTCTTAATCATTCTCCATTTCAGCATCTGGAGTTTTGGCAGTCAATCGCCAAGCGGTGCTTTTGTCAATATCTACAGATAATTGTTCTAAATTTTCCCCTAAATCCTTTTGGAGTTTCTGAGTTAGTGTAATAGGAAAATCTAAATTAATACCTTCACTTTGTGCTAGATTTGCGAGTTCTGTAAACGTAGTTTTGATTGTGGTACGCTCATAACTACTCAGCTTGTAATCAGCAGTTTCAGATATATTTTGGGTTTGCATAGCTTTTTTTATCCGTTCTTGCAAATGCTCAAATTCGGAATTTAATAACTTATATTGCTGCTCAAGTTGCGAGTATCTAGCACTAAGTATTCTTAAATCTTCCGTTGCAGGATCGGGGTTAGTTTGGGCTTGTAATTCTAACAAATTTGAGTGAATTTGAGCCAGATAAATACAATCTAGGTAAGCATACTCCATTTGTTCTTCAGTGAGGGGACGTTTTCCCCAATCGCTTTGTTGTTCTTGTTTGTCAATATTGTTAAAACTACAAAGTGCAGTAGCTAAAGTTTTGAGTTGATAATTAGGTAACGGCAAGAGATAATAAGGAATTTTTTTAGCAATTTCTAAAGTGCAAGTAATATTTTTGGCTTTTTTACTACCGAGAAGTTTTAGATCGTAACTGGCATTATGAAAAACTTTTTCAATAGTAGGATTTAACATGATTTCTTGAATAAATTCAGCTATAATATCAGACTGTTCTAGGACATCTAAAAGATAAACGCGATCGCCACTCATATCATGAGGATCGTCCAACACCTGAATCAGCGACAACCTGGGATTACGGCTTTTATAGTCAGCCACTTCTGTATCTATCCACAACGTTTTAGCATGAGTATATTCAGCGACAATGGCACGAATTTCTTTTGCAGAAGTCAGGTAGGGCATTGGCTAATATTTCCTGGTATTTTGGGCATTGTCAGTAGGGGCGCACAGCTGTGCGCCCCTACCATGTATCTCATTCAAATCAAAATCGCCATAGTTTTTTAAAGTAACATTTTGTTGGTAATTTTGCTGGCAGAGAATTGGAAAAACCCAGAAATTTTGAGTTCAGAAGCAAGGTTGTTGTAAACATCGCCAAATTTGCTCAAATCTGATAACATCGAATCACCACTGTGGGGTGGCATCGTCTCATTCCAAAAAAGCTAGTTAGTATCTACCTAAAATTAATCGCCACAGACTTATGTGTTTGTAGTCAGGACTTTAGTCATCGATTTTTTAAGCACTAAAGTGCTTACTACGAACCTACAAAATTTTAGTCATTGATTATTAGTCATTTGCAAAGGACAAAGAACTAATGAATAATGACAAATTTTTAACATTTGCTCCTCATCACAACACACAGTTCAATTAATCGCTTCAAGTACTGAATTCGGAGATAAATAATGAAAAAACTAATTCCATTTCTAGTTAGTGGCATTCTGCTAATTGGTGCTGTTGGCTGCCAAGACACTACTAAAACTGGTTCCGAAACTCCTAGCACTACTAATGAAGCCTCTCAAGCGCCAGCAACACCAGCTTCCGAAACCAATCCAAGTGTTGATAAAATTCTTAAAGTTCCAGCACAACCAACCATTGTTCCACCACTGACTACAGACACTAAAGTTAAAACCGATTCCCTAAAAACCGCAGGAACAAAAGCTGAAAGTGATTTAAGAACTAAAGTTAGTCAAAAGTTGAATCAAGGTTTACCAGGGAATAAGTTACAAGTGGAAAGCAAAGAGGCTGAAATTATTCTCAAAGGGACAGCGGCTTCTGTTGAAGAACTCAAAAAAGCTGAAACCTTGACTAAGGAAGTTCAAGGTGTGAAAACGGTGAAGGTAGAAGCAAAAGTTGAAGCTGTGAAAAAGCCATAGGAGAATAGCTGAACGGAAGGTACGGCATCTCGGTAGACTATATTTAGGACTTACGCAAAACTACGCGCTGTAGGGGCAATTCATGAATTGCCCCTACCTGTAAATCACTCTTTTCAGCTATTGTTTGTCTAAGTCCTGTATATTATGGTGCGGCGCTTGGCGACAACACACCCTAACTATGTGAGGTTTGAGATGTTCATCGACACCACTCGCCGAATCGCCGAAACGCTATATTTTTCGTTTAGTGGTGTCGATGCCTTACACCAGAAGGATTTGAGGTATGTATTTTACTTAATTTCGCACAAGATATATAATCTTTTTCAGAGTGGTGTCGATTTGGTGGCTGAAACCCTTACGGGACAAAGCCTCCTGGACGAACTCTTTACCGATTGCTCTAAATCGGAATTAATGGAAACTTGATTACTGAACGTTTTGAGGAGGGAGTAGAATTTAACTTTACCGATTGCTCTAAATCGGAATTAATGGAAACTCTAAAGCCTCACGTACATGATATTTTGCATTTGGAATCTTTACCGATTGCTCTAAATCGGAATTAATGGAAACCTTCAATTGGAACCTGCTGTTGCTGAGGAGCGCGAGGACTTTACCGATTGCTCTAAATCGGAATTAATGGAAACTTTACTGTTATCCATCTACAATTGAAAAATCCAGTACACTTTACCGATTGCTCTAAATCGGAATTAATGGAAACCGTTTCTATAGGTACGCTAACAACGGTGAATCCGCCTTTACCGATTGCTCTAAATCGGAATTAATGGAAACTCGATCTTAAAGGCAGCAGTTTGTTGTCTAGTTTCCCTTTACCGATTGCTCTAAATCGGAATTAATGGAAACCCTGGGGTACACGCGCAGTCAAAGATACTGAAATACTCTTTACCGATCGCTCCAAATCGGAATTAATGGAAACAGATAGGACGGCTTGGTGATCGCAGGCGAGGTTTTCTTTACCGATCGCTCTAAATCGGAATTAATGGAAACACGCACTCTTCAAACTGCTTTTTGTGGTTTGGATCTTTACCGATCGCTCTAAATCGGAATTAATGGAAACACAAATGCTAAACCATGACCCTGATTGGTGCTAGTGTGCTTTACCGATCGCTCTAAATCGGAATTAATGGAAACAAGCTAGTTTTGCCCGTTCCTGATAAACCAACTTTACCGATCGCTCTAAATCGGAATTAATGGAAACAAACACTTCCTCCAAGGGAAGCGTCTTGTAAAAGCAAGGGCGACTTTACCGATCGCTCTAAATCGAAATTAATGGAAACATTCCAGCATCCACAGGCTCATCTAGTCCGATCTGCCTTACCGATGCTTAGAAATTGTAATTGTCTCCCAGAATGAAGGTTTAGGGAAAGGCGATGTCTACGACGGGCTACGCCTACGCAGATTCTTGGCACAGGGCGATCGCCTTTCTTATTTTTATAAAAAAGTATGATTTTATACTTGTAAAGTATTTCGGCAAAAAATAATTAGCATTTATCAGCAATATTTTTAAGAACTTTATTTAAACTTCATCTTTTGACTAAATTTAATAAGTAAAACCTGCAATTACTTTCTCAAAATGCCATTTGACTTACTCAAAAGAAGCTTTTGCTTTCTAATTTTGGTGTTTTCCGCAAGTAAAATCAGCTTTGACTTACTCAAACCCCAGTTTGCTTTCTAATTTTGGTGTTTTCCGCAAGTAAAACAAGCTTTGACTTACTCAAAACAAGCTTTGACTTACTCAAACCCCAGTTTGCTTTCTGATTTTGGTGTTTTCCGCAAGTAAAACAAGCTTTGACTTACTCAAAACAAGCTTTGACTTACTCAAACCCCAGTTTGCTTATTTAATAGTCATTATGCTGTGCTTTTGGCAGAGCTTGTTTTTCAGCTAACAATTTTCTCAATTTGATAACAGTCGGTGAGGGATTGCGGCGCTGTTCTTCCTGCATTCTATGACTCCACTCCAACCAATCAGCTATGTAGGCGCTGACAGCTTCTTTATTGTGCAAATAATAATGAATAGTAGCGTAAACTTGTTCTAGCGTGAGTGATGTATAAATGTTGGCAATTTATTCTGGAGTTTGAGCGCGGTGGATGTACTCGTAAAGGATAGTTTCAATTCCTATTCTTGTACCTTTGAGTCAAATATCATCGGGACGTTGAAAGTCAAAGTAATCTTCTAATTGCATAACTTACCAGATGGTTTATCTACTGCACACTAAAATCTTACCAATTTGGAATTTTAGATTTTAGATTTTCTTCTCCCTCCTCTGCGTTCTCTGCGCCTCTGCGGTTCGATAATCCTAAATTCTCTCCTCCACCCTCTTGCGGATCTTGAATTAGTTGATACACTTGTTCTTCAATAGCCATTAGCCTAGTTAACCAGCGCCCTATGGTGCATATCAAGCGCGTGGAACTTACCAACTTCAAATCCTTCGGCGGTACTACCTCAGTCCCTCTGCTGCCGGGGTGTACTGTCATATCTGGGCCAAATGGTTCGGGTAAATCAAATATTCTCGATGCGCTGCTGTTTTGTTTGGGACTCGCTAGTTCTAAGGGAATGCGAGCCGATCGCTTGCCGGATTTGGTGAATAATACTCAAACGGCTAAAAGTAGGGCGGCGATTGAGGCTAGTGTGACGGTGACGTTTGATTTGTCGGATGAAGTCTCACGCAGAGGCGCAGAGGCGCAGAGGGAGGAAGGGGAGGAAGAGGGGGAAGAAAATCTAAAATCCAAAATCCAAAATCCAAAATTGGCAGAGTGGAGTGTTACTAGGAAGTTGCGGGTGACTCATCAGGGGAGTTATACGTCGAATTATTTTATCAATGGTGTAAGTTGTACGCTGACGGAGTTGCATGAGGAATTAAGTAATCTGCGGGTTTATCCTGAAGGTTACAACGTGGTGTTGCAGGGGGATGTCACCAGTATTATTTCGATGAATGCGCGGGAGAGGCGGGAAATTATTGATGAGTTGGCTGGGGTGGCAGCATTCGATCGCAAAATTAATCAAGCGAAGTCTACTTTGGATGAGGTGAAGGAGAAGGAAGATAGTTGTCGGATTATTGAGACGGAATTAACTACACAACGCGATCGCCTTTCTCAAGATCGTGCTAAAGCTGAGAAGTATCAAAAACTCCGCACGGAATTTCTGGCGAAGCAATCTTGGGAAGCTGTTTTATCTTGGCGTTCTCTGCAAGCACACCAAGAAAAGTTGGTTGGCGAAATTCAAAATGGCGATCGCAATTCTACTGAACTCAATACCCAACTCACAACTTTAAATTCCGAAATCGTCCAAAAAACCGCTGAACTCGAAGAACTCAATGCCCATGTGAAAGCATTGGGAGAAGAGGAACTTTTGGCGGTGCAATCTACCCTCGCTACCCAAGAGGCGGAACGCAAACAATTGTTGCGTCAGCAAACCGAATTACAAACAACTTCCCAAGAAACTGCCAAGCGCCTAACTCAAACTCAGCAAGAAATTCAACAACACCACCACACCCTCCAACAAATTTCCGAAACCCAACTTGTAGAGACGCGATTCATAGCGTCTTCCCAACACCAAAGAAATGAAGCCCAACAAGCTTTAGAAACCTCCCGCCAAGCTGCCGCCGAAATCGCCTCAGCTTCAGAAGCGTGGGTGCAGCAACAAACGGCGTATAACCGTCAAATTGAAACTTTGCTGCAAACTCTGGAACCCCAACGCACAGAACAAGCACAACTGAGGGAACGCAATAACCAGTTACAGCAACTCATCCAAGAACAAACTCAATTAATTGAACGCCATGAACCCGAATTAGCCATAAAACAAGCTGAATGTAATCAACTGGAAACGGAATTTAATGCTTCTAGCGAACCCATCCAAAATTTAGCTCAAAATCTCTCAGCCACAGAACAAGAATTGCAAATTCAGCAGGAAACCCAAAAGCGGTTACTTGCCGAACAACGCGAAAAACAACGCCAGTTAGATAAATTAGAAGCCCAAGCGCAAGCACAACAAGAAGTCCAAGGCACCCAAGCCAGTAAAGTAATTTTACAATCGGGAATGCCTGGTGTTTGCGGCTTAGTTGTACAGTTGGGACGAGTGGAACCCCGCTATCAGCTAGCTTTGGAAATCTCCGCTGGTGGACGTTTGGGACATATTGTGGTAGAAGATGACGGCATTGCCGCAGCAGGTATTGAATTGCTCAAACAAAAACGTGCCGGGAGGGCGACTTTTTTACCGCTGAATAAAGTTTCTGCACCGAAATTTACTCAAGATGCAACGCTGCGTTTTGCTAGCGGCTTCGTCAACTATGCTGTAAATTTAGTTGATTGCGATCGCCGTTACAAAGATGTATTCAGCTATGTCTTCGGTAACACGGTGGTGTTTGCGACTCTCGAACAAGCGCGAAAAAATTTAGGACTGTATCGCATCGTCACCTTAGACGGGGAATTGTTGGAAACCAGCGGTGCAATGACTGGTGGCAGCAACACTCAACGTTCGGCGTTGCGATTTGGTACCGGTGAAGCAGCGGAATCTGATGAAGTTATTGGTTTAAAAAATCGGTTGGTGGACATTGAACGAGTTTTAGAGCGTTGCACTGAAGCGATCGCTAATTTGTCAACCAAAACCAAACAATTGACGCAAGAATTAACAGAAACCCGACAGACGCGGCGGGAACAGCAGTTGCAATTAGAACAATTGCACAAAGATATTAAAAATTTAACAACGCAATTAGAAGGGACGCGATCGCAATTAGTCCAAAACACCGAAAAATTAGCCACTGCCCAATCTCGGTTATCAGTTTTAGAGCGGGAATTACCGGGACAAGAAACTCAACTGCAACAATTGCGACATGCATTAGCAGAGTTAGAAGCCTCCCAAACCCCCAGTGAATGGCAACAAATCCAAGCAACCATTAAAATTCAAGAGCAACAATTACAACAACGCGAAACAGCATTAAGGGAAGCCGAACAAAAATTAAAAAATTTAGAAAATCAACAACAACGCCTCCAAGAAAAAATCCAAGAAGCCGAAACCCGAATCACCGAATACGAAATCCAACAAACCTCTTGTACAGATGCGATTCATCGCGTCTCCACCCAAATTACAACGTTAGACAACCAAATCACCCAAACCCGCCTCTCCTTGAATCAAATGGAGCAAAAACTGGGTGAAGAAAAACAGAAACGCGACACCACAGAACAGCAAGTGCGATCGCAACTTTTACGCCAACAACAATTAGAATGGGAAATCCAAAAACTCCAAGAAACCCAAGAAAAGCGGCGGGAAGAACTAGTTGCACTGCAAAGTCAGTTGCGTGACGTGGCAGCAGAATTACCCGATCCTTTGCCGGAAGTACCAGATAAAGTAGACTTAGAAGAATTGCAGAAAGAATTGCGATCGCTTGCCAAACGCTTGCAGGCAATGGAACCTGTGAACATGCTGGCGTTGGAAGAATACGAACGCACCCAAAACCGCCTCCAAGAACTAACCCAAAAATTAGAAACGCTAGAAGGGGAACGCACCGAATTACTTTTGCGGATTGAGAACTTTACCACATTGCGGCAACTCGCCTTTAAAGAAGCTTTCGATGCCGTCAATGAAAACTTCCAATCAATTTTTGCAGTCCTTTCCGATGGTGACGGTTACCTGCAATTAGAAAATCCCGAAGATCCATTTAGCAGCGGTTTGAATTTAGTCGCCCATCCCAAAGGTAAACCAGTACAGCGCCTAGCTTCCATGTCTGGTGGAGAAAAATCACTTACAGCCTTGAGCTTTATCTTTGCTCTGCAACGCTACCGCCCATCCCCATTTTACGCCTTTGACGAAGTGGATATGTTCTTGGATGGAGCAAACGTAGAGCGATTAGCTAGAATGATTAAACAACAGTCACAACAAGCGCAATTTATAGTTGTTAGTTTGCGTCGTCCGATGATAGAATCAGCCGAACGCACAATTGGCGTTACTCAAGCACGAGGAGCTTATACTCAAGTTTTGGGGATTAAATTACAATCATCCAATACATCTGCTTGAGTTTTTGTTAATAATAGTGTATATACAAACCGGATTCGAGATCAGGACTCGGTATAGAATGACCTCTGAACAAATAATTAGGCGTTCCGACATATTAAATACCCAGGTAATTACCCGCGACAACGGCAAGCGGCTAGGAATCGTCAGTCAAGTCTGGGTAGATATCGATCAGCGAGAGGTTGTGGCTCTTGGTTTGCGAGACAGCCTGATCTCTATTTCGGGCATACCGCGCTATATGTACCTCAACACCATCAACCAAATTGGTGATGTCATCTTAGTTGATAACGAAGATGTAATTGAAGATATCGAAGTTGAATCTCTCAGCAACCTAATCAACTGGGAAGTAATCACAGAAACCGGTGAAGTATTAGGCAAAGTTCGGGGCTTCAAATTCAACGGCGAAACAGGTAAACTTGAATCTATAGTTATTGCCTCATTAGGATTGCCCCAAATTCCCGACCAATTCGTAAGTACTTACGAGTTCTCAGTCGATGAAATCGTCAGCACAGGCCCCAATCGGTTGATTGTGTTTGAGGGAGCCGAAGAACGGGTGAACCAGTTGACAGTCGGTTTACTAGAGCGTTTGGGTATCGGCAAAGCACCGTGGGAGCGAGATGCAGAAGAAGAATACGGCTACACTCCACCACGCCAAGTGACGCCAGATAAACAACTGCCCAGTGGAGTACCATTGCAGCCACCCAAGCCAAGAGTCCGCGCCCCCGAACCCGTAGCGAGGGAAGAAGAATGGACAGAAGACTATGTGGAAGAAGTCAGGCCACAACGTCAAGTGATGAAGGCGCGGCAGTATGAGTCTATTCAATACGAAGAAGACGACGAAGAAGATAACTGGAGTGAAGCAAGCGGTAGCGACAGATATAAACAACCGCTAAAGCCTGAACCCCAGCCTTATACCAAGCCATACGCTGAAGATTACGATGATTATGACGACTTAGAAAGCGATGCTTGGGAAGATGCGCCAAAGCCAGTGAATATTCCCAAGAAAGTCAAAGAAAGACAGCCAGAATACGAAGAAGAAGGCGGATATTAAGTAATTCGTAATTCGTAATTCACGGGAAATTACGAAACATCTTAAAATTAATACAGCTCTCTCCTTACTTAGAAGGAGAGGGCTAATTTTTTAGAACGCAGTCGGATGCGTTATGTTTTTGGTAATACACCGTCTGATACTGGATTGCCATTAGCTTTCCTGTAACTACTTGAGAGCATTTTCTTCCTGCATCTGCCAAAACCCGATCCTGGCAGGAGAGGGATTTCGCTGTTGCTCTTGGCGCATGGTTCGGGAAAATTCCAACCAATCTGCGAGGTACGCATCAACTTGCGATCGATGATTTAAGTAATACAAAATCGTGGCGTAAACCTGTTCCAACGTCACCGTATGAAATTGTTCGGCAATTTCTTCTGGTGTTTTGCAGTGATAGATGTACTCGTAAAGAATACTCTCAATCCCGATGCGGGTTCCTTTGAGTCGGATGTCATCGGGTGCAAGCACGTTGAAATACTCTTCCAGTTGCATAAAGCAAGACCCCTCGAATGAACATTCCACTTCAATCATAGAGGAATACCCCGAAACTCTATTTTCAGGGCTATTGAGAATTGATACTGCGTATTTAGGGATTAATTGCAGAATTAGCCATTTTCACTAAAGAAGTGCGATCGCCAGCTTTCAACGCAACAGTATATTGCACACCCTGTTGTCGCCAAGTCAAGGTCGCATCTGAACAATTAGCACCACAACTAAAATCCACAAAATAGCCAGTGATGCCCTTAACTAAAGACACAGGTTTACCAGTCAGGCGTGGTGTTTTCCGAGTTACCGCTTCCGCAGAAAGCCCACCCAAACGACAAGCATTTCCACCACCACAGTCGGGACTAAAACCAAGTAAAATATCGTACCTTTTTTGGCTAGCAGTTTCTATAATTGCGTAAATTGGGTTTTCCCCATCCGACTCAGGAATAAACTTCGGCAATACAATCTTAATTTGAGTTTTTTGCTTTAATTTAGGCAAAATCGACTTAAAAACTGGATGTGACTGGATTCTAGTCTGTCCTTGTGCTATCAATTGCGACTGATTATTGATAGTAGCTACTGCTGACTTGTGAAAGCTGCTAACGTTGACTAACAAAAATACACCACACACAACACCAATCTTTCTAAAGCCTAAAATCATCATTACAACCCTATTTAATCTAAAACACTTATTTGTAATACCCATTTTCAGTATCAAATTACGCATTTTTCACTTGAATTGGTGCGAAAGCTGGGAATCATAAAATACAAAATTAATCACATAGACATAGCCATGAAATGTAAGATACAACTGATAAAATCATCAGCTTTTAGCTTCTGGCTTGAAAGTGCTAAGCACTGAGCAAAAATACTAGTCCCCACTCCCCACTCCCCAGTTATTATTAGTTGAGAGTTAAAAATCTGATAAATTTTTGATTATCTAGATAAAAATAGATAAAAGGTCACTTGACCTCTAACTATTAATCGGATAGCCTTAGCGTTCAGAAACATTTTATTGGGAAACCCATGAACAGAAAACTAATACTTAATTTGCTGTCCACTTCCACAATTTTCGCTTCCCTGATGTCCACCCTGGGAGTATTGAATCCTGCCCATGCTAATATCACTCAGCGATTAATGCACACACAAGACGGTCGTACCTGTATCACTAACCCACATGGTGGAAAAGATTTTGTGTGTATTCGAGATTCAGAGAGAAAGCAACCGTATACCTCTCAACAACGTTCTGCAACAGTTGTCACATCAGTATCAGATCGGGATATTGCCATGTTGAACTTTACTGAAGAGGAAAGCGATGCAGCAATCAAATTATTTGGTTGCGACTGTCCGTATTGTATAAATTCTTTACGTCAGTTGAATGGTACTGGAAACTTGGTGTATTAAGCTTGAAAAGTGTTAATGGCGATCGCAATAACTTCTAGTAAACTGTTAAAAACATCTTGATAACTTGCATAAATGTACCAATTTGGGATTTTAGATTTGGGATTTTGGATTAAAAGTCTTAGTTACAAAGCTGTTCCAGGAATTCCAAACAATATTACTTATCCTAACTTGGTATAAAGTATACAAACCAAAAAAAGCATTTTTAATTACAACCAGAGGTGAAGAAGACGCGGGGACGCCCAGATGGGGAGATTAATTTTTCGGTGTTAGTGTGTCTTTGCGTCTTCTTAACGTTTTATCCCCGTGTCTTCTTCACTCAACCACTTCATTCACAGGGAATCTATCAATCAGTTGCATTGCCCGATAAGCATTACGCTGGAAAGAGTCTGGCAAATGGGGAACATGGGGTATCTGGGATAATAAATCCAATGTCCGCCGTAAAATTCTCACCACATCGCCTTCATCCAAAGTGGTGTTGTTGCACAGTTCTATCCACTCCATACCTAACGCCCATTGTTCTACTAAGGCAATTAACTCAAACTCCAACCATATAGGTAATGCTACGTTATAACGCCGTTGTAATTGAAACATCTGACGACGAATTCCGCGCAATTTTGCCAAGGCTTCTGTGACTTCATTACTGAGGTCAAAGTTAACCTTACTATCTGGACGGGGAGTTTCTGTCACCAAAGCCGCTGCTGCTGCTGCTAAATGGTGCGGATCTAAGTTGTCCAATTCACCACTAGCGAATACTAAACCCAGCCACAATTCATTTTCACCCCGGATGGCAGCAGCCATTTGCCCTAGTTGTGTGGGCACTAAGTTATCCAATGCGCCAAAGTGTTGCAAAATTGCGATTAAATTGACAAACTCTTCCCAATGACGTTGTGACTGTTGCTCTACTGTACCTTGTAACTCTTCGAGTTCGGCTTCTAGTTCCACATAGCGGGCGCGGCGTTTGAAAATCGTTGCCACACTGCCTGATAGATGCACGGGATGAGTTTCTACTTGTTCTTGGATGGCGGTAACACGGCTGAGTTGTTCGGCTACTTCTGGTGCCATATACAAAGACTCTACCGGATTGGGAATGCGGGTGGCGATCGCAAATGTTTCTTGACTACCAAGAAGTAACTGTCCCGGTTTCAAGGGCATTTCTGCTGGTGGTAGCACTTCAGGTGGTACTTCAACTCGTGGCAATTCGGCATACAAATCCACGACATCCCCTGTACTTGCCACATACCAACGGTTATCGTGTCCCAAGCATACCAAGTAAGGATCTTCACCAGAACCAGGTGTTTTTCCCACCAACACTGCGGTTATAGGTGTAGACACTGGGATATTTTTGCCTTTGAGACTCAACAGAGTTCCTGACACTGCAAAGCCCAACATCATCGCCAATTGTTCTTGTCTATCCCTGTGCGCTTGTTCTTGCAGGGTTTTTAATATCTGGCGTTCTACTTTCAAGCGTTGCCGCAATTTCTCATAAACAGCCAGTTCATTTTCATCAACGGCGGCAATTTGCTCGTGTAATTGCGCTAATTCTGTTTGCAGTTGGGCAATCTCATCGTATTCTGGTCTTAAATGTAAGGTCGCCATATACTGCCCAAAACTGCGTTCTATCAGTTCCCTAGCTTGCTCTAAGGTATGAGTTTGCAGCAAGTTGAGTACCATGCCGTAACTAGGCGTAAACTGGCTGACTAGAGGATCTGGCTTAGATGTGGCCAAATATGCCGCTTCTTTAGATCCTTCAAAGGGAGTTTGCACCGTCACCACATGACCTTGTTTATCCATTCCCCGGCGCCCTGCCCTTCCTGCCATTTGCAGGAATTCGGAAGCGTTCAGGAGGCGGTGTCCGGTGTCAGTGCGCTTGGAAAGGGTGGAAATTACTGTTGTCCGGGCGGGCATATTAATTCCCGCCGCCAGTGTCTCGGTAGCGAATACGACTTTAATCAGCCCTTGCTGAAATAGTTCTTCTACCAGTGCTTTCCATGCAGGTAAAATCCCAGCGTGGTGGGCAGCAATTCCCCGGTACAGGGGGGCAATTTGTCCAGAACGTCCGGCTTCGGGATTACGGTTTAAAAAATCGTCAATTTGTTCGCGTAAAATTTGGGACTCTTCATTATTTACCAGCCATAAATCACCTACTTCTGCCACTGCTTTATCACATCCCCGGCGGCTGAAGATAAAGTAAATGGCTGGTAGCATATCCCGTTGTTGTAAGTGGCTCAAGGTATAAATTAAGCCAGGAGCTTCTGGTCTACCAGCTTTCCCGCGATCGCCTTGTTTCCTTTTGCCCCGATTAGCCAGACGGGGGTTAATTTTGGTTTTGCTGTCATTCAACAGCGGAAATAATCCTTTGGGATTGCAAAAGTGAAATTCCAAAGGTACTGGGCGAAAATCGGAGTAAATCAGGTCTGTTGGCCCGTGGACACGATTTAGCCAATCGGTGAGTTGATCGCTATTGGCTACCGTTGCCGAAAGGGCTGCCAGTTGAACTTCACGGGGACAGTAGATGATTGATTCTTCCCAAACTGTACCGCGTTGGCGATCGTTCATGTAGTGGCACTCATCCAGTACCACTGCGTCAACGTCTACTAATGAAATGCCGACTTGCCCAATGGGTGTACCATAGAGCATATTTCGGAAAATTTCTGTGGTCATCACCAAAATTGGTGCATCCCTGTTAATGGAAGCATCTCCAGTTAACAGTCCCACGAGATCGAACCCGAATTTTTCTCGAAAGTCACGTAATTTTTGATTCGACAGCGCCTTCAGGGGAGTAGTGTAAAACACACGTTTTCCTCGTGACAGGGCGCGATAAATGGCGTATTCGCCTACTAATGTTTTGCCTGAACCTGTAGGCGCACAGACGACTACGGAACGTCCAGCGTTGAGGGATGCGATCGCATCCTTCTGGAACCGATCCAGTTCAAAGGGAAATATCGACCTGAGGTCAAGTTCAGGAGACGGCGCGGGATAATTCACTCAATCACATTTGCAACCAGATTGTTTACTATACTAACGAGTCTTTTGTCAACTTCGTTAGGTTAAGAGTTAGGAGTTAGGAATTAAGAGTTAGGAGTTAGGAATTAAGAGTTAGGAGTTAGGAATTAAAAGTTAGGAGTTAGAAGTAAAAAATTCATAACTCCTCACTCATAAGTCCTCACTCATCACCCGGATTTCTAACTCATCACTCATAACTCATAACTCATCACTCATAACTCATAACTCCTCACTCTTAACTTTATTCATTTTCCCAGCTCTTGCGATCGCTCTGTGGCAGCTTTTACTGCTTCAATTAAAGCTGAGCGAAATCCTGCCTGTTCTAGCTTGGCAATCCCGGCGATTGTCGTACCACCAGGACTGGTAACGCGATCTTTGAGTTCTGCGGGGTGCATTTTGGTTTCTTGCAACAGTTTCGCTGTTCCCAGTACTGTTTGCAAGGCTAGTTGATTGGCGATCACTCTGGGTAAACCTGCGGCTACTCCGCCATCAGCAAGTGCTTCTACCAACAGCGCCACGTAAGCCGGTCCGCTACCAGATAGCCCTGTAACTGCGTCCATCAGCACTTCTGAAACTTCTACGACTTCCCCCACAGCAGAAAAAACTTGATGTGCTATTTGGTGATGCTTATGGTTGGTGTATGCACCCAAACAAATGGCGGTAACTCCTGCTCCCACCGTTGCTGGGGTATTGGGCATGGCTCTGATTACTGGCAATTGGATAAACGCAGCTTCCAACTGACTTAAAGATACACCCGCCAAGATTGAAATAATCAAAGGTGGGTGTTCTATATTCAGAATATCAATATGTGCTAATTCTTGAGCGATAGTACTAAAGACTTGCGGTTTCACTGCCAAAAACACAACTTCTTTTGCTTGGCTGAAAACTTCGCTACTGTCTATAGTTACAGCAACTTTATACTGCTGTTTTAAAAATTCCTGGCGTGAGGGTAGCGGTTCACTAACTATGACTTCTGAGGATTGATAAATTCCCAGTGCGATAAGGCGGGATAATAGCGATTCTCCCATTACCCCACCACCAATTAAGCCAAATTTAATAGTCATTAGTCATTTGTCATTGGTCATTAGTCATTTGTCATTGGTCATTAGTCGTTTGTCATTGTTTATTGTTAACTAACAAAGGACAAAAGACGAAGGACAAAAGACTAATTTAACTTTATTGTGCCATCCGATTCGGTTCGTTGCCCCAATTTTGATTTGTAGATGTAGAACCTGTGGGACGAGAAGGACGGGCTGGAGGTTGCGGTACTTCATGAAGAACCCCTCCTTGGGTGCTAACTTGTACACAGCTTGGCGTAAACAAAAAGATGCTCTCACCGATGCGCTCTTGATGTCCATCGAGGGCGTAAGTACCACCTGCGACAAAATCTACTGCTCGCTGAGCTTGATCTGGGTCCATGATTGTCAGATTTAATACTACTGATTTGCGTTCTCGCAGCGCTTGAATTGCCTGGGGCATTTCTTCAAAGGTGCGTGGTTCGAGTACTAAAACTTCCGAAATTCCGTTAATTGCTCCTGGCATACCAATCACATTCCCCATTGGCTTTGACCCTGCTGCTATCTCTTCTCCCATTGTAGGCACTGGTTCCCGCCAACGTCGATTTTGAGTTGCTGGGGTTTCTTGTGGTACTGGTTGGGGATTTTCTTGCTGATACAGATTTTGGTAATTATTATCTGTTTCTGGTTCTTCTTCGTAATACTCGTATTCCACTTGCTCATTTAGACCTACAAAGTCCCTGAGTTTGGAAAAAATGTTGTTCATTGTGTACTCTCCTGGTGCGAATAGCCTGTATTGACTTGGCTTAGGATTAATTGAGCCATATGCGATCGCTACATGGGTGGATACTTCAGCAAGTATATTGCTATTTGTAGCCTGTACTACGGGCTTTGGCGATGAACCGACACTTTTAGCAAGGTCTGTGCATCGCCTAAACATAATAATGAGTCAAGATTATATCCTAAGGTTTGTCCGAAGGAAAGTTCTTTTTACCCGAATTTTACTTGGCGATTGCTCTTGTCAATACTATATCCTTTGTTTCCAATTGCACCAGTCTGTTACAAAATTGTTGTCATCAAATCCCGATCTCTAATTAATACTCAACCACAAGCTTGAGACTAGTATGCTATGGGCGATCGCCAAACAAGATGGTTCCTAATCGCACCATCGTTGCACCTGCTTGCACTGCCAGTTCGTAGTCGCCTGACATACCCATAGATAGCTGCTGCATTTTAATGTAGGGCCAGTTTTGCTCTTGGATTTCTTTTGCCAGTTCATGACATCGATTAAACACACTCAGAATTTTGGGATCGTCCAATCCTGAAGGCGGAATTGTCATCAAACCTTGAATTTGTAAAGTTTTGCATTGGTTGAGGGCGGGTAAATCAGCCAAAAGTTCTGCCACACTCCAACCCGACTTGTTAGGATCGGGCAGAATTTTCACTTGCAAACAAACCTGGGGACTCACTCCTAGCTCTTGCGCCAATTGATCTAGGCGCACTGCCAGCTTTAAATTATCTACGGAGTGAATCCACTGGAATTGTTCAATGGCTTTTTTGGCTTTATTGCTTTGCAAATGTCCAATAAAGTGCCAAGTAATATCCGACAAGTCTTGCAACTGAGCTTGTTTAACAGCGGCTTCTTGGATACGACTCTCCCCAAAGTCACGAATTCCTGCGGCATAGGCAGATCGAATCGCCTCAGCAGAAACTTGCTTGCTTACGGCAATCAATCTGACTGAGGTTGGCAGTGAGGAGCGAATGGTAACAATACGTTCGGAAATCGAACTGTTCATTGGAAGGTGCGTTGGAAAACACTCTGAAGCTGATCGTACTCCTGAGATTGCCCACTGCGACGCAGAGTACGCAAGCGATTTTCCAACATCATTCTAGCTTCGGTGCGTCCTATGGGCTGGAACTTAACACCTTTAATGTCATTTGCCACCAAAAAAAATAAACGCTGGGCATAAAGTGTTGTGAACAGATCCTGGTTCTCATCAACCATACAGATCTTGTAAAGTAAACCCCAAGTTGGATGATTTATGTAAGTTTCTGCGTTCTCTGGATTCATTTAATAGTCAAGGTGGGGGATATGTGTATGCTTTCGCAGTTCATTCCAAACATTCAGACGATAATACCAACATTCGCCAGAATATTTTCTTAAAATGCGAAACTGTGGTTGTGAAGACCTTGATCTAGTTCTTAAGCGAGCAGATTAAGCTAACGGTAGTGAGGCGGAAGTTGTTGAAAGCTTGGCGTGGCAAGGGAAAACACCCGATAAACATCCCAACGGCTCCCCGGCCAACTTTCTAACTTCTTTCCATACTGCCACAACTGTCGCCAAATGGAGCAAAAAAGGTAATGGGGAGTGGGGAGTGGGGAGTGGGGGACGCGGGGACGCGGAGAATGACAAATGCCCTATGCCCTATGCCCCATGCCTCATTCCCTTATTGATTATTCAGCATTTTCAGCGCTGCCAGTTGCGCTTGAGCTTTGTGCAGAGATTCATACCATTCTCTCTCAGGATCGCTGTCTGCGACAATTCCCGCGCCGACTTGTCCCCAGACAATGTTAAGTGGGGGGTGGGGGGATGAGGGAGATGAGGGAGATGAGGAGGATGAGGAAGTAATTTCTCTCCCCGCTCCCCCTGCTCCCCCTGCTCCCCCTGCTCCCTCATCTCCCCCTGCTCCCCCTGCTCCCCCACCTTCATTCCCAGGGGCTAGTAGCAGGGTGCGAATTAAGATATTTAAGTCTAAATTACCGCGCCAATCTAAATAGCCGCAGGAACCGTAAAATAAGCTGCGTCGCACGGGTTCTAGTTCTTCGATAATTTCCATGCAACGGATTTTGGGACAACCTGTAATTGTGCCACCTGGGAAGGTGGCGCGAATCAAATCAATGGTGGCAGATTCGCCTTTTAAAGTACCTTTGATGTTGCTGACAAGATGCATTACATGGCTATATCGTTCAATTGTCAGCAATTCGTCTACAACAACACTTCCCCATTCACAAACTCGGCCTAAATCATTGCGTTCCAAATCCACGAGCATGATGTGTTCTGCACGTTCTTTGGTGTTGCTGAGTAAGTCTTGTGCCTGTTGTATATCTTGTTCTGGGGTTGCACCACGCGATCGCGTCCCGGCGATCGGTCTGGTTTCGGCTTGTCGATTTTGCAACAATACCAAGCGTTCCGGCGAACAACTCATCACTTCTCCCCAAGGCGTTTGCCAATAGCTGGCAAACGGAGAAGGATTGATTTTTTGCAAGGTTTGGTAAATTTCCCAACCAGAAGCTGCTGTAGACGCTTGAAATCGCAATGAAAGATTTGTCTGAAAAATGTCTCCAGCTTGAATATATTTTTTCGCTTGGTTGACAGCTGTTTCATAATCTGATTGCGATGTCAAAAAAAGAGGAGGAGAAGAAGACGCGGCGACGTAGGGACATGGGGACGCGGAGAATTCATTCAGAGCCTCTTCCTGTATCCCCCTATTTGCATCTTTGTTTACTAATTTTTTCTCTAATTCATTGAGTCCACTAGAATCGCTGGCGGCTAACCAAAGAATTTGTTCGGCGTGATCTAAAACGGCAAAACAATCTGGTTCGTACCAAAAAACTACAGGAAATGGCAGGGGATCAATTTTATTAGCCGGTAGCTGTTCAATTTCCCATGCGACATCATAGCCCAGCCAACCCAACCAACCACCGCTGAAGGGGAGGTGAGGTGGGGGAGATGAGGGGGCAGGGGAAGTAGGGAGAGAAATTACTTCCTCATGTCCCTCATCTCCCTCATCCCTTTGCTGCAACAATTTTTCCAGGAAGGGAAAAACCTCTCCTACTGCTGGTGTCCACATTTGTGGGATGCCATCGACTAGGCGGGGAGCACCTGCACAGATAGAATATCGACTGAGTTGGGGATGTTCGATTGGCGTTGGGTAGGGACTTTCCAGTAAGGTAGCAATCCCCTTTGCGGTGGTGGGGCGAAACAAGGCAGCAAAAATTTCAGAACCTGTGCGCTTTTCTAAGGGTAGCGATCGCCAATACCAAGCCTTGGTCATACTATTTAGAAACTTTCAATTTTCAAGGGTGGCAATTTAGACTTTAGTTCCTACAGCTAGCCGTATTCCCCAGAATAAGACTAAAGTTGCAATAGCAAACCAGTCAAGGGCTTTTAATCGTAAGTCGTGCCACTGCACCCGATGTTCGTTGGGACTGGTAAAACCCCTTACCATCATTGCATTCGCCATTTGTTCAGCTCTCAAGAGCAGATTGTCTAACAATCTCTCTGCCACTGTCATCCAAACCTTAAATGCTCCTTTTAATCCCAGCTTTTTCCAATTAATTGCCCTTGTCATTACAGAGCGAAATAAGTTTTGTACTTCTTCTAAAACTAAGGGAATAAAGCGCAAAGATAAAGTTAAAGTTAAAGTAATTTCTGTAACAGGCAATTTCAGACGCCGCAAGGGTTGCATTAAGCTTTCTATGCCAGATGTGATTTCTTCTGGTGCGGTTGTCAGTAGATACAGGTTGGTGCTGTAAATCACGGTAAATATAATCGTACTCAGGCTGACTCCCAAATCCAATGAGCGGCGAGTCACTCTGACTAGTCCTTTCTCAAATAGCACATAGCTGTATTTTTGCGGGGTGCTTGCTTGTTGTTCAACAACATTATTCGAGTTTGCTGGCTGGGTTAATATTTGTTCGTTTGCTGGTAGGCGTGGTTGATAGTCTACACCCATTGCATCGGGACTGATGGCTGCGATCGCTAAGACAAAAAACGATAGCATTAATAGCCAACCCATTTGCTGCCGCCATACTCGTAGGGGAATCCTGGCAAATAAGGTGGCAACAATCAATATTACCACCAGCAGCACGCGCCAAAAGTTGTTAGCTAATATATAGCTGGTCAAAAAACTCATCAACCAGGCAAACTTGACTCGCGGATCGATTTTATGCAACCAAGTTTGTGGCTGTTCTAAATAAAGTCCAAGTGGTAGCGATCGCAGTAAATCCATGTTTCAATTTGAGATTTTAGATTTTGGATTTTGGATTATGACAGTGGATATGATTTTCAATGTTTTCGACTTTAACCTAATTTGCTCGAATCTAAAATCTAAAATCCAAAATCCAAAATTCTAGAGACGGTGGTTGTGATTCTCTAATGTTTTGGACTTTAACCTAATTTGCCCCAATCTAAAATCTAAAATCCAAAATCCAAAATTCTAGACGCGTGTTGCTCGATTAAGATTACCACTTTCAACATCACGAACTTTTTTACTCCGCCAAAGTAAACGAATGGGAGTACCTTTAAATCCTAGCTGTTGCCGGAATTGTCGCTCAATGTAGCGGCGGTAGTTGTCGTTGAAGCGTTTGGCATCGTTGACAAATAAGGCGATGGTTGGTGGTTGGCTACTAACTTGTGTACCATAATAAATCTTGCCTTGACGCCCACCACGAGATGCTGGCGGCGAATGCCAGCTCACAGCATCTGTTAATACTTCGTTAATTACTGATGTGCTAACACGACGTTTGTGTGATTCCGCCGCCGTTTTCACTAAATCTAAAATCTTTTCTACCCTTTGTCCTGAAACGGCACTCACAAAGATTGTTTCTGCCCATTCAGTAAAATGTAACCGCGCTTGCAGACTTTTTTCGTAGTCGTAGATTGTGTAAGAGTCTTTCTCCACAGCATCCCACTTATTAACCACGATGATGCAAGCTCGACCTTCATCGATAATCCGCCCAGCTAATTTTTGATCTTGCTCTGTGACTCCATCTAAGGCATCAAGTACTAATAAAACCACATCAGCGCGACGAATCGCTTTGAAAGCCCGGTTAATACTAAAAAATTCTGTGCCGTATTCTATCTGTTTCTTTTTGCGAATGCCGGCGGTGTCAATCAAGCGATAAGTTTGTCCGTCACGTTCGAGGACGGTATCAATTGCATCGCGGGTTGTACCAGAAATCGGGCTGACAATTGCCCTTTCTTCACCGACGAAAGAGTTGAGTAAACTGGATTTGCCCACATTTGGGCGTCCCACAATTGCAACTTTGATTTCGTTAGTTTCTGGGATTTCTCCTGCAACGGGGATGTGATTAATTAACTCGTCGAGTAAATCTCCTGTGCCACTTCCATGAATTGCGGAGACGGGATAAGGTTCGCCCAATCCCAATTCCCAAAATTCAGCAGCTTGGATTAGGCCTTGGTCTGGGGATTCACATTTATTGACAGCTAGTAGCACGGGTACTGGTTGTTGGCGCAACCAAGTAGCGATTTCTTGGTCTGCCGCTGTCGGGCCTGTTTGACCATCGACTACAAAAATCGCAGCACTCGCTTCTCTTAGGGCTGTCATTGCCTGTTGGCGAATCAGTGGTAGAAATTCAGTATCGTCGTTAAAAACTAAGCCACCAGTGTCTACCACTAAAAATTCGCGATCGCTCCAGTAAGCATCCATGTAAGTGCGATCGCGTGTCACCCCTGGTTCATCATGGACAATCGCCGTTTGTTCCCCGGCGAGACGATTAACCAGGGTAGATTTGCCCACATTTGGGCGTCCGATAATAGCAACAATTGGCAGTCCCATAAAACCAGGGTAAGTGAGAGACGTAGTATATCACATACTTACCATTATATGAGGGAGTGGGGAGTGGGGGGATGGGGGAGATGAGGAGGATGAGGAAGTAATTTCTCCCCCTGCTCCCTCATCTCCCCCTACTCCCTTTTTCAAGACAATAAAAAAGGTAGGAAACCCTACCTCGAACCCAAAAAAAGCATTTTGTAACCAAATACCAAATTAAATATCACACAAGCTTTTGACGAATCTATTGCAAAACTATGACGAAGGTGTGACACTTAATTTTCAGTGGATTTTGCGATTAACCCAAGCTGCAATCCTGGCGGATAGCTACCTTCTTCTTTGATACGCTTAATTTCAGCATCGGTTATCCGCAAGTTTAATTTTTGCGCCAACGCCCGCACAATATCTCCCCGGTCGATTACACCAGCTACGGCACCAGCAGGAGAAAGTACGGTAATCCAAGATAACTGCTGATTTTCTAGTTTGTTAATTACCCCAGCTATGGGCGTGGATTCAGCAACATTAGGTATTTCTGTCAAGGGACGCGCGATGTTGTGTACAGTTTGGGTTTCCCATTGACTCCTTTCGATTAAACGCAAATCGTCGATGGAAACTAAACCCCGGTAACGTCCATCAGAAGCAGCAAAATAAACTTGTGAGGGCGCGGTTTCCAATAAGTATAAATCGGCAAAGGAACGCAATGTCTGGTCAGCATCAACTACCCGATAGTCGCGCGTCATGGCATCGGCGGCCACCACCTTTAACAAGCTTTCTTGCAATGTGGTCACGTTGTCATAGCTATTGGCGTTGCGGACGGCAAACCAACCCAACAGGGCAACCCACAAACCAAGTACTAACTCCCTAGTCAAGAAATCTATGACAAATCCTAAAGCGATCGCAGCATAACCCAAAATTTGTCCTGCTCTTGCAGCCCAGTGTACGGCTTGAAAACGATTACCTGTGATCTGCCACAGTGCTGCTTTTAACACTTGTCCTCCATCCAGAGGTAAACCAGGAATCATGTTAAATAGCGCCACTACCAAGTTAATTCTTGCCAAATCTCCCACCATCATACTGACTGGACTAGTATCAGGTAAAACACTGGCTACCAAACGCAGCAGGAAAAACAGTATGATGCTCACCAAGGGACCGGCGATCGCTACTTGAAACGCTTGCACCGGAGTTTTAGATTCTTCTTCTATAGCAGCGATGCCGCCAAACAAAAACAGGGTAATAGAGTTAACTTTAATCCCTTGCGATCGGGCTACTAAGCTATGACCCAACTCATGTAACAACACCGAACCAAATAGCAGCAGTGCCATAACTATTCCTGCACTCCAAGCTATAACGTTCCCCCATTCTTGGTAAGCTACCCCAAAATTTAGAGTTGCCAACCCTAAAATCACAAACCACAGGGGGTCTAAAAATAGAGGAATTCCAAATAAGGACCCAATTTTCCAATTTGTTTGCATTACATTGTCCTAAAATTAGCTATTTCTAATAGCTCCTACACCGTAATTTTTCCTAAAATCTGGTAAGTATATATCCTAAACATCACTGAATTGATGCTCAGTTATCAAATGCTCTAATTTCTAGAATAGACAATTAATGCCTGTGAGCAAAACTGTGGAGTGGAGGGATGCAAAGATGGGGGGATGCTCCCGTTTTAAAACTAGAAGTTTCAAGCTCAGAGGTTGAGCGACGAAGCTTAGTACAGCTTTGCCTAAAATCGTGGCGAATTGAGAGTTGAAATTTAAACGCAAAGTGGCGCAAAGGTAAGCGCAGAGGGACGCAGAGAATTAGCTACCAATTAATGAAATGCTCTACTTAGGTGTTCAACGACGAAGCTCAGAGGTTCAGACTGGTAATCTTAATATTTAAATAATGGCGATATTAGTCAATTTACATTCTGTGGTAGTTTTGGGTACGGTAACTCGGGCTACCAGTATTATTTAATGACTTCGTGGTTCTTTCTCCTGCATGAGTTAACTCAATGAGTCCGAAAGAGAGGATTAATCCTGTCCCTCAAGCCATGTAAATCCTCCGCTGATGAAGTAGTTGAGTCCTCTCTCAAAGGAAAGGTTAAGCTTCCTTGCTCAGTTAGAGCAACGACACGGAGGCTGACTAGCTGATGCTCACTCGTTTTTCTTGCTGGAGAAAGAACCACAATTGCTAATGCAACATTAGAAGCAAGGCTTGCCTAATTCCAAACCTACAGACGACCGATGTTAGTTAGTCCTAAAACAATGCCGATGCCAATAACATGACCAAAAGCCATCGCACCAACGAATGTTGGAATGCTTACAGGTAATATAGGTAGCTTGGGGCCAACTAAGGGTTTTTCAATCCTAGTACTTAGCAAAAGAACTACTAGGCTACTAAGACTGATGATTATTCCTACTGTGGGAGTCCACACGGGTGTTGGAGGAACAGATGCCGCTGCTGCGAGTAAAGTAGATGAAATCAAGCTTTTGTCTCCTAAATGGAAAAGTTAATGTAGACCTACAAGATTATAAAGTTAGCAGGCGCAAAAGTTTTTGAGATAGTTTAGACTTTTCTGGTGATTATTTTAAATTTGTGAAATTTTCATGCGCGTTAAGATTTGCGGTATCACTCAACCAGAGCAGTCTATGGCGATCGCCTCTCTTGGCGCAACGGCACTAGGATTTATTTGTGTGCCCACCTCACCTCGCTACGTTACGACTTTGCAAATTCAAGCAGCAATCGCCCAATTACCAGAAAACATTGACAAAATTGGTGTTTTTGCTAACACTAGCATTGCCGAAATCAAGCAGATAGTTATTGACTCTGGCTTAACTGGCGTTCAGTTACACGGAGACGAATCACCAGATTTTTGCTACCAATTACGTCAAGCTTTGCCCAATATAGAAATTCTTAAAGCATTTAGAATTCGGAGTCTTGAGCATCTTGAGATTACATATGGCTACGTAAAACACGTAGATACTTTAATACTCGATGCTTACCATCCGCAACAACTGGGTGGTACAGGCAAAACCTTGGATTGGACGATGCTACAGCAATTTAGTCCCAATTGCCCTTGGTTTTTAGCTGGGGGACTAACACCAGATAATATTGTCCAAGCTTTGAGTCAGTTAAATCCTAGCGGCATTGATTTATCTAGTGGTGTGGAACGCGCACCTGGAGATAAGGATTTAGAGAAGGTAGCACTCTTGTTTGAGCGACTGGGGAGGCTTTAAAGGCAGAGGGGCAGGGGGAAAATGAAAAATTCCTCTTTCCCCTCTGCTCCCTGCTCCCTGCCCCCTGCTTCTTGTGATGCCCATTCCCTACATAAACGTTGCTTGATGGCGAATCAAGTTAAAGAGTTCTTCGCGGGTTTTGTGTTCTTCTTGAAAGACACCGACCATAGCGCTAGTAACAGTCCAAGAACCTGGTTTCTGGACTCCTCGCATCACCATGCACATATGGCTAGCTTCCATAACAACGGCGACGCCTTGAGGTTCGAGAATGGTCTGAATTGCTTCGGCAATTTGGCGGGTTAGTCTCTCCTGTACTTGCAAGCGGCGGGAATACATCTCGACAATCCGGGCTAGCTTACTTAGTCCCACAACTTTTTGATTGGGAATATAAGCAACGTGCGCTCTACCCATAAATGGCAACATGTGATGTTCGCACAAGCTAAAGAAATTAATGTCTCGGACCAGTACCATCTCGTTATGCCCTTCGTCAAAGATGGCATCGTTAACGAGTTCTTCGAGGGATTGGTTATAGCCACTTGTCAAAAACCGCATTGCCTCGGCTACTCGTTTGGGTGTTTTGAGGAGTCCTTCGCGTTCCGGGTCTTCTCCAACGCCCAATATTATTGTCCGCACGGCGTCCTTCATTTGCTCCATTTGTTCCTCTGTTGGCGGGAACACATCCGGTTGTCGCCCATTGTGGGTGTTGCGATCGGGTCTTGGAGTTATGGCTTCTGCTAAGTCGGGAATTAAAGGCGATTGAGAGTAATTGGAACCGTTGGAACTAGCGATAGTCATGATTCAGTCTTGGTTATGGTTTGAATTTAGTTATGAGTTAGGAGTTATGAGTTAGGAGTTAAAAATTCTAATTCTTAACTCCTAACTCCTAACTCCTAACTTCGCAATTAGAGTACGCCTGCACTGGGCATTATGGTCAATTCATCAATAACTGCCTGTTGTGGTAATAGAACTGTATGGAGAATTGACTGGGCTATAGTTTCTGGGGTTAACATTTTGGAACGGTCTAAATTGGCATTGACTGTTTCTGTGTCCCAAATTTCGGTATTGACTGCGCCAGGAGAGATGGTTGTGACACGGATGCCGTGGGCGCGTTCCTCCTGTGCCAAGGTTTGAGAGAGGGCAATCAAACCGGCTTTGCTGACGCTGTATGCTCCCCAGGAGGGAAATGGTTGCTTGGCAGCAATGGAAGCGATGTTGATAATTGTGCCTCTGCCCCGATCGCGCATTAATGGCAATATTGCCGTAATACACTGAAATACGCTGGTGAGATTCAGGTCTATTACTTGCTGCCAACCTGAGAGGGGAGTTTCACTCAAGCTACCTGTATATGCTATACCAGCACTGTTGACCAAAATATCTAGATCGCCAAAGTCAAGGGCGATCGCTTGGATCTTTTCTTTTACTTGGGAAATTTGCTCTAAATCTAAAGCGTAAGCTTTCGCTTCCACCCCAGTATGTTCTAGGGCTTCCCTTACCGCCTCCAACTTATTCAAAGAACGGCTAACTAAGGCGACATCTATTCCCGCCTTTGCAAAGGCTAAAGCCGTTGCTTTCCCAATTCCACTACTTGCCCCAGTAATCAGGGCGCGTCGTTTTTGCTCGGCACTCATGGTCTCTCCCAATTTTTTGGCAACTCCCAAACCCTATTACCACCCAATTATTCTCATCTTTGAGTATCCATAGATTAAAGGAATCTAAAAATCTGATGATTTTCATTGAGCAACTGCTATTATGCAGTGCAATAGTTGGTATATTGCGGGTTTTCTCAGTTAAAGACTACAAATCATCGCCGGAGAAATCACCCCGTACATTCAAAGTAAATTACTTAACGAAACAGAATTCAGGAGTCAGAATTCAGGAGTCAGAATTCAGAATTCAGAATGAATTTTATACAACTGGCGAATTAATAGACTCTTTTTAGTGCCACACCAAATTTTGAATTTGGTGTGGCACTAAAAATTAGTGGTTCTAGATCCCCCACTGATTGATTCTGACTCCTGAATTCTGACTTCTGAATTCTTCTCTAATAATGCAAAAGCCACTCAATCAAATTAAGTAGATTTGCCAAACATGCAAATGCCTATGGCTAATAAGATTGTTAAAAATCTTTAAGCACCATAGGCAATTATAGCATTGCTACTAGGCTAATTAATCATTTTACGCTGCTTTTAATGAGCAGCTTCTGTAAAAACACCAATTTTGCGGAATTTTTCGTAGCGCAGTTGGCGGCGTTCGGGAGCGGTTAAGCGGTTGAGTTCTTCCAAATTTTCCAACAGCACTTGCTTGAGGGTGGTAGCAGCTTTCAAGGGGTCAGAATGAGCGCCACCGATGGGTTCAGGCAAGATATGGTCGATAATTCCTAAATTTTTCAGGTCGTGGGAAATAATTTTCAAGGCGACGGCGGCTTGGGGTGCTTTGCCAGCATCTTTCCACAAAATAGCGGCACAGGCTTCGGGGGTAGCGACGGTATAAACTGAGTGTTCAAACATCAGTAAACGATCGCCAACACCAATACCGAGTGCGCCACCAGAACCACCTTCACCGATAACTGTGCAGATAATTGGTACATCTAGGCAGAACATTTCCCGTAAGTTGTAGGCGATCGCTTCTCCTTGACCTTGGTGTTCGGCTTCCACCCCAGACCAAGCCCCTGGTGTGTCGATAAAAGTTAAAATTGGCATTCCAAACTTGTTGGCGTGTTCCATCAACCGCAATGCTTTACGGTAGCCACCAGGGTAAGGCATACCAAAGTTGCGGGCAATATTGTCCTTGGTATCGCGGCCTTTTTGATGACCCAACATAACCACAGGTTGTCCACTCAGACGCCCGACACCACCAACTAAAGCAGGATCGTCACCACCACAGCGATCGCCATGCAACTCCATCCATTCATCACTAATTGCTTGAATGTAATCGAGAGTACTAGGGCGGCGCGGATGACGAGCGACTTGCAATCGCTGGGATGGGGATAAACTACTAAAAATTTCCTCACGCAACTGCATGGCGCGTGTTTCTAGTTGACGAATTTGACCAGAAACATCAACGCCATTTTCTTCCGCAAGTTGCCGAATTTGATCGATTCGGGTTGCAAGTTCTGCTAGAGGCTTTTCAAAATCCAACAGCAGCGGTTTACGTTCAGTAGTTGCCATCGTAGGAGTTATGAGTTACGAATTTTTTTAGAGTTAGGAGTTATTAGGAGTTAGGAGTGATGAGTGAGGAGTGAGGAGTGAGGAGTGAGGAGTTAGGAGTGAGGAGTTAGGAGTTGAGACGCGATTAACCCTTGTCTGTAGAACAGTTAGGAGTTTGGCAGTAGAAAGCCTGGATTGATAAAAGTTATTAACTTTTAAATCTCAACTCCGAACTCCTAACTCTCAACTCCGAACTCCTAACTCTCAACTCCTAACTCTCAACTCCTAACTCTTATCTCCTAACTCCTAACTTTTAAACCAACAGCGGTCTAAATCCATGTTTCACTGACACCCGACCAATCTGCTCCATTTTGTCTACAGTAATCTGATTGCGTCCCCATGAAAAGTTTGTGTACAACTTCTCAAATTCCAGCAACATGGATTCGGCAAAACAAGCAAACAACTGGCGTGCTGGTACGTCCATATTGACGATTTTCATAATTTTCCAGTCAATATCCAGGGAATGCTCTACAATTCCACCATTTAACACGTGTACACCCGGATATTGAATTTTTGTTGCTAAATTTTTAGGATAACCACCATCAATCAACAAACATGGTTGTTTCAAAACGGTAGGTTCAATTTCTACGCCTTTGGGCATACTGGCAACCCAAACTACAATATCAGCTTGGGGTAGCGCTTCAGTCAAACTCATGACTTTTCCTCGCCCCAGTTCGCCTTGTAACTCTTTGAGACGTTCTTGGTCGCGGGCTATTAGCAGAAGTTCTTGGACATCTGTTTTCGCATCTAGCCAGCGTGTAACTGCACTGCCAATATCGCCTGTTGCGCCACATATAGCAACTGTTGCTTTTGAGAGTTCAATTCCCAGTTGTTTTGATGCTTCTTCTACCTGCCGACTAATAATATAGGCAGTATGGGTATTTCCTGTAGTGAAGCGTTCAAACTCTAGTTTGATGTTGCGGACTTGGCTAAACTGTTCCAACTTAAAATTTTCAAAAATTATCGAAGAAAATCCGCCTAAAGCCGTAATATTAATGCCATGCTTTTGTGCGTGTGCCATAGCGTTAAGCACTTTGCGCGTTGCTGCTTTGATGCGACGGGTAGCTAGCATCTCTGGCAAAAAGCAAGATTCTACGTAGCGTCCTTCAATTTTCTGTCCAGTGACACTGGTAACAGTAATATTATCAACAATTTGTGGCGGGGCACTGCACCAAAAGTCTAGCCCTTGATCGGCATATTCTGGGTATCCCAATTCTTGAGCTACTGCTTGAGCGTGTTCTAAACTAGTCAGATGTCCAATTAGACCAAACATGTAATGATTATTAGCCTTGTGCTGTCTTGAGCGCGTGAAATGAGTTGGAAGTTGAAAGTTAGGAGTTGGGAGTTAGGAGTTAGGAGTGAGGAGTTAAGAGTTGAGTTGAATGTGAATTAAGAGTTGAAAAGCTTTCAATTTTGTTGATGATTCAAAAATGACGGTTTTGTTCCAGCTTGGAAACCCTTATGGGACAATGTGATTTTTTAATTCACATCATGTGTGAGTTAGCAGTTTCAAGTTCAAGATTGGTAATTTTATCAGTTCAAGCTTTCTAACGCTTAACTCCCAACTCCTAACTCCTAACTCCCAACTCCTAACTCCTAACTCCTAACCCCTCAATTTTTTAAGCGGCTGTGAGTCCGTGGGCTGACAAGCGCATGATCTCGAAAGTTTTGAAACCGATGTTACTTAATGCTTCACCGTACTGAATCATAAAATCTTCTATTAAAGCCTCTTTTTCCATTGCTAAAGTTTTTGCATCATCTGCTACTTCGTTGAGCATTTTCCAAACAAGAGGCAGGTTTTGGCGATTTGCTTGTTCTAATTCAGCTTTGGATTCGGCAAAGTGTTCTTTGAGCCAAACTTCTCCAAAGTTGAGATGACTATATTCATCTTTGACTACTCCCTCAGTGATTTTACGAGCAAAATCATCAGCAACGGGAATGTAAATGTTGTATGCTGCGATCGCAAAACATTCGATAATCAAAGACTGAATCAACAAACAAGTGACGACTTTGCCTTGGGCGGCGGCTGTTTGGAAGTTTTGGTGTAGTCCAGAGAAAAATTCTTTGGCGAATTGCAAATCTGGAGTGACTTGCAAATTGCGTCCACAAGCTTCAAATCCTTTCTTGTGGCGACTTTCCATTTTCGATAGACGAATCAATTCTGTTTGGGATTCTGGCAGCAGTTCGGCTAGTTGGATGTAATTTTCATGGGCTTCTTGTTCCCCTTCAATCACGATCGCATTAATCCGGCTATAGGCGTCTTTGTATTTTTCACTTTTGAAATCAATTTCTTGAAATTGGTCTGCAAGCTGCTGCATGGTATGTTTTCTCCTCTAAAGAAAGAATTATTTGACACCAGGATTCAATTTACCCTATGAACAGAGGGTAATAATCATTGTGGTTTAATTTAACTTAACAAGTAACTATGTTTATAGATTAACTGTTGCTGGGGTCGATGCTCTAGTACTAAAGAAACAAATGCTTTGCCTTTGCACTGATGTCTAAACCAAACTGGAATTTCAAATCTGGCGATTTTGTCAGCCTAGTAGTGTTACTGCTAGGAGCATTTATCGTTCTGCTACCGCTGTTTGTGGTCTTTCTCACCTCCTTTGCACCGACAATGGCAAGCCCAGAAGATTTGTCCAAAAATAACTGGTCTTTAGCTAATTACCAGGCTGCATGGCAGCAAGGTAAATTTTTGCTGGCGTTTGCTAATTCTACCTTGGTAGCGATCGCTGTGACGGCGTTTCAGATTCTGACTTCCGCTTTGGCTGGTTACGCCCTGGCACGCCTAAAGTTTCGGGGACGCCAAGCACTGCTGTTAATCGTCTTGGCAACTTTGGTGATTCCCTTTCAATTGTTGGTAATTCCGATTTTTTTGGTGTTGAAATGGGGACACCTGATAAATACATACGGGGCGCTAATCTTACCCACTGCGGTTAACGGCTTCGGTATTTTCTTGTTACGTCAATATTTCCAGACAATTCCCCTGGAATTAGAAGAAGCCGCAGCCATAGACGGGGCGAACCGACTCCAAATTTTGTGGCGAGTGATGTTACCTTTAGCCCGTCCGGCGTTACTAACACTGTTTTTGTTCACCTTCATCGGCGAATGGAATGATTTGTTTAAACCTTTAGTGTTTACCACACGACCAGAATTAAGAACGGTACAGCTGGCGTTAGCTGAATTTCAGGAGCAATTTACGAATAATTGGCCTTTGATGATGGCGGCAGTAACAATAGCGACAGTCCCAGTCATGGTATTATTTTTGATTGGTCAGCGTCAGTTTATTCGGGGTATTGCCACCACGGGGATTAAGAATTGAACGGCAAAGGCTGACAGCGATTGACATCCTCCCACCGCTACACCCCGCAAAGGGCAAAATATTCCATAGTAGGGGACCACAGCTGTGCTACCCGAAAAATGTA
Source organism: Nostoc calcicola FACHB-3891 (assembly GCF_014697355.1). Taxonomy (GTDB): domain Bacteria; phylum Cyanobacteriota; class Cyanobacteriia; order Cyanobacteriales; family Nostocaceae; genus Nostoc; species Nostoc calcicola. The sequence goes on along the minus strand of NZ_JACJRQ010000006.1, from coordinate 125,309 downwards.
GAAATAATTTGGGATAATTTACGCATTATGTGGATTAAACGCTAAAACCCTTGATTTATCGTTGTAAAGACGTTGCAGTGCAACGTCTCTACAGGGCGCACAATCGTTGATATTTCGTTGATTTGGATAATTCACATCAGACGTAATTTATTTTCTCGAAGTCCCTTAACGCATTGCATTGACCTGCAATCGTATTGCATCGACTTGCAATCACATTGCATTGACCTGCAATCGTATTGCATTGACCTGCAATCGTATTGCATCGACCTGCAATCGCATTGCATCGACCTGCAATCGCATTGCATCGACCTGCAATCACATTGCATCGACCTGCAATCGTATTGCATCGACCTGCATAGCTTCAGGGAAATCCGGAAGAAAAATGTCAACTTTTATTACAGACTCCGTAATTCTTACAGGTCAACTTGAAGTAATAATTATCCACATTCCGTAAGGAACCCAAACAATCATGAGTTCTCAACCAGTCATAGACCCTCAAACATTAGAGCAATTACAAAACGAGATTCAGGAGAAATTTAACGAAACCCTAGAAAACGCTGACTTCAATTCACTACTTGAAAAATACGGCATATTACAAGATAGAGTTTTGAGAGTTTATTGGCAGTTTAATCTTGACCCAAATCAACTCAAATCTGATGATGCAGTTGATGAACAGCAACCCAATGCATTGTTGCCAACAACTCCAATACCGGAAATTGTGTTAGTTAAAAAAGCCTGGTGTATTCCTTGTCCTACAAATAACAATCCTTTAGGTTGTAACTGCTAAATAATTTAGTATTTGTACTGTAAAAAGTTTATCCTAGTTAGTAACTCTGATTTTTTGAGCGCAAGTTTGTAATGTCTCAAAATCGAAGCAGTTGGTACTGGGATTTAGGAACAGTGAGTACTCTCGCAATTGTTGGAGTACTCACTTACTATGAGGATTTTGCTTTAGCCCAAATTCAAAAGGATGACACCCTTGGAGTTGAAAGTTCGATCGTTACACCAAAGTTAATTGATGGTCACCCCATAGACCAGATTGATGGAGGGGCAATTCGTGGTAAAAACTTGTTCCACAGCTTTGACAAGTTTTCTGTGTCTGTGGGAAGGACAGCTTATTTTAACAATTCAATAGATATTCAGAATATTATCAGTCGAGTCACGGGCAATTCTATTTCTAATATAGATGGCATTCTCAAAGCTAATGGTGCTGCCAACCTATTTTTGATTAATCCCAACGGCATTGTTTTTGGAGCAAATGCTTCTTTAAACATCGGTGGTTCATTTGTGGCGAGTACGGCAAGTAGTTTAAATTTTGCCGATGGTATAAAGTTTAGTGCTACGGCTCCTGAATCTGCACCTCTGCTAACAGTAAGTGTTCCCATTGGCTTACAATTTGGAGCAACTGCGGCTCCCATCCGCAATCAATCCCAAGCAAGTCCAGAAGGCGCAACTAATACCTTAGGACAAGGAGTTGGTCTACAGGTATCCTCAGGTAAAACCTTGGCATTAATAGGCGGTGACATCACACTAGGGAGCGGAAATTTAACTGCAAAGGCAGGAAGAATTGAGTTAGGAAGCGTCGCTCCTAATAGTTTGGTCAGTCTGAGTTCAACGAATCAAGCTTGGACATTTGGATATAAAGGTGTTGAAAATTTTCAGAATATCGAACTGGTCAAGTTAAATGAAATTCCATCTACTGTAGATACTAGTGGCGAAAGTGGCGGCGATATCCACTTGCAAGGCAAGAATGTGCTGGTAACTGACTGTTCATACCTGTTTTCTATTACTTGGGGAGCGCAATCAGGAGGAAATTTGGCAGTGGACGCTTCCGAGTCTGTAGAACTTGGACAAAATGCCTTCTTGTTTACTGGAACTTTCAACACTGGTAACTCTGGAAGTATAAATATCACTACCAAAAAGTTCATTGCCAGGAATGGAGCGCAAGTATCAATGTACAGTGTTGGCTCCGGACTACCGGGAGAACTGACTTTAAACGCCTCAGATTCTGTAGAACTCATCAGTGGCACCCCCATTACTCCATTCCCAGATGGTACTGATTTAATATCGAGTGGATTATTTAGTGAAACTTATGGTAATCAAAATCCTGGCAGCATAACAGTTAACACTGCTAAGTTGCGTATCGAGGGAGGGGCAAGAATATCAACAAGTTCTGAAGGCATCTATCAGTCTGGTCTAAACAAATTTACACCAGTTATAGGAAAAGGAGGAAAGTTGACGGTGAACGCCTCTGAATTTATAGAACTAATTGGAACCTCACCAAATGGTTCTAAGCTCAGCGGCTTGTTTTCTGGAACTCAAGGGCCTGGAGATGGGGGAGACTTGATGGTAACAACAGGCCAATTGATTATCAAAGATGGGGCTGCAATAACTGTCAACAGCGAAGCTCGAAAGGATGTAATTTATGTTGTGGGAGATCCAAAAAATTTAGGCAAAGCAGGCGATTTAGATATAACTGCTAACTCTATATTGCTGGATAACAAAGGAAAACTCACATCTAATAGTGAATCAGGTCAAGGCGGAAATATTAGGTTACAGCCACGAGATTTGTTATTGATGCGCGGCAACAGTCAAATATCGACTAACGCCGGAGGTGATAAAACTGGCGGTAACATCGCCATCAGTGCACCTAATGGCTTTCTTGTCACCCCTCTTTTTGGAAATAGCGACATTACGGCCAATGCCTTCTCTGGCCCTGGTGGTAAGATTGCGATCGCCACTAAAAACATCTTTGGATTTGTGCCACGTACTCGTGCAGACGTAGAGAGTTTAGATGCACAACAAATAAACCCGAATAATCTGCCAACAAGTGATATCACGGCATTTTCTCAGCAAAATCCTTCCTTAAGTGGCACTGTACAAATTAATTCACCAGATGCAGATCCCAGTAAAGGATTAGTGCAATTGCCAATAAATATAGTTGATGCTTCCCAACAAATTGTTGCTGGTTGTGGTTCTGGTGCAAAAACAGCCAGGAGTTCATTTACTAACACTGGGCGTGGAGGAACAGCACCCGATCCTACAGAGCCGTTGATGACTGATGCAGTCCTAGCAGATTGGATAACATTAAATCCAGAAAATGAGAATCCTGCTGAGGGAATTGATAACAAAGTTGTTCAGGCGCAGCGAAATACAGAAGAACCACAGAAAGTGAATTCTGTCAATGAACCTAGTGAAATTGTGGAAGCCCAAGGATGGATATTGGATGTCAATGGGAACGTGGTTTTGGTTGCTGAAGTACCGACTGGGATGCCACATAGTTCTTTGCTTACCGTTGCGTCTTGTCCTGCTAATTAGAAATCGATTTTGTTGACTAACGTTTATTAATTATTTGCAAAAGTGAAACTCTATAAACTCTGATAAAAAATAAAAAACTGATTAGGGATTTCGATGTATGCTGCTTGAAATTGCTAAAGCTTCGATGTTGTAAGGCAATTGTTACTTCTTTAGAAAGGTGGAATAATCAAGTATGACTAATCTTTGCTACTGGGCTAAAGGTCTAGGAATTGCAATAAGCAGTGCAATAGTTTTATCTGGCAACTCTACTATTGCTCAAATTAACCAGGATGCTACTTTAACCAATAAGCCTGGTGTCATAACACAAGAGAATATTAAACTTTTTGAAGGTGTTGCACCTTATGGAAGCAATCACGATCGCAGTTTTGAACAGTTTTATGTTCCCAAAGATCGGGAAGTTACGAACTTTTTACCAGTAATTCAATTTGAAAACCCTTCAATGAATTTTTCGCCAGTAATTCAGTTCAAAAACCATTTAATAATATCAGATTGGTGTCCACCTCACGGTATTTGTAGTTCACCATAAACTTCATACAAGCGATCGCTCTTTCTACTGAACTCAACTGTGGTGCGTGGCCTAGCCCGTCCTAGACATCGCTGATTTGCTATGACTTTGAGAGGAGCGATCGCACCGCACCTTGTACTAAAACTCAGATGTAGGTGCGTTGGCGTAGCCTACCGTACTCCTTCGGAGAAGCAAACTAAGTACAGCCTCTCCCAGAGAAAGTATCAATTATTCTTCTTGCATCAAGAAGAGTTAGCAACCAGATTCATCAATGCTTTAAGGAAATCCAACAAAAATATATGAAGTTATGTTAAACGATGCGTAATTATTACTAGTCAAGCTGAAGTCATAATTATGGGAGTTCGCAAGAGCTTTAGAAAGCTAATGCTTTGGCCTCTCTTTAGACTATCTATCCTTGATTCGTTCCCCATAAAACTGTACTAATCAAACTCACGTTAATTTAGTACATCACAAAATAAGTTCACACATTTATCAGTCTGCAAGGAAAGTAAAATTCATGGCATCTCAAACTTCACAGCAAGCAGTCATTGAAACTCAAAAATTACAACAGCTGCAAAACGAGATTCAGCAGGAACTGCATGAGATTCTGAAGAATGCTCACTTCGATAAGATACTCAAAAAGTACGATATATCAACACAAGATGTTCTTCAATTTCAGTACACACTCAATCTAACTACACTCGGAGCTAGTGATGCTGATGCAGAGGAAGAACTTCCAAAATTCGTTATTCCAGGTAAGCATATGAAGCTATGCGGTTGCACTTGTTGGTCAAAAGATATCAACGACTTTGTTGACTGTCCGTGCCATTAATTCTGAACAGTTTTGTCAATTTAATACCAAGTTAAGGTAATAACATTACTATAAAAAGCCCAATTGTGTTTTGATTCTTAATCAGTAACTTGTGAGTGATTAAATTGACAAAACTGCCATAAAAATCGCTTAGAGCGAGTCCGCGTTCGCTTTTAGTGTCTCGTAGAGAGCGTCAAGATTGCTGAATTCTGAATTCTTCTTCAATAGCAGTTAAGTTAACAATATTGCTTTTAATTCGAGTAGAATAAGGATGTTTCGTAGAGTCACAACATTTTAGTGTTTCTACTTTCTACGCTTTGTAAATAACAAATATTATCAGTTTGAGTGAAAACTAAAAGATATATTAACGAATTAATATTCTAGTTAATTGATATCTATATAGTTACCGAGTAGAGGTTTAATATCACTATTATTTAGCAAATGATACTTGTTTAAAGGACTTTTTCATTCGTCATGAGTATTTTTTCTGACTGGTTTAAAAGGTTAGGAATTGTAATAGGTGGTGCAATAGCTTTCTCTGCAAATTGTGCTTTTGGACAAATCACTCAGGATCATACTCTTCCTAATAATTCTCAAGTTACAACACAGGGTAAGATTACAACTATTGAAGGTGGAACCCGACTAGAAAGCAACTTATTCCACAGTTTTAAAGAGTTTTCGGTACTGAATGGAACTACGGTTGAGTTTAAAAATACTGAAGGTATTCAGAATATTATTAGCCGAGTAACAGGTAAGTCGATTTCTAATATTGACGGCATCATTAAAGCTAACGGCATAGCTAACATGTTTTTAATTAATCCCAATGGGATTATCTTTGGTACTCATGCATCTTTAAACATTGGCGGTTCATTTATTGCAAGTACAGCAAGTAATCTTAACTTTGCCGATGGTACAAAATTTAGTGCCACAGAACCCTTAACTACACCCCTGCTGACAGTAAGTGTTCCCATTGGTTTGCAATTCGGAGCAGCTGCGGCTCCTATCCGCAATCAATCCCAAGCAGCCAGTCTAGATGGCATAAAAACTAATATCTTCAGACAACCTGTTGGTCTACAAGTACAGCAAGGCAAAACCTTGGCACTTGTAGGTGGTGACATAATGCTAGAGGGCGGAAATTTAACAGCAGCGTCGGGACGAATTGAACTAGGAAGTGTTGCTAATAATAGTCTAGTCAGTCTGAAACCAACAGACCAAGGCTGGAGTTTGGGATATGAAGGTGTCCAAAATTTCCAGAATATTCAAATAATCCAGCGAATTACTGACGGTAAAAAGTTTCCATCTCAGGTAGATGCTAGTGGTGAAGGTGGCGGTAATGTCCAGGTGCAGGGCAACTTAATTAAACTAAGTGGTCAGGGTGTGCGCTTGGTAAGTCAGACTAGAGGTGACCGAAATGGCAAAGACTTAACAATTACTGCTAAGAAATTAATTGTTCAAGACGATGCGCGAGTAGCTACTTCTACTATAAGCAGGGGTGGAGCAGGAAATTTGACCGTGAATGTTTCCGAGTCCGTCGAGCTAATTGGTAGCAAGTTGCCAAATACTATTACTGGGTTTATTAGTATAAGCGCTGGTGAAGGGAAAGCCGGTGATATTACTATCAACACTGGAAGATTGCGTATTAAAGATGGGGCAAGAGTAACAGCAGAGTCTAGTGCAGTAGTAGAAGACTTTCAACTTATTCCAACTGAAGGAAGAGGAGGGAAAATAACTGTTAACGCTCTGGAGTCAGTAGAGATACTTGGAACCTCAGTTACAGGTGACTCCAGTCGTTTGTTTGCTTCGACTCTAAATTATGGAAATGCGGGAACAGTGGACATTACCACAGGAAAATTGATTGTCCGCGATGGAGGTGAAATAAGTGTCAGCGTTAAAGTTGCAGATAATGCAATCTACCAAGGAGATACAAGTAACCCAGGGACACCAGGCGCACTAAACGTAACTGCTCGCTCTATCCTGCTCGACAAAGGAAAACTCACATCTAATAGTGAGTCAGGACGGGGTGGTGATATTTCGCTACAGGTGCGCGACTTATTATTGATGCGTGGTAACAGCCAAATATCGACTAATGCCGGGGGTGATAAAACTGGGGGTAACATCACCATCAAAGCACCAAATGGCTTCATCGTCGCCCCTCCGTTTGGAAATAGCGATATCACCGCCAACGCCAACTTTGGCTCTGGTGGCAAAATCACAATTACCACTAAAAACATCTTTGGGTTTGTGCAGCGCACAGGTGCAGACGTAGAGAGGCTTGACCCAGAAGAAAAAGACCCGAATAATCTGCGAACAAATGACATCACCGCGTTTTCTCGGCAAAATCCTTCATTAAGTGGCACTGTACAGATCAACTCACCGGATGCTGACCCCAGTAAAGGATTAGTGCAATTACCTGTAAATCTAGTTGATGCTTCTCAGCAAATTGTTGCTGGTTGTGGTTCTGATACCAAAATAGCCAGAAGTAGATTTACTAACACTGGGCGTGGAGGAACAATACCCGATCCCACACAGCCATTGACGACTGATGCAGTGCTGGCAGATTGGATAACACTGAATCCAGAAAGTCAGAATCGTGCTGAGGGTATGAAGAATAGAGTGGTTGTTGAGAAGCAGGTGAACACCGAAAAATTACAGAAAGTGAATTCTGTCAATGAACCTAATGAAATTGTAGAAGCCCAAGGATGGATAACTGATGCGAACGGTAACGTGGTTCTAGTTGCTGAAGTACCCACTACAACGCCCCATAGTTCATCGCTCATGGCTGCATCTTGCGCTGCTAATTAGAAATTAAGATAAGTTAAAAATTCTCTGGATCAACATTCAATACTTGTAACTTTGCGGCTATTGGGGCGGAGTGTGTGATGGAAGCAGCGAAGCAGAAGAGCATGAGACATCATAATCATTCCTAACTCGGCACTCCCAATGCCTCATGCCCCACTACCTAATTCGTCTCCTGAATCTGTAAACGTACTGTGTGTTCTGTCGCGCCACTCAGTTGCAATTCCATGATTTCACCACCGAGAGGTTCTAAGCAAGTGAGGAGCGATCGCAAGTTGGGCGTACTTGCACCAGTATCTACATATAATCTATCTGCCAAATTGCCGATACGTTTCCAAGTCATATACAGTTTGGCGATGGTTTGTTCGATTTGAGATGCTTGATTCACCAAATCAGCAGCAACGCTCAAACAGCCGACTCTTTGCGCTTCTTCTAAGGCTGTTTCGATATCAATATTTTCCTGTGTCAAGGCCTGGACTTGAGCTGCCCCTTTAAGGTATTTTGCTAAATTACGCGCTTCTGTAGTTACTTGTTTCAAAGTATCTACATCCGGATTGGCAGCTATTTCCTTTTGGATAAACTTTTGGTGCGATTCTGGCAGTTTTTCCATTTCCTTTACCAGAGGGGCAATGTAGCGCGGCGGAAGGGTGTTATCTGCGGCTTTTGCTCTGACTGGTTCAGGTAGTAATTCTGAGGACATAGCTGTCCATTCATCAGTGAGTTGTCGCACTTCCCGCCTAGTGATGCGATCGCCTTTTTGGGCGGCTTCAGTCACCATGTGTTGTACTTCAGGGACGGCTTTGGAGGTTTCGACAAATGCCCGTTTGCTAAAGTTATTCACCGCGCTGGGGTCTAGTTTGCCTTCTTCTAAAAGGGTATCAGCACTATTAGCTAGTTGAATCCAGGCATAAGCTTGACTTTTGCTGATTTCCCGCTCTTTTAGCCATCTGAGAAAACCTGTACCGCGTCCGTCACCACCAATTTTCTCTCTGTCGCGGATCGCCCGTAAAATTCGCCCCCGCCAGATTTCAGTTTGCAGATCAAAGCGATCGCATACCTGCCAAGCTATTTCGAGCTGCTGTTGAAAATCTGACTCTAGAATCTGTTCATCTTCTGGATCGGGCAGTTCAAAGGTGAGATCTGCTGGCTGTTGCAAAGCAGCAGCAAGGTCGTTGATGGGGTCGGTATCTTGCACAATTGATAGCTAACGAGTAGTATATGCGACCGGCTTATTATGCCACAATCTGTGAATTCTAACTTAAGGGATAAGACGGTATTTTCAATTACAACAAAATAGGAGAGGGGGGGGTAAACCACCTCAGTGGTGTTTTTAATTAATCAAAGACAATAAAAATAAAAACAATGAACCAGGTAGACTACCTCCGCATTAGTTTAATCGATCGCTGCAACTTCCGTTGTCAATACTGTATGCCAGAGGGAGTAGAACTGGACTATATTCTCAAGCAACAACTATTGAGTGATGAAGAACTACTCACCCTCTTACAAGAGGTATTTATTCCTCTTGGTTTTAGCCGCTTTCGTTTGACTGGCGGTGAACCGTTATTACGTCCCCACGTGGTAGATTTGGTAAGCGCGATCGCTTCTTTTCCCCAGACTCAAGACTTGTCAATGACCACCAACGGGTTTTTGCTTGCCTCTATGGCACAAAATCTCTACGATGCAGGTCTGCGACGCATTAATATTAGTCTGGATTCTCTCGATGCCGACACTTTTGACCAAATTATCGGTAATCGCGGTCGTTCTCGTTGGCAACAAGTTTGGCAGGGAATTCAAGCTGCCTATGAAGTTGGATTTGATCCACTGAAGCTGAATGTGGTGGTCATTCCTGGCGTTAACGATGGCGAAGTTCTAGATTTAGCTGCCCTGACAATTGACAAAGAATGGCATGTGAGATTTATTGAGTTCATGCCCATTGGTAATTTGCATTTATTTGGCGATCGCGGTTGGGTATCTTCAGCCGATTTACGGCAACTCATCCGGGAACGTTGGGGATTGAAAGAATCCCAAGTCCGTGGTGCTGGTCCTGCGGATGTGTTCCAAATTCCTGGAGCGAAGGGAACCGTGGGATTTATTAGTCAGATGTCGGAATGTTTTTGCGATCGTTGTAACCGGATGCGCCTGAGTGCTGATGGTTGGCTACGTCCGTGTTTATTGAATGAAACTGGTCAACTCGACCTGAAAACTGCTCTGCGTTCAGGTACTAGTACTGCTCAATTACAACAACAGGTGAGGCGTTTACTGGCAATCAAGCCAGAAATCAACTTTAAGGCACGCGACTCTGGTACTAAGGGTACATACACCCGCACTATGTCGCAAATTGGCGGATAAAAATAGTTAAGAGTGAGGAGTTAGAAGTTAGGAGTGAAGAGTTAGGAGTTCTCGTCTTTTAACTCATAACTCATAACTTTTAACTCATAACTCCTAACTGCTTACGCTTGTCGTGAGTAGTATTCCACCACAAGTAGTTCGTTAACTTGTAGTGCCACCCATTCCCGCTCAATAACACCGTTGACTTTACCAACCAACTTATTTTTGTCAAACTCCAAATGACTGGGGAGGTTGGCCAAACCGGGGTATTGCAAGTTATTTTCTACCAACTTCCGTGATTGTTCCCGGTCTCTGACAGCGATCGTTTCACCAGGACGACATTGATAGCTGGCAATATTAACTACACGACCGTTAACAGTTATATGACCGTGATTCACCAGTTGGCGAGCTGCTGGAATCGTCGGAGCTAAACCCAACCGAAAAACGGTGTTATCCAAACGCATTTCTAACAATTGCAGCAATACTTGTCCGGTAGAACCAGTAACGCGTCTGGCTTTCCGCACATAACGCAGCAGTTGTTTTTCCGTTAAACCGTAGTTGAAGCGGAGCTTTTGCTTTTCTTCTAGACGAATAGCATACTCAGAGCGCTTCTTGCGATTCTGACCATGCTGACCTGGCGGATAAGCGCGTCTGGCGCTTTTACGAGTTAATCCAGGCAGGTCGCCCAAGCGACGTACAATTCTGAGGCGTGGTCCTCTATATCGGGACATGAGTTTCCTTAATCTAATCCTGTTTAAACTTTACCCAAACATTCTACTTTGACACTCCACTGATTAAAAATCAGGAGATTCTTGGTTCTACGAAGTTGCTGGCGTTGGTCTGACGTATCCTACCAAAGTAAAGGCATCCTCTCCCCAAGCGTGAATTCCGACGTGCCGTGTCGTACTCTTGCCAATTAGTTTTTTGTGCTTATTTAGTTTCGTAGGCTACTCAATCGTGAGATTGGTTTACGCAGTATTATTAATCTGAAATACTTTTGACGTTACCTACTTAGAGCAGAAGTCAGGAGTCAGGAGTCAGGAGTCAGAAGTAAAACAAGCTTTTTGCTTGACTACTAGACTGAGGTTGTGTACTTCACTTTCCTTGAAATCTGCTTTGTTTTTCAAAGAATCATCATATTAACACAATTTCTTATAGTAACATAATTCTGTATATTAACACAATTTATAGCATAACTAAATTCTGTCTAGATCTTGCTGGTTTGAATACTCAACCCAAAAGCATTCTGAATTCTGAGTTCTGAATTCTGAGTTCTGAATTCTCCTTGATTACTGAGGATTTTTCAGATATTTAAGTTAGCATTACTTTGGGTGTTTGGAGAATGGCAATGTTAAATAGCAAAAAAGCGGTTAGCAAAGGTCAGAACAAACAAGGTAGTTCTACCTTAGGAATTTTAACAGTACCAGTTTTGGCAATAGCTGGATTGTTGACAACGATTTTACCTGATATGGCGATCGCTGCGTCCTACAGGAATGATTACAGTGTTTGTGCAGAAGGTCTCCTGAAGGCCGGTATAACGCCAGAAGCAGCATCTCAAGGCTGTGCCCAAGCGCTACGTCCCAGGGATTTTGGGGCTTGTGTCGTTAAAATTGGCAAGCAAACTGAAATTGCAGCCGCAGATGCCCTTTCTTACTGTGGGAGAGCTAGGCGTCCTGAGGAGTTAGCTACCTGTGTAGTCGGTGTCAGCTCCATAACTAAGGAAGCAATCAATCCAGCAGCCTTAAATTACTGCGGTCGCAGTTTGTTACCAGTGCGTTTTGGTCAGTGTGTAGTCGGTTTACTTGGTAAAATCGAGCTTCCCCCTAATCAAGCGTTGGACACTTGTATCGATGGCAGTGACAGTAGCATTATCGGGGTTTCATCTTCGTCTACGCCACCGATTACATTACCTGCGGGTTCAAGTCCTAGTTTCGAGACTACGCCACCTGCAACGCAACCGATTATTCCAACCCAGCCCAGCAATTAAATTAGCTACTTTGCAATTGGGTGAAAATACAGGGTGAGTATAGAGTTGACTATTTGCTAACTCGCAATATAGCAACCCTAAATTATTCGTCGCAAGCTAAAGATCCCCGACTTCTTTGAGAAGTCGGGGATCTTTAGCTTGCGATTCTCAACAAATCAAATAGGATTCCTATAACAAAGTTAGGCAATCACAGTAATATTTGTATTAGTCAACAGTGCCTGATTCGATAACTGGGCGATTTGAACTTGTGCTGTACCACCAACTCCATCTTTATCAAAGAATAAGTTACCCGTACTTTGATTATAGATAAAGCGATCGCCTGCTGCTGTGGCACTAGTACCAATTCGGAATATGCTCGAATCCAGCGTAGTATTCACAGATTGGCTCAGTGCAAATTCCGCCTTAGAAATGAAGATAGTATCATCTCCAACAGTAAAATCAGTAATGGTATCAAAGCCACCAGTGCGCGTGTCAGTCAGATAGAAACTATCTTGCCCAGTTCCACCAGTTAGCACATCTTTACCAACTCCACCGATGAGTACATCGTTGCCTGCACCACCCAACAAAGTGTCAATACCAGAACCACCAAAGAGGCTATCATTACCATCTTCTCCACTCAAAGTGTTAGCGCCAGTATTTCCTGTGATGATGTTATTCAGGTTGTTGCCAGTACCACTGATTGCTGAGCTTCCAGTCAAAGTCAAGTTTTCTAAGTTATTTCCCAACACCCAAGTTATCGAAGACTTAACTAAATCTGTGCCTGCATTTGAGCCTTCAGTAATAGTATCGTTTAGGCTGTTTACGGTGTAAGTGTCATTACCCATTCCACCATCAAGACTATCATCACCTGTACCTCCATCTAATTCATCGTCACCTGCACCGCCAACTAAAGTATCGTTACCTGCACCACCAATCAGGCTATCATTGCCATCTTCTCCACTCAAAATATTAGCGCTACTATTTCCTGTGATAATATTATTCAGGCTGTTGCCAGTACCATTAATCGCCTTGCTTCCAGTCAAAGTCAAGTTTTCTAGGTTATTTCCCAACACAAAAGTCACAGCAGACTTGACTAAATCCGTACCTGCATTTGAGCCTTCAATAACCACATCGTTGGCACTATCTACGATATAAATGTCATCCCCTGCTCCACCATCAAGACTATCATCACCTACTCCACCATCTAAGGTGTCATTACCTGCACCGCCAACTAAAGTGTCATTACCTTTACCACCAACCAGGCTATCATTGCCATCGGCTCCATTCAAATAGTTAGCAGCAGTATTTCCAATGAGGATGTTACTGAGGTTGTTACCAGTACCATTAATTGCTGAGCTTCCAGTCAAGGTGAGGTTTTCCACGTTATCCGCCAACACAAAAGTGACAGAAGACTTGACTAAATCTTTGCCTGCATTTGAGCCTTCAATAATCACATCGTTAGTACTGTCTACGATGTAAGTGTCATCCCCTGCTCCACCATCTAAAGTGTCATTACCGACTCCACCATCTAAGGTGTCATTACCTGCACCACCAATCAGGCTATCATTACCTGCACCACCAATCAGGCTATCGTTGCCATCAGCTCCATTTAAGATGTTAGCAGCACTATTTCCAGTGAGGACATTCTTTAAGTTGTTACCAGTACCATTGATTGCCTCGGTTCCGATCAAAATCAACTTCTCTATATTGGCTCCCAGCACCCAATTAACAGAAGACTTGACTACATCTGTACCTGCATTTAAGCCTTCAATAATCACATCGCTGAGGCTGTCTACAATATAAGTATCATTGCCTTTACCACCAATCAAACTGTCATTACCTGTACCACCGTCTAAGGTATCATTGCCATCACCCCCATCAAGGGTGTCATTATCACCTAATCCTATGAGGCTATCATTGCCCAGCAATCCAGAGATGAAATCTTTTATCTGCGTACCAGATATCTTATCCCCAGATGAAGTGCCATTTATTGTATTGAATGCTGGATTATTGGGGTCGGTGATGGTCAGTACAAAAACATCATCAATGGATGTTGTTCCATCACTAGCGATAACTTTGATGCTGAGGGTACCAACGTTATTAGTTGTGGGAGTCCCACTAAAGGTGGTGCCATTGAAGGTCAACCAGCTAGGAAGTGAGTTACCATTTTCCAGGATAGCTGTGTAGGTGAGATTTTCTGTATCTACATCCGTGAAAGTGTTTGCAGGTAGGGCAAAGTTGAAGGTGGTGTCTATTGTCGTTGCTTGGTCAGTAATCGGGTTGGCAACAACAGGCGCATCATTCACCGCTGTGATATTGATATTGCGGGTAACAGCAGTACTATTAGAACTTCCATCATTAACTAGAAAACTGATGGTGCGCGGTGTAGTGGTGGGGTTGTCGCTGCTGTTGTTATAAGTAATTGAACGCAGTGCAGCTTGATAATTGGCAACAGTAGAACTGCCAGTTAAGGTTAAGACGCCTGTGCTGCTGTTGTAGCTGCCGGTAATTCCATTTTGGTTGGTGAAGGCGAGGATATCTTCACCAGAGACGAAACCACTACTGATGCTGACGGTGGCACTCGCTAAGTTAGTGGAGTCTAGGTCACTGAGGGTAATGGCTGAATCGATTGCTGTAGTGGCGTTCTCGGTATAGTTCAGAGCAGAGTTGGTGGTAACAGCAACAGGCGCATCATTCACCGCTGTGATATTGATATTGCGGGTAACAGCAGTACTATTAGAACTTCCATCATTAACTAGAAAACTGATGGTACGGGGTGTAGTGGTGGGGCTGTCGCTGCTGTTGTTATAAGTAATTGAACGCAGTGCAGCTTGATAATTAGCAACAGTAGAACTGCCAGTTAAGGTTAAGACGCCTGTGCTGCTGTTGTAGCTGCCGCTAATTCCATTTTGGTTGGTGAAGGCGAGGGTATCTTGACCAGAGACAAAACCACTGCTAATGCTGACAGTGGCACTCGCTAAGTTGGTGGAGTCTACATCACTGATGGTGATGCCTGAGTCGATAGCTATAGTAGCGTTCTCGGTGTATGCCAAAGCAGAGTTAGTGGCAGTGGCAACGGGCGCATCATTCACTGCTGTAATGTTAATATTACGAGTGACAGCAATACTATTAGCAGTGCCATCATTGACGACAAAGCTGACGGTACGAAGTGTGAGATTGGGGTTTTGGCTGCTGTTTGTATAAGTAATGGAACGCAGTGCAGTTTGATAATTAGCAATGCTGGAAGTGCCAGTTAAGGTTAAGACACCTGTGCTGCTGTTGTAGCTGCCGCTAATTCCATTTTGGTTGGTGAAGGCGAGGGTATCTTCACCAGAGACGAAACCACTGCTAATGCTTACGGTGGCACTAACCAAGTTGGCGGAGTCTATATCACTGACGGTGATGCCTGAGTCGATAGCTATAGTAGCGTTCTCGGTGTATGCCAAAGCAGAGTTAGTGGCAGTGGCAACAGGCGCATCATTCACCGCTGTAATGTTAATATTGCGGGTAACGGCAGTACTATTAGCAGTCCCATCATTGACAACAAAGCTGACGGTACGAGGTGTAGTAGTGGGGTTGTCGCTGCTATTGGTATAAGTAATCGAACGCAGTACGGTTTGATAATTAGCAACGGTGGAACTGCCAGTTAAGGTTAAGACACCCGTACTGCTGTCGTAGCTGCCCGTAATCCCATTTTGAGCGGTGAAGGCGAGGGTGTCTTGACCAGAAATAAAGCCACTAGTAATGCTGACGGTGGCACTAGAAAGGTTGGCGGAGTCTGTATCACTGACGGTGATACCTGAGTCGATGGCTGTAGTGGCGTTCTCGGTGTAGGCTAGGGCAGACGCAGAACTAGGAGTGATTGTCGGGGCAACATTACTGCTGTTGTAGAGTTGGGCATATACCCCATTGTTCGACCCGTCTTGATAAAGGCTTTGCCAAGAAATGACAAACTCCCCATTGCCAGCCATTGCCACTGCCGGGCTATCTTGACTGTTGTCGGTATAGGTATTGACTTTGAATTCGTTTCCTTGAGCAACCCCGGCACTGTTGTAGCGTTGGGCATATATTCCATAGCTAGAACCGTCTTGACCATTACTAGCCCAGGAAATAACAAAGTCTCCATTATTGGCATTTATTGCTACTGTAGGGCTATTTTGACTGCTGCTGGTGTAAGTATTGACTTTGAATTCGTTTCCTTGAGCAACCCCGGTATTGTTGTAACGTTGGGCATATATCCCATCGCTAGACCCGTCTTGTCCAAGGCTTTGCCACGAAATGACAAAGTTTCCAGTAGCATCCATTGCTACTGTCGAGTTCATTTGATTCCTGTTGGTATAGGTATTGACTTTGAATTCGTTTCCTTGAGCAACCCCGGCACTGTTGTAGCGTTGGGCATATATCCCATAGTAAGAATAGGAAGAAGCTTCCTGATAATAGCTTTGCCAGGAAATTACAAAGTCCCCAGCGGCATCCATCGCTACTGTAGGGTTATTTTGACTGCTGCTGATGTAAGTATTGACTTTGAATTCGTTTCCTTGAGCGACCCCGGCACTGTTGTAGCGTTGGGCATATATTCCATAGCCAGACCCGTCTTGACCATTGCTAGCCCAGGAAATAACAAAATCCCCATCGGCATCCATCGCTACTGTAGGATTGATTTGATCGTTGGTGCTATAAGTATTGACTTTGAATTCGTTTCCTTGAGCGACCCCAGCACTGTTGTAGCGTTGGGCATATATCCCATACCCAGACTCATCTTGGCTTTGCCAGGAAATAACAAAGTCCCCAGTAGCATCTATCGCTACCGTAGGGTTAATTTGATCGCCACTGGTGGAGGTATTGACTTTGAATTCGTTTCCTTGAGGTATCCCAGCACTGTTGTAGCGTTGGGCGTATATCCCAAAGCCCGACCCGTCCTGACCATAGCTAGTCCAGGAAACTACAAAATCCCCATCTGCATCCATTGCTACTGTGGGGTTCTTTTGCTCATTATTGGTGTAAGTATTGACTTTGAATTCAGGCATGAAAAAACCTCTCTTAAAAACTAAAAATTTGATTTCAAAAATTACGGTCTGATTAAGCAGACTCTTTAGTCATTAGGAATCACCGCACTCGGTCGCAGCCAGTAGTTCAACTCTGGTGCTGTAAATGCTTGGCGGATTTCTTTTCGTTCCTGATTCAAAACCATCGGACGCTGTACACCAGCAAGAAACTGCACATCGTACAGTTCTTGGCAGCCTGTGGTGAACTTGAGCATCCCCACCTGCTGCCCATTTCGCAAATCAACGACTGCCACGCCACAAAGCAACTGCTCAAACCGTTGAGTAATCGGCAACCCCCCAAAAATATGCCGTTCCCGAATCTGGCACAGTCCCACTAGGGCGTAATACCCAACGCAGCACAATCCCCGCAGAAATCCAGGGAGTACACAGACTACCTGTTTGTCTCCTGATTCTGGATGAATGCGCCATACTTCCCCTGCACCAGAGTTGAGTAACCACAAAAACCCGTCATGCCAAATTGGGGAATGGGGCATTGATAATCCATCTACAATAATTTCATTGGTCTCTACTTCCACTACGACTCCACCGTTGGCTTTGCCTGGCCGCCATCCCCCGACGGTATCTGTCGTACCGAGGGCAGTCACATACTTAGGTTTGCCGTCTACCATCGCTAAACCATTCAGGTGGCAGCGGTCTTCTGGTACTACTTGGGAAATAAACTTGGGATGCCAGCGCGGTACAAAACTAAAGTCTGGACTCAAGGCACAAAGACAGGAAAAACGAGTGTTGACAACCCACAGCCCTTCTCTACCAAATTCCAGGTCATGAATGTTGAGGTCGCCTGTGAAGTATGTCATCCGTGGGAGGTAAAGGGCATCGTAGCGTCCAGGCTGGTCTTCTAAATACTCATAAGCTAATGTGGGGGCATTGGCTAATAAATAGACTTCGTGATGGCTAGCCACCGCCAAACGTGAACCATGAACTGCTAACCCCATTGGTTTGGAAAATTGGCGTAACAGCATGGTAATCTGTTGCCCATTCCAGCCCACTAGTGCTAGTTTCCCGGCTTGGTAGGTGGTGATGGCAACTGAACCTCCGGCTTGACTCAGCCAAGAGATAAATCCGTGGTCAGCGTCACACTGAATTAAGTTATTCTCTTGCTGGGCAGTAGTAGTAGTAGAGGTGGCTAACATAAATCAAATTTTGTTAAGCAAATAATGTTATGGTTTAGACTTAGTTAAGTACAAAAACAGTTACACAAAACTAAATCCATAGGTAGCAGCAGTCACTTTGCCATAAGCCAAATTGGTTACCAATAAACAAACCTGTACCAGGAAGAAGACCTAAAGGAATCGCCTCCTGATGACAGGCCGCACCGCCATAAAGCTGCACGTTATCTAAGCTTTGCAGACATTTTGATCTGAATCGTTTTTATAATGTTCTACTGGTAAGTTTTATTTGAGTTACTAAGGTTATAGTAATAACTTTTTATTTAAAAATAATCTGTGTATATACTGAAGATAAATTTGATTACAATTTAACTTAATAGTAATAAAATATACTATTTATTAACAAGTGTGTGCTACGATAACGGTAATTCTTATTCAAATAAATAAAAAGCTATAATTCTCCTCTCCGTATAAGAGAGGAGTTAGAAGATGTTCGTTGAAATTATACCAATTCTGTATGAAGGTGCACATAATAATACCCCCCTGTAGTCCCCCCAAGGCATCGGGGGGACGGCGATAGCCGGGGGTGAATTATATGCAGCTTCACAAATAAACGGTATTACGTGACTCGATCGCCTTTGGAAATTTGGAATTTTCCACAGTTGTACTAGTCTTCTCTTTCACCAAAGGCTGTCTGTAAAATCACTGCAATACCTCCGTCTTGGTGATACTTATCTGCCCAAGCACGAATAATTTCATCCAATTCTTCCATCGCTTGCTCCATTTTTTCTGGAAGAATATCAAGTTCTTCCAACAAGCGCATAGCATTTCGTCGCCGTTCTGCCCAATTTTTCATCATGCGGAAATACCGAGCGGTATCTTCTACCATGATGTAAGTGCGTTCTTGGTCATCTGCTGGGGCGTAAAAAGGACGAGTCAGTGCGTAGAAGGGCATTCCCCAAGGAGAATCAATGCGGGTTACGGTGCCTGAGTAAAGCAGACGGCGCTTGATATGCTCACCCAAGGCTTCACTCAAAGGCATTTGGTGTTCGGGTGGCAAATCTTCTTGCGATCGCTTGTGCAAAAATTCGATCAAATCCAAAAACTCAAATGAGCTAACTAACTGGGCATCAGGTAGATTACTTGGCAGTTTTTGCTCTATTTGTCTTTTTTCTTCACTTGTCAGACTCGTTCCAGGAACGCGCGATCGCCCCGGTTGCCAAGGATATTTTTCTAACCAGACATAAGGCAGTTGAATTAGATACCGAGGTTCCTGAGAACCCAGCATCTTCAGCAGTTTACCCTCTGTTAGCGCTTGTCTGACTTCTTCTACAATAATTTTTACCCGTTTCGGCTCTAAATGATGCAAATGCCCTGTCATTCGCAGGTTTTGTCCCTGCTCTAGATAGGTCATGTAAATTGCACATTTGGCTGCTGTTGCGGCTGCGTCTAAAAATGCCCCATGCCTGTGCCCACTCGTCCGCATGGCACTAAAAGCCAGATAAAGCATGATCTGATCCATCGCACTGGGGTCAAGACGTTTGATCAGATCTATGTCGTTACTCATATTACAGACAATTGAATAGCACGTTTACACAGTTTTTAATCGAGTGAAAATAGGTAGTATACACCTGGCTGAAGGCAATGTCTTTACTTCAGACTATATTAGTATGCGATAACTATGATATTTGTGGTAGCTCAAACTACCATTATCGCATATTTTATGGTACACACACAGATACAGTGTTGCTACCATAACCGTCCCTACATCTGTCCTGAAAGTTACAGACATCACCACGTCTAGCTTGACGGTGATTTATCTCCTCAAAGCCAACTGTGTTGTAACTAAATCTACAAAGCTTTTAAGTTCTTTAAGGTTTTCTAGTTTCTTGTCCTTCAAGAGTAACAACGTCAAGCTGCTTAACGCTAATTATGACATTATGCTGGCTCAAAGGAAAAACTAGTTTACGCGGTTCATCTGGGATATCTATAGACTCGAAAAAGATGGTTTTTATTGAGCTTTGACGAATTGTTTGTAGTACACAATTGACTGGAAATAATAGGGAGCGAGCTAGAAGGAAGCTGCTTACCAGGTGTGCCAAGATTCACAAGCTCAGCCAAATCGCCAGTTGTGAAGTATTATCCTGTTCACAACCTCAAGTGATGTCTCCGCAATATAGCTGGCTGGCTTGAGGAAAAATTGTAGACATCAAGTAGAGCAAATAATTTCAATTTCAAAATACCTGTTTTTTCAAACATCGCTAACGATTGTATCATTATTTTTTGCTTTGGGAATATATTTATATCTTTTAAAGTTGTTCGCTAAGACTTATTTAAATAATTTATTTTTTCAGGAAGTCAAGCTTTCATGATATTTACAAGATAGCTAAAAAATCCTAGTCTGATTTACCTTTTTGTGTTGTTGAACTGACCGTATAAGAGGCAATGCAGACAGAATTAACTGTATTGCCATTAGATTTTAGTTAATCGTAAAATTAGCGATCACTCATAACTATGATAAAATATATTCGATTAAATTTGATTTTTATTCCAAATTTATTGCGGGCTTAATTTATATTTTTTTCATGAAAATATTTTAAATTTTTATCATTTCTAGGAGTCAAGAGTCAAAAGTCAATGGTCAAAAATCCACTTTTTTGGGACTCTTGACTTTTGATTCTGAATTACCTCTAAGGACAAAACTATGAAACTTGCCTAAGTCCTATAAATGTGGAACGCCTTAGAGGATGTTTTCAAAATCGTCGCTGATGTATGAAAAATTTTAGATATCCCTAGCGCTCTCATTAGAAACAAGGATTTTGAGAAGGTTTTTCCCCCTGAAAAAGCAGAGCAAGGGAGGATATCCATACAACGGTAGACTTTTTAAACATGTGTTAGTAGCTTTCTGTTGGGCGATCGCTCCATTTATTTATGTAGCTACAATGGTCTGGCAAGCTGAAAAAACAAGTTAGTCTAGACATTGGTGCTACTAGTTCCAAAAGGTGCTGCAATCATCTCAACTCCCTGCAAATCTTGTCTGTGGAGCAAGTACTCATGCTCAATTGCTTGAGTCAGTAGTACTCACACTGCTCATATATACGTGTTTTCCTATCTGTATCAGGCTAAATTTCTAAAAATGCAATCTTCGCTACAGGGAGATGGGGGAAGCAGGGGAAGCAGGAGGAGAATAACTCTTAATTCCTAACTCCTCACTCTTGACTCAGCACTGACTCAACGCCCCGCTACCGCTAACAGTACTTTGCTATGCATAATGCAATACAGTTCAGTTAAGCATTTCTTCCTTCTCATTCTTTGCGTTCTTCTCTACGAGACGCTGCGCGTTGGCGGAAGCCTCTCGTAGAGAAGGCGGTAGCCTGCGGCAAGCCCCTTCTCTACGAGACGCTGCGCGAACGGGTCTACGTTAAAAAAATGACTTTGACAAAGAGTTAAGCCTTAACTGAACCGTATTAATGCATAATGTCGGTATGCAGGCAAAAATTGATGGCAGCTACTGTAGCTACCATCACACTTAAGTTGAGTGAATTGGTTATTTAAGTAAGTCGGTGCAATAAAACCAAACTGTGTGAAGAAAAGTAAACAAGGCTCAAACTCTTTCTCTCCCTGCTCCCTGCCTTATCCCAACAAGAATTATTTACGCCGACTTACTTAATTAGTGGGAGTAGAGGGTTTAACCTGATTTCGCATTGTTTCAAAGCTGAAAGCAGCGGCGCCAAAAGTTACTAACAATACTCCTAAAATTTGTACGATATCCAAATTTTCTTGAATGATTAACCCAGCGAAAATTACTGTTAGAACTGGGATGCTACCGCCGATGAGGGCTGAACGTGAGGCGCCTAGCTTGGTAATCCCAGCATTGTTGAGCAAATAGCCAGAAAGAGTTAAGACACCCAAAATAAATGCGCTTAAAACCAGTTCTAGCATTTTTGTGGGGTCAATTAGCAAGTTCCAGTCGCTTGGTAAAGGTAACATCAAGCAAATAAAGCTCAACAGCAACATGGTAGCGAAGTTAATTAAAGTAAAAGTCACCGGATGCAATTTACTAGCACACACCCGCGTCAAAATTATGTAAGCAGCAAAAGCTATGCCAGAAATAATAGCAGCGCTGCTTCCTAGTGAAGTATTACCAATACTAGTGGTGGGAGAAGTTCCTAAAACCAATAATTCACCGCAGCAAATTGCAGCGATCGCTCCTACACGAAATATGGTGGGGCGATCGCGAAACAGAAACCACGAGAATAAACCGGTAATCATTGGATAAATAAAGAAAAGTGCGATCGCAACTCCAGTGGCAACTTGAGCAATTGCAGTGTAAATTAGCACTTGAGATAAAAATAAAAAGCACCCACTGACAACTGACAACACCAAAATCTGCTTTGTAGCCGCATTAGTGGGTGTGGGATTTCCTCGGACTGAATCAGCCAAGTTTTCAAGATCTTGCCATAGCCTGGGATGCAGTATAGGAGACAACAGAATCAACAGTGGTACTACCACCATAAATCGCATAGTCAAAATTAAGAAAGTATTGCCCAAAGTCGGTGGTAACAATCGTTCTACCTCTAGTACCCCGAAAATTTGGGAACCTTCGTGGAAAATCACCTTGATGGCTACGTTGTAAAGCGAGGATATGACTGTGGACAATACAATCAGTAAAAAACCAATTTGAATCGAAGATAAGCCTGAGGAATTGCGCGATTGTTCTATGGGAGTTTTTACTTCCTTTGGCGGCTCTAGTGCAGTCACACGCGTAGCTTTAGCTTTCCTCTGTGGCACACTTTTGCGGAGAACAGAAGCTAGTTCCGGAGCATTAATTTTTAGTGAAGGTTGCGTTACTTCCTGCTGTGGAACTGATATATCAGAAGGTTCTGATGAAGTTTTATCTTCCGATAAATCGTTGCTGGGGACAGAAATTGGTTGAGCGGGTTTTTCCTGCGGTGGTGGAATTACAGGAGTTGGGCTTTGGGACAAGTCCTGATTGAGGACAGAAATTGGCTCAGTGGCGTTTTCCTGTGGTGGTAGAACTACAGGAGTTTGGCTTTGGGACAAGTCCTGATTGAAGACAGAAATTGGTTCGGTGGCCTTTTCCTGCGGTGGTAGAACTACAGGGGTTTGGCTTTGGGACAAGTCCTGATTGAGGACAGAAATTGGTTCGGTGGTGTTTTCCTGGGGTGGTAGAACTACAGGAGTTTGGCTTTGGGACAAGTCCGGATTGAGGACAGAAATTGGTTCGGTGGCCTTTTCTTGCGGTGGAGTTTGACTTTGGGAAAATTGATTAGGAATCGCGGAAATTGGCTCAGAGGAATTTCTGACTACTTCGCCAAACTGGGGGGATGTCTCCAAAAAAATGTTTTTATCTGGCTCTGTCAGCTGCAAAACAGTTGGTGTACCTGTTGTTGGTGCTTTGCGTGAAGTTTCTTCTATAGTTTTTTCTAGTTGTCCATGTAGGCGATTAACAAACTCTGTCAAAATCGCTTCCCCTTGCTGCTGCTGGCTATACATCCGTGACAGCTGTTGGGAAAGATTACTTTGATAATTCTTTAATTCTTGTTGTAGTGAATTAAAAGTGATGGTAACGGTGTCATCAAGGCTGTCAAACATGTGTTCGACTTTTTCATTGATTTCACTTACTACATTGCTGCTAACTTCAGCGGATTTCAGTGCAGCTTGTTCGTAAGATTTACCCTCTGTATTTTCCGTAGCTAAATTTGCCAGAGAGGATTGCAGTTGTGAAGATATATGCTTTGCCAGAACTTCTGCTAACTGACGAATTAATACTTGCTGCTCAGTAATTTGTCGCACTTGTTGTAAATGCTCTTTTTCTTCTAGCAAGCTTTGAATATCATCAGATAACCGATTTTTTTCTGCCTGAAGCCGCTTTACGTCTTCTTGCAACGCTCTGAGGACATTCTGCTGGAGATTTTCTAAGTCTTCAACTACAGCCCAAAGAGCATTTTCCGCTGCTCTAGAGAGCTCGCCTCTAACTCGCGGGTTTTCTGGTTGCTTCTCGAATCGCCCCATTAGCTTCTAACCTCTAACGCCTTGACAATAAAGCTGCTTCCCGTAGACTTGGGCACTCATACTAATTTCCTGTATTTTGTCAGATAAATTAAAAATTTTAACAGCACTTCCGCATTTCAACGTAATTCTGTCATGCTAGACACAAGGTTACCAAAGCATCAAGACCTGGTGGGAAATTCAAAATCACGCCCTATTCTGATTTCAGGAAGCCAAGATTGAAAAATCCAGTTCGCCCCAAGTTAGACGCTTGAGTTTTTTCTCGATCTCAGATTTGTCTCAAAATTCAAAATTACAATTTGCGTAAGTCCTATATTTATTGTTTTGGTGGCAATATTATTATCAAAGACTTGCTCTTGAGTGCCCGATCGCCAAAAATTTCTCTGACTTGCGAAACTAGCTCTAAATTTGTGTGGAATGTAACTTGAGTGACAGTTTACATCTCAAATGGAGATTAAATTATCTTTCTGTGGAAATTCCAGGTTACGCTATCCCCTGCACAACATTCTAATAAATGAAGAGCCATTCTGCAAAAACACCCTTTTTTTGGTGTTGTTGCAGTCTAGGTTTGGCAACGACTATAGTAATCCGCTTTGATTTTTGAACTCCTACAGCGTATGTAGGGAGTCAATAGAGACTGGATTAATCGCGTCTTTATGGGAATAAGGAATTAGCCTTTTTGAGTAGTTGAGGGCGAGTTTATTCAAAAATCAAATAGGAGTCCTATAAGGGGAAAGATCGGAAAAATATTAATAATTTTTAAAGGAATAAAATCCGGGCGATGCTAAAAATGGCAGCGCTGAGAACCGCACTAACAGGGATTGTAATTAGCCATGCGGCGGCAATACCTTGTAGAGTTTGGAACTTAATCGATTTAATATTTTGCACCAATCCAATACCCACGACACCACCGACAAGGGCGTGGGAAGTGGAGACTGGCAAACCTAGCCGGGAGGCAATCAGGATGGTGGTAGCAGTAGCCAGTTCTGCACAAAATCCACTACTAGGTTGCAAGAAAATGATGTTTTCGCCAATGGTAGCGATGACTTTTTTACCCCAGACAGCTAAACCACCAACAATACCAGCACCACCAAGGATTAAAATCCAGATAGGGATAGTGATACCATCCACAGGTACGCTACCAGTGCGATCGATGTAGACGATCGCAGCTAAAGGAGCGATCGCATTACCAACATCATTAGAACCGTGAGCAAAAGCGACAAAGCAAGCACTTAAGAGTTGGAATCGGGCAAATAATTTTTCGACGGGATTGGGGAATGGGGAGTGGGGAGTGGGAAGTGGAGAGTTAGGAGTGCTGAGTGAGGAGTTAGGAGTGAGGAGTGAGGAGTGGGGAGTTAAAAGTAGTTCTCCCTCATCTCCCGTCTGTTTTAATTGTCGCCAGCTAATAATTGTGAGTCCAACTGCTGCTACAGCAGCAGTTAACAGTGGGATGTCGTAAGCAGGGATTTTGAAACCAACTTGCTCAATTACAAAATTGGTTAGCGGTTCAGTGAGGGAAGGTAATACAATCACACCAAATACACCTATCAGCAGGGTACTCAACCAAGGAATCCACTCTTGTAACTGCACTAATTGATTAGGTCGATCTAAAATCCAGTGCTTGATTTGACTGTAGAATAAAGCTGCGATCGCACCGCTAATTACAGGAGTTAAAACCCAGCCAACGGTAATCATGCCAATTGATGACCAATCAATTGCGTCTACTCCCAAAGCTACCCAGCTAAATCCAGCGATCGCACCAACAACCGCATGAGAAGATGACACTGGTAAACCGCGCGATGTAGCAATTTGCAACCAGACGCCACAGGAAACCAGCACCGTCGCCATCCCAATCACAAGTATTTCGGGTGTAGCAACAAATAAACTGGGATTAGCAATTTTCGTTGCTAGGGTTTCCGTTACCTGATGTCCAAACAAGACAGCACCCGTGAACTCTAATACCCCTGCAATTATTAGTGCCTGTTTGAGAGTAACAGCTTTGGAACCCACAGAAGTTCCCATCGCGTTAGCAACATCATTTGCTCCGAGATTCCAGGCGACGTAGAAGGCTAGTAAGGCGACGAGAAGTAGGGTAATATGCATTTTTTTGAGGCTGATGTGGAGTACGGGGAGATGAGGGAGTAGGGGGAGATGAGGGAGCAGGGGGAGAAAAATTGCTTCCTCATCTCCCTCATTCCCCTCATCCTCCTCATCACCATTTACGGGTAAATCAAGATTTTATAAGTTTCCGCCGTGGGTGCGATCGCAGCTTCTACAGCTGCTGATAAATCTTTTAATGGATAGCGATCGCTAATCAATGCTTTCACGTCAATCCGCTGATTAAATACAATATCAGCTGATAAATTCTGAACCCGATAAGATGAGCTATAACTGCCTATCAAGTCGATTTCCCGACGGTAGAGGATATTGGGGTTAATGGGAATTTCCACCTCATCAGGAAATTCGGCGAAAAACAGAATTTTTCCACCTTTGCGGGTACTATCAAGTGCTTGAAAAAATGCTTTTTCACTGGGGACAGCTAGGAGGGTGACATCAACACCTAGTCCACCAGTTAGGGCATGGATTTTTGCTGTTAAATCGGCATCACGAGCATCAAAAGCCGCCTCTGCACCAACATTCAATGCTTTTTCAATTCTAGAGGGTAGTAAATCGGTGGCGATCGCTTTTGCTCCGAAATACTTCACCAACATGATAAACATTAATCCAATTGGCCCTGCGCCAGTGACTAACACAGTTTGTCCTGGGGCAATTTGGGCTTTTTTCACTGCTTTCAAGCAGCAGTTAGTGGGTTCGACAAAACTCGCTTCTTCAAAACTGATATTGTCAGGGATGGGAATTAACCCGCCATTTTGCACAATATGTCCGGGTACTTTGACATAATCAGCAAAACCGCCACCGCTAGCGTTAAAGCCTGCGGTAGTGGAAATATTTTTGTAGACATCGCACATGGAAAAATTATCATTTAGACAATAGGCGCAATGCATACAGGGTATGTGGTGCATGACTGCTACCCGTTGTCCAACTTGCCAATTTTGTACCTGAGATCCTACTGCTGCGATCGTACCAGCAGTTTCATGTCCAAAAATGCGCGGCGGTTCATACAGTGGATAACGAATTTTTTTAATATCTGACTGACACAACCCCACAACCCGCACCTGTACGAGTACCTCATCAGGTTCCAAGGTTGGAACTGGGATATCTTCGTAAGACAGTTGATTTACGCCTCTAAATACCTGTGCTTTCACGTTGGTTTTTCCACGCTTAACGATACTAGATGTAACATTAGTCGTCAACGTTAGGCTATTCTCTGTAAGATTTATTTTGTACTAGTTATTCTCAAGCTTTGGTCAACATCTTGGAAAACCTTAATATCTTGATTCATGACATCTAACTAGATTGGTAAAGTTCGCTAAATTTGCTCCATCTTTTTTGCTCAACAAATCAAGTAAATTGGCGACAGTCATTGGTGGATTTTTGAGCCTTCTAGATTGCTGCTGCAATACTTCAACTATTTGCTCTGGGTAAAGGTTGTAGAGTTGACTCAAAAATTCATCTGGTGATTGTGCTTGTATATTCCAAGGAGCGAGATCCTTTGACTCAAAGTGTTTGAGATTTGAAGTAACAATTACATCAGCTCCAGCTTTCACCGCAGCCGCAAGTACATGGCGATCGCCTTCATGATTTGTCATCCATTCAGACATCTCATCAGGTACTTCGACCATTGCTTCCGGAAAATATTTTTTCAGATTTTCCTTGAGTCTCATTACTTCCCTAACTGTCATTTTTCCTGTACTCACCAGGTTGCGAGTTGCACCATCAAGTATTTCCTGTGACCAAAACGGCAAATATAAACCAGCGTCAGCCACGCACAACAGAGTATCACGGAGGTAAAAGGGAAACAACACACAGGAGTCTAACAGAGCATAAACCTTCTCCATATCAATACTTTCAAAACCTTTACTCGTAAAAGCCCATCTCTTGGCTTTCTGCAATTAACTGATCTAAGAATTTACTCCGCTCAGTATCCCGTTGTTGTTTATACTTCATTAAATCATCAAAACGAACCCGGCGATGAGAACCCACCTTAATGTGAGGAATTTCACCTTGTTCTAATAACTTGATCAGGTATGGGCGTGATACATTAAGAAATTCAGCAGCTTGTTGAGTCGTCAGTTCCTGCTCTTGAGGAATTATTGATATGGCTTTACCTGATGCCATTGCCTGGACAACTTGAAGCAGCACCTGATAAATCGAATCAGGAATGATAATTTGTTCTCCGTTAGCCCCTACCAGTTTCGCCTGGAAACCTTTAACGCTCAATATGCGCTCCAGTTCTTTGATAGATTCGGCTTCTAGCTGTGGAGATATTACAGAATCTAAAGACACGTTATGCCTTAACATCATAATTTGTCTCCTACTGTGTTGTAGGGTTTGTTGTTAGCAATGCAATTAACACTAGCAATCTTATAATAGACACTACACAAACGAAATATCCGAAATCAAGATAAATTATCTTGTCTGATGCCAAGGTCGTGTAGAGACGTTGCAGTGCAACGTCTCTACTGTACAAATTTTATGGTTGGACAAATTATCTCATCCAAGCGTATTCAATTAAATGTAACTAGAGAGTATTACATTTTTTGAATAACGGATTTTCCATTTCCAAAACAGGTTTATATTTTTAACTACTCAGAAATGTTTATCATCATGTTTATCATCATGTTTGAACATTTTTACTGAAGAAAACGGGGCGTGAGTATCATTGGAACAGAAAATCTGGTTAAGGTTAAAAGCCTTATTGTGTAAAGATTTTATTGAAATTTGTAGGAGCTTACTTTTCAAATAACCAACTACTGTCTAACGATAAATCAAGAGTTTCAGCACCTCCGAATTTTTGTAGTATTCATGTCACGCTTCTTATCCCGATTTTCTGTTCCGATGATATTTGTACCCCTATTAGCGCTCACTCTATCAAAAAGTGATTAGTGATAGGCGTTGTTGCGTGAATAAAGTCTACCCTGGTGTCCCCTAAATAAGCCATATAAAATAATTCCTGTATTTTAGGAGAATTTGTTCTGAAGTCATGCACTGCTGTCAACACTGTATGTAGTGCCACTACATCACATCGTAAGGAAGTTGATGCCAGCCTGCATGAACCTTTGACTTTCTGCCATTTTAGTGTGTCGTATGGTTGTTGATATCCTTCGTGAGCAAATGCAGTAACATCAGCTTTAAGTTCCCTCTCTGATGTCAAAGCTGCATTACGAAATTTATTGGTTCTAAAGGTATAGCTACCCGTATGAAGTCCAACAGGACTGAAACCAATTTCTAACGCACCGTCTGTTTTCAGATCAAGATTAAGAAAAATGCAAGGTTTTTGAGATGCTGGGTTCGACCAAACTATTCGGCAGGTTTCTTTTTGTAGCATTGTGTGAGTCGTTCGACTAATGCCGTTCTCTTTAACCCCCTCATTCCATTCTCCTAGAGCAGGCAGATAATGGATAATGAAAGTACCCATCATCATTAAAAATGATGGAATAAAATTGCGTTGCAATTTTTGGTTACGGGCATTCATTTTTTACTTCAGGATATACCTTATTGAAATTAGGTTCTCTCAGCCCATGCCATTCAACCTTGCTAAGTTCGGCTGTGCCATACTCGAAATATTTTCTAAAATGAGTTTGCACAGAAACTTTTGCGTTTGGAAGCAATTTTTTTCCAATATCAATTATTTCATAACCACTGAAACAATAATCATTAGTTAATTCATTTCCTTTTTTATCATAGATATTTGCTTTAATAACTAAATATCTTTGTGGTTTACGAGTAATATTTTTAATAGATATTTTCAGCGCTGATTCGCAAATTCTAATTGGCGCACCCCCAGGAAGTGTGGTGCATTCAGCCTCAATACGAACGATTTTTACACCCCTAAGCGTATTGGCTGAATTTGCAGATAGATTAACAGTAAACAATTCTATATATAGGATAATTACTATAAAGCATAGTAGTTTATTTTTCTTTTTCCAATTCATATTAAATTTTTATAAATCCCCAAAATAGCTGAAAAATTAATACTATCATGGGGCGTGAGTATCATTGGAACAGAAAATCGGTTTAAGCTTAAAAGCCTTATTGCGTAAGGATTTTATTGAAATTTGTAGGAGCTTACTTTTCAAATAACCAACTACTGTCTAACGATAAATCAAGAGTTTCAGCGCCTCAGAATTTTTGTAGTATTTATGTAATACTTGTTGTCCCGATTTTCTGTTCCGATGATACTTGTACCCCGGTATTGACTACATCAGACATTAATTCTTACTCTTATGCTTAGATGCAAGTACTTGAACTGATTTCCCATCTTGCAGAACATCCGTAGGATTAGTAATTAAACTCACATTAGGGCTTAAACCAGAAACTACTTCAACTTCAGTACCATAATCTCGTCCAAGCTCTACTTTCTTGTACTTAACTTTGTTTTCCTTTGTCACAGTAGCTACCTGTATACCATCTGCATTAATCACTAAGGTATTAGCTGGTACTAATAAAGGTGGATTGGCACGTTCAGTCTTAAAAGTAACTTCAGCATACATTCCAGGACGTAACACATTCTGTGAATTCTGTACTTCAATTTCCGTTAAAAGGGTATTAGAAGTAGCATCTAAGGCATCAGCAGTACGAATCACTTTACCAGAGAAAGGCTTTTTCGGTAGTTCACGAACACTAACAAGCGCAGTTTGTCCAGGATGAATTGATTGAACAAAAGCCTGGGGAACGTTAATGCGGATACGTAAATTATCTGTCTGAGCAACCTTAAATAACCAGGAATTTCCACTATTATTATTGCCACCCGCAGAAATTAAAGCTCCCGTGTCTACGTTCCGAGCAGTAATTACACCTGAAAAAGGAGCAACAATTTGTTTGAATGACTGTAAAACTGTTATCCGCTGCAAGTTTGACTGAGCAGCATTTTTACTCGCAACAAAGGCATTAATATTAGCTTTTTGGGAATTAATAGCTGCAAGAGCAGTATTTATACTTTCTTGGTCTGAACTAACGCGAGCAATTAAAGTATCTACATTAGCTTGACTTGCATTAAAGGCAGTTTCACGTTCATCGGCGGCTTGTGTAGCCACTGCTCCTTGCTTTTGAAGTAATTGCCAACGTTGCCAACTTTGACGGGCTAATTTTAGGTTAGTAAGTGCTTCGGTTAATTCTGCCTGTCTAGCTTTAAGGTTAGCTTTTGTTTGAGAAAGATTACTTTGCTTTTGTGCTAAATCTGCCTGAACTTGAGCAATATTAGCTTTAGCTTTGGCTAATTCTGCGCCAGCTTCCTCTACATCTTGGTCAATTTCTGGAGCATCAATTACAGCTAGTAACTGCCCTCTATTGACGCGATCGCCAATATCCACTAATCTCTTTTGTAAATACCCGCTGGTACGAGCATAAATTGTAGTTTCTTGGCTTGCTTGAATACTGCTAGGTAGAACTAATTCTGTAAAATTAGCCGCCAGCTTAGGCTTAACCACATTAACACCAGAAACTTTTTTGGTTGTAGATTTAGCGAAAGCATTTAATTCTGATTGCTGTTGTATCCGAGGTATAATACCAAGTGCTAAAAGCCCACTGACAATCAAAGTAGTCGTAGCAATAATAGTGATAAAAGTAAGGGGACTTTTCTGAGTTTTTGCCGTAATTGATGTGAGATCGGAATCCTGAATTTTGGTGTTTTCTTGAGTATCCATATATAGATTTCCTATTTGATTTGCTGATTTATGAAAATCTAAGTGACTCCGAGAAACCCGATTTTCAGAATAAGTTGGGTTTCTTATTATTCACGAATGATTTATCGATTAGCTACAGTTAATTTGATAGTAGAGGATAATTCCTCTTCTAAATTTTGGGGTTGTTTTCGGCGCAAAATACTGTAAATTACAGGTACAAAAATTAAAGTTGCCACTGTTGCTGCTAATAATCCACCAATTACAGCACGTCCTAAAGGAGCATTTTGTTCGCCACCTTCTCCTAAACCAAGAGACATTGGTAACATCCCCATAATCATAGCCCCAGCAGTCATTAATACTGGACGCAAACGGGTATAACCAGCTGCTAAAGCCGCAGAAACAGCTTTTTCTCCCATTAAACGTTGCTCATTAGCAAAGGTGACGAGCAAAATGCTATTGGCAGTAGCAACTCCAATACTCATAATTGCGCCCATCAAAGACGGTACACTAAAAGTTGTGTTAGTCACAAATAGTATCCACACAATTCCTGCTAAAGCATTTGGCAGTGCCATCATAATAATGAATGGATCGATCCAAGATTGAAAATTGACTACTATTAGGCAATAAACTAATCCAATAGCAAATATCAATCCCACTTCTAATCCTAGAAAAGATGAATTCATCGTTTCTACTTGACCTTTCACTATAATTGACGTTCCACGTGGTAACTTATCTTGAAATTGTCCAACTATTTTATAAATCTCACTAGCTACACCTCCTAAATCACGACCTTGAACATTGGCGTAAATATTAAATACAGGCTGTACATTATAATGATTAACAACAGCAGCAGCTTTCCCACGTTTAACAACAGCAAGATTGCTTAAAAGCTGTGAGGAATTGGAACCGTTACTGACAGGTGTGTTCTGAATTTTTTCTAGTGAATTAAGTTTATATTGGGGAACCTGCACTGCTATTAGATAACTGACTCCTTTGATAGGATCGAGCCAAAAGTTGGGTGATGTTTGACCACTAGAACTTAATGAAGTAAGTAGATTATTGGCAACATCTCGTTGAGTTAAACCGCTACGTTGTGCTTGAGAACGATCTACATTAATACGTATTTCTGGAGCATCAATAACTTGATGTAAATGAACATCAACTGCTCCAGGAATTTGAGCTATTTTGGTTTTTATTTGTTTGGCAATTTTGTAGTTATCACGGCGATTTTTAGCTGGTCCTATAACCTGAATATCAATAGGGGCTGGTAAACCGAAATTGAGAATTTGAGTTACTATATCCGCAGGTTGGAAAAAGAAGGTTAATTCCGGAAATTGGGCGGTTAATTTTTGGCGTAGTTGTTTAACATATTGCCAAGTAGAGTGATGTTTACCTTCTTTGAGACCGACAAGAATTTCTCCATCACCAGGGCCTATGGTTGCTGTGTCGCTAAAAGCCAGGTTTACCCCACCAACAGGTAAACCAATGTTGTCAAGAATAATTTCTAATTCTTCCTCAGGAATAACTTTGCGAATCTCATTTTCAACTTCAGTAAAAATCTTTTCTGTCCTGTCAAGTCTGGTTCCCGCAGGGGCGCGGACGTGCAAGCGAAATTGACCTGCATCTACTTGAGGGAAAAAATCTTGACCGACAAAAGGTAGTAAAACTAAGGCGCTTATCCAAAAAGCACCAAACATCACAAAAACTACACGACGGTGATTTAGAGCTTTGGCTAAAGTATTTCGATAGTTTTGGCGAAATTTTTCAAATTGACGGTTAAACCGCTCATGAATACGCCAGAAAATATCTTTTTTGGGAATTACATGGCCATTACCGTTATTACCTAAATTTTCATGTTCAGCATAAAGATGTAGTTCCTTAGCAAGCAGAAATTTTGCCAACATTGGTACTACTGTACGCGAGAGTACATAGGAGGCAAGCATAGCAAAAACAACTGCCATTCCTAAAGGCATAAATAGCGATTGTGCTACCCCTGTTAAAAAGACGATAGGAATAAAAACAATACAAATTGCCAAGGTGGAAACGAAAGCCGGAACAGCTATTTGTTGCGCGCCATCTAAAATAGCTTCTTGCAGAGGTTTTCCTTGTCCTAAATTACGGTGAATATTTTCAATTTCTACTGTGGCATCATCAACTAAAATCCCAACTGCTAAAGATAGACCTCCCAAGGTCATAATATTCAGAGTTTGTCCTATCAATCGCAGGGCAATGATAGAACAAAGAATTGATAAAGGAATTGAAATTGCTACAATTAAAGTACTTCGCCAACTGCCTAAAAATAATAAGATCATAGCGGCAGTTAAACAAGCAGCAATCAATCCTTCGGTTAATACTCCGTGGATGGAAGCTTTAACAAATATGGATTGATCGAATAAGATATCTAAATCTAATTCTTTGGGTAATGTGGCTTGAATTTTTGGTAGTCTTGCTTTGACTCGCTCTACAACATCTAAAGTTGAAGCACTACCACTTTTGAGAATAGTTAATAAGCTAGAACGTCGCCCATCTCGACGGACAATGTTGTTCTGTACAGCAAAGCCATCATGAACTTGAGCAACATCACGTATATAAATGATAGTGCCGTTGATCTGTTTTATTGGTAAGTTGTTTAAGGCTTCCAGGACTTGGGGACTGCTATTGAGTCGAACACTGTACTCGCGATCGCCTAATTTTGCATTTCCCCCAGGTAAAATTAGATTCTGAGCGCTGATTGCGGTTGTGACATCTGTAGCTGAAAGACCTTTGGCAAATAATGCCTGCGGGTCAATATCTACCATGATTTGCCGAGGCTTACCCCCATAAGGTAACGGCACAGATGCACCTTGAACAGTCGCTAGCTGAGTCCGTAGAAAATTATTCCCATTATCGTAAAGTTCTTGCTCTGATAGTGATGTACTGCTAACACTTAGCTGGAGAATTGGCACATTTGAAGCATTGTAGCGAATAATTAAAGGAGGTGTAATTCCTGGAGGTAAACCCCGGAGAATTGTTTGGGTATTAGAGGTAAGTTGAGCTACTGCTGCTTCAATTTTTGCTCCTGGTTGGAAGAAAACTTTAATGACACTAACACCATTGAGTGATTGTGATTCGATGTGTTCAATATCATTAACAGTCGTTGTAAAAGAGCGTTCACTAGTCGTAACAATACGCTGTTCCATTTCTTCTGGTGAAACACCACCATAAGACCAAATTACGCTGACAACGGGAATATTTATTTCTGGGAAAATGTCCGTTGCCATGCGCGTAATAGTGACTACGCCTAAGACAAAAATTAGTATGGCAGCGATTACGAAAGTGTAGGGACGACGAAGAGCAAGTTTAACAATCCACATTGTTTTTGAGTCTAAATTATTCTTTCTTCAGTCTGTCAGTGCAATTTACACTAAAGTAAATTTTAATTTTATTTATTGCCAATAAAAGACTTGCTGAAGGCTTTCATTTGCAGTCAGCTAGCTTTAAAAGTATTTATTATCTTTTAGTACGCTAATTCGATAGATTTACAGTACTTTATGTGGATTTATCTTTGCATACAGCTGTGTAAAATGCAAGATCCCAATACTCGATCCAAATTAATATGTAATCTTGCATACATAATTGTGGAGAAAAGCTGATTTATAGAGGTGAATGATAAGCTGAGCTTATAAAATAACAAACAACCGTAGACATTATTTTCTAAGGCTGAAAATAATGTCTACGCTTTAACCTTTGTCAAGAAACAAAGTTTAATGAGATTATTTTAGACTCGATTGAAAATATGACATATACAGCTGATGTCTTAGTTGTCGGTGGGGGAACTGGAGGCACTGCGGCTGCTATCCAAGCAGCGCGACGGGGAGCTAAGACGATTCTGGTGAGTGAATTTTCTTGGTTGGGGGGAATGCTAACTTCGGCGGGAGTGTCTGCACCCGATGGGAATGAATTAGAAGCCTTGCAAACAGGGTTATGGGGTGCGTTTTTGCAGGAATTACGACATCGACAGCCAGGTGGATTAGATAACTGTTGGGTAAGCTTTTTTAGTTACGATCCCCGCATTGGGGCAGAGATTTTTGCTGATTGGGTGAGGGAATTGCCCAATCTGCACTGGATTTATGGACAAGTACCAATAGAAGTTTATCGGCAAGGCGATCGCATTACTGGTGTCCGCTTTACGGATTTTGCTGTCACAGCCAAGATTATTCTCGACGCCACAGAATTAGGAGATTTATTAGCTTTAGCTGACATACCTTACCGCTGGGGCTGGGAATTGCAATCTGAGTGGGGAGAACCCAGTGCCCCAGCAGCTTTTAACTCTTTAACCGAGAGATATCCGGTGCAAGCGCCCACTTATGTAGTGATTATGCAAGATTTTGGTGAAGCCGTTGCCCCAGAAATTCTGGCTGCGCCCAATTATAATCCATCCTTGTTTGCAGGTGCTTGGGATAAATATGGCGCACAGACATTTTTAAATTATGGACGTTTGCCTAGCGATCGCTTCATGATAAATTGGCCAATCTGTGGCAATGACTACGGCGAAGGGGTAGAGCGACTGATAAAGTCAGACGTAGCCAGAGGTGAATTTATCCAAGAATCACGCTGGCACAGTCAAAATTTTGCCCATTTTATTCAAAATCAACTTGGCCGTCGCTATGGTTTAGCAAAACAACTATTTCCTCACACTCCTACAGCTTTTGCACTGCATCCCTATTACCGAGAAAGTCGGCGCTTAGTGGGAGTAACTACTATCCGTGAACAGGATATTTTGCCTGTTGCTGGAGGTAGAGTTGCATCTATATTTAATGATGCAATCGCTGTTGGTAATTACGCCAACGACCATCATTATCCTGATGTTCAATTTCCACTGCAACCGAAATCTATCCGTTGGGGGGGACGCTGGACTGGGACTCCCTTTACAATTCCCTACAGTTGTCTCATTCCAGCCACAACAGATGGTTTCTTGGTTTGTGAAAAGAATATTTCTGTTTCCCACATTGCCAATGGCGCAACCAGATTACAACCCGTGGTTATGGGCATTGGTCAAGCAGCGGGAATGGCAGCAGCCATGTGTGTTGAGTTAAACTGCCAGCCAAGGGATTTACCTGTCAGGGAGCTACAAGCAGCTTTACTGCAAGACGATCGTGCAAAAGCAATAATCATACCTTTTTTTAATCTACCACCTAATCATTCGGATTGGCTGCACCAACAACTGTATTACTTAAATAACCCACTACTTTATCCAGCTAGTGGTGATTGCCCTAGACCATCCACCGTTCGGTACTCTGAATCGAATGTTGACAAGGTATTAATCCCAGAAAACAAGTGTTTTCAAGGTATTTTATACCGCTTGGATCGGCAACAATACAGATTCACTGTCACTGCACCAGCCGCATATCAAGGGCAAAATTGGCAGCTTGTGACTTTGCGATCGCATATCAACCAACAGTTAAACGCTTATCCCGACGAACAATTAGTTACAGTATGGGGTCGTCAGAATCACTTCAGTAATTGGTTATTAGTCGAACATCTGGACGAAGGATAAGAAGAGTTTATTTTCAGTAAAACACAATACTTTTTGATGAATTGTCCGGATATTCATAAAAAAGCTAAGTATCAGTGAAGTGGAGAGTTCCAAAATAGACATCTGCTATGCGTGCTGCCATTTCACTTTTAGTTTCGAGTCTGGTGTTCGGCCCCTTAGCTTCTAATTGCCAAGCAATGGACAATCACTTACCCAGCAGAAAGTCTGTAGACGATTCTGCGGCCTTTCCCAAACTACGCCGACTTCCGGCAATACCAAGGGCAAATAGACGCCACCTGCCTCAAGCCGAAAGACCCGTCCAACGCAGTGGTTCAACTTTCCAAGAGAATCGGCTGCTTTCGATGCCTGCTTGGCAACAGTTGTTCTCGGCGCAATCTGAACAAAATCCAGATGATGCCCCACGTCATCGCGGTAGTGGACGCAGAGAAGTGATGCAAAAATTCACAAACATCTATGCTGTTGTTTAACTACCGCAGGATAATGCCTGTTTTTGTCAAAAAAGTACCAAAAAACAGGATGTTGTTAGCATTTTTTTTCACAGCTTTTCTGGCAGAAATATATACAGTTAACACACGAAAATCTTCAGCGATCGCTTAATATTTGAACTGCAATCTGCTGTATATAGTAGTTGGCATCAAACCTGGAAATCAAAAGGCAAATCAAACCAACTGCCTCGATCGACAGCATCACCAACTCCTCAAAAGCCACACAACTGTTACCGCTATTCCTGGGAAGCTCTGCGTCTCAACCGTCAAGTGCTTTTGAAACAGATGTTACTTAGGTTATCAATTAATTTAAAAAACATCTAATTCCGACATTTTGCTAATTGGGGAACAACCTCAAGGCAACTTCTCTTTATTCCCAAATAAGTTTTCTTACAGATTGAGTAGCTGGCTATCTACATCAACAAATAATAGATCTTCGCCTCATCTGAGTTTGTCTAAACAATAGGGCATAGGGCATTGGGAGGTGTGGGAGGTGTGGGAAGAAATCTTTTCCCCCACACTCCTCATCTCCCTCATCTCCCTCATCTCCCCATCCCCCTCATCCCCCTCATTTCCCCACTCCTCACACGGTTGTTTTCTGGCGATGATCTTCTGTTCGCTGGATACCGTTGAGGAACATAGGCACAAACTTCTCGAAAAACGCCTGTGGGTCGCGTTGCCAAGCTTTTTGTGCAGCTTGAATCCTAGTGAATTGCAACTCAGGTGCTAGCAAAGTCTGGGGTAAGCGTTCCATCAGATATTGAGGACGTTCCCAAACCGGCATGGTATTTGCTACTTCCAGCAGGTTGGCAACTCGTCGCAGTTCGGCTCCCAAGGTGATATCCATTCCTGATTCAAACGCCGCCTGTTCAATAGCAGTATATTTTTGCTTCGCTTGCTCTACTTTTTGCCGATGTTCTGGACTTTTACGTGCGAGTTCTGCTAGCCAACGGTTACCCCAGCGCACATGTCCTGTTTCCTCTGGCAAAATTTTTTCAATTGTTTCCCGGATTTTGATGTTTTCTTCAGTTTGCGGCGCTTGTTTGAGGGCGTAAATATGGGCGGAAAAATACTCACAGCCTCGTTTTTCGGTAATATTAATTGCTGCTAGGGCAGCAATTATACCGTCCTCTAAGTTGCGTTTTGGATCGTAGGCGTCTTTGTCGAGCAGGCGATCGAATTCATCAATATAGGAAGTTCCTGGGGGAGTTCCGACATCGCTTCCTAGATCGATGAGCAAATCAGTTAACCACATGGCATGACGAGCTTCATCTGAAATGTGGTGAGATAAATCCCGCACTAGTTCCCGTGGCTGTCCATTCAGTTGCTCTATTAAGTCCGTCAGGTCTTTACAACTGCGTTGTTCGCTGTAGCGGTAGCGATTCAGGGTAATTAGATGGATTTCGCGATCGCACACCACCCATTTCAAGATTTCCCTTGCACCCAAAGCATTCTGAAATTTACGTGGGTAGGTAACTGTCATAAAGTTATATAAAGTTTTGTAAACCTATATTCGATCCTAACTTAATTTTTTATAACTGCCGTATTCCTACTGGATTACTGAAAAAAGGGTAAAAATTCAAAAAATCAATTACTCAATCTCCACTTGAGTACCAGACACTATATAAATTTTTGTAAACAATGTTATTGCTTTTGCATAATGATTTTGACAAATAAAATCGCCAAAAGCCTCTACACCAAAGCTTTTTCTTTGATATGCACTCCCATTCAAAATCTAAAATTTCAAAAATCAATCAAAAATAGTAGCGTATGTTACAGTTTTTTCTGTTATATTAGTTTTTAGAGAAAAGCAAAAAATATATATTCACTACAGAAACAGGGAGGACTATGGTTATGTCTATTGCAGAAAAATCTCGTGCGTTAATGGTTCGCGAACATCAGCAAGTCAAGAATCGCCAACAATCAATGCTGATGCGTGCTGCACAAGAACTTGGTCTTCCTGAAGAAGCGTCTCACTATTGGAACCCGATTCAAGGGAAGATAGATGCAACGACTCGGATGATTTATGGACGCAGCAACGCGACCATGAGCTAATACTAATCGATGAGGAAGATGAGGGAGAGGGGCAGTTCTTGCTGGGTGCAGGGAAGAAGCCCCTCCCCTCTGCTCCCTGCTCCCTGCTCCCTTGCCTCTTCCCAATGCCCCATGCCCAATATCGATAGTTTTCAGCATCACGTTAAAAAATAGCTGTTCGATTGGCAAAAAAAGCCACCCCAGAGGGTGGCAAAATTTAGAATTTTAGTTAGGTACAATACTTAATTAAGCATCGTAATAAAGGTAAAACTCGTAGGGATGAGGGCGCAGCTGCAATTGCTTGACTTCGTTAGCCAGCTTGTAGTCAATCCAATTTTGGATAAAGTCTTCTGTGAAGACGCCTGATTCTGTCAAGAAAGCGTGATCGTTTTCTAGAGCTTCCAACGCTAATTCCAAAGAGCCTGGAGTTGAAGGAACCTTCGCCAGTTCTTCTGGAGAGAGTTCATAGATATTTTTATCTAGGGGAGAACCAGGATCTATTTTGTTTTTGATGCCATCGATACCAGCAGAAAGCATGGCAGCGAAAGCTAAGTAGGGGTTAGAAGTAGCATCTGGACAACGGAATTCTAGGCGCTTGGCTTTGGGGTTAGTGCCAGACAGAGGAATACGGATAGAAGCAGAACGGTTACCTTGGGAGTAAGCCAAGTTAACTGGTGCTTCATAACCAGGTACTAGGCGCTTATATGAGTTGGTACTGGGGTTGGTAATGGCCAACAGG
This sequence comes from Nostoc calcicola FACHB-3891, assembly GCF_014697355.1. Classification (GTDB taxonomy): domain Bacteria; phylum Cyanobacteriota; class Cyanobacteriia; order Cyanobacteriales; family Nostocaceae; genus Nostoc; species Nostoc calcicola. Next base: position 84,838 of record NZ_JACJRQ010000006.1, on the reverse strand, counting down.
GCTGGTGCGTGTTTGAGAAGACCGCCAATGTAATACAGTGCTGTTTCACTCAAACCAGCATACTTATCACCTGCAAACAGAGGTTGACCATCTTTCCAGATGGACTGGTGACAGTGCATTCCCGAACCGTTATCGCCGAAAATGGGTTTTGGCATAAAGGTGACGGTTTTGCCATGTTTTTTGGCAACGTTCTTGATGACATATTTGTAAATCATCAACCAGTCAGCCGCTTCGATCAACTTCCCAAAGCGGAAACCTAGTTCGCACTGACCACCTGTAGCAACTTCGTGGTGATGCTTTTCAATGGGCACACCTAAGTCTGCCATTGTCAACAGCATTTCTGTACGGATATCTTGGAAAGAATCCGTCGGCGAAACTGGGAAGTAACCTTCTTTGAAGCGTGGTTTGTAACCCAAGTTGGGTTTTTCAGCTGTACCGGCTTTACCGGAATTCCAAGCACCTTCTTCGGAGTCTAAGAAGTAGTAGCCTTCGTTGGCGGTTTGAGCAAACCTAGCATTGTCAAAGATAAAGAACTCAGCTTCAGGGCCAAAGTAGACTGTATCACCAATACCAGTGGAAACCAGGTAGTCTACTGCTTTTTGAGCAATTACCCGCGGACAACGGTTATACCATTCACCCGTGCGGGGTTCTTTGATGCTACAAACTATACTTAGTGTTGGTACTTCCATGAATGGGTCGATCCAAGCAGTGTTGGGATCGAGTACCATCGTCATGTCCGACTCGTTGATCGCTTTCCAACCCCGGATGCTGGAACCATCAAAAGGTACGCCATCAGTGAATGCAGTCTCATCGATTTGGTTTTGGTACAGTGTGAGGTGCTGCCAAGTCCCTACTGTATCGATGAATTTGAGATCAATCAGCTGAATTTTTTCATCTTGAATTCTCTTCAAGACTTCTTGTGGTGTTGTCATTGTTACTCCTTCTCTACCAATTTCCTTAAAGTAAAACCAGAATTTTCCAAAGCATCCTAACCCTGCTGATCTCAATCAAGCCGTGACACACCTGAAATATCTTAAATACTAGACATTGGGGTATTTTGTAGTTTGTGCTACAGATATCTTGATTACAGGTTATATTAACCTTTCGGCGATCATCTGTACAAAACTGGAAAGTTCATCACATAGGGGTCAACTTTGGCATAGAATCCTTATGTAGTGGATAGTTTGTTTTTGTGCCGAATCTATTTTTAATAGCACAAAAATTTACTGGTGCATAAGTGCAGCCAAATAAATATCAAACCATAGATAGCAACGATTGGGAGAAAAAGGAATGCGCGATGCGGTAACAAGTTTAATTAAGAATTATGACGTAGCTGGTCGGTATTTTGACCGGAATGCGCTAGATAGCCTCAAGTCATACTTTGATAGTGGTACAGCACGGGTACAGGCAGCGGCAGCGATCAACTCTAATGCGGCTGGACTTGTCAAGCAGGCTGGTTTGAAGTTATATGAAGAACTACCGGAATTGATTCGTCCTGGTGGAAATTCGTATACAACTCGTCGTTATGCGGCTTGTTTACGGGATCTAGATTATTACTTGCGCTATGCCACTTATGCGCTGGTTGCTGGCAACACAAATGTGTTGGATGAGCGAGTGCTACAAGGACTACGGGAAACTTATAATTCTTTAGGAGTACCTATCGGGCCGACGGTTCGCGGTGTGCAGATACTCAAGGATCTAGCTAAGGAACAAGCGGCAGCAGCAGGTGTCGCCAATACTGCTTTTGTGGATGAGCCATTCGATCACATCACACGCGAGTTGAGCGAGATTGATATTTAAGATTTAGTTCTGGCGATTATAAATCGCAGAACCAAAATAAGATTCACGTAGGTGAACTTAATGATTATCGCACTTTGACTTTATTAGCAAGGTGCGTTTACTTTTTTTAACGGCAAAAATCGATTTGTTGTTTGACAAATTAATTCGCAGTACAATAGAAAAAACACTGGGAAAATTTTATACTTCCTATTATGATATTTATTATTCATATAGATAATTTTTGGTAAGAGTTCAATGAGTATTAATGATCTAGAATTTCTGCAAGGTGCAGCTTTTCTTCGACTCCTCAAAGGAACATCTTATATATCTATAAGTTATTTATCTTCTATTCATTTATCTCTTTATATTATAAAAAACTCAAATCAAGAATCTGCTATTCTATTTAAAATATCAAAAAAACCCACTTCTTCATGGTCTTTTAGCTTTAGTTCACAGGAAGAAAATGCACTGACAAGGTTTCATCAAACCTATCCTGATGTCAAACTCTTCATAGCATTGATTTGTCATCGGGATGGCGTTTGTTGTCTATCATAACAACAATTATGGACAATTATTGATCCTAGTGAGGGTTTAGCCAACCAACGTGTTTCTGTTAAAAGAGAATTAAGAGGAAGTTATTATGTGAAAGGTACGGGGAGAGTTCCCTTAGAACATACGGTCCCTCAAAACAATTGGCCTGACGTAATTTTATCAACACCAAATAACCTATGACACATACTCCTATTGAAATTAATGGTGAATGTATTGATAGATTAATTAAGAGATTAGAGAAACAAATCGGAGCAAAAGAAGCGAATCAACTAAAAAAAACTGCTATTGAAATTGTCCAAAATTGTGTCAATGTTTATTCAAAAAATTTTGGTATTGGTGATGTCGGGAAAAATAGTACAGGTTTAGTGGGTCAACCTTATAAGGGAACAGACGCTATTCCTAATGGAACAACTGGACTTATTTATGGTCGAGTTCAAAGCGGTAAAACCAATACAACTATTGCAACTTTAGCACTGGCTCATGAAAATAACTTTCGTTGTTTTATTGTCTTAACATCTAACAATACATGGTTAGGAGAACAAACTGCCAACCGTTTTAATAATCAAATCCAAGGAGGTCCAGTTGTTTTTGATTGGAAAGCATGGAAAGACGACCCAGTTGATTTTGCAAAAACTAAATTTACACGCTACATAAAAGATACATGTGTGGTATTGGTTTCTACAAAAAATGTTCAACACTTGGATAAGTTACTGAAAGTTTTAAAAGCATCTAAGGTTAAAGATGTCCCCACATTAATTTTTGATGATGAAGCAGATAACGCTAGTTTAAATACAAATGAAGCTAAACAAGCTAAACAAGGAAAAGAACAAATTTCTGATAGTACAACTTTTGAAAAGATAGGTAATATTCGTCAAGAAGTTGCTAATCATATTTATGTTCAAATTACAGCAACTCCCCAAAGTTTATTATTACAAAAACTCTCTCATCCTTGTAAACCTCAATTTTGTGCGGCACTACCAGAACCAGGAGATACTTATATGGGAGGAGAATTATTTTTCGCTGAAAAAAGTAACTACTGCTGTATTGTAGATTCTGAAGAAATCGACGAACTCAAGAAACAAAAAGGTGAAAATCCAGGTAATCAATGGATAATTCCTGAAGGATTAAGACTTGCGCTTTGTTGCTTCTTTCTAGGCTCAACTTATAAAATGCTATCTTCTGGTCAAGAAGATGCAACATATTCTTTTCTTGCTCATATTTGTTATAAACAAGATATTCATAGTGTTTTAGAAAAAGTTATTAGTCAATTTGTAATTAATTTAGATCAAGCAATTCGAGATAAGAGTTCAACAACCAAAAATAAACAAGCCATAAAATGGTTAGAACAAGCTTATAACGAGTTAAATAAAACAGTTGATAATTTACCACTATTTACTGAATTAATAAATGAATTAAAAATTCAACTAAGACGGGCAATACCTAAAATAATTAATGCAAATAATCCTGAAAAAGAACCTAACTATAATCCTGGAATGAATATACTAATTGGTGGTAATAGATTAGGTAGAGGTGTAACAATTAATGGTTTAATGGTAACTTATTATGGACGCGATGCAAAACAAAAAGTAATTGATACAGTTCATCAACACGCTCGAATGTATGGTTATCGTCCACAATTAAAAGATGTTACTCGTCTATTTTTAGCAGAACATATACTCGAGTCTTTTCGTTATATTCACGAAGCTGATGAAGCAATGCGTCAAGCAATAGGAGATGATATTCATAACATTAAACTTCAACCTGTCTGGATAGGAGGAAATCTTAAACCGACTAGATCTAATGTTTTAGACCCTTCCGTGATTAATGTATTAAAACCAGGAAAATTGATTTTTCCTCAAAGTCCAGCTTACAAAAAAGAAGAAATTGAAATCCTTTTAAGCAGTTATCAAGATGATGAAGAATATGCTGAGGTAAATATAGATTTTATTATTAAAATACTCAGTTACACAAAAAGTTATTATGTTACCTCTGAAGAATGGGAAGATAAACGTATTATTAAAGCATTAACAGATATGAAATCAAAGGGTTTGATAAAAGGTCGTTTAAATGTTCGTAGAGGTAAAAAAAATAATAAAGAAGGATTAGATATGCCAAAAAAAGAGCCTTTTAAATGGATGTTTGGCTTTGGTTCAGGTAATTGGTCAATAGAAGCTCAGAAGAAATATCCTGATGTACCAACTTTAATTATTTGCTATCAAAAAGGTGAAAAAATTACAGGATGGGATGGTCATCCTATATATCTACCTATGTTAGTTTTACCTAAACAAAGATTTGTTTTAATGTTTAATTATAATGAGGATGAATAGGTGATATTTTGAATTTGCGATCGCGCCTGTGTAAAATAGTTTTGCTAGGTTAAAGCTGTGTTTTTGGAGTTGTCTTTGACTAATGCCAGCCAGAGATATCTATCATGCCGCAATCATTAAAGCACTTGCAGCAGATGGTTGGACAATAACCAACGATCCTTTATATCTCGCCTATGGAGGTAGAGAACTTTACGTAGATATTGGAGCAGAAAGAGTTATCATTGCAGCTGAGAGGGGTGATGAAAAAATAGTTGTTGAAATCAAAAGTTTTTTGAGTTTGTCTCCAGTGAGTGACCTTCAAGAAGCAGTCGGACAGTATGAAATATATCGCACCGTGCTTAAAGAATCAGAGCCAAAACGCCAGCTTTATTTAGCAGTTCCCAAACGAGTTGACGAAGGTATATTTTCCGAACGCTTTGGTCAGCTAATTCTTAACAGTATAGGAATAAACCTAATTGTCTTTGACGAGCAACTAGAGAGGATTATCAAATGGATAAGTTAGCTGGGTATCGTGAAATTATTCGTCAGTTGATATTTGAATATGCTGGTCACAAACCTGCTAATGGTCAAATAGAGACAGAAGGTGTCATGGACTCAGAACGAGACCATTACGAAGTGTTACACGTCGGTTGGGATGGAGTGCGGCGCGTACATGGTTCGGTAGTACATATAGATATTATTAACAATAAAGTTTGGATTCAATATGATGGTACTTCCCAGCCAGTAGCGGAGGCATTATTGGAAGCAGGTATCCCCCGTGAAGATATTGTTTTGGGTTTCCATCCAGTTGAACTACGGCAATACACGGATTTTGCTGTATCTTAATTATCTCATAGCGCTTCCCATTCAGATGCAGTACAACATCATATCGCAAGGTGTAGGGGCACGGCACTGCCCATTGGTGTCAACTTAACATGAAACCGATGTCCCGCAAGGAACTGAAGTTCCTTGCTCATAGCAAAAATCATCGAATAGATGACTAAAATATCTCCATAAATCTTTAGTCTACTTCAGTAGACTTTAGCTATCAGCCAAGAAATAAATTTCTTGGCGGGTGACAAAGCCAACAATTAAGCCATTTATAACTTAAGTTAACACCACTGGGCACTGCCGTGCCCCTACAGGTGTACTTGTGGGGAAACGCTATAAGTTGTGTATTCTCGAAGAAGAAAAAAGTTAGAGCAATGCGTGGGTTGGGCTGCGGCTACGCAATTTGCAAATCTTCATAATTTCCAACCAAATAAAAACAATAGCATAGCTATTGAAAGTCAACAATTATACTATTGTTTTTATTTATAAATTACTTTGAAAATGCAGTTTTTCCTGTACTTTAAGTTTTCTAAAGTAGGAATTATCTAGGATTAAGGTGGCGTCTAGTCCCCCATCCTGGATTGACGATCGCAGCTAAATCTTCTTCTGACAATTTGCTAATCTCAGTCTCTAGTTCTTCAGCGGTGAACTCATAGCCACGCTCATGAGCAATTTTGATAAAGGCTTCTGGGTTAGCTGTTGCTTTGAGTCTTTCCTGTAATGCTTGATCTTTTTTTACGGCTTGAAAAAGTCGCGCAGCATTTTGCTGTGTCATGATAGCCTATCTCCTATTTTAAATATCAGGTTTGAATGCAGTAATTTCACTCCTGCGGCTTCACCTGAATTGTGGAAAGAATTTGTTTCATTTCATGCATACATATATGTTTAATTTTAAAACCAAAGAGAAATATGTGTGAATTTTGACAAAAAAATATAACTTTTAAGCTAAGATTTAATATCTTTGTTTGTAAAATTCAGCCCTTAGACAGTAGCGGGATTTGGCAGAATTTAGATAACTAAAACAGCACTAGTAAAATTTATAGTATAAATGTATTGTTAGGCACAATAGAAGTTGCCGACGTTTGAGGCGCTGATTATGGAAGAATTATTAAGTTTGAAAGACTTGCTTGTTAAGGGCGATGTTCAAGGAGCATTGCTGATAGTGGAAGAATTAACAGAGATGAGCCGCAATGACATAATTAAGACGATTCGTAGTTATGCAGTGATTCTTTTGTTACATCTAATTAAACAACAAGCTGAAAATCGCACGACTCGCTCTTGGGAAGTCTCGATTCGGAATTCGGTTCGGGAAATTCAGCGGGAAAATAAGCGGCGCAAAGCTGGAGGCTATTATCTCGTGCCAGAAGAATTGTTAGAAATCTTAGCAGAAGCTTATTTAAATGCCATTGATGAGGCTTCTTTAGAAGTAGAAGAAGGTCGTTATGAAGCCCAAGAATTAGAAAAGCTGGTTAACCGAGAAGAAATTATTAATCGTGCTTTGGCTTTAATCTTACCAGGAGAGTCTAGTTAATTGGTTAAACAACGACTTGATACATTATTAGTAGATTTAAATTTATGTTCTTCTCGCGCTTTGGCACAAAGGTTAATTCAGGCGGGGGAAGTTACTGTTAATCAGCAGGTAGTTGATAAACCTGGCACTGAAGTTGATATTGCAGCTCAAATAAATATTAAAGAGCGATCGCCTTTTGTTTCTAGAGGTGGTGAAAAACTCTCGAAAGCTTTGACAGTGTTCGCTATTCCTGTAGCTGGACGCGTTTGTTTAGATGGTGGAATTTCTACGGGTGGCTTTACTGATTGTTTGTTGCAAGCTGGGGCAAAACTAGTTTACGGAGTTGATGTTGGTTATGGACAAGTTGACTGGCGCTTGCGGAATGATTCGCGGGTGATTTTGCGCGAACGCACCAATTTACGACAGCTACGACCAAATGATTTGTATGGCGAAAATGACCCAATTCCTGATTTGGCGGTGGTGGATGTCTCGTTTATTTCCTTAACCAAAATTATGCCTGCTTTGTGGGATTTAACTCAAGCTAGCCGAGAAGCTGTATTGTTAGTCAAGCCACAGTTTGAAGTTGGGAAATCCCGTGTGGGAAAAAAAGGTGTTGTACGCGATCCTCACGACCAAGCTGATGCGATTTTTCAAGTGTTGCAAGCGGCTAACGAGTTAGGATGGAAATACAAAGGTTTAACTTGGTCGCCGATTACTGGCCCGGCTGGAAATATCGAATTTCTCTTATGGTTGGGAATGGAAAGTGAAAAACCACTGCCTGATTTAGAGGCGATTAAGGAAGTAACGCGATCGGCAACAGGTGATTTGCGGAAAGGTTGAAAAAGAATTCAGAATTCAGAATTCAGAATTCTGAATTAATTGGGTATGGGTAATTGACCTATGAAGACGCGATAAATCAGATAAATCAGACGCGATAAATCGCGTCTCTACATGAGGGTTTTGGGTATTGGAGTTAAACCTACACATTCATCTGCCATTGGGACTCCAATTCATACTGAATTCTGAATTCTGACTGCTGAATTCTTGTTAAACGTCGTATATTAAACACTCTACGGAATCTGGGTGGCGATCGCAGTAGTTATCCAAAGAGGTTTTGTTTTGCTTTGCTTGATGTTGATGAGATTTTTCAGCTTGCAATTCTTCTACGATATCCCAAGCTACGGCACAATTAGCAGAATTACTGCCACTTAAATCACAGGTTGTACGAGCATCAGCAATGGCTTCTAAAATCGCTTGCTCAAGAGTTGTACTAGCAGCTTGATTTACGTTTAAGGTTGTTGTCATGTCGCTTTCACCTTATGTTTCCAGAGATAAAGATTCAGAAAGAGGATGCCGAAAAGAAAAATCTCTCGGTTCGTTTTTTGTATCCTGTTCTCGATCTTGCATTGGGGATCGGAAATTGACAGCAATTGTCAGAAGAGTTTGATAGAAGTTGATAAACGCTTATAAAGAGTAACAAATGATAAACAACTCTTAGTTATTCTCAATACTTTATGCCTAATTCTTGTCGCAAACGATACAGAATTGTGTTTTGGTCAACTTGAGAGAGAATTTCTTGAATGACGCTGCTAGCGCCCAACTGTCCCCAGGTGCAGCCTTTTTCGAGATAGACTTGAGCGGCTTTGCCAACGGAGTATGCGCCATAACCGGCGATACCAGCTTGGGCGATCGCACTGCCAGCAAAGGCAGTAATATTTGTCGGATTATCACCGCTGGCGATCGCAGCTGTACTTTTGCCCAAACCCAACAGCAAACTACTACCTAATTCTCCCAAAAGTAAGCCACCGGAACTCAATAAAATCGTTTTCAGGATTTTCCCTGCTTCATAACTAGTCATTGGTAGCCCATACAAGCGTGCCAAAGCGCGAATTAAAGCTAAATCGGCAACAGTTCCGCCAAGGATATCTAAGAAGGCGATGGGATTTAAGGCTACTGCCAAAGCTTTGTATTTGGTAAATTGCCAGATGATGTCTTCGGCTTCTTGTTGGCGTAAATCGATGGTTTTTTGAGCGATCGCCTCTTCTGCATCCCGTGCTTGGATGAGTGCATTTAAAGCTAAAAGCGATCGCCCTTCTCGATTGAGAATATTCAAAATTGTCTGCTTGAGTTCGTCCACTTGGGGTGGTGGTGTCTCCCATTCATAGCTGATGCGCCCATCAGGCCATTCAACCCGCACTTCCATTGGTGCTGGTTCCGCCGCCACCATGACAATTTCATCGGGTAGTAGGGGTTTTGCTTGGGGGTTTCCTGCACCGAGCTGTTGCAAATTTTGGTAAATCGCGCCCTTGTCTGTATCTGGGTAGAGATCTATCTTGTTAAACACCAAAATCAAAGGTTTTTGCGATCGCCTTAATTCCTGCAACGCTTGATACTCAGTGCGCGTGATATCACCAGACACGACAAACAAAATCAAATCTGCTTGTAGCACAACTTCTCGTGCCATGTCTGCCCGTGACTCACCCTCGATTTCATCTAATCCTGGTGTATCAATTAACTCTACTAATACCTTATCTCCTGGCTGCCAGCGTACCGAACGAGGCCATTGGGTGACGCCATTCAAAGGCCCAGTTTGCAGAATTTTGTCTCCCAGCAAAGCATTTAAAACTGCTGACTTACCACGACTCACCAAACCAAAGGCGGCAATTCTAATAACATTAGAATCTAATTTGTTGAGTGTGGAGTTAAGAGTTTCTAATTCTGGTTTCAGCAAACCTGCCAATTCTGGGCTAGATGACAACTGTCCTGATTTACGAAGATATCCATACCAAGACAGTGCCTGTCTGAGACTGGCGCGGGCACGGTTTAAGTGAGTTTCTTGCAGATTACGCGAACTGGACATATTGTCAATACTTTGAGCCTTGACTCTCTGAAAAATGCTTTTTTAATACTCGATTACCCTACTTTCAGCGTTTGAGCATGGTTTTTTGATATATTTTCATACTCAGCATTCATGCTCAACTGATGCTCACCCTCCCAAGGAAAGAAGAGAGTAAAAGGTTATATCTATCCTAATATTTCTAAAGTTCTTAGAGTAACACCCTAAGAGCTACAGATTAGGGACTTCCAACGAAAAAAATATTCCATAGTAGGGGCGCACAGCTGTGCGCCCCTACAAATGTACAAATAATTTGGGATAATTTATTTTCTAGAAGTCCCTTAGTTGATTAGGACAAAAATACCACTAAGTTTTCCGCACAAGCAATTTAGGCATTCTGAAATTCAGATTTGATTTAGTTTAAACAACCCTAGAAACTCATATCGCAAGATTTGGTGTTTATGGGACAATACGCTTGGGTTAAGTATTTCTTCCTTCTCTTCCTTTCTTATCTTTGCGTCCTTGGCGTTCTTGGCGGTTCGTTAAAAAAAGAGTTTTAGCCTTAACCCAAGCGTATTGGTTTATGGGAATACTAAATCTGGTGTTTAAGATTTGGTATGTATGATTAGTATTCCTGGATATCGCCTGAGTAAAAAACTTTATGATGGTTCGAGAACCCTAGTTTATCGAGGTGTTCGAGAGATTGACTCATTACCAGTTGTCATTAAGCTATTAAAGAATCCTTATCCCAGCTTTAGCGAACTAGTACAATTTCGCAATCAATATACCATTGCCAAAAATCTCAACTATCTTGGAATCATCCAAACCTATAGCTTGGAACCCTACCAAAATGCTTATACATTAGTAATGGAAGACTTTGGGGGAATTTCCCTTAAGGATTATTTCGCCAACAATGATAATCCGCCGTCTCTAGATGAATTTTTACAAATTGCGATCGCTCTGTGCAACACCTTAGATATACTATACCACGAACGCATTATTCATAAAGATATTAAACCCAGCAATATATTAATTAATCCCCAAACAAAACAAGTTAAATTAATTGATTTTAGTATTGCATCACTACTACCAAGAGAAACTCAAAGTATTATCAATTCCAATGTCTTAGAAGGAACACTGGCTTATATTTCTCCAGAACAAACAGGCAGAATGAATCGGGGAATCGATTACCGGACTGATTTTTATTCTTTGGGTGTAACTTTCTATGAATTACTAAGTGGAGAATTACCATTTCCATCAAGTGATGCAATGGAATTGTTGCATTGTCATATTGCAAAAATGCCGACTGTATTAGGGAATAGGGAAGAAATTCCACAGGTGCTTTCTGATATCGTCATGAAATCGATGGCGAAAAACGCTGAAGACCGCTATCAAAGTGCATTGGGATTGAAGTTTGATTTAGAGAATTGTTTAGATCGACTCAAAAAAACTGGTGAAATTCAGAGTTTTGAAATTGGGCAAAGGGATGTGTGCGATCGCTTCATCATCCCCGATCAACTGTATGGCAGAGAAACCGAAGTATCAATCCTTCTCCAAGCCTTTGAGAGAGTAAGTCTTGGCGCAACTGAAATGATCCTGGTAGCTGGTTTTTCTGGAATTGGAAAAACTGCGGTTGTTAACGAAGTTCATAAACCAATTGTGCGCCAGCGCGGTTATTTTATCAAAGGCAAATATGACCAGTTTCAACGGAATATTCCCCTTAGTGCCTTTGTGCAAGCATTCCGAGATTTAATCACGCAATTGTTAACTCTAAATGATGCACAGATTCAGCAATGGAAAAACAAAATCTTGTCAGCAGTTGGACAAAATGGACAGGTAATCGTTGAAGTCATCCCCGAACTAGAAATAATTATTGGTCAACAACCACCTACCATAGAGCTATCAGGAACGGCGGCACAAAATAGATTTAATTTATTATTTCAAAAATTTACCCAAGTCTTTACCAGTGCAGAACATCCCTTAGTGATGTTTTTAGATGATTTGCAATGGGCAGATTCAGCATCGCTGAAGTTAATGCAGCTGTTGATGGCTGATACAAAGCATCTTTTGTTAATTGGTGCATACCGTGATAACGAAGTCAACCCAGCACATCCATTGATGTTGACTTTGAGTGAGATTCAAAAAAACCAAGCAACGATTAATATGATTACTTTAGCACCACTGAATCAAATCATAGTGAATCAATTAGTTGCTGATACACTGAAATGTCAGGAAAGTTTTGCATGGAGTCTTTCTCAATTAGTCTATCAAAAAACTCAAGGTAATCCGTTTTTTGCAACCCAGTTTCTCAAAGCATTGCATCAAGATAAGCTAATTGAATTTACCCCCCCGATCCCCTCTTACCAAGCAGGGGGATGGCAATGTGATATTGTACAAGTAAATCAGCAAGCGGTGACAGATGATGTTGTGGCTTTTATGAGTTTTCAATTGCGAAAACTACCACAATCAACCCAACAGGTATTACAGTTAGCTGCTTGTATTGGCAACTCTTTTGATTTAGAAACTTTGGCAATTGCTTCTGAACAATCCCAAATCGAAACGGCTTCAGATTTGTGGAAAGCGTTGCAAGAAGGGTTGATTTTACCGATTAGTGATATTTATAAGTTTTATCAAGGAGAAGAACGCGAACAATTGGCACTGTCATATCAGAATACCAGTAAACAAATAGCCAAATATAGATTCTTACATGACCGAGTACAGCAAGCTGCCTATTCCTTGATTCCCGATGAACAAAGACAAGCAACTCACCTCAAAATTGGAAAATTACTACTGCACAGTTCCTCGGAAGTAGAACTAGAAGAAAAATTGTTTGATATTGCCCTGCATTTAAACCAAGGAATTGAGCTAATCACCCAACCGCAAAAACGGGAAGATTTAGCCCAACTTAACTTCAAAGCTGGAGTGAAGGCGAGAAATTCTACAGCTTATACTGCGGCAAGGGTTTATTTGCAAACAGGGATTGATATACTGACAGCCAACTGCTGGCAAGATCGATATGAATTGACTCTGAATCTTTATGTTGCTGCTACCGAAGCCGCTTATTTGAATGCTGATTTTGATGGCATGGAAAAAATAGCAGCACTGGTGTTAGAAGAAGCTGAGACGATTTTAGACAAAATCAAAATTTACCAAATTCAAATCGTTGCCCAGACAGCCCAGGGCAAGATATTAGAAGCCATTGCAGTGGGAAGAGATGCACTATTGCAATTGGGGGTTGAACTCCCCACTGCACCTGAGGAAGCGAAAATTGCTCAAGCCCTACAAACCATAGCTAGTCTTCAAGGTGACAGAGGAATTGAGGAATTAGTCGATCTACCTGTAATGAGCGATGGCCACACTCAGGCAGCTATGCAACTGTTAGGAATATTATTTTCACCGATTCTACAGGCAATGCCCGGATTACTGCCTATACTGAGCGCAACGATGGTGAGTTTATCAATCCAGTTCGGGAATGCACCAGGATCGACGGTGGGGTATGCGATTCACAGTATGGTGTTGTGTGCTTTTTTGGGAGAAGTGAAATCCGGGTATAGCTTTGGGCGATTAGCAATGAACTTGCTTGACAGATTTAATGTCGAGGAATTCAAGTGTAAAGTTCTACTTCTGTTTGCGGCTTGGGTTCAACATCATCAGGAATCTCTCAAAGCAACGATGTTGACGATGAAAGATGGCTATGCAACTGGTATAGAAACTGGTGATTTTCTCAACGCTGGCTATAACTCCCTAAATTACCTCATTGCCAAACTTTTTGCTGGGGAAGAACTGGACATTTGGGAACCCGAAATAGCAGGTTACAGGGCTGTCTTAGTCCAGATAAAACAACATTCTGCCCAGACTTATTTAGATATGATGCAGCAGACTGTGCAGAACTTGAGGGAAGCCCGTATTCTGTCGGATTGCTTAATTGGCAGTGCCTACGATGAAACGGCGATGCTTCCTAAGCACCATCAGGACAAGGATCTCACAGCGATCGCTATTGCTTACACTTACAAACTGATGCTTGCCTACTTTTGTGGTAACTATACGGTTGCTCTAGACTATAACGCCCAAGCCAAAGAGTATTTAATGGCAGTATCAGGGATGATTTTTATTCCCATTTTTCATTTCTATACAGCCCTGACGTATTTGGCGCTCTTACCCACACAGCCAGAGTCAGAGCAAGGCGAATTTTTGTCTTTAGCCCAAACCCATCAAACCACTTTGCAACAGTGGGCGCAAAATGCCCCGATGAATCATCTGCATAAATGGTATTTAGTTGAGGCAGAACGGCAACGGGTTTTGGGCAATAAAGCCGAAGCAATTGAACATTACGATCGCGCCATCATTGGAGCCAAAGAAAATGATTATATTCAGGAACAAGCGCTGGCTAATGAACTAGCTGCAAAATTTTACCTCGACTGGGGTAAACAGGAGATTGCCCAGTCATACATGACGAAGGCTTACTATGGCTATGCTCGTTGGGGTGCAAAAGCCAAAGTCGCTGACTTGGAAAAACTTTATCCCCAACTATTGGCTCCTATTCTCCAAAAAACTCGCATGGCTTTCTCGGTTAACGAAACCGTCTTCGCATTAGGAACAGTCACCTCCACGAGTTCTTCTAGTTCTTCCTCCAGCGTCTGTGATTCTCTCGATTTAGCCGCTATTCTCAAGGCTTCCCAAAGTATCTCAGGTGAAATCGAACTGGAAAAACTCCTCTCATCGTTGTTGAAGATCGTCATCGAAAATGCGGGGGCTGATAAATGTGTATTCATGCTCTTGCGAGACGATGCGCTAGGTGACATCAAGGGTGAACGCCTAACGATCGAAGGGTCAATTATTGAGGGTTCGGAGCCGGTCGTGTTGCAGCGCCTTCTGGTTGAGGAGAGTCAAGATATTCCCCTAAAGCTGATTTACAAAGTGAAGCACAATAGGCAGACCGTTGTGCTGCTTGATGCCATCGCCGATCCGATTTTAGCTAATGACCCGTATATCATGCGTCAACAGCCTAAAAGTATCTTGTGTAGCCCAATTTTGCATCAGGGTAAGTTGATGGGCATTTTATATCTAGAAAATAATTTAGCAACGGGGGCATTCACAAGCGATCGCGTGGAACTGCTGAATTTACTCTGCACTCAAGCCGCCATTTCCCTAGAGAATGCCCGACTTTATGAGCGATCGCTAGAGTATTCCCAACAGCTAGAGCGATCGCTCAATGAGTTGAGTGTGGTTCAGTCTCGCTTCCACAATCTAGTAGACAATGTGCCTGGTGTAGTTTATCAATACCACATGACTCCTGAGGGAGTAATATCTCTAAGCTACATTAGTGCCGACTGTTATAGCTTGCTGGAAATTACCCCAGAGCAAGCTATGTCCAATTGGCAGTTTCTCGACAATATGGTGCATCCAGATGATACCGAGAGTTATGAGCAGTCCAGCATTCAAGCCATTCAAAACCTATGTCCCTGGCAATGGTCGGGACGAATTATTACACCCTCTGGAATTATCAAGTGGATTCATGGGGAATCTCGAATCAAAAAAATTGCCGATGGATCTATGGTTTGGGATGGATTATTTTTGGATATTAGCGATCGCAAACGAGCAGAGCAAGAACTGCAAAATGCCCAATTACAAATAGTACAAAGTGAAAAAATGTCTGCGTTGGGTAATTTAGTCGCAGGGGTAGCCCATGAAATGAATAATCCTTTGGGTTTTATTGCTGCCAGTCTAAAACAAGCTAAACCCACCCTAGCTGATATTGTTGAACATTTGAAACTCTATCAAGAAAATCTACCGAATCCAGCCGATGAGATTACAGACCATGCTGAAGAAATCGACTTGGATTATAACTTATCAGACTTGCCTAAGATGATTGATTCCATGTCTATGGCGTGCGACAGGTTGAAAAACATCAGCACTAGTTTACGTACTTTCTCTCGTGCCGATCGAGACTACAAAGTGCCATTTAACATTCACGAAGGCATTGATAGCACAATTTTAATTTTGAAACATCGTCTCAAGGCTAATGAACAACGTCCCGCCATTGAAGTTGTTACAAATTATGGTAATTTACCTCAAATAGAATGCTTCCCCGGTCAATTAAATCAGGTATTTATGAATCTGATGGCAAATGCTATTGATGCGTTAGATGAATCTAATCATGGGCGTAATTTTGAACAAATTAAAGCCAATCCTAACCGGATTACCATTACAACTTCAATCGAAAAGAATCTAGTTGAAATTGCCATTATGGATAATGGAAAGGGGATGAGTGAACAAGTCAAATCAAAAGTATTTGACCATTTATTTACTACGAAAGCTGTTGGTAAAGGCACAGGTTTGGGGTTGGCGATCGCTCGTCAAATTGTCGAATCAATCCACGGCGGAAAATTGAGTTTTAACTCAGTTATGGGTGAAGGTACTGAATTTATCATTGAAATCCCAGTATAAGTTTTGTATTTAATGTTAAACACGCTTCATATATCTGGGAATACTAAACCAGGAAATCTTAAGGATTTAGCAGTATATATGGTTAGTACTCTTGTCAATATTCCCGGATATCGCATCAGCGAAGAACTCTACAATGGTTCGAGAACCGTAGTTTATCGAGGATATCGAGAGACTGACTCATTACCTGTAGCAATTAAACTGCTGAAAAATCCATATCCAGATTTTAACGAACTCTTATCGTTTCGGAATCAGTACACCATTGCTAAAAATCTCAACTCTCCTCTGATTGTCCAAACCTACAGCCTCCAAGCATATCAAAATGGCTATGCGCTGGTGATGGAAGACTTTGGGGGGATTTCTCTCAAGGATTGGGAAGTTAAGGGAAGGGGGCAATCTCTACAGGAGTTTTTAGAAATTGCGATCGCACTCTGCAATACCTTAGATATACTCTACCGAGAGCGGATTATTCATAAAGATATCAAACCCGCCAATATTTTAATTAATCCTGAAACTAAACAAGTTAAATTAATCGACTTTAGTATTGCATCTTTACTACCACGAGAAACCCAAACTTTGATAAATCCCAATGGATTAGAAGGGACACTCGCTTATATTTCTCCAGAACAAACAGGAAGAATGAATCGGGGGATTGACTATCGCACAGATTTCTATTCTTTGGGTGCAACTTTCTACGAATTACTGACTGGAGTTTTGCCATTTCAATCAAAAGATCCAATGGAGTTGGTGCATTGTCATATTGCAAAACAACCTCCTTCAGTTATTAGAGATGATATCCCGCAGATGATTTCAGATATCGTCATGAAATTGATGGCGAAGAATGCCGAAGATAGATATCAGAGTGCGTTGGGACTGAAGTTTGATTTAGAAAATTGTTTACATCAGCTACAAGTTTCTGGTAACATAGAATACTTTGAGATTGCACAACGGGATGTATGCGATCGCTTCATCATCCCCGACAAACTCTACGGACGAGAAACCGAAGCAGAAACTTTACTGCAAGCATTTGAGCGAGTCAGTCTTGGTGCAACAGAAATGATGCTGGTAGCAGGTTTTTCGGGTATTGGGAAAACCGCCGTTGTCAACGAAGTTCATAAACCAATTGTTCGGCAACGCGGTTATTTTATCAAAGGAAAATTTGACCAATTTCAACGCAATATTCCCTTCTCTGCTTTTGTACAAGCATTTCGGGATTTAATGGGGCAATTGTTAACCGAAAGTGATGTCCAACTAGAGCAATGGAAAAATCAAATATTAGAAACTGTTGGAGAGAATGGTCAGGTAATTATTGAAGTCATTCCCGAATTAGAAAAAATCATTGGCGAACAACCACCAGCTGTAGAATTATCAGGAACGGCAGCCCAAAATCGCTTTAATTTATTGTTTCAAAAATTCACCCAAGTCTTTACTAGCGCCGAACATCCATTAGTGATGTTTTTAGATGATTTACAATGGGCTGATTCAGCATCATTAAAGTTGATGCAGCTATTAATGGCTGATACAGGTCATCTTTTGATCGTTGGTGCTTATCGAGATAACGAAGTCAATCCAGCCCATCCATTAATGCTGACTTTGAGTGAAATCCAAAAAAACCAAGCAATCATTAATACTATTACTTTAACACCCCTGAGTCAATCCCAAATCAATCAATTAGTCACTGATACCCTAAAAAGTACAGAAAATTTGGCATTACCCTTTTCACAATTAGTCTATCAAAAAACTAAAGGCAACCCATTTTTTGCCACCCAATTTCTAAAAGCCCTACACGAAGAAAATCTCATTCAATTTAACTTGGAGTTAGGCTGTTGGCAATGCGATCTGTCCCAGATTAATCAACAAGCCTTGACCGATGATGTTGTAGAATTTATGGCGTTGCAGTTAGAGAAGTTACCCTTAGCAACCCAGAATACTCTGAAGTTAGCCGCTTGTATTGGCAATCAGTTCGATCTCACAACATTAGCAATTGTTTCAGAACACTCAGAAGTAGAAACCGCAGCCAATTTATGGAAAGCATTGCAAGAAGGTTTGATTTTACCGATCGGTGATGTTTATAAATTTTATGTAGGGGCAGAAAGTCAAGCCGTTACACCAGAAAAGTCTCAAAATGTTACCTACAAATTTTTGCACGATCGCGTTCAACAAGCAGCCTATTCCCTAATTCCCGATGACCAAAAACAAACGACTCATTACCAAATCGGACAACTGCTTCTACAACAGATTTCCGCACAAGCTAGAGTTGACCGGATTTTTGAAATCGTCAATCAATTAAATCATGGAACTGCTTTAATTACCCAACCAACTCAACGAGAAGAATTAGCTGCGCTGAATTTAATTGCCTGTCGCAAAGCTAAAAGTTCAACCGCCTATCAAGCAGCGCGTGAATATGCGACAGTGGGATTGTCTTTGTTGGCAGAAAATACTTGGCAGCAGCAGTATGAAATGACCCTCGCCTTATATGAATTAGCTGCGGAAGTAGCAATGCTAAACGGTAACTTTGAGGCGATGGAACAGTTTATTGATATTGTCATTCAACAGGCACGCTCCTTACCTGAAAAAGTCAATGTTTACTGTATTAGAATTCAATCTCATATTTCCCAAAGTAAACTGACATCAGCGATCGCAATCGCCCAACCAATCTTACAACAGCTTGGCATAACCTTTCCTGAAACACCGACACTATCAGATATTCAACAGGAAATCCAAGAGATTAAGGAACTCATTGGAGATAGGGAAATCGCTGATTTGGTTCACTTGCCTGAAATGACCGATGCAGAAAAACTCGGTACTCTTAAAATTGTCAATATCATCAGCCCAGCCGCTTACCTCACTGGCTCAATGTTGTACCCATTGCTGAATACTTTGTCCGTTAAACTCTCGATTCAGTACGGTAACACATCGACTTCTACTTTTGGCTATGCGAACTACGGCAATATTCTCTGCAATTTCTTCCAAGTCGTCGATACAGGAACACAGTTTGGTTCTCTGGCACTCCAGATTATCTCAAAACTCGATGCCAAAGCAAGTAAAACAGAGGTTTTGATGCTCTTGGGGTTGTTTATTCTACACCGCAACTCTCACATTCAAGAAACACTACCTCTGTTGCAAGAAGGTTACACCACTGCCATAGAATTTGGAAACCTTATATTTGCTGGGTACAATGGCCACAGTTTTTGTCTCAATTCTTTTTGGTGTGGTCAATCCTTGACTACCTTAGAGCAGGATATTTACGCTTACTGCCATAGTTTGACGCAATTAAATCAATTGACAACTGCAAATTATTGCCGGATTTATTGGCAACCTGTTTTAAATCTGCTAGGTCTTGCAGAACATACCACTTTTTTGTCTGGGAAAGCCCTTGAAGAAATAGAATTTCTCCAGCAGCTACAGTCTGCCAAAGATGGATATGGATTGTATATTTTCCATTTGTATAAACTAATGCTTTGTTTCTTGTTTGGAGAAATTGAGCCAGCGAAAAATCATGCTATTGAAGTCAGGCGCTATTTTATGGCTGGTGCGGGATTAGTCAGCGAACCAGTATTTTATCTTTATGATTCTCTGCTAACTTTGGCACAATCAAATCCACAGTTAGATGAAATATCAGAAGCATTGCAGGGTGTCATAGAAAATCAAACCAAGTTACAGCAATTGGCGTATCATGCACCCATGAATTATCAACATAAGGTTGATTTGGTAGCGGCAGAAAAATGTCGAGTGTTAGGACAAAAAGCCGAAGCAATTGAGTTTTACGACAAGGCGATAACTCTAGCCAAAGCCAACGAATATACCCAAGAAGAAGCACTTGCTAACGAACTGGCAGCAAAATTCTACCTAGATTGGGGCAAAGAGCGCATAGCCGGGGAATACATGGTTGCAGCCTATTACGCATATTCTCGTTGGGGTGCAAAAGCCAAAGTCGCCGATCTAGAAGTTCGCTATCCGCAACTACTTAGACCTATATTAGAGCAAACCCGTTCTCCTCTCTCGACTCACGAAACTCTGTTTACATTGGGTAGTGTCACCTCCACTAGTTCGGCCATATCCAGTAGTAATGTTTCTCTGGCTTTAGATTTAGCTACTATTCTCAAAGCTTCTCATACTATTTCCGCTGAAATCGAACTGGAAAATCTACTTTCATCGTTGATGACCATCGTCATCGAAAATGCGGGGGCTGATAAATGCGTGTTCATGCTTATGCGAGACTCGCGCCTGTTAATCAAAGGGTCAATTACCACAGGTTCAAAGCCAGTTGTCTTGCAGCGTATTCCCATTGAAGATAGCCAGGACATTCCCCACAGACTGATTTACAAAGTCTTGCATGACAAGCAAACTGCTGTGTTGGTGAATGCAAGTGCCGATCGCACCTTAGCCAATGACCCCTATATCATCCGTCAGCAGCCCAAAAGTATGTTGTGTAGCCCGATTTTGCATCAAGGGAAGTTGATGGGCATTTTATATCTAGAAAATAATCTAGCAACGGGGGCGTTCACAAAAGATCGTGTCGAACTGCTCAATTTACTTTGCGCTCAAGCCTCGATTTCTTTAGAAAATGCTCGACTTTATGAGCGATCGCTAGAGTATTCCCAACAGCTAGAGCGATCGCTCGATCGGTTGAGCGCCGCACAATCTGGGTTGCAAGCATCCCAGCAACGACTCCAGCTATTGGTTCAGCAAACTCCACTAGCAGTGATAGAGTGGAATACCAATTATCAGGTTACTGACTGGAATCCAGCAGCAGAAAGAATCTTTGGCTACACCAAACAGGAGGCTTTGGGTTGTGACTTTAAATTTATCATTCCTCAAAAGATTCAAACAGAAATGGAGCGAGTCAGCGTCGAAATTATATCGCAGCAGGGCGGCAATTATAGTATCAATGAAAATGTCACAAAGAATGGCAAAATTATTATTTGTGCTTGGTATAACAATCCGCTTGTGAATGCGGATGGTGAGTTAATTGGAGTTGCTTCTCTGGCAGATGATATTACCGAACAGCAAGTTGCGCTACGCGAACGCAAACTAGCCGAAGTTGAACTTCAACAAAAAGCACAAGAGCTAGAAAGTGCTTTACAAAACCTCCAACAAGCACAATTACAAATGATCCAAAGCGAAAAAATGTCTGCTTTGGGTAACTTAGTTGCTGGTGTGGCTCATGAAATGAATAATCCTTTGGGTTTTATTGCTGCCAGTATTAAACAAGCTAAACCCACTATCGCCGATATTTTTGAACACCTGAAATTCTATCAAGAAACTTTCCCCAATAAAACTGATAAAATTCTCAATCATGCCGAGGAAATTGACTTGGAATATAGCTTAGAAGACTTACCCAAAATGCTTGATTCCATGACAATGGCGTGCGATCGCCTGAAAAATATCAGCACTAGTCTCCGCACTTTTTCTCGTGCTGATAAAGATTACAAAGTGTCATTTAACATTCATGAAGGTATCGATAGCACAATTTTAATTTTGAAACATCGCCTCAAAGCTAACGAACAACGTCCGGCAATTGAAGTTGTCACTGAATATGGCAATTTACCGCAGATTGAATGTTTTCCTGGTCAATTAAATCAGGTATTCATGAATATTTTAGCCAATGCCATCGACGCTTTAGAAGAATCAAATAACGGACGCAGTTTTGAGGATATTAAAGCCAATCCCAACCAAATTAAAATTACCACTTCCCTAGAAAATAACTGTGTAAAAATTTCTATTGCTGATAATGGTAAGGGAATAAGTGAATCAGTTAAACAGAAAATATTCGACCATTTATTTACTACCAAAGCTGTGGGTAAAGGGACGGGATTGGGGTTGGCGATCGCTCGGCAAATTATAGTAGAAAAACACGGCGGTTCCCTCGAATGCAACTCTTCTCCCGGTCAAGGTACAGAATTTGCGATCTTAATTCCAGTTCAATAATGAAGAAGGGGAAAGGGTAAGGGGGAAAGGGGTTTTAGGGTTCCCCGCAATTAAGATAGGGGTTTCAAGCATAGACGCTGATTTAGAGTCGCACTACGTGTCCTCCTAAATCTTCTTTTAATATTCTCCGCAATTAAGATAGGGGCTTTATACCATGTGGGGAAAAGTTTTACTCTTTTTTTCCTTTACCCCAACCCCAAGACCCCTTTTCCCCTTCTTGGTAAAGGGGGAAATTTATGGATACTCAAGCCCTCGAACAGGAAATTGACTTAGAACATGGGATTGTGTTCATCATCCCAACACTTGCGATCGCGCCAGTTTCGTCCAGTATATTCACATTCAGATGGATCGTCTATCCAAGGAATTGATGTAGAGTAGTGTGAGCTTTCTATAGGAGTAAATAAGTTAATACTGAATACGCGCAATAATAAAGATAAAGTTATCAAAGTACAAATCGGTAGAGAGATTAAATATCCAGTGAGCAGTATTATGTTATTTTTAGTCCCCAAAACACTGTAAGTTTTATTTTTTGGACTAATTTTTAAGACTGATTTTGAATTTGAGAAAAACATAATACAACCCTGTTAATGCGAGTTTATATAGAAATCCATTTGATTTGTTCAAAGCCAAAGTTACTCAGAGCTAGCCTTAACAGGTTTTAGCTCTCAGTATACTTAGCAAGATCGAATTCAGATTTCTATATAATTACGAGTTTTTACGTAATAAGATTATTCAAGTTATATACTTGAATGTCAAAGGTATAAGTCCTGACTTCTTATAAATTTTAATCTTTGGGCGCTAAAAAATTTTTTTCATGAAAATATCCTGAAGTATTGACTATTGTTCCTGGGTAAATACTGGTAAATTTAGAGGTATAGTTAATTTTTTATGCCTAAAGACGATAAATCTCAGGTTTCACGAAGCGGCGCGTCTGAAATCCTTGGTTATGAAGATTTTTTAACTGAGCTAAAAACCCGAATTTCTCAGGCTCAATTACAGGCGGCAGTTGCAGTCAATAGAGAGTTAGTATTGCTTTACTGGCAAATTGGGCGAGATATTCTGAATCGCCAACAGCAGCAGGGTTGGGGCGCAAAAGTTATCAATCGTCTGGCGGCTGACTTGCAGAAAGCTTTTCCAGATATGAAGGGTTTTTCGGTTCGTAACCTCAAGTATATGCGTACTTATGCTCAGACTTATCCAGATGAAGAATTTGTGCAAGAGGTGCTTGCACAAATTACTTGGTATCACAACATCGCTTTGCTAGAAAAGGTCAAGTCCTCAGAAGAACGTCTTTGGTACGTGCAGCAAACTATCCAACATGGGTGGAGTCGGAATAAAATTTCCAGCGAAATAAACGCTAATACAACTAAAGATTCTAATTTAATTTAGAGTGTATTCCAATGTAGAGAAAAATATCTTAAATCCATAGGCTACTACCGTCGATGCTGCAAAAACCACTGATAAAGTTCTGGATTATTATATGTCTGCGTCCACGAGTCGTGTTTCGCTTCTGGGTAAACTGTAAATTTCACATTCCCACCGCAGGCTTGCAGTGCAGAAACCATGATTTCGGACTCACTTAAGGGAACGACATCATCTTTTGCTCCATGAAATGCCCACACAGGAAGATTTTTTAGCTTAGCTGCTTGGGTTGGCTTACCACCGCCGCAGATAGGCGCGATCGCTGCAAATCTTTGCGGTTGTGCTGCTGCTAAATGCCATGTTCCGTAACCACCCATGCTTAAGCCAGTCAGGTAAACCCGATCTAAATCCACAGGATAGGAGGCGATAACCTCATCCACAAGAACGCTCAATTTTTCTAGTGACCAATATTGATCTCGCGGACATTGGGGAGAAATAACAATGAACGGAAAATCAAGCTGTTCCTCCACAATCTTAGCAACGCCGTGCTTTTTCACCTTATGTAAATCAGAACCCCGCTCACCTGCACCGTGTAAAAACAGGATCGTTGGCAAAAGCGGCTGTGGTATTCCGTTGCAGTCAGGCAAGAATAGGAGGTAGTTATAGCTGTTGGTGGAAGTAACTTGTTGTTGTGTTGAGGACATAGCATTGGGAAATTTTGTTAGTTCAACTTCTGCGAACAGCAATTGTATAACTCGGTCGCTGTGTAACTTCTCGCTGAGTCTTAATCAACCGAAAGTCATTATCTATATATAAATGCTCTAGAAAAGAAGTAGCTAGATAGACTTTATCAAATTTTTTGACAGTATTTCTGCCCATGTCTTCTAATTGGAGTTCTTGCTGTAAATCTATCTTTGACGATGCTTCCCCCAATTTAGATTCGACATTTTTTGTAAACCACTTGTCTGCATCCTCAATTGTCAATGGAATTTTTTGATTTCCTAATGCCTGGAATATGCCGACATTTTTGATGTTCCACTGCTCATTTTCAACTGAATACTTTTGCAATATCATTAAGTCATAAGCTGGTAGTTTTGATGCAAATTTTCGCCAAAAACCAGACTGATTTCCTAGTGCATAACGGGCAATATTTGCATAGTAACCATCATTATGAAAAATTTGGTAAGACTGCTCGTGTATCCTACCAGGTAAAATGTCTTGAAAAGGAATAGTAGACCATATTGGCACCCAGCCTCCGATGGCGATCGCCACTTGTTCTGCAATTTTCGGAAAGGGGTTGCGTTGGCTCAATTCTGCAAAATATGGGGCTAATTCGTTTTTATAAAATTCTACTTTGGCTTTTAACGACTCTACATTCCGGTCTTTAACAAGTTCTATAATGTAATTTTTCAGTTCTGGCGTAGTCCAAGATGTCAATTCCTCAGAAGTCGTAACATTTCCCATTACCTTTCGTCCTTGGAGAATTTCCAAATTATGATTACTTGATTACAGTGTAACTTACTGCTACAAGATCTGGTAAAAGGGAGATAAGGAGGATGAGGGAGACGCAGGGACAGGGAGAAAAACTAATGACAAATGACAAATGACAAATGACAAGCACCCTATCCCCTTGTTTCTTCAATCAGCAACTACCACCAAATTCGATTTCCGTTTTCGTCAACTCGTGCTTGGCGAATTACGTCGGAAATCTCTTCAGCATCTTTAACGTGGTGGAGTGCTTTCTTTTCGCCGTCGGGTTCATCGACAACAAAGTAAGTCGGGACTGTGATTACGTCGCCTGTAATGTCTGGTACGCGATCGACAGCTAGCTGTTGAGCCTTTTCTTCAACGGATTGAGCTTCATCAGCGATTCTATCTCCCGGATTTGCAGTTAAGTTTTGTTCTTTTACATTTGCTTCTTCACGAGAATGCCGATCTTCGCTCACTGGTTGATTAATTTGATTTTCTTGTTTATTATCAGTCATGGTTTTTCAGGTACTAATAAATGTGCATTTACTAATAACACTCTAGAAAATCAAAGCCATAAAGAGTTCTTTCTCTGGAAAGAGTTTGGAAATAGATTGTAAATCAGAATTCAGAATTCAGGAGTCAGAATTCAGGAGTCAGAGGAGATAATTGTAGTTGGGTTTCATTCCTCAACCCAACTACACTACATAAAATTAAGATTTTTGGCTCTAACCTAAGGATATTAATTGATAAATAACCTCTGACTTTAGAAATACAGCACATTGCAACAGGCGTGAGGTACAGATAATCGTAGGGGCATAACATGTTGTGCCCCTACCCGTGTTCTTCATTTACTTTTTAGGTTTAAAAGGCGTATATTTTCCACCCAATGCTTCTACAATGCTGCGGGTATTTGCCTCCATCATCTTTACGTAGGAATCGCCATCACTTGCTTTTGCACCAATTGAATCAGAATAAAGTTGATGTGGCGCTAATTTGACTCCTGCTTCTTGGGCAACGGTTTTAATTAAAGCTGGGTTAATTGTAGTTTCAGCAAAAATTGCCGGAACGCCGATTTTTTTAACTGACTCTACCAATCGCTGGACTGTTTGAGCGCTTGGTTGTTCTTCGGTACTAATGCCAATTAAAGTACCTGCGATCGCAATTCCATAAGCACGTCCATAATATTGAAATGCATCATGGGTTGTGATCAGTCTGCGCCGAGGTGCGGGGATAGTTTGAATCTGTTGATTAATCCAGCTATGCAACTGTTTTAATTCATTAGTCAGTTGCAATGCATTTTCAGTTAATTCTTCTTTATCTTCTGGTGATAATTCAATCAAAGCATCTCGAATGGCATTCGTCATGGCGATCGCATTTTCTGCACTACCCCAGATGTGAGGATCTGGCACAACTTCACCTTTGCCTTTATCTAACTGCAAAGATTTCACAGCTTCCCCAACGGCTAACTTTCGCGCCTTACCACCAGAGGCATTCATTAACTTAATCAATCCCGGTTCTAGGTTGTAGCCGTTATACAAAATCAAGTCGGCTTGTTCCAAAACCCTACTGTCTGCCGGTATTGGTTCGTAAACATGCGGATCGGTACCCGGTTTGAGAATTCCACTGACTTGAATTTCATCTCCCGCAACCTCTTGCGCCAAATCAGCAATGATGGTGCTAGTTGCAACCACTCGCGGCTGACTCTCTCCCTTGGCAGTTTTGGGGTTGGAGTCTTTCTGGGTACAACTAAATAAAGCCAAAGGCATAAGCATTCCCAAACAAAGCCGCAAAAGAATTTTTCTCTTGTTTGCGTTGCCAATCGGCTTGCCGTGAGCGTTACTGCCCTCTATCTGTGGTATTAGTTTCATTTATCTGGGATATTACATCTATTTATAGATTTTTTCATATTTCTCTCATTTTTATAGTAAGCTCAAGAAATGAATATTTAAAAGCAATTATGAAAAGCGTCTCTTTTGCAGCTAAATTCCGCTTATATCCAGTAAATACACGAGAATTACCCGAAACTATCAAGGCTTCTGATATGACTTCCACAGCAGCAATTAACATCGCCCATGTAGGGGTACACTACCGGACACAAGAAGCCTTAAGGGACGTTAACTGTATTGTCAAACCGGGAAAAGTGACGGGTATCTTTGGCCCCAACGGTGCAGGCAAAAGTACACTGATGAAGGCAATGTTAGGCTTAGTGCCAGTCAGTAGTGGTACGGTGCTGTATCAAGGGAAACCCTTAATGCAACAATTAGATCGAGTTGCCTACGTACCACAGCGTAGCCAAATTGACTGGACTTACCCCGCCACCGTTTGGGATGTAGTGATGATGGGACGGGTAAAGAAAACAGGATGGTTGCGTAGCTTTTCAGCAGTTAGTCGCCAGGTAGCAAAAAATGCCCTGGAAAGAGTTGGAATGATTGAATATTGCGATCGCCCCATCGGACAATTATCAGGAGGACAGCAACAACGGGTATTTTTAGCCCGTGCTTTAACGCAGCAAGCAGAAATTTTCTGTTTTGATGAACCCTTAGTAGGCATCGATCAAAAAACTCAATCGGTGATTTTTGAAGTCTTTCGTGAACTTGCTACCGATAAAAAAATCGTGCTAGTAGTCAACCACGATTTAGGAGAATCAATCGCCCATTTTGATGATTTAATATTACTAAATCGTGAATTAATCGCCACAGGTTCACGCCAACAAGTACTCACAGAAGAAAATCTCAATCTTGCTTATGGCGGGAAAGTAATGTACTTTTCTGATGCGGCGTAAATGTGATGGGGAAATGAGGGGGATGAGGAGGATGAGGGGGCAGGGGAGGCAGGGGAGGCAGGGGAGGCAGCAGGGCTGTTTCATTCCTTAAAATGGGTGAAATTGCAAGATGCAAAGAGATAAAAATTGAGAGTAAGCGCACAATTCCAGTAAAAAACTTTTGCGCCTTCAACCCAAATACACGATTTTCCTTTGCGCCTTTGCGCCTTTGCGTGAGATTATCCTCTTGACAAATCCCCATCATCAGCGAATGAAACAGCCCTGGGGGAGGCAGCGGGAGAAATGACAAATGACAAATGACTAATAACTAATGACTAGTGACAAAATATGTTAGAAGCTTTAATTGAGCCGTTACAATACGGCTTTATGCAGCGATCGCTTGTGATTGCGATTTTAGTTGGTTTGTTGTGTGCGGTGGTTGGTAGTTACTTGATGGTGCAGCGATTGGCATTGCTGGGTGATGCAATCAGTCACTCGGTTTTGCCAGGACTAGCGATCGCTTTTATGGTGGGAGCAAATATATATATTGGGGCGTTTATTGCCGGAGTTGTGAGTACAATGGCGATCGCTTGGATTAGAGTGCGATCGCCAATCAAAGAAGATGCGGCAATGGGCATAGTTTTTTCTGCATTCTTTGCCCTTGGTATCACCTTAATTACTGTTATTCAAAAAGATAACAAAATCGACTTGAATCACTTCTTATTCGGCAATATTCTTGGCGTTACTATTGATGAAGTACGAGACACTGCTATTATTGCTGCTATTGTTTTAATAGTAGTTGTTTTAATATACAAAGAACTTTTATTTTACACTTTCGATCCATTAGGCGCTCAAGCGGCAGGTTTGCCAGTCGATCGGCTTAACTTTGGATTAATGCTATTGATTGCTTTAACAATTGTCGCTAGCATGAAAGCTGTGGGTGTAATTTTAGTCCTTTCACTTTTAATTACACCAGGAGCCACCGCTTATTTACTAGTGAAACGTCTCAACCAAGTAATGATTTTGGGTGCCGTAATTGGCGTAATTTCTAGTATTAGCGGGATGTATCTCAGCTACTTTTATAATCTACCTTCTGGCCCAGCAATTGTTTTGGTAGTTTCGGGCTTATTTTTGTTAGCTTTATTATTTAGTCCCAAACATGGAGTTTTGCTCCCAAGTGTGAAACAGAAATAGATTTTTTCTATTGATTGTACAGTCCATAAGATGACTTGACTTCCCATTGTTCGCCAGTTATTTCCAAATAGAACAAACTCCCGTACTGGGGCGGTCCTGCTGGACAGTGGGCGGTTATCTGAATTAATGCTTGTGAAAAATCTACAGATAATCCTGGTCGAGTCAAAGTATATATAATAGACCACCTATAATTGTAGCTATTTAAAATTATATCATACTCTTTCTCTGAAATCAGAGTGATTTGATGATTTGTAATAAATGGTGTTAATAAGGAAGGTTGATTGTTGATTGAGATCCAATTATCGTAAGTCTCTTTTTGGAGATTAGGGAAACCTACAATCCTCATTCCATCAATTAATATTTCTGGAATCCGCAGATTTTCCCAAGAGATATCGGGCTTCAAAGAAGTTTTAGTTATCAGATAACTATTGGACATTTCACATAGAAAATCTTCTTGGCTTATTGAATGTTTGATTACAGCAGAAACAACCTGTGATTCGTGTTGCGATCGCATAATCTCCTTGCTTGATTAAAATCTACATGTACAATTCATAATCTATGCGAATAAATGTGACAATGGGAAGAATCTAATTTTTGGACAAGGTGAGTGCGCCATAATATATTAGACTTCTTGGATAAATATGAATTTGGCTCGCGCAGAGGCGCAGAGGCGCTCCAGAAGAGAACGCAAAGAAGGACTTTTGCAAGAGGTCTATTAATAAACTTGTTTGGAAATTTTAGTTATGAAAGAAGGTTACTTTACTAATGGCAAAATTCCATCTCAGATAAAAACACGCCGAGATTTTTTAATTTATATGGCAGGTACTACTGTCACATCAATAGCAGCCGGATATCTATTTCCAACTGTCAGTCAAGGCCGTGAGTTAGACTTAGAAACCCTTTGTTCGTTATATCCGAAAAATTCGCGTTGTCAAAATTATCTTCCAGGATCTCTGGCACTGGATGAAAACAGCAAGCCAATTAATATTAATACACTGTTAGCAAATACAAAACCTGGAATTCCTGTTCTCGTTAAGGGATTGCCAAATGACAGCGTTGATTACCTCATTATTAAAGATGGACCACAGATTGCTGAGTATGCGATCGATCCCATTTGTACTCATTTAGGATGTACAGTTGAATGGAATCTTGAGGCAAATCACTTTATTTGTCCTTGTCATGGATCTCAATACGATTCTCAGGGTCGAGTCGTTCATGGCCCAGCCAAGCGTTCTTTACCACTGATTACTGTAGTAGTCAAACAGAATCAAATTCGTTTGGTCGATCGAGAACCTGCCATAGATCCTCGTTAACTTGTCAGTATTACAGGACTTACGCAATATGGAATTCAAAACAGGGGTAAAGGTTAAAGGGTAAAGGGTAAGAATTCAAAACAGGGGTAAAGGGTAAAGGGTAAAGGGTAAAGGGTAAGAATTCAAAACAGGGGTAAAGGGTAAGAATTCAAAACAGGGGTAAAGGTTAAAGGGTAAAGGGTAAAGGGATAAATTTAATCTTTCCCCTTTCCCTTTCCCCTTTCCCCTTCCCCCTTCCCCCTTCCCCCTTCCCCCTTCCCCCTTTCCCCTTTCCCTTTCCCCTTTCCCCTTCCCCCTTTCCCTTTCCCCTTTCCCCCTTCCCCCTTTCCCCTTCCCCTTCTTCATCTGTAAGACTTTTACTATTCTTGTCGCCCCTTAAAGAGGGTTTTTTCGCTAGATGCCCATTGATTTGGCACGATTTTTGCATGAGAGTATTGTGACCTCTCCATAGCTCACAAAATATCATTAAAGACTTATGCAAAAAGAGCGAAGACCGAGTAAGAAGAGTTTGCGATCGCTTGATTACTTGAATGTGTTTCTCGCAGATGTGCGCGATGGTGTTGGGCCATATCTGAGTATTTACCTGAAAGCCTCAGCAAATTGGAACCCGGCTCAAATTGGATTGGCGATGTCAGCTTCGGCAATTGCCACAGTTATTGCTCAAACACCAGCTGGTGCATTGGTTGACAGGCTACGTCAAAAACGGATGTTGATTGTACTGGCGGCTGTGTTTGTTTCTATCGGCTCTATTGCTATGGGCTTGTTCCCCAATTTGCCTGTTGTCATTGGCTCTCAGATTATGATTGGGATTGCTGCTGCAATTTTCCCACCTGCGATTACTGCTATTACTCTGGGACTCGTAGGACATGAGAGATTAGATAGGCGGGTAGGTCGTAATGAAACATTTAACCATACAGGAAATCTGCTAGCTGCTACTCTGGCTGGTTTAGTGGGTTACTTTATTGCACGCAAGGCAATATTTTTCCTGGTTGCAGCTATGGCTGTGGGCAGTATTATTTCAGTGAGGATGATTCGTGAAAGAGAGATTGACCACGAACTAGCGCGTGGAGATGCAGAAGAGGGTGAGGAGGAAGATAAAGAAGAACATCAACAGCACCATGAAGGCATATTGCAATTATTGAGCGATCGCCAAATCTTATTCTTTAGTATTGCAGTAGTTTTGTTTCACTTTGCCAATGCTGCTATGTTACCGCTAGTTGGTCAAGAATTGGCACAGGGTAAAGGCACAAGTGACACAGTTTATATGTCTGCTTGCATCATTGTCGCTCAGTTAGTGATGATTCCAGTGTCTAACTTGGCTGGGCGTTTTGCACATACAGCCCGAAAACCTATATTTTTGCTGGGCTTTGCCGTCTTACCGATTAGAGGAGTGCTGTATACGTTTTCGGGCAATCCCTATTTTCTCGTTTCTGTGCAAATTCTGGATGGTATTGCAGGCGGGATTTTTGGTGTGCTTTCCGTGTTAATGGTAGCTGATTTGACTAAAGGCACGGGACGCTTTAATGTTACCCAAGGAATGCTCAATACTGCTATTGGCATTGGTGCGGGTTTGAGCAACGTGCTGGCTGGATTTGTAGTTAAAAGTGCTGGTTACAATGTTGGTTTTTTGATTTTAGCAGCGATCGCAGTTGTGGCTTTAGCAGTTTTTTGGTTCTGTGTACCTGAAACAAAAACAGGAGTTAATAGAAAAGCATCACCTCAAACCGCTTAGAGCAGTCATTAGTCATTAGTCGTTAGTCATTAGTCATTAGTTCAAAATAAACCCGTCCACTCCTTAACATAGTTTGAATTAGTCCCATAAAAGACAAAGTTTTCCACCCAAAAGAGGCGAGGTATGCACTAAAATCCAGTGACAAATGACAAATGACAAATGACAAATGACCAATGACAAATGACAAATGACTACTTAATCAAAAGCATCTAGCAAAATCATGATTGTTTTTAGATACATCATCATTGGACTGACTTATATCGGTTTGGGTTTAGGATATCTCCCTGGTTTGCGGATGAACCGAGCCAGTATTGCTTTAGTTGGTGCATCTTTGCTGATGGCATTTGGGGTATTAGACCTCAAGGAAGCATGGCAAGCCATAGACTATAAAACGCTGATTTTCCTGTTTGGCATGATGGTAATCAGCACAAACTTAGCTTACGCTGGTTTTTTCCAATTAACCCTTGATACAGTTACACACTTCACCCGCAGCCCTTTGGGTTTGCTGATTGTTTTAACTTTCGGCAGTGGAATTCTCTCCGCTTTTTTTCTGAATGATACCATCGCTCTAATTTTGACTCCTTTGGTTCTCGGTTTAACCCAAACTTTGAACCTCAATCCGATTCCTTACTTACTTGCTTTGGCGGGAGCAACTAATCTGGGTTCCGTGGCTACCTTAAGTGGTAATCCACAAAATATTTTGATTGGTTCCTTCTCTGGTATCAGCTATCTCGATTTTGCGAAAGCATTGACTCCCATCGCATTAGTAAGTTTGTTAATCCAAATTGGGTTATTGTGGTGGCTTTATCCTGATGTTCGTTCTACTAAGTCTTGTTTGAGTGGAACCCCCGTGCGTTACCGCATATTTAAACCGTTACTTACTAAAAGCTTATTGATAACAGGAGGACTATTAATTGCATTTTTAATTGGGATACCTCCAGCCCAAGCAACACTTATAGCTGCTGGTTTATTGTTCATTACTAGGCGAATCAAACCGCAACGAGTTTTAAATAAAGTTGATTGGGATTTACTGGTGATGTTCTCTGGGCTATTTGTTGTGACTGCTGGAGTAGAAAAATTAGGAATATTGAATTTATTTCGTGGTTTAGTTTATACTCCCCTGAACATATTAGGAATTACTGCTCTGCTGTCAAATTTAGTTTCTAATGTTCCAGCAGTATTATTACTACAACATTTAATTCCCCATCCAGACACAAGAACCTGGTTATTATTAGCAGCAGGATCTACTTTAGCTGGTAATTTAACTTTGTTAGGTTCAGTTGCTAATTTAATTGTTGCTGAGGCTGTTGCAAAACTTGGTTATCAGTTGTCATTTTGGGAACATCTGCGTTTTGGTCTACCGTTAACTGTCGTGACTCTTATTCTGGCTTATTTTTGGATTTAGTTATTTGTCATTTGTCATTTGTCATTGCTCATTGGTCATTTGTCATTTGTCAACAATCAAACTTAAAATTTCAGGCTCAAAGGTGCAACGTTCAGGTTCAAAAGCGCAACTTCCAGGCTCAAAGGCTCAATGTTCAGGTTCAAAGGTGCAACTTCGAGGCTCAAAGGTGCAACGTTCACCTTCAAAGACGCAACTTCCAGCCTCAAAGGCTCAATGTTCACCTTCAAAGGCGCAACTTTCAGGTTCAAAGCCGCAACGTTCAGGTTCAAAGGTGCAACTTCGAGGCTCAAAGCCGCAACGTTCACCTTCAAAGGCTCAACGTTCAGGTTCAAAGGCGCAGCGTTCAGGTTCAAAGGCTCAACTTTGATATTTCAAGAGACTTCCTTGCTTCCTGCTTTTGCTTCCCATCTTTTTATCAGTCAACTTACGCTGATGTGATGACTTTATTCCGGCAATTTTACGGTATTTTGTGACTGTTCTGCGAGTGATTGGCAGACAAAATTGGATTTTCAAAAGCTGGGCTAGTTGCTCATCAGTATAAGGATTGGCGGATGATTCTTCTGCAATTAACTGTAATAGCATCTGTTGGATTTGTTGAGGAGTACGTCCGCCTACTCCTACAGGAATACATAGTGAATGCAACGGAATTATCCGACTGGGTTGATTGCAAACTAATATATACCGTCCCCGCACAATCCGACTGACTGTAGAGTTACTAAGTCCCACCGATTGAGCTACTAATTGCTGAGGGGTAGATACTAAGTCTAATTTATCCCGACTCTGCAAAAAAGCTTGCTGGCGCTCAACTAAAAATTTCCCAACCTTGAGCAGATTTTCTTGCCATTGTTGCAAAGCTGTGAGTAAATTTCTAGCTTTTTGTAATAATGCTTCTAGTTGTTGGGTATCTCGCCTTGATTTTGGTGATTCCTGCAAAAGTTTGATGGCTTCGGAATTCAGACAAAAACGTTGTTTGACTTCATAAGCTAAAGAAATTTGCCAACTTCCAGCTATTAGCTCAACTTTTAAATCGGGGGTGACGATGGGAGCATCGCTACCACCGAAGTTTCTAGCGGGACGGGGTTCTAATTCTTGAATTTCATGAATAGCATCGTTGATTTTATTGATGTCAACATCAAGATTTTGGTGATTTTGATACAACTTTTGTAATAGCGCTTGACAATTATGCTTTGATTCGGAAGAATTACCAATACAATTTGCTATGTCTTCTAAATAATTTTGAACTAGTATAAATGCTAGACTTTCAGGTTGGTTTTTGAGTTGTATTAACAAACATTCTTGCAGGGTTCGCGTACCAATTCCAGGCGGATCTAAACTTTGGAGGAGAGGAATAACAGCCTCTAGTTCTTTTGCACTCCAGATACTACCATTTGCCCAAACTTCTGGAGTTTCTTCTAAGTAACCTGAGTTTGATAGCCACTGAGTTAGATGGGTTAAGGCTTCACGTTGTCTTGATGGTATTGACAAAGCTGATATTTGTCCAAGAAGATGCTCGCTTAAACTTAATTCCTGGGCGATGGGACTATACCAGTTAGGTAGAATATCATCTAAAAGTGCTTCGCTGTTCTGGAAATCAGAATTTTCTACTATAAATGGATTGTGTTTACATTCTTCTCGAAGATGGTCGAATACTCGTTTTCCATCCCACGGTAAAAAGCGAACTAAATACTGTAGGGTTGGGTAAATAACGGTTTGAGTTTCTAGGTGTGTTTCTAGTGCAGATGTTGAGTTTAAGGAATTCATGATACGAACCGCAGAGGCGCAGAGGACACAGAGAGGAGGAAAAATGCTTAACTCAAAGGTATTGTGCTATAAATTCCATTGTTTCTTTTTTTGCTCAAAGCTTTCGATAGAAATTCCTAATGCTTTGTGGGGTTCTTGGGGATAAAGTGCTAAAGCATGGCGGATAAAGTTTATTTCTAACTGAGCGATCGCTTGTTCTAAGTTCAAATTCATCTGATATTCTTGATTAAAAATGAGATGCTCTGAAAGAATAGTTCTTCCTCCAGAAAAAACTGCTGCTCTCTCTAATGTATTTTGCAGTTCTCGTACATTCCCTGGCCAAGCGTAACCTCTCAGTTTTTCTAGGGCGGTTGAGGTGATTGCTAGATTTTTAATTCCATTTCTCAGAGCAATAGAACTTAAAAAATGTTGGGTAAGTTGTTCTAAATCTTCGGGGCGATCGCGCAAAGGCGGCAGTTCAATTCGGACTACATTGAAGCGATAGTAAAGGTCTTCTCGAAATTGATTGACGCGTACCAATTGCTCTAAATTCCGATTGGTGGCAGCTAAAATGCGGACATCTACAGTTTTGGTTTGGTTACTACCCAAGCGCTCGAAGGATTTATCTTGTAATACTCGCAACAATTTCCCTTGAATGATTTGGCTCAATTCTCCGACTTCATCGAGAAAAATTGTACCGCCATTGGCTTGTTCAAAGCGACCAATTCGCAAGTGATTCGCTCCAGTGAAGGCTCCTTTTTCGTGACCAAATAATTCTGCTTCTAATAAATGTTCTGGGAGGGCTGCACAGTTAACTTTTACTAAAGGGCCGCGACTGCGAGGGCTAGCATTATGCAGGGTGGACGCGACTAATTCTTTGCCTGTACCTGATTCGCCGACAATTAAGACTGTGGTGTTTCCTTGGGCAAGTCTACCAATGAGTTTAAAAACTTCTGCCATTTTAGGCGATCGCCCCAACAGTTCTTCTGGTTGTCCGAGATTTTGGATATTTGCTTCACCAATTTGCTCGGCGGATGCTTGGGAATGAGCTAAAGCTTTTTGCGCCAAGTTGACTAAATCTTCTAAATCGAAGGGTTTAGTTAAATAATCATAAGCTCCCAATTGCATAGCTTCAATGGCTGTACGACTTGTTCCGTAAGCCGTCATCACAATTACTGGTAGTTCAAACAACGTTTTGCTACCTAAAGCTTTCAGAACAGCATTACCCTGAGTTTTGGGCATTTTCAAATCTAGAAATACCAAGTCAGGACGAGATGTGATATCTTGTTGAATTATCTTCAGTCCTTGCTCTCCGTCTCCCGCCTCTACTACGTCGTGGCCTTCATCTTTTAAAATCTGCGCCATCGCTTGACGCAAGGCTTTTTCATCATCAATAATCAAAATCTTAGCCATCGTTGTGATTCTTCGGTAAGTAAACGCTAAAAACGGTGCAACCCGGTTGAGATTTGAAATCAATATGCCCTCCGTGGCGGGTGACAATCTCGTGGCTAATTGCTAAACCTAAACCTGTTCCTTGGGGTTTTGTGGAATAAAAAGGATCGAAAATGCGATCGCGTTCTTCTGGTGCTAAACCTGCACCAGTGTCTTTTACCCAAGTCACTAAGTAGTTTTGCTCTTGGCTGACACCAACTTCAACTTCGCTTTCTGGTGGACTTGCTTGGATAGCATTTAAGATTAAGTTAATCATCACCTGTCCTAACTCTCGGTGGCGTAGTGGTACTTGGGGCAAAGGTTCAGCAGCAGAGCGATAAAAAAGTGTTACTCCCTGTTCTTCGGCTTTGAGACGTAATAGAGAAACTGATTCAAAAGCGATCGCTTCTAGGGAAGTTGTTACCATTTCTTCTTGCTGATTTTGGTCAAAATACAATAGCCGTCGCACCAACATCTCTAAACGGTCTACTTGTTCTAGTAAACTAGCGATCGGTAAAGTCGTAATTCCCTGCTTTTTTAATTGCCGTTCTGTATATTGCAAATTGAGGCGCATACTAGCTAAGGGATTGCGGACTTCATGAGCTACCCCCGCTACCAGTTGTCCCAGAGAAGCCAAGCGCTCAACTCGGTGCAAGCGCTGCTCTAACTCTTGGCGATGGTATTGCATACTATTAATTGCAGTTCCCAATAGTCCCATTTCTGCGGGTAGCGGCGGAATTAGCAAAGCTTTATCCTCTTCCATTGCTTTAATACTTTGCTGGAGTCGCTGCACTCCCCATTGAAGTTGTAAGGCAATATAAAAAGTCCAAACTCCTACAACTAAAATTCCTAAAGCTACGAAAACACTTAAAACGTTTTGATTGCTATCTTCTAGATGAGGCATACGTTTCATCGTCCACACTGCTCCCCACAGAGGTAGAGGATCGGCACGCAGTACCAAGACATCAAGACCAGGGTGCAGTACTAATTCCTGGGGTAAACCTTGGCTTGTGGCTCTCCGAGTCAATTGCAAAATTGTGTCTCGTTCAGCAGGAGGAATATCTTTTTTGGGGACAGGGCCCCCGTGGGTAGGATAGGCATAGCCTAAAAGCTGGTCTTGTTGCAGCAGATAAAATCCCCCTTCTACCCTTGGGAAAACAGTTAGGGCATCGTTTGAAAGTTCCGCCAACGGCTTACCTGGCTTTGGCGTTTGCCCAAGATTTGATTCCCAAAACAGCTTAATTAGTCTGGTGTTGGCAAAAGCTAATTCTCTCTGATTTCTGGCAACAACAGCACCTTCCAGACTTTGAAATAGTTGTACCACTAACCATAAAGCAGCTCCACTTAAACCTAAAAAAAGGATGCTGAGAATTGTTAGCTGTCGCCGGAGTGTCCAACGTTGAGATAACACAATAGGTTGCATGGAATAAGGGTTAGAACTTCTAGAAGTGCAAAAACTATGCCAAATTCCAGTTGATCATTAGACTTCTTGGCATTTGTAGGGAAAAGGGTAAGGGGGAAAGGGAAAAGGAATAAAAAACCTTTCCCCTTTAACCTTTCCCCTTTTCCCGCAAGAGTGCAAAAGTTACTTTTGCAAGAGGTCTATTTTTCATCCTGCCTTACTAGCTAACGAGTGTCTTGTATCTATGGCACGAGTTTTGCACTCTTACAGTTATAGTTAGCGATTAAATTGAATTAAAGTAGATGAATAACTCTAAAGTTCGCATTCCGAAAGAAATTGCTCCCGATGTTTTCGCTCAAGCGGCTCAGTTGTATGCCCAAGAAAATCAGGATTATTCTTTAGAAGAAATTATGCAGGCTGGAGCAGAAGTACAAATTCCTCCAGAGATGATTCAACAAGCAATACAACAGATTCAAGCCAAGCAAATCCGAGAGCGCGATCGCCAACGCAAGTTAAAGTTAATTTTAACTAGTGGCGGCATTGGAGCCGCGATCGCACTTTTCGGTTTTTGGACGTACAATACTTTTGCTAGTAATGCTACACCAAGCGGGCGATCGCTAGAAGCTAGTCTCCCAAGTGCCAATTTAGCCAATGTTAATCCTCTAGATATTCCCCCAGCACCCCCACCAGAATTACCCCCCACAGCCGGAACCACTTTCACTGGAGAGGTAAAACAGTATCTTCTCAACCCTGAAGGTAAGGTGGATGGGCTATTACTCAATAACGGGCTACAGGTGAAATTTCCTCCCCAGATGGCGGACAGTTTAGTGCGGATAATTACCCCAAACACGAAAGTGAGCATTTTTGGCGATCCTGGCTTTTCCACTCGCTTTGGACAGGAAGTAAGAGCCAAAAGCATTACCAATTCTCAAACTGGACAGACTTTAGTCGAACAACCTCCCACAATCGCCCCCCAACCACCCAGCTTGAGCAACTACAGTACCTTATCTGCCCAGGGAACTGCTCAGAATTGGTTAGTGGGACATCGAGGAGAAATTAACGGCGTTATTATTTCTAATGGCACTATTGTCAAGTTCCCGCCCCATGTAGGCGAACAGCTAACCAGTATGGCGAACATCAAAAACACAATTCAAGCCAAAGGATTCGGCACTCGCAATCGTTACGGCCAGATTTTAGAAGCTACAGCATTGTCAGTTAATGGGCAATCTGTATCTTTGCAACCAAAAGCCATCACCAGCCCGTAATACCATTAACAAAAATCTTTGCAACAGATGAATCTGCTGTCGGGGCGTTTAGCTTGACAAAGTATGGCTGTCGCTAAGTACTTTAGGACATAAACCTAATATAAAACCTAGACAACAAGCGACTTTCGACCCTGTTCCCTATTCCCTATTCCCTATTCCCTATTCCCTGTTCCCTATTCCCTGTTCCCTACTATAGTTGTTTGACTTGTGGATATTCAGGTGGCTAGCAAAAAATGAGGGTATTGCTAACTTGTTAAGTTGCCAATACCCTCACGTAGATAAACTAAGTTTTTGTAGTAGCCTATCTGACTTTTCACGGGATGTGGAAGTGCGATTCGGAATTATGAAAACTGACTTCCTTGGGAATGATAGAGCGATCGCCTGCAATGACCCAAATTATCTTTCCTGTCAGAGTCCTGATACAAAAAATTATTGCTAGTTCAGTTAAGCTGAAACAGCAGTTTTATCCTCAAAACAATGACAGCAAGTAGTCCCACGATTTTAGCCCTGGACTTTGATGGAGTGATTTGCGACGGACTAATTGAATATTTTGAGGTGGCATGGCGTACCTACTCTGAAATTTGGTCGTCTGCTAACGACACACCGCCAGACGATTTAGCTTTGAGATTCTACCGCCTCCGTCCTGTAATTGAAACTGGTTGGGAAATGCCTGTTTTAATCAAAGCTTTAATGGATGGAATCCCTGATGAAAAAATTCTTCATCAGTGGGTAACTATTACTCCACAAATATTGTTAGACAATAAACTACAGGCAAGAGAAATTGGTGCCAAACTAGACAACATGCGAGATGAATGGATTGCTACAGATTTAGACGGCTGGCTAAGTCTGCATAGATTCTATCCGGGCGTAGTCGAAAAAATTAAATTAACTCTTGCCGGTGGAGTTAAGCTATATATTGTAACAACTAAAGAAGGGCGTTTTGTACAGCAGTTGTTACAACAAGAAGGGGTGAATTTACCAGCAGCAGCAATTTTTGGTAAAGAAGTCAAGCGTCCTAAATACGAAATTTTGCGAGAATTAAAGCAGGGGGAACTAAACAAACCAGTTAGCCTCTGGTTTGTAGAAGATAGACTCAAGACTTTGCAGTTAGTTCAACAACAAACAGACCTTGAAGATGTGAAACTTTTGCTTGCAGACTGGGGTTATAATACTCAAGCAGAAAGGGAATCTGCCCAACACGATCCGCGAATTCATCTTTTATCATTGTCTCAATTTGCCAAAGATTTCTCCAATTGGGTTTAAGATGTGAAAAGAGAATTCAGGATTCAGAATTCAGAATTCAGAATGCAATCTCTTACCTATATCCCAGCAGGAACTTACAGCAGATTGCAACAGGCGTGAGGTACAGATAATCGTAGGGGCACAACATGTTGTGCCCCTACCCGTGTACTAGGCAAAAATTAAAAAAACTCTTAACTCCTAACTCCTAACTCAGCACTTACGTTTATGCTTGACCTGACGAAACTAGCGCGACAAATGCAAGGTTTAAGTCAGCATCTTTCTTCGGAAGCTGCTGCTAGTCGCCAGCGTTTAGAATTGGCGCAACAACATTTAAAAAATGCTTACGAATCTCAACAAGATTTAATCGATCGCCAGGAAAAATGGCGCGATCGCATTCTCTTTGCTAATGCTACCCCAGTTGAGCCGCTAGAAACCTGCATTGATATCCCGGTTCCGCCAAAAATTCATACTGTCATCGCTACCGATGGTTCCCAAATTGCCCCCAACCACCACGAAATTGCTTACTGTTATCTCTTAAATATCGGCAGAGTCGTCTTGCACTACGGACAAAACCGCCATCCTCTACTTGATAGTTTGCCAGAGGTATTTTACCGCCCAGAAGATTTGTATATGTCTCGGCAATGGGGAATTCGTACCGAAGAATGGATGAGTTTCCGCCGTACCGCTTCCGAAACAACGGTTTTAGCCGAATTAGCCTGTGCAGCCAAAGCAGAAGCACCAGCCCTAGCGATGGTAGATGGTTCCTTAATTTACTGGTTTTTGGAACAATTACCGATGGATGCACGCGATCGCATTTTACCCCCCATTCTGGAAGCTTGGCAGCAAATGCGTGATGCTCAAATTCCTTTGATGGGCTATCTTAGCGCCTCCCGCAACATCGAAAGCACGAATTTTTTACGGTTTTTGGCTTGTCCCCATCCAGCGCCAGACTGTAAAAGTCATTGCCCAAATCAGTTAGAAAAAGTACCCTGTAAAATTTTTGAACAGCTACGAGATACTACCCTTTGGGCAACTCGACTCCAACCAGGACAACGCAGTGCTTTATGGCGCAGTAATAATCAAATTCTTGAACTCTACGGCGACCAAATTATTTACTTTTGCTATGTCCACGTAGGCACCGAAATTGCCCGGATTGAAATTCCAGCATGGGTAGCGCAAGATACAGCTATGTTAAATCAAGCACTGGGCTTGATGTTAGCACAAGTACAAAAAGGATACGGATATCCAGTGGCGATCGCCGAAGCCCATAATCAAGCAGTAGTAAAAGGTGGAGATAAAGCGCGTTTCTTTGCCCTCCTGGAACAACAAATGATTAAAGCTGGTTTGAAAAATGTCGGAACTTCCTATAAAGAAGCCAGAAAACGGGGAAGTATTGCTTAGAGTTTAGGAGTACCTTTCAAGGTGACTCATTAAGCTCAAACGCTTGTCCCACATACGCTTTACCCCTCCCCTTACCAAGGGGAGGGGCGGTTTTGGCTTTAGACAAAACCGGGGTGGGGTGACCCGGTGATTAACGCTAAGTGAATGAACTAAATATCACGTCTTCACAAGGGTTTCACGTTACAGCGTTTTTGATCTATTTGAACCACAATCCCGGGTAGGGTAGCACAGCTGTGCTACCCTACAACGTGGTCTATTTACCTGAAAATTGCTGTCAGTTGACACCTATGAGTATTGCTAAACCTCTACTCACGTATTTGTATTACGTAACACTTCTTATCTTAAATCTCAAATATAAATGTTTACTTTACAGTTTTTTAGGGAAACCTATATCCAGTAGATAATTTAGCTAACAGCAAGCTAGTATGTTTGCCTAAAAAAGCTATATTTAGTACCTTTTTGGTTAATACACTTACGCGATTATTCGTATATAAACCAGTCCTCATCAGGATAGAAGTTAAGCAGCCTCTAGCTCGACAATATCCCGTGAGGATGGTTATTCGATTTACGAAAAACGTATTAACTTATTTGACCAAT
Source organism: Nostoc calcicola FACHB-3891 (assembly GCF_014697355.1). Taxonomy (GTDB): domain Bacteria; phylum Cyanobacteriota; class Cyanobacteriia; order Cyanobacteriales; family Nostocaceae; genus Nostoc; species Nostoc calcicola. The sequence continues at coordinate 42,334 of NZ_JACJRQ010000006.1, read as the reverse complement.
ATTAAATTAAAGTTTATGCCTGAAAAATTATGAAACTAGTTAAATCTGAGTTCCAACAATTAGAAGGAAAATACTCTCGATTTTTCTCACTTTCTATAGATTTATTGTGTATTGCTAGTTTTGATGGTTATTTTAAGTATTTAAATCCAGTATGGACAAAAACGCTAGGTTGGTCAAATGAGGAATTGCTTGCTAAACCCTTTATCGAATTTGTTCACCCTGAAGACTACGAATTAACTATTCAAGCAGCCCAAAAAATTGCACAATGTCTAGATCCAATTTATATTGAAAATCGTTATATTTGTAAGGATGGTAGCTATAAATTGCTGTCATGGAACGCAACAGGCTTCATGGAAGAAAAGTTAATTTATGCAGTAGCTCGTGATATTTCTATTAAGAAACAAAATGAAATCGCACTACAAAGAACTATTCGAGAATTAGAAGCTTTTAAATTTGCCTTGAATGCTCATTCATTGGTAGCTATTACTGATAAAAAAGGCAGAATTACATACGCAAATGACCAATTTTGTGAAGTTTCTAAATATTCTAGAGAAGAACTTTTAGGACAAGACCATCGAATTATTAATTCTGGTCATCATACAAAGGAATTCTTTGAAAATTTGTGGAAAACTATTAGCAAAGGTAAAATTTGGAAGGGAGAAATCAAAAATAAAGCCAAAGATGGGACTTTTTATTGGGTGGATACTCTGATTACCCCAATGTTAGACTCCGATGGAAATCCCTATCAATATGTATCAATTCGTACAGATATTACACAGCGTAAGCTTTCAGAGTTAGCTTTAGTGGAGCGATCGCGTTTATCACTTTTGAGTGCAGAAGTCAGTTTAGCATTATCTCAAAGTGGTACACTTGCAGAAATTTTGCAAAACTGTACAAATACTATTTCACAATACCTGAAGATCGCTTTTGTTTGTATCTGGACTTTTGAGCGACAAACAAATCAGCTAGAATTACAGGCTGGTGTTCATTGCACAGAACTTACCTGTAGCGCTTTGAACAATAGCCAAGATTTTCCCAATCATATGGTTTTAGGCAATAACATTGTTGGCTTAATGACACAAAACCATCAAGCGATTTTCAACCAAGAAGTAGTAATTAATCATCCAGAACTACCACTAAATTCTACATTATCAATTTTTCGTTTTTCTGCCTATCCTTTAATAGTAGAGCAGCAATTAATCGGCATAATGGCTTTATTTAGCCAGCAAATATTTAGCGAACCAACTCATAATTTGTTAAATTGGATTGCTAATAATATTGCTGTGGCTATCGATCGAATTTGGGCTAGAGAAGAACTCCTCAGCCGTCGGGAAGCATTATTACTGCGTTTAGCTAGCCAAATCCGCAGTTCTCTTGACTTAGATATTATTCTAGAAACTGCCGTTAATGAAATTCGCAGCTTATTACAAATTGACCGTTGTTACTTTCTTTCTTATTCAGCGCACCCATCCCAGCCAAGCTTGACTATCACCTCTGAAGCGCGGAATCCTAACTACCCTAACTTACCGACAATGTTAGGTAGTATTCCGCCGCAAAAAAGCAAGTACTTGACGAAAATACTCCTCTCTCAAGAGCTAATTTGCATTGACAGTGTTAATAGTAAATTATGCGTTGATGATGATATGCAAGAGTTGTTAACTGAGTTTGGGATTACAGCTCAACTAGTGCTACCAGTTAAGAGTAATTCTGGAGAAATAGGAGCAATTGTTTGCAGTCATTGTAGTGGCGATCGCATTTGGACTAACAGTGAAATTAGTCTGCTACAAGCTGTTTGCGACCAACTAGCGATCGCCATCGATCATGCACAACTTTATACTCAAAGTCGTTCTGCTACTTTAGCCGCTCAAACTCAAGCCGAAAAACTCACAGAAACTTTGTATCAGTTGCAGCAAACTCAATCTCAACTGATCCAACATGAAAAAATGTCTAGTTTGGGACAATTAGTAGCTGGTGTTGCCCATGAAATCAACAATCCAGTTAATTTTATTCACGGGAATTTAACTTATGCTCACGAATATTTTCAAGAGTTACTAACTCTCTTGCATCTCTATGAGCAATACTATCCCAAGCCGAATACAGAAATTGAAGATTTTGCTGAACAAATCGATTTAGATTTTATTACTAACGACCTTTATAAACTCCTATCTTCAATGGAAATGGGTACTAATCGTATCCGTGAAATTGTTTTAGGATTACGAAATTTTTCCCGTCATGATGAAGCAGAAAAAAAACAAGTTGATATTCATGAAGGAATTGACAACACTTTATTAATTTTGCATCACCGCTGGAAAAATAATGGAATTGGGCTGGATATATCTATTGTCAAAGAATATAGTAAATTGCCCTTAATCGACTGCTATCCTGGTCAGCTTAACCAAGTATTTATGAACATTTTGACTAATGCGATCGATGCATTAGAAGAGATAAGAATTAAAGGTAAAACAACAGAAAAACCCCAGATCATCATTCGGACGGAAATTTCCAACAATAATTTTGTTGTGATTCGGATTACCGATAATGGAGCCGGAATTCCAGAAGAAGTGAGAACGCGCTTATTCGATCCATTTTTCACAACAAAACCTGTTGGTAAAGGAACAGGATTGGGATTGTCAATTAGCTACCAAATTGTAGTAGAAAAACACGGCGGAATGCTCAAGTGTACATCACAACCGGGACAAGGTACAGAATTTTGGATTCAAATTCCAATTTAAAAGGGATTAGGGAATGGGAAATAGAGGGGTAGAGGGAGAATCATAACTCTTAAATCTTAATTCCTAACTCCTGTAGAAACGCGATTAATTGCGTTTCTACACACTCTCTACTCCCTACTTTTGCACAGACGCGATTAATCGCGTCTCTACCCACTCCTAAATTTAATCATGAACAAGTTCTTAGTAGCGCCGTCGCTCATTGTCAGATATCGTTTATTCAGTAAAAATAGAGTTTTGATTTTAGCAGTAATCATGGCGCTACTGACTACAGCTTGTAGTGGAAAAGTATCTGAAAATAACCACTCTGTTGTGGATAATGTCTCAACTAATAATCAACAGAAGTTATCCACTTTAAGAATTGGGGTGGTTCCGACAGAAAACCCAATAGAGCAAGAACGGATGATTAAACCTCTCAAAGAATACTTAGAGCAATCCCTTAGAGGAGGGATTGATAGTGAGTTGCAATCCAAGACACCAAGGGGACAAGGAAGACAAAAAAGACAAGAGATTCAGAAAACACAAAATGCGATCGCAATTTCACTAGATTTCCAAATTGGTAAAAGTTACCAGCAAGTGGTTGATTGGTTGGTGCAGGATAAGTTGGATATGGCTTATTTAGGGCCTCTAAGCTATCTGGAGGCAGTAGATCGGGGTGCTAAAATTGAACCTTTGGTTGCTGCGATCGATAAACATACAGGAGAACCCTGGTATCGCGCTTGTATCATTGTCAAACAAGACAGCCCGATTAAAACCTTAAAAGACCTTAAAGGTAAGCGCATTGCCTTTGTAGACAAATTATCAACCTCTGGCTATTTGATGCCACTAGCTACTTTTAAAAAACTAGGAATTGATGAAAAACGCGATTTTACTCAAGTCCTATATACTGGTAGCCATAGTAAAAGTCTGGTCGCATTAGAAGATGGCATTGTTGATGCCGCAGCCACTAATACTTCTTCTTATTTGAAGGAACAAAAAATTGGCAATTTAAAACCTCAAAATACCAGAGTACTGTGGCAATCTACCCCCATAGTGAATTTTCCAATAGTAGTATCTAAAAAATTACCACCAGAGTTAATTCAACAACTAAAGCGGGCTTTTATTAGTAGCCCAGAAGGTATTGAGGATATTCTAGGAATTGAGTCAGCCGGATATACCCTTGTTACCCCTTCAGATTACACTTCTATTGAGCAACTCCGAAAAGATCTCAACTTAATTTCTGTTCCGGCAAAATGAAAATCTCTACCAAATTTTTTACAGGTTCCGCTGTGTCTGTCGGACTGATAATAGCAATTCTTGTTGGCAATGCTGTAGCTGTCCAACAAATTAAGCAGACTATCCGTGAAAAAAGCAATCGAACCACCGAAATTATTCAAGTTGCTCTGACTGCCGAAAATGCTTTAAAGTCTGAAATTATTGAACTCAAGGATATTGTTTTACTCAAGAGTAAAGATACAGCAATGCTTAACTCTGCAACAGAGTTTCTTGACTCACTCAAACAGTTAGAAAAATTGATGCCAAATGCTACGGAAATTTCAGTAATCCGTCGCCGTCATCAGTTTCTTAGCAACTTGGGAAGTAAACTAACTCACCGCAATTCTAGCGACACTTCTCTAGCTGATTCCCAACAGTATTTTCGGGCTATTAATTCTTTTGACAGAGACATTGAATTGTTTCTTAGTCAACTGATTAAACGTGCTAATCAGCAGAGTATTGTAGTTGAAGAACAATTAGAAAATTTATATCAAGTGCAGAGAATTATTTCCTTTGCAGTTGTGCAAGTAATTATAATTTTATTTGTTGGCAAATTTCTGCTGATTTGGCGTCCAACAGTTAAGTCTTTGCAGAATTTACAAGCAGGAACCGCAGAAATTGCAGCCGGGAATTTAGACTACCGTTTAGATATTCACACAGGAGATGAAGTAGAGGATCTTGCCAATGCATTTAACTACATGGCAGTGAAACTAGCCGAATCTCGTGAAACTTTAATGAAAAACACTGAATTAACCCACATGAATCAACGCCTGGAGTTAGAAATTTCTGAACGCAAACAGGCACAGTCTGAACTCCAGAAAGCTTTACAAGAACTCCAAAACACCCAAGCTCAATTAATTCAAACTGAAAAAATGTCTAGTCTGGGTCAAATGGTGGCAGGAGTAGCACACGAAATTAATAACCCCGTCAACTTTATCTCTGGCAATATTACTTACGTCAGCGAATACACACAACAATTGCTAGAATTGATACGGCTTTATCAAGAAGAATTTCCAAATTCTAAACAGAAAATTCAGGAAAAAATTGACACTATTGATTTGGAATTTCTTATAGAGGATCTGCCGAAAATATTAACTTCAATGAAAATGGGATCGCGGCGAATTGAGCAGATTGTCCTGTCTTTACGCACCTTCTCTCATTTGGATGAAGCAGACATGAAAGAAGTTGATATTCACGAAGGTATTGATAGCACGCTGCTGATTTTGCAGAATCGATTCAAAGCCAAGCCAGAACATGCCAAAATTGAAATCATCAAGGAGTATGGTGAGTTGCCTTTGGTAGAGTGCTATGCAGGTCAATTAAATCAGGTGTTTATGAACGTGATTAATAATGCGATCGATGCTTTGGATATGTGCAATGCTCAACGTTCAAAACAAGAGATTGAGAGCAATCCTAGTCAGATTATAATTAATACTAAACTTGTTGATAATAATCGAGTGATAGTGAGAATTGTAGATAACGGGGCAGGTATGACCCAAGAAGTTAAACAGAAATTGTTCGATCCATTTTTCACAACTAAACCTGTAGGTCAAGGAACAGGGTTAGGCTTATCGATTAGCTATCAAATTATTGTGCAAAAACACTCTGGAGTCCTGCGATGTGATTCACAATTAGGCAAAGGAACTGAATTTTGGATTGAGATTCCTTTGTATCAATTACAAAAACCGCTAAACTCTAATGAATTGAAATTGCCTACTAATTGGCAAGGTTCCATAGTCCAGAGCAATAATTGACTGTGGCAATTTTAGATTTTGGATTTTAGATTTTATTCAGAGGGAACAGGGAACAGAAAAAACTCATGGTTTTTAAACATGAGATTGAAATAATGACACTGTTGTTTTAGTTGCACTCTCCCTCAAAAAACATCTTTTTTTTGACTGAGCTTTAAACTCTGAAACTTTAGTTTATTATCTGTTCCCTATTCCCTATTCCCTGTTCCCTTTTTTGTAAAAATCCAAAATCCAATGGCTTATAACTATTTATTACCCTGTGCTTTCGCTCTAATTAACCAGTCAGCATCCTGAGCGCTAATTTCCCGATCAGATGAATCTCCTAAGCGGTCTAGCGCCAATAAACAAGCATATTTCAAATCCCAAATAGGTGAATTCAGGCAAATTTTGAGTTCAGGAATTGCCTGTGAATTGCCCAATTCACCAAGAGCGATCGCACAAGCAGCACGAGATTTTTGAAATTGGGGTTCTCGATTGTGCAAATTTTCTACTAACAAATCATAAGCAGGAGCATATTTTAGCCAGCCCAAAAGTTTCATCACATGATAGTGAGCGCCATAATCGTTATATGCTCGATCTGCATAAGTTGTTAAAAGTGCCGCTGGTGCTTCCTGTGGATAGATATCTAATAAGGTTTTTGTTGCTAAATAGCACCGTCCAAAATCAGTTTGATAGAGTTCCTCGATCGCAAAATTCAATACAGGGGTAACATCATATTCATGTACTAAATCAATGTTATTGGGATGATCGTACAATACTTGTTCTAAGTGAGGTTGAACTTCTGCAAATGCAATTTCACCAGATGGAACACCTGCATCTAAAAGCATCCGCAATGCTCGCAATCGAAACACTAAAGATACAGGACAACGGGCGATTTCTGGGATGGCTTTGTAGTAGCGCGAATCAATTAAATCTTGAATACAACCGCGTCGTGCGTTCACATTGGAACTCTGCAACAAAGCCGTTACCTCATTTATTTGAGAATAGTCACCCGTAAAGCGACAAACTGTAGCGATCGCCGCACTACGGGTAGGTTCGTCCTCAACTTGAGTAAATTTACGCACACGTTCTAAAGACGGCTGATAATTAGCATGAGCTAAGGTATGAATAATTACTCGATAAATTTGATCTGGTTTATCGAGTAATTGTGCTACTTCTTCGAGAATTTCCGGGTCTTGAGTTCCAATTTCCCCAATAGCCCATACAGTATTTTCCACAGTATAAATATCATCATCATGAAGGCACTGGCGAATTATAGGTAAAGTAGATTCGGCCTGCAATCGCCCCAGACTTTCCACAGCCTTGCGTCGGACAATGCGGTGGTCTAATTCAGCCGGGTTACTGGTTTCAATCGCCCGCACCAAAGCCGCGATCGATTGTTCCGTGGGGAAATTAATCAAATGCGAAACAGCGATGTATTTATCAGAAGCGTCTTCCAGTTGTTCTAACGGTGTATCGATAATGGCGATCGCTTGTTCTTCTGTTAGCCCAAAAATGCTAAAAAACCGTTTATCCATTGATTTATTAATTGCTGAGGAGAATTATCATGTTTACTATCGTACTAGGGAGTGGGGAGTGGGGAGTGGGGAGATGAGGGAGATGAGGGAGATGAGGGAGTGATGTAGAAGAATTGATAACCAATGCCCCATGCCCCATGCCCAATCCAAAATCCAAAATCCAAAATCTAAAATAACTATGGGTGATTACTTAGATGACTACGAACTTAATAATCTTGATTTTTACAGAAAAAATCATGGACTACAGCTTTATTACAATTGGTCTGGAGAAATTTGGTGGCAAGAAACACCAGAGAAACCAAAAGAAAAATTGTTCTTTATTATTGGGATGAATGCGACAAAAGTATTTATCAAACCTGATTCTGAGTATGGTGAAGTGGGACATAGAATAAATAGAGAATTAGGTCTATTTTGTGACCCAAACACTCAAGAAATTCTCCAGTTGTGGCAGTCACCAACAGCAAGTCAACCAGTACCAGTAGTACATATTGCTAATAGAATTGTCCAAGGTTCAGTCAAACCAAAAAAATTTATCATCCCCAAAGGTCAGGGATATCTCACTTCTGTGATGGAAATTCCTTTAGAATACCCCCATCCCTTAGCGGGAGATAGTAAATACTCAGATTATTGCCCTGGGGAAAAGTTTAAGGGAGTTGAATATTTTATCTCAAATGCTTGCCGACCCGATGTAACTGAAGTTCCTCCTGCTAAATGGGCAAGAGATTGTCCTTGGATGCCTTGGATGAAATTAGGATATGCTCATCCAGCGAAATTAAGGTTTGAAACTACAATATTCAGAGTAGATGCTTTTGAGCAACTCGATCCTAAATTGGTAAAGCTAGTCAGGGAAAAAGTCCCAATTTATGAATTCACGCCGACAGAAAGCGATGAACCGAATATGACGAGTATTCAGTACTTTAAAAAACACTTTGAATCCTACTTGCGCGGCGATATTTTCCCACTAGAAGAAACCTCTTGATTGTTTTTTGTACGGTGCTGAGCAAATGTCTACTAATTCGTAATTCGTAATGGGCTACGCCCCGCTATGCTAACGTAATTCGTAATTAAAGAGGGTACAAGCCCCCACCAAATATGCGGATTTGGTGGTGCAATAATTCAGTGTACGGGGTAAGTCCCCAGTGATTGTAACTATGAAGTACGTAAGTGTTGCGGTAGCGATAGCGCAGCGTTAGCGACGTAGGAGCGTCGGAACGAACGTCATTATCAATTACGAATTATGTTGACGCACTTACAACCCAAAAACCCGAAAATACTTATCAGCACTTTGATTGATGGCTGCACTTAGCTTACGATTTTGAGGATTTCCCTCAAAAAGATTTACCAGTGGTAACGCAATCTGAGAAAATCGGAATGTATCTTTTGTCAGTTATTAGTTAGTTTTTTCTTGACAATTAATCATTTGTATGAATAAGACAACTACCAGCCTCGAAAAAGTAACGAAACACTGGCAAAAAATCATCATAAATGCAAATAAAGGAAACAAAACATATGGATGAAACATCAGAACTGACAACAAATGATGTAACCGCTCAAGATCTAGCAGAGGCCATTACAGAACTTGAGCAATATCGGGAACGTCTAGTTCAAGAAACTACAGAAACAGCAAAACGCGCCAAATTGATGAAGGTAAGTGTCATGGCAAAATTGGAGCCTGAGCTTGCCAAAATTGATGCCGCGCTCGAAGAACTGCGTAATCAGCACGCTACTCTAACTGGAAGCAACTAAATATTTTGGATTTTAGATTTTGGATTTTGGATTAGGCATAGGGCATTGGTAATTAGTTATTACCCATCTCCCTCATCTCCCTCATCTCCCTCATCTCCCTCATCTCCCTCATCTCCCCACTCCCCACTCCCCATTCCCTAATTCACATGGTCAACTTTGAAACTCAGTCCGGGGAAAATTCAATTCAGCTATCCCACGCCGAAACTGATGCTTTACTTGCAGCGGTGAGCGAGCAATTAAATCTAAATACCTTCAACCCTGATGACCAAAAAATCCTCAAGCAGATGATTGAGAGTATGGGGGATTCACGGGGGATGGTACGTTTGAGTTTTGCAGAAGCATTGGGTAAAGTTGGTAAGCCTGTAACTCCTTTGTTGATGGCAGCCGTGGCAAATCACCCAAACCCAGTTGTACGGCGAGCTAGTACTAAAACTTTGACACTGATTGCCGATCCGATCGCAGTTCCCACTTTGGTGAACGCCCTCTTAAATGATGAGGATACGGTAGTCAAAGCCTCCTCAGTGGGAGCTATGGCGAAGATTGGTGAGGCTGCTGTCCCAGCATTGTTGAAAATCTTAGCTTCATCTGAATATCCAGAAAGTGCCAAAGGATATGCAGTCTGGGCGTTGGCATTTATTGGAGCAGAAGCCAAAGAACACTTGTATCGGGAAATTAACTCTGACTCCCCAGAAGTTCGGGCGGGGGTGGTGGGAGCGATCGCTAAAATCGCTGAAGAACGCACAGAGCCAGAGGCATTTCAAATTTTGATTAATGCCCTCACCGATCCATCCCCAATGGTGCGGTGCGAAGCGGCGGTAGCTTTGGGCAGTTTAGCTCATCAAGCAGCGATTCCCAACCTCATCGAGTTATTGCATCATCCCGATTGGGAAACTCGAAAAGCAGCGGCTTTGGCATTGATGAAAATTGGCGATGGCGTCGCCCTAGAACCTCTGCAAACTGCATTGAACGAAGAACAGGAAGCAGGAGTTCAAGCGGTGATTAAATTAGCGATTTCTCAAATTGAAAGACAGTTAGAAGACAACACCTAAATTATCAAACAGAATTCAGGAGTCAGTCGTCAGAATTCAGAATGAATTTTGTACGACTGGTGGATAGCGCAGCGTTAGCGAGTCCGCGAGCGTCAAGATTACTGAATTAACGTGAGTTCGATGAACCTCTCCCCAACCCCTCTCCGACGCGGAGAGGGGCTTTGAAATTCTTGATAAAAAACGAAAAATTAAGGTTTTTAAGCCTCTCTCCTTTCAGGGGAGAGGTTTGGAGAGGGGTCTTTTAAATCTGTCGAACTCACGTTGAATTACGTCTGATGTGAATTATCCAAATCAACGAAATATCAACGATTGTGCGCCCTGTAGAGACGTTGCACTGCAACGTCTTTACAACGATAAATCAAGGGTTTTAGCGTCTAATCCACATAATGCGTGAATTCTGAATTCTGAATTCTGAATTCTGCATTCTTCTTCAATTTTCTACTGCAATTTGATCGCAAAGATGGCGATCGCTTTCCTTAACAGTTGGGTTAGTTTTCAAATAATCCCTCACCCAATTGCAAGCGTCAGTCAGTGGATCTAAATTTAGGACACGATCCTTATTCCACAGAATTACGGTTTTGTCATCACTTACTGAGGCAATTAGCTTACCGTCAGGACTGAAATTCACCTCCCTAACTCCCTGGCTGTGTCTTTTGAGAGTTGCAAGCGAGGTGCCATCTATCTTCCAGAGTTTGATAGTTTGATCTAAGCTTGCCGAAGCAATTATCTGACCATCTGGGCTAAAATCTACTCCCAAAACCCCAGCGCTATGCCCCGTCAGGGTTTTCAGCAAAGTCCCGTCAATGTTCCAGAGTTTAACCGTGTTGTCCCAAGAAGCCGACGCAATGGTTTGACCATCCGGGTTGAAAGATACTCCTAATACAACACCGCTGTGCCCCTTGAGGGTTTTCAGCAAGGTGCCGTCAATCTTCCAGAGTTTGACGGTTTTATCCAAGCTTGCTGAGGCAATGGTCTGTCCATCGGGGCTGAAAGCAACTCCTCGAACCTGACCACCATGCCCCTTGAGGGTTTTCAGTAAAGTGCCGTCAATTTTCCACAGTTTGACAGTCATATCCTCGCTGGCTGAGGCGATAATCTGTCCATCGGGGCTGAAAGCAACTCCCCAAACAGGCCCTTGATGACCTTTAAGAGTTGCTACTAAAGTGCCGTCAATCTTCCAGAGTTTGATAGTACTGTCATTACTCGCCGAAGCAATCGTCTTTCCATCTGGACTAAAATCTACTCCTAAAACTCCACTAGTATGCCCCTGGAAGATTTTCAGCAACGTGCCGTCAATCTTCCAGAGTTTGACAGTTTTATCGTCAGAAGCTGAGGCAATCAATTGACCATTAGGGCTAAAACGTACTCCGATTACTGCGTCGCTATGCCCTTGTAGGAAAGTAAACAAATTATTGTCAAGCTTCCAAAGTTTAATAGTTCTATCTTCACTCGCTGAAGCAAGCGTCTGACCATCAGCACTGAAAGCAACACTTCTGACTCTATCGCTATGACCATCAAGAGTTGTGAGTAAAGTGCCGTCAATTTTCCAGAGCTTAATAGTATAGTCTTTGCCTGCTGAAGCGATCGCCTGTCCATTCGGGCTGAAAGCAACTGACAAAACTGAACTACTATGTCCTCTAAGAGTTGTTATTAAAGTGCCGTCAATTTTCCAAAGTTTGATAGTGCTGTCCTCACTGGCTGAGGCGAGGGTTTTTCCATCCGGGCTAAAAGCAACTGACCACACTGGACGGCTGTGCCCTTTGAGAGTCGTTATCAAAGTGCCGTCAATTTTCCAAAGTTTGATGGTTTTATCCTCACTCGCTGAGGCGATGGTTTTTCCATCCGGGCTAAAAACAACTGACCACACTGGACGGCTATGCCCTTTGAGAGTTGTTATCAAAGTGCCGTCAATTTTCCACAGCTTGATAGTGCTGTCCTGACTTGCTGAGGCGATGGTTTGTCCATCTGGGCTAAAAGCAACTGACAAAACTGGGCTGCTATGTCCTCTGAGGGTGTTCTTTTCGCTACCATCTCGATTCCAAAGTTTGATGGTTTTATCCTCACTTGCTGAGGCGATGGTCTGTCCATCGGGGCTGAAAACCACTGACCATACTGGGCCACTATGCCCTAGAAGGGTCTTTTGTTCACTACCATCCCGATTCCAGAGTTTGATAGTTTTGTCTCCACTTGCCGAGGCAATAGTTTGACCATCAAAACTAAATGCCACTGACCAAACTCCATTGTCATGACCTGACAATCTGTTGTATTCAACGACTTTATAAACTGCGCGTTCTAACTCATCATTTACCTGAGTTTGAGTATCTGCATTTACCCAAGGTAATTTTTGTAATTTTTGTTTGGCGCTGATTCCTTGTATGAGCGCATCAAACACCTGATTTGATGTAAAGTGTGTTTTTGCAGATGCAATAATAGCTTGAATCTCACTGTTTTGTGCTTGCCAAGCTGACCGCACTGACACAACTGATAAAATTGCTAACATTAATCCTGCCACAAGTGAGCCAGCCAGCGCCCATTTTAAAACTCGATTTAGCTTGGCTTCACTGCGTTTTCTTTGTTCTTCAGCTACTTTTAATTTTTCAATTAACTCAGAACCCTGTTGTTGGCGAATGAACGATACGAGATAGTCATGAATTAATTGATAGCGGTGGTTTGGTGATTCTTGTAATAAAACTACTAAGCCTGACAAAACAAAAATATTTAATACTAAATCTAATTTTTTTATTTCTTCTGTTACCTCAGATGTTAATTCCTTTAAAGCTCCTTCCAAATCGGGGCGAGTCTTGAGAGGACGAGTATTATTTTCATCTGTTAACAAGTACAAGACAAGTTGAGCAGTGCGTTTATTTTCATCACCACAGTCTTGTATCACTTCTTCTAAATATCTTTGAACTAATACTTCCTTAGGACCACGTTCTTGATACTGTGTCAGCGTTGTGATTCCCTCTGTTTGCAGCTGTGCGCCCACTACTTGTAACTCAATTGGGCGGACTTCACCTAATTCAGATCCTAAATCGTCTACCAATCGATCGATGAGCGATCGCTCTAAATTAATCTGTGCTTTTTCAGTTAAAGTTTCAATTAATGATTTCCCGTCTTCTCTTGAAAGATTCCCTATATAATAGAGAATACCTTTATCTAAAATGTTGTTGCTAATTGCATCTAAGTTCACCAGCCGATTGCATTCTAATAAGTAATGAATATAGTCTTCACGCAAAGATAAAATACACTTTACATAGGGAGTTTTTAGACATTCTTGCAAAAAATCGTAGAATATTTTTCGTTGTTGAGGTTCTTTGCAAATAAAGAAAAATTCCTCAAATTGGTCAAAAATTAAAACGCTCAATAGGTTTTGCTCAGCATTTTTTTGTAGCTGTTCGACAATCGCATCTGTGGAACCGAGAGTTGAGTTAAAATTGAGGTTTTTAATTGCCTTCAAAGCTTGTGTCAGAGCTATTCCATTGCCTTGAATCCAATTAGTATAGACTCGCTGTAGTACAGGTAAAACATCACGATATCCAATTGATTGCTGTTTCAAAGCAGGAATTAATCCTGCTTGTAAAATCGAACTTTTGCCAACACCTGACTGTCCATAGATCACTGTCAATTTATGGTCATTGCGACCAATTCGCTCTATCAAGCGACTTACATCTCCGTTTCTTCCTGAGGCAGCAATTTCTTGAGGAATTGTTTCTTGGGACTCCCTCAGTGCTAGGACAGGGTTAGTTACCTGTTGTCTTGAACGCAGGCGATCTGCACCGATAAAAGCGCGTAAACCAAATCGTTGTTCAATTGAGCGTTGCTCTTGTTTAATCTTAAAAGCACTGAGATATTCACCTTGTTTAAAGTAACCATTTCGCAACTCATCCAAAATCAAAATATAAAGCTGCGGATCGTATTCAGATTTGGTGTTGACTTGAGCAATTTTTAAAGTCTCAATAGATTCTTGTAACTGTTCAAGACCTTTTTGAGCTCGCGCTAGGGATAATAAATACCAACCTTGATGATATGAAAGCGCTAAATCCAAATTAGCGCTTCGCTCTACTGAGGCTGGAATAGAAGTATCTAGTTCGGCATTTCTCAAAATTTGCTGGGCTTTTTGAGCCAACTGCTTTGCCTCAGTCCACGCTGATTTGCTCAACGCTACCTCAGCGAGAAAACCATAAGCTCGCGCTAGTCTGAGCAGATCGGGATAGGTTTGATGGAGATTAACTGCTTCTTTGGCAACAGTTTCTAACTCATCCCACTGCTGTAGCCGTTTAAGAATATCCGCCAAACCGTTGATAAACTTGGCTACTAGTTCTGGGCGTTTAGCACGTTTGAAAATCTCAATACATTGCTGAACATAATCTTTGGCTCGACTGTAGGATTGATTACACCTATCTGGATGTCTCTGAGCATCTGTGTACCACCATAAACTCAGGCAGTAAAATAAACACCCTTGTCGTTCGATCAATTTTTGATTTTGAGACAAGTCTGAGCTAGAGTTTCCCGGAAACACAACGTCTCCTGTGGTCGAAGTTGCGTTAATAGAGATTTCGGATTGCTGACTCGTGTGTTGTTGCAAAAGGGCTAAACTTCGCTCAAAATGTTGCTTAGAATGTTCTGGTGAGCTATCAATAGCTCGTCCCAGAACAAATTCCAGACTACTTTCTAACTCTGGATCTAAGTTTGCACCACGATTTTGCAAATACTTCCATGCTGACTCTAGTTCCGCACGAACCGGGGAACCAATCTCCAGGTTAAAGGCGATGTTGTCGATAAATATACCTGCACCAACATCTAAGATTTTATTAAAAATTTGATCGGCGGTTTGTTGAATCAAATGAATTAGCTCGTTAGTAGCGCTTGTAAATTCAACAGTTGTAGTCCAACTGTAAAAATCGGGCGCTAAACGAATCAGCTTTTGTAGTACCTCATCGGTAATCCACCACACTAAGGGAAAGTTAAAATTTTTCCGAAATTCTTCCCTTACCTGATTCGCACCTGTTAGGAGTTGATCGAGAGCGATAACTGAATCTAGACCATATAACATTAATACTTCGGGGTGGTCTTGGTTGAGTTCAGTTTGAATAGTCGTGTAGAGAGTGCTGACGGAACTATCTAAAACTATTTCTCGAATCTCAATTGTACAGAGCGATCGCAGACGTTCCACCAAATGCGATCGCAACTTGGCAGAGTTACAACGCGCTAGAATCAGCGCAAACTGTCCCCCATTCCACTCAATGGCTCTAACTATCTCTTGTAACGCCCTCTGGTTAGGATCGTCGCCAAGATCATCATTGGGGGGTAAATTCGTCATACATTCAATTTCCCCACTTCTGCCAAAATTGGATTGATTTCAAACCAAGACCCCTCGTTGTCACGATATTCATATACAAACATACTGCGGATTAAAATTTGATATCCCTCTTCACCATTCACCTGTTTTTGCTCTTTTACTTGACGCAGCAAAGCCCACTCATCATCTGTAATTGCCAGAGTCATTTGATTGCGTTTCGATCTAATCACATTTGCTAATTCTTCACGGGACAGGGGCAATTCTCGGTTCTTTTTAATCCAATCATTCAGAAGCCTCAGTAATTCTCGCACATGACCACCACTAGCATGACACAGATAGTCTAGACTCTCAGCAGAGTCAAAAATCTCTGCAATTAAACCCAATCGTTCCTGTGGCTCTACATTGGGAAATGCTCTTGCCAACACCATCTGTCGTAGTAGTGCCATTCCTTCTTGGCATTCATTGCCATTGCGTAATTTTACTGGAACCATCGGTAGCACTTTCGGGTCTGCTCCAAATCGACTTGTCAGACCATTCAAGTCATTGGAGAACATCAACCCCAGTGGCATAGTGTAAATTACATGACACTTGAGTTGTCGTAATTGTTCGCCTCGATCTACAAATAAATATTCTTGCTGAGGTCGTCCCCACGGCTTGTTACGACTCTCCACTCGGTCAAGATTATCAACAATTACTACCAGTCCTTTTTTCCCGTACTGCTTCAGTTTTTCTTCAGCAGGTTTTAGCAATTCCTCATTAATCGCCTTGAGAATCCCTGTTGTTCGTGGCTCCAAAAATTGCCTTAACTTATCCCGAAGTTCGGGGCTATTTTTAGCTTTGGCACTAATCTTGCCAATACCCAACGCCACCAGAGAGAATCCTTCTTTATCACTTGCTGTTAATTGACCAATACCGGGAATCCCAACCTCAGCAGAAAATTTTCCTTGGGTGTTGGCGCTAGCTTTACCAATTCCTGGAATCGATGCTTCAGCAGAAAGCTCGATTTCAGTATTCAACAGTTTAGCAGCACCTTTGAGGATATTTTTTAGGCTTTCGGGTTCCCTAATTTTAACTTGCTCCAGCTTGTTGAGACTCTCACTTACCCGACGAGCGATCGCCAGCAAGATATCACCAACATCGACATCACCCATTTCCAAGTCTTGAGAAGACTCGAAATAAACCACATGAAACCCTTCTCCTTCTAAATCTGCCTTTAACCTTAGCAACTCCGTTGACTTGCCACAACCAATATGTCCTGTAAACAGATCGCAAGTAGGCTCGTCAGGTGAGAAAAACGTAATGTTATCTTTTAATTCTTCAAGAATTTTAGTGCCTCGCACCGAAGAAAAATCAATGTAGTACTTCCGATCTTCCTCATTCTCTACAACCAGAGTTCTGCTGGGGTTGGTCGCTTGATAAAATTTCCGTAAATCCAGCTTCATAAAAGTACCAAGTTATTTCCTAGTAGGTATCTTCACAACTTCTAACGCATATTCCGCATCTCTAACCATCACCAGAATATAATTTGATTAAAGAAAAACATTGACGAAAAATTATCAAAACTAGTACTATTTTTCTCTGATAAAAGTAATAAAAGATAGACTCTTATAGCGTCTCCCGATCTACTGAGGTACACCTGTAGGGGCACGGCACTGCCGTGCCCCTACACCTGGCTATATAATGTTGTACCGCATCTGAATGGGAACCTCTATACCTCAAAAATAGTACCCTCTAGGGTACTATTAAAAGCTTAATTACTTTTACACAATACAAACATCCTGAACTGGAAAAAAGCGATGATAACTTCACATTGCAATTTTATCCGCAGGTTTTTAGACAGTTTTCTTTTTCTGTAGTCATTATTCTGAAGTTGGCTTATTGCATTTCGTGCAATACTTTTCGGTTAAGTTTTTATCAACTTAATTTGAGTTTTTTACCAGAAAAAAGCCACACAATTCAAGTAAGTATTACTATGAACTTCAAATCTTATTTCCCGCAACAAGTCATGATTTCATCAATCAAAAGCAAATCATTTCAACAGAAAATCAACAAGTTTTCTCTGATTGGACTACTCGTGTGTTCGACTTTGACAACATCACTTGTCATACCTCAATCTAGCTATGCTAACAGTGTCTCCAACAACAGTGATGATGTCGTCCAAACAAAGCAGAGATCTAAATACCGTGGAAGTTACGCACAGTTTAAATACAGGCTAGGACAAAGAGAAACAGGAGAACAAAATCCATCTTATAATAATACTAAGAACCCGTTGGGTTTTCTCGGCAAGTACCAATTTGGAGAAGCTTTATTAATTGATCTTGGATACTACCAAGCTAATGTTTATTATGGCAAAGGCGCCGATAGGAACTATTGGCGGGGAAGATGGACGGGCAAAGGTGGAGTTAATAGCAAGCAAGATTTTCTGAATAATAAGAATGCCCAAGAAAGGGCTATTGATGAGGCTTTTGCATTGCAATGGAGACGTCTCAATGCAGAGCTTCAGCAGCATGGACGATCTGTGCAACAATATCTTGGCAAAAGAACAAGAACTAGAGGAATAGTCATTACCCCTTCTGGACTTCTGGCAGCTTCTCACCTACGTGGCCCTAGAGCAGCTGCCGAAATGCTACTTTTTGATAGGGATAGTAGGGATGAAAGAGGCACTTCTATTTTTGATTACTTAAGCGAATTTGGTGGATACCAAGTTCGCTAGTGCAACAAGGAAGCGTGGTTGGGTGATTAAATATTTTTTGGCTATGGTGGGAATGCGATCGCTACTTTCTGCTATATTTAATCACCTGCTCTAATCGAGGTAAAGCACTTACCGCCGACTCCCGAACATAAGTATCGACAGTTTCATCGTTAGTCAATGCTGTCAGCACTTCCAGCCCTCGGACATCACCCATTGAACCGAGTGCATTCACAATGGCCACAGCTACCGCAAGATTATCTGTGGTTTTCAAAGCTTCAGTTAAAATTTCAAAGGCAGGGGAACCAATCTCACCTAGAGCCATCACAGAGGCAATATATACAACACCATTTTCGTCATTGAGTGCTGTTTTTAATCCCTGTAAGCCCTCTTCTGGGAAGGGTACGTCTGGATGGTTGGCGGCGATTTGTGCCAAGGCTTTAGCACAACTGCCTCGAATGGTGGCATTATCACTATTTACCAATGACTCTACCACTGCGGGTATAGCATCTACACCAATGGCACCCAATGCCTTTACCGCAGCTCGGCGATAGGTGACATCTTCATCATCCAAAATACTCATCAGTCGAGGAATCGTATTTTCATCGCGGACTTCTGCGAGCTGCCACATAGCTCGTTCCCGCAGATTCGGGTTAGGGTGTTTTAACTGTTCAAATAGAGAATCTGTCGTCATAAGAAAAAATTTCGTTTTGAATCCTGAATTCTGAATTCTGAATTCTGAATTCTTTTATTTACAACTGAGGGACTCTAAGTCCATCGCTCAACCTCATCTAGGCAAAGCAATAGACCGAGAGTCCCTAGTTTTAGAGTGCAACGATAGATCGTCGGCTACTCAATCCGTGTACTATGACAGGGAGTTGATTACGTAGTCGAGGAGAGCGCGGAACTCAGTCAACGCTTGAGGAGACAAGTCACGAGGAGAGCAAGCGCGATCGCGGGTGTAGGTCAATGCGGTAACGTAAGGAGCGGTAGGCAGACCCAAAGAGCGATATGTTTCACGAGCGCCTGCAATACCCCACTCATCCAATGGACCGGTACCACCAACAACTAAGCTGTAGTTGATCAAGCGTAGGTAGTGCTTGATGTCGCGGAGGCACTTGTCTTTCTTAACTTGGGTGTCGCCAGCTTCACCTGATTGGGTTAAGTAAGGATATTTCTTGAAAGCTGCATCGTAACCTTCTTTAGCTACATTATCGATACCAGAAGCTAGCTTTTCAGCAGCTTCTAGACGTGCTGTAGCGCGTTGAATGCTACCTTGAACGGATTCTAGGTCAGAGGTGCTAGGAAAACGACCTGCGGCATCAGCAGCAGAAACAACTGTGGTGATAACTGATTTCATTGCTTTTTATACTCCAGATGGGATTTGATCGGGTTTTGATTTCACTTCGTTTGGCTAGATAGCCGTTAACTATGAGCTATTAGCTCAGAGCAGAAATAACGCGATCGAAGTAGCTAGCAGCTTCAGCAGCTAGAGCAGAGCAGTCGCCTTGGATAACTTCCAGCTTGCGGAACTTAGCACCAGCGTTAGCTTCGGTGTTGGTGTTGGTGATGTGAGCAACACTGATTGCTTTCAGGATTTGAACAGCACGTACAGTGGAGCTAATGGGAACTCCAAGAGCTGAGTAGGTTTCTTTTAGTCCGTTGATAGCGCGATCGTCTAATACAGAAGAATCACCAGCCAACAACGCATAGGTTACGTAGCGCAGGATGATTTCGGTATCACGCAGACAAGCAGCGTGGCGACGGGTGGGGTACAAGTTACCACCGGGTTGAAGCAAACCAGTGTTTTCGCAAGCGATTCCAGCAATGGCATCAGAAACAGCACAGCTAGCGTTGCTGGCGATCGCATTCACAGCATCAAGGCGCTTGTTGCCCGCAGCAATGAATCCCTTGAGGGCATCTAAGTCAGCACCACCAATAGCAGCACCTTTAGCATCTGCTGTAATTACAGCTCTGGAAAAAGCATCAAGAACCATGAGTTCTCCTTAATATTCACAAATGGCGGATATTATTTTCGGCTTAGTTTCGTCAGATGAACTGCGAGTAGCCAAAGTAAAACATAGGGGATCGATAGTACCCTAGTCTTTACTATGAGAGAGAAAGTAATAATCTGTAATATTTTTTTTTGGGGAGTAGGGCATTGGGCAGGGGGCAGGGGGCATTGGGAAGAGGTGTGTCCGGTGTGGGAAGTATAAATTCTCTTTCCCCCCACACTCCCCACTCCCCAAAAAAAATTAAGACTTATGCAGCCACAGCCTAAGTCTTAGGGAAAAATATTCTTTTTTTAGTGGCTCAGGCTTGTTTGAGCAGATGTTTGACCAAGTTATCTTTCACCATCATCTGCCGTAAAACTTCTAGCAAGAATTCCTGAGCCTCTTCTTGACTCAAATTCTTTACCTGGTCTTTCAAATTTTTTAAGCGAAACTGTTGCTCTAAGGTTAGTTCTATGGGGAAGTCCATAAGATTCACTCCTCTTGTTGACTGAATCGAAGGTGTTTGTTGTTACTGGTACTGTGAAGGCGTAGGCGTGGGCATCACTTTATATTAGTCTAGCACCGAGACATTAAAATGTCCATATTGTCAAGTGATGAGAAGTTAACATTATAAAAGTTTACAATTACTGAAAAACATGTTCGTCTCTTCCTTTGTGAGGAGTTTGTTGAAGGTAAGCGCTGATGGCTGTAATGTTTAGAATGTTTATATACCAACAAGTCTAAAAAGAAAAAACAAGATAAACATCATCCGCAGGAGTCAAACGTAGGAGTCAGAAGATTGATAGACGTAATGGAATTTTTTCAGCTAAGTGCTGGTAAGTGGCGATCGCAACGTGCAACCCATCATCTAGCCTTCAAGCGCTCAGAGACGGGAGAATCTGACATACAGGTGGAAACTCTGGCTGCCGATCATCCAGAAATCATTGAGTTGTGCCAGTATCATCAGATTGACCCAAGCCTTGCAGTAGGGGGGTCACGGGTGCGCTGGTTAGGGACAATGGCTTGGGATAGAGAGGACGAGGAAAATCATCAAGGTAAAACGATATTTGCGATCGTGCCTGATGCCGATAACCCAAGACAAGGCAAATTACTCCGAGAAAGAGGCTACGCCGAAATTGTGCCCGTGGTCGGTCTTTTTCACATGGATGATGAAGATGGACTAGTGTTGACAACCGAATACGAAACAATGAGCTCCATTGAGCGATTTTGGTTCGCCAGCCCAAATATGAGACTGCGAAGCAGTACAGTGAAACGGTTTGGTGGCTTCAGCACTGCATCGTTTTGCACTGAAACCCGCATTGACACTTCTTTGGAAGTTTCTAGCAAAGAAGAGGTAACTTCTAAACAACAGTTTTATTCCGTTTTAGGCTGGTGAATGATTCTCAAGCAGACCGATGCTTTTACTCGTGGGCGAGATTATCTACATCTGGTACAGGGATTTGCCCTAGAACCGGGTATGGTGGATGTATTCGATAACCTGCGCGATCGCACTGCCATTTGCACTTGGATCGGCAAAAACATTAACACCGTTAACGCTCGGATCGACACCTATCTGGAAGCCTGTCATCAGTGCTTTCATCCCCAAGAGCGTCGCCACATCCAAATTTTTGCAGTACCCATCGCTCAATCTTTCGGTATTGACGGTCTGTGCAACATTCTCACAAACCCAATCACCATTCTGGTAGATGTCGGTCGAGTTGCACCCAAAGACTGGTTCGGTATCGTCGTCCATGAATACGCTCATGCCCATGTAGGAGACTTTGGTCACAATCAGCATTTTGCTAATATTCTGTCTCATCTGTGTTTAGGACTGGGACTAGAACCACCTTACTGGGAAGCAGGAATGGAAGCAACTTTGCGTAGCTGGCCTTACTGTCAGTCAACTATAGATCCCCTGGAATTTTGGATAGGTAAGGGGGAGTAGGGAGTGGGCAGGAGGCAGGGGGCAGGGGGCAGGGGGCAGGGGGCAGGGGAAAAGTTCCTTCCCTCTGCTCTCTGCTCTTTCCCCATGCCCAATGCCATACTCCCCACTCCCCATTCCCCATTCTTCTTTAATTTATTTTGCTAAATGTTAAAAATTATTGCCGGAGTTCAAAAAAGTGAAACTCAATCTCCTAATCTGAATTATGTGAACAAAGCTTTTACTTATCTAGCTAAATCCGAAAGAACCCCGATCAGGTAATAAACTTATAATCTGCGGTAGGGCATTTCTAGGACTTGAAAGTGAGCTTCAGCATATCCTAACCAATAGCTGGATTAGCTGATAACCTTACACCTATGCTTTGCAAACAGTGTAGCAGATGTCACTATTCATTAACCTGGAAGCCGCAGCGCCTTGCTGAAGCTGGCAGTGGGTTAAGTCCAGCAAGCTCAGCGCTGTTTCTTACGAATACTTAACCACTTTTAGTTAAGTTTCGTGAAACTTTATCAGAATCTGAGGTTCTGATCCAACTACGTCCCTTAATATGTGATTTAAAAGTTGTTAACTTTAATTAAGAACATGGAGGCTTTAGAGTGGCAATTCCTCTGTTAACATATGCACCTTCAAGTCAAAATCAGCGTGTAGCTGCATATGAAGTGCCGGGTGATGAACAGCCCAGAATTTTTTCTACAGACAATCTGCTTTCTCCGTCAGATTTAGATGTTTTGATTGAAGCAGCATATCGTCAACTTTTCTTCTATGCGTTTGCTGCCGATCGCGAAACATACTTAGAGTCGCAACTCCGTAATGGACAGATTACAGTGCGGGACTTTATTCGTGGGTTGGTGCTTTCCAATACCTTTAAGAAAAGCTTTTACGAACTCAACAACAACTACCGCTTTGTTGAGCAAGTAGTACAGCGAGTTCTAGGACGCGACGTATACAGCGAGCGGGAAAAAATCGCTTGGTCAATTGTTGTTGCTACCAAGGGTATTAAAGGCTTTATCGACCAAATACTCGACTCTGAAGAGTACCTGAGCAATTTTGGATACTCTACAGTGCCTTATCAACGCCGTCGAATTCTGCCATCTCGCGCTGAAGGTGAGTTGCCTTTCAACATCAAATCTCCGCGATATGAAGATTACCACCGTGCTAAACTGGGCTTCCCCCAAATTATTTGGCAGGTAGAAGTACGTCGGTTCATCCCCCAAGAACAGAAGCCCAAAGCTGGCGATCCAGCTAATTTCTTGGCTTTGGCACAGAGTATCAATGCAACTGGTAATGCTCCACAAAGAGTATCGTCATTCAACATTGATATCGAAAAGTCTGTACCTTATCGCCAAATAGCAGGAATCAAATAACGATTTTTGTTCAGGGGTTAGCTAGTACATCTGTTTGATTATTTCATAGCGTGCATCAGTCCTGGGTTATGTAGGAGTTTCATTTAGGTATGACTAGTGAAGCAGACTCGATCCCATCTCTGATGCACGCTAGTTGTTTGTTTAGATCGGGACTTACGCAAACAATAGCCGAAACCCTGATATTTAGTTAGTTTAACTAGGTTTTAGGATAATTAAGAAGATTTTGTAACATGGTCATCGACACCACTCAGAGAATCGCCCAAATGCCTATTATTTCGTTAAGTGGTGTCGATTGCTTACAAGGTAAGGGTTTGAGGTATGTATTTTCTGGGATTTTGTTTTTCGTGTACAATGCTTTTGAGAGTGGTGTCGATTTGGTGGCTGAAAACCTTACAGGGCAAAGCCTCCTAGACGAACTCCCTACCGATTGGGTTAAATCGGAATTAATGGAAACTTTTTGATCGTTTAAATTCTCAAGGTGGATTGTTAACTCCCCTACCGATTGGGTTAAATCGGAATTAATGGAAACCTCCTCTTTGATTATTTTTATTTCTTTGATTCGGACGTCCCTACCGATTGGGTTAAATCGGAATTAATGGAAACTTTTGGCTGCCGTCAATTCTTGAACTGCCTGACTACCCTACCGATTGGGTTAAATCGGAATTAATGGAAACGTTGTGGGTTATATTTCCTCCAACGATTTATACAGACAACCCTACCGATTGGGTTAAATCGGAATTAATGGAAACCAGTTGCTAGTAACTCCTCTGAATAGCCCACTACCCTACCGATTGGGTTAAATCGGAATTAATGGAAACATTGCTGCAAATTAGAAAATTCTTTCAAAACTATCTAAGACCCTACCGATTGGGTTAAATCGGAATTAATGGAAACATTCTTATAGCGGCTTGCTGGAGGACTGTGTCCAGCTTTCCCTACCGATTGGGTTAAATCGGAATTAATGGAAACAATCCTCTGCGAATGGCAGGTTGTATCTCTTGACCCTACCGATTGAGTTAAATCGGAATTAATGAAAACTAGGGGCGATCGCTCCCCAAGTCTCCTAATACCAATTCTCTATGAAGATGCGCCTAATTATTTTGGAATGTAGTCAATTAACCTCAGCGCCCCTTTGCGCTAACCTCAGCGCACCTTTGCGTTAAAAAATCTAATATTTAGCGCAGCCTCATAAAGAAACGGTATAAGAGATTTCCAATGAAAAAAACATCCCATCTCCGGCTAGTACAGCTGTGCTACCCGAAAAATGTACAAATAATTTGGGATAATTTATTTGTTGAAAATCCCGACAAAAGTGCGATCGCCTTTAACCAAAAAAAGGTTAAGACGCAACTCGTCTTTTTAGCATCTCCAAAAGTTTTGTAAAGTGGGCGGGAGGAGTAGCTGTCACTTCAATCATCTCGCCAGATATCGGATGCTGTAATTTTAGTCGCCAAGCGTGCAGTGCTTGACCAGGCAAATTTACTCCCAATGAACGACCAGAACCATAAACAGGATCGCCGACAATAGGATGACCGATTTTGGCGCTGTGGACGCGAATTTGATGGGTACGTCCGGTTTCTAGTTGGAAGCGAATTAATGTGTAATTACCGAGGCGTTCTAGTATTTGCCAATGAGTGACGGCGACTCGTCCGCCTTGTTCAACAGGCATAATAGCCATTTTTTTGCGGTCTTGGGGGTGGCGACCAATAGGCATATCAATTGTGCCAGATTCCGTTTTCGGCGCACCGTAAACCACCCCTAAGTATTCTCGGCGTGCTGTTTTGGCTTTGAGTTGTGCTTGGAGGTGATGATGGGCAATTTCAGTTTTAGCGATCGCGATCGCTCCTGTTGTATCCTTATCCAAGCGATGCACAATTCCTGGACGTTGGACTCCCCCAATTCCTGGTAAATTGGGACAGTGTGCCAACAAGGCATTTACCAAAGTGCCGTCTGGGTGACCGGGTGCGGGATGGACAACTAAACCTGCGGGTTTGTTGAGAATGAGTAATTGGTCATCTTCGTAGAGGATATCGAGGGGGATGTCTTCGGCTTGGAGTTCTAAAGGTTGGGCTTGTGGTATTTCTAGAGTAATGCGATCGCCCACCTTGACATTAATCTTTTTAGATGTACAAACTTTGCCGTTAAGTTGGACATTACCTTCTTCGATTAACTGTTGGATGCGGGAACGGGATAAATCTGGTAATTCTTGGGAAAGGTAGCGGTCAAGGCGATCGCCCAAAGCATCACTATTTTCTTGGATTTGTAAATTAAATTCAGTCACAATTGCTTAAGATTAACTCCAGTTTTTTAACTACAGTGCCGATTCAGGCAAAATAAATATTGAATTACATAATTTTAAATTGTTATCAAATAGAAGAAAAGCGTCAGTCGTCAAAATTCAGTAGATAAGACTTCTTGCATAAGTCGGGAAAAGGGGAAGGGGAAAGGGGGAAAGGTTTGGTATTTTCCCTTTCCCCTTTAACCTTTTCCCTTTTCCCACCTCTTGCAAAAAGCACTTTTGCAAGAGGTCTATAGTGACGGGTCTGAATCTCCCACTAATTGATTTTGAATTTTTAATTTTGCATTCTTCTTCAATTTTATAAGTAAAACATTTGATTGCATTCTGAATTCTGGATTCTGAATTCTGAGTTCTGTTTTAAATTTCTCTATCTTGTATCTGTTCTCTTAACCATTGTCGAAAGTTTCTGATTGCTGAACTTGTTCCTGTAGTTCGTGCCATTTCCACAAATCTGGGAATAAGTTCAGTAATAGGAAAATCAGGAAATGTAGGACTTTTTTGGGACTTCAGATATTGTTCACCTTGCAACAAGTTAATTTCTAGGTTTCTGTTTTCATATCGCCATATTTCAGGTACTTTCAAAGCCTGATATGCACTAATTTTGGTTCTAGAAGTCACATCAATTTCAATTGCCAAATCAGGAGGAGGATCGATAGTTAGGTCAATTCGGTCTTTGCCAATCATTAGCTGATAGTTTTGAATATAAAAACAATCATCAGGTTCAAGACCTGCACTTAAATCTTTTCGCTTAAAAGTCGTTGAACCTAGACATTCCCAATTCAAATTGAGTTCATCCAGCAAGATTATGACTAAGTTTCCGATGATGACTTTAGCTCGTTCGTGTTCTGGTAATGGAGCCATAATTTCTAGGGTTCCTTGACTATATGCAACTCGACTTCCAGGATGTTCTCCTAACTCATTGATAATTGCTTCAAATAATTGCCAAGTCACATCTTCCAGAATTATTGTTTGTCCTGGTGTAACTCGAATTTGTCTGAATTGAAGTGTAACCATAAGATTTTAAGTGTTAAAGAATTTATCAAGAATAACTCAAAATTCAAAATTCAAGATGAATTCTGTATTAGCGGCGGATGAATATGTGGGTTGAAGTACCTAATTAGTTGATTCTGAATTCTGAGTTCTGCATTCTAAATTCTCTCTTTACGGGATTCCCGCTTGTTGAAAAATTTGTTCGGCTGTAATTTGTAGTCCTTCAAGTAGGGAATCTTCTAAAATATCAGCACCACTTTTTGTTTGAGGTCGGGCATCAGGATAAAAAATAGTCACTGTTTTAGCTTTTGCATCCACAACCCAAACTCTCAAAACACCTGCATTCAGATAATCTGTAGCTTTTGCACTCATTTCTCCAAAAGTTTGGTCGGGAGAGATAATTTCAATTGCTAAATCTGGAGGTATGGGACACGCTTCATCCTCAATTAACTCACTGTTAAGCCGAGAGTAGGAAACATAAAGTAAATCTGGTACTGGCGCCCAATCTCGACCTCGACGTTTTAAGGTAATCGCCCACTCGATACCAACCTCACCGCGATTTTGCACACACAGTTTTAGGATTGTGTAGATTGTGCCTGTTAACCTAGAATGATATCTTTTTGGTAACATTTTGGGTTTTAGTTCTCCATCAACTAATTCGTAGGTGATATCCCCTTCCCCTTCAGGGAGTGCAAGGAATTCTTCTAGTGTGATTTGAGATTTGACTTGAGTCATGGTCGCTATCTCCTTGTGCAAAATCACGCCTTGTTCTGAGTATCAGTAAACTGGAAGCTTCTAACTTCTCTGAAATTTAAAATTAGCAATTTTATAAGTAATATGCATATTATGACTTCTAAAGACGAGATATATCGCGTCTATTTTACGAGTCGTGATGGGTAAAGCCCCCGTCATTCATACGGGGGATATAAGCGAATAGCCAAATTTATTTGGCTGAGGCATTTATAAATCGTAGTTACGCTTTATAATATCAAAGGAGGTGGTGAACAAGTGTTTAATTTGACATACGAATTTAAGCTGAAGCCAACCGATGCACAAGCTCAGACGTTTGAAGACTGGCTAGAAATTAATCGCCGTGTCTACAACTATGCCTTAGCTGAACGCAAGGATTGGTATTTATCGCGTAGTTGCCAAATTAAGGCTTGCTCACTTAAACACGAATACATTATTCCTGCTGAGGCACCCCGTCCAACATACGCCAGCCAGTGCAAAGCGTTAACTGCTGCAAAGACAGAGTTTCCTGAACTCAAGAAAGTGCAGTCTCAAGTTTTGCAGCAAACCCTAAAACGCCTAGAAGTAGCATTCGTAGCAATGTGGGAACGTAATCATGGGTTTCCCCGCTTTAAAAAGTCTGGAAGAATGCGGTCTTTTATTTTCCCCCAAATGCAAGGTGAAAGACTTAAACCAGGAATGGTTAATTTCCCTGTGATTGGATGGATTAAATTCCGACAATCAAGGGAGATACCTGATGGTGGCGTAGTTAAACAAGCTCGTGTAGCAAGAAAAGTTTCTGGGTGGTACGTGATGCTAACTATTCAATGGGATGTGTCTGTACCCCAGCCGATGCCTCACGGAGAAGGCGTAGGGATTGATGTAGGGTTAACAAGTTTTATTGCAACTTCTAACGGTCTTTTAATCAAGCGTCCGAGGTTTTTTGTAGATGCCGAACGCAAGCTGAAATTGCTGCAACAGCGTGTTTCCAGAAAACTTATAGGCTCGAACAACTGGAAGAAAGCCCAAACAAAAGTGGCGAAACTGCATGAGTACGTTGCTAGCTGCCGTAAGGACTGGCACAGAAAATTATCCCACCAAGTCTGCAACGATACCGGAATAGTGTTTGTTGAAGATTTGAACCTAGTCGGGTTGTCCCGTGGGATGTTAGGTAAGCACTGTTTAGACGCTGGGTTTGGTCAGTTCTTCAATATCTTAGAGCAGACTTGTTTTAAGCGTGGTGTCTATTTTCAAAAAGTAGACAGTCGTAAAACTAGCCAGATTTGCCCTAACTGTAGTGTTGAGACTGGTAAAAAAGAATTGTCAGAGCGTACTCATGTTTGTTCAAATTGCGGATATACCACTGATAGGGATGTGGCAGCCGCACAGGTAGTTCTAGTTAGAGGACTTGCAGCCGTAGGGCATACGGTCAAGATGCTTGCTGAGGGTAAATTCATTGGAATCCCCGTGAAGCAAGAATCCCCGAATTAGAAATTCGGGGAGTGTCAAATAGGCAAATTTAGTAGAAGCAAATGCGATTAATTTTATACAGTAAACCTGGATGTCATTTATGTGAGGGTTTGCAGGAAAAGCTCGAACAAATCCAAAATCTCAGTTTTGAGTTGGAAATTCGGGATATTACGACTCGTGAAGATTGGTTCGGTGCGTATCAGTATGAGGTGCCTGTACTTTTTTTAGCGAACCGCAGAGGCGCAGAGGGCGCGGAGGAACTTTTACCGCGTCCTTCTCCTCGTGCTAGTGTGCAGCAGTTGGAGCAAATGTTGCGTAAGTATTTCGCCAATTAGAAAAAAATAATGCAGAATAAGCGCAAGAAAAGTATGTGATGAGGTGCAGAAGATGAAATTGCGGGAATTACTAACGGCGGTAGATGGTGTTGAGCAATTACCTAAGCATCTGGCTTTGGAGGATGCGGAAGTTAGCGGCTTGAAGACGAATTCCCATGCTTGCGGTGTGGGAGATTTGTTTATTGGGATGCCAGGAACGCGGGTTGATGGTGGGGAATTTTGGCCTAGTGCGATCGCATCTGGTGCTGTGGCAGCAATTATTTCTCCCCAAGCTGCACAAAAACATCCTCCCACAGATGAGGCTGTGGTGATTAGCGCCAGTAACATCACTCAAGCTTGTGCCCAGATAGCTAGTGCTTTTTACGGTTATCCAGGGCAAAAACTCAAGCTAGTGGGTGTAACTGGGACGAATGGCAAAACTACAACCACCCACTTAATTGAATTTCTCCTCGCCAAAGCTAATTTAGCTACGGCTTTGATGGGGACTCTCTACACTCGTTGGCCTGGTTTTGAACAAACTGCTGTCCACACGACGCCGTTTGCGGTGGAACTGCAACAGCAGTTAGCTGAGGCTGTGGATGCTGGTAATGAGTTTGGGGTGATGGAAGTCAGTTCCCACGCTTTGGCACAAGGTCGAGTATTGGGCTGTAAATTTGAGGTAGGGGTATTCAGTAATCTTACTCAAGACCATCTCGACTATCACAGCGATATGGAAGATTATTTTGCCGCCAAAGCGTTGTTGTTTAGCCCTGAATATCTCAAGGGACGGGCGATAATTAACGCTGATGATTCTTACGGCCAGCGCTTAATTGCTTCCTTAAACCCCGAAAAAGTTTGGAGTTACAGTGTCAACGACAACAGCACTGATTTATGGATGAGTGACTTAAGTTATGAGCCGAATGGTGTTAGTGGGACTTTGCATACACCAAAGGGTGATGTAGATTTTCGATCGCCTTTAGTCGGTCAATATAATTTAGAAAATCTTTTAGCAGCGGTAGGAGCAGTTTTACACTTAGGTTTAGATTTGCAATTAGTGGCATCTGTAATACCTGATTTTCCAGGAGTTCCCGGACGGATGGAACGGGTGCAAATTGCCTCTAAGCAAGATATTAGCGTGATTGTAGATTATGCTCATACCCCAGATAGTTTAGAAAATTTGCTGAAAGCCGCACGTCCGTTTATACCTGGAAAGATGATTTGTGTGTTTGGTTGTGGCGGCGATCGCGATCGCACCAAGCGGCCAAAAATGGGTAAGATAGCGGCTGAATTAGCTGATTGGGCGGTGGTGACATCGGATAATCCCCGTACCGAAAACCCAGAACGGATTTTGGAAGACATTTTAGCGGGAATTCCGGAAACAGTGCAGCCAACAGTAATTTGCGATCGGGCGATCGCAATTCGTACCGCTATTTTACAAGCACAACCCGGTGATGGGGTGCTGCTTGCTGGCAAAGGTCACGAAGACTACCAAATTCTCGGTACCGAAAAAATCCATTTTGATGACCGAGAACACGCACGCGAAGCTTTACAAACAAGACTAAGCTAATTTGGGCATGGGGCATTGAGCATGGGGAAAGGATAAGGGGTAAGGGGCAAAGGTTAAATTTATCCCTTTAACCTTTAACCTTTAACCTTTACCCTTTACCCTTTACCCTTTACCCTTCACCCTTTACCCTTCACCCTTTACCCTTCACCCTTTACCCTTTACCCTTTACCCTTTACCCTTTACCCTTTACCCTTTACCCTTCACCCTTTACCCTTTACCCTTTACCCTTTACCCTTATTTTTCATTGTTCATATTTCTTTCCGTGGGGATTTTGTAAAAAATGCACACTTAAAGGTGAAAATCGAAGACAGAATTATTTCTTTGCTTCATCCTTATTGTGCTTGACTCATGAATGTTTCTTTGGCTAAGGATCTGTCTGTTTATCAACTGGTTATGGGAGTGCAAGCGCCTCCTAAACCATTGTCCCTCAGTCCTGCTACTCTGTTATCACTGGTGAGAGCGCAAATTGACTTACTCATTGAGCAACAAATTGCAGCTACTTTATGGGTGAAGCTACCACCAGAAAAAATTTGGCAATTAGAACTAGCCCGTTATCAATCCTCGGTGGGTGCGTCTAGTATCATCTATACTTGCCAAATCCAGGAGACTGAGAGTGAGGGAGCAGGGGGGGATGAGGGAGCAGGGGGAGTAGGGGAACAAAATACCCCCTCATCTCTCTCATCTCCCTCATCCTCCTCATCCCCCCATCACATCCCCGTTTACCTACCACCCCATAGCCAATTGCGACGGGAAAACTTTCTGATGGTATTGTCTCCCCAGTTTTGTAGTTTAATTTTGGCTCATCGACCACTGAAAAAACGCAAAAATCAAACATCTGGGAAAGCAAGTACTAATAAAAATCAGCCGTTGTTGATTATCACCACCGTTGAGGGGAGAATTATTCAGCAAGTATTAAATGGTATTCAACAAACAGTTACGCCAGAATCATCTCCAATCATACCTGCTGATTTTATTTGTCCAACTGTGCCTGAACCTGCATTGATGAATCAATTGTTGGCAAAACAACTCTTGCGCCAAGATGAAATTAATCGTCAAATCGTCACAGTACGCACTACCAAATTGCAGCGACAAAATCAAGAATTGCACAACAAAGAGCAACTCAAAGATGAATACTTAAAAAATGTTTGTCAGGAACTACGTATACCCTTGACACATATGAAGACAGCACTCTCATTATTGAATTCTCCTAATCTCAAACCACCGCAGCGACAACGTTATTTACAGATGTTAAATACCCAGTGCGATCAGCAGAATTCTTTAATTACTGGTTTGTTAGATCTGGTGCAACTCGAACGTGATTTAGAGGGGACGAATTTAGAATCAGTGCGTCTCTCAGAGATTGTCCCTGGAGTTGTTAGTACCTACCAACCTGTAGCCCAAGAAAAAGGAATTATGCTAGCTTACACCGTACCTACCGAACTTCCATCTGTTTGGTGCGTCAGTGGTGGGCTGAGGCAAATTGTAATTAATCTGCTGCACAATAGTATTAAGTTTACCCCCAACGGCGGTCAAGTATGGGTGCGTGCCCGCTCTCAAGGCGATCGCGTGCAATTAGAATTCCGGGACACAGGTATCGGTATTGCTGAAAGTGAAATTCCCAAAATATTTGACCGCTTTTATCGTGTGCGAACAACAGCAGCTGAAGATCATGGCGGTGCTGGGTTGGGATTAACAATTGTACAGCAATTGCTAATACGCTGTGGTGGTTCTATTTCTGTGAAAAGTAAATTAAATGAGGGTTCCACATTTACAGTGCAATTAGCCAGTGTTGGTGATAGTCCAGGCACGGCTACGGAAAATGAGTGATTGAGGAGAATTCAGAACTCAGGAGTCAGAATCTTGTAGGGGCGCACAGCTGTGCGCCCCTACTGCAATCTATTCAACTGCAAATTGCTGTAATTCTAAATTCTAAATTCTGATATCATGTCCGCCTAATTAGTTATGATTCCCACAGTCACTTAACCCCACCCCGCAAGCGGGGGAGGGGTTCTTGGGTTTTAATAAGTCATTAGGCGGACATGATATGACTTCTAAATTCAGAATTCTGACTTCTGAATTCTGAATTCTGAATTCTATTTATTTACTAGAAGGTTTTGGAAAGGCGGCGACAATTTGGCGGAGCATCATGACTTGCCAATAAGGTACAGCAGCCAGTAATACAGTACCAGTTCCTTCAAAAGTATTGACAAGAAACTCACCAGAAGTCATGGAACCTAAAAAAGATTTGGTAGCTTTTTCAACGCGATAATTTAAACTGCTTGTGCGAGCGATCGCAAAATTTCCATCAACAACTAATCGGTCATTTCGTAAATTAATTACTTCTACAGGGCCTTGTGCTACCATCACCACTGTACCCCTACCTTTGACTTTTGTTTGAAACAAGCCCTCGCCACCAAGTAAGCCTGACGCTAATTTGTTTCGTTCAACTCCTACTTCTACATTGCCATCACTAGCCCAATAAGCGCCACTATCTAAAATCCATTCACTACCGTCTAATTCTAAAATGTGATAGCCCGATAAAGAAGGCTCTAAATATAATTCACCAGTGCCTGTATATGTAGGACGGAAAATGTTTTCTCCCGTGGCTAACGATTTTAAAAACCCACCTGCTGAAGGTGCTTTAGATTCCATTTGAATGTTGCCACGTATATAGTACATAGCACCAGATTCAGTTCGTACTGTTTCGTTTTGCAAAGTTACCTTAACTAAACGTAAACTTTCTCGTTCAATAACTTCAAAAATTGCCATAATTTTCGTTTTGATTTTCGCAAAAATATATAGTTGACTCTGAAGCAGAATTTATATACATTTTTGCCATCGATTTTTACAAATGGCAAATTAGTGAAGAGAACAACTGGGCAACCTCATATCTCAAGATAGCAACTTGTAATATGAGCGTCTTTTGTAAATCTAAAATCTAAAATCTAAAATCCAAAATTATTTCACCAAAGGGAGATTCTCTGTGCCTTTGTTCCTAACTTTTAATGCCTAATTTTTGCTGATTGCTGCTAACTTCCAAGGGGAGGAAAATCGTCAATACTTCCCCATAGTGTGGACGCTGACGAACAATCAGTTTGCCGCCGATCGCCTGAAACAAATGCTTGGTTGCAGCCATATTCAAACTAATAGTACCTGTTTCCGGTTGGAACATCAGCAGTTGACCAAGGGCTTTGCGAATTGGCGGCGTTGCTGGTGTAGCAAATTTATTTGTATCTTTGCACAAGAATTGGGGCGATAATTGCAACTTCAATTGATCTCCAGCGGGAATAACTTGTACTTGAATGTGGCTACCAGAAGGTAAACTGCGAGTAAAATTCTCGATCAAACCCGTGAGTACCCGATCCAGCATACTGGGATTACTGACCACAGTTGGCAATTGTTGGGGTAAAACAACATTTAAAGTTAAGTTCCGCCGCTGTGCTGCTTGTTCCCAACGGGGAATACTTTGTTGCAACACTCGATCTAAAGACATCGGCGTGAGTTGAGTTTTTGAGGATTTTACTGGGGCAGAAGTTTCCAATTCTGCTGCTTTAAACAGTAACTCCATGCGGTCAATTTGCTCACTACACTCGCGATCGATAATTTCTAAGCGATTGATGACACTGGGGGCTAAGTCTCGCCGCTTCAACAATAGGCGCGTCATGGTGCGAATAGTTGTCAAAGGTGTACGAACTTCGTGGGCAAAGGCCTGGAGTAATTCGACATCGGGATTGGGCATGGGGCATGGGTTATTTTCTTTGTCTTCCTTATTCCCATTACCTGGTAAACAGTCCCTAGTTTCTTCTGTTTGTGTTAATTCCTGAAGTAACAGCTGGCTAAACTGAACCACCATGCGGTAATCTGGTTCTACTGGAGAATACTGTTGTACTAATTCATCCAGTTGGCTAAAAAATTCTGAATTAGTTAGCATTACCCGCGCTCCTAGCGATCGCCAAGCTTGCTGCACTACTTCTGGTTCAAAAGAAAATGAAAAGGTTTTTTTACCGTTATTGTGTGTAGCTAAAACTAGTACTAATGTAAATTTATCTGTAAAAACTAAACAAAACTGTTCTGCGCCCAGCGGATCGGCGGGTAGTAAAGGAAGTACCGATTCATGGGGAGCGACTTCATAATCTTCAGGTGCGATCGCATCTGGCATCTGAAATGGCATCAACGCCAAGGGATTAAATCGTTTTCCTGTAAAAGTTACTGTCTGTAAGCTTTGAGTCAGTTTTGGGTGACTAAATAAAGGTGCTGGTGCAGCTAAAACTAATCCTTGGGTCGTGTCACCTGAAACAGTTGCTAAAGTATTTAATAGTAAGTGTTCTGTTGCTGCAAGGCTGACACGCCACTGCCGCTCTGCTTTAGCTGGTGAAGATTCAGCTACACTTGATTGATTTTGTGCCAAGATTTCGCATAGACTTGGCAATATCCATTGGTACACAACTTTTCACCCCTTAATTCAAGAGCGACTAACAGCGTCTAGGGTAGACACCTCACTACTACCTAAGAGGTTATAGCCATTTGTGTACAGGTGACAGTGGTAGAACCGAACAATTTGGGTGGAATTTCCGCTTTGAGAGCGATCGGGCATCTCGGCTCAATACCTCAAACAGAGTATCAAAGCATAGGTGAGAGGTTACTCAAGCGCCTGCTACCCGACCAGGATGACCCTATTTTGCTTTAGGGACTACAACTAATGGATTGAATACCATTAGTTGAAACTGAAACGTATACTTTATATTCTGCTGGACATGTTTCAATTGAGTTACCTTTTATAACTTGGATTTCCTGCGAAAGCTGGCAACTCTTAAACTGTGCTTTGTCATCAAAAGATATAGATTTTTGGGCTTGGCAATAAAAATTAGATGACCCGGAACTGGGGCTGTAAACCTGCACGGTCATATCTTGGGCAAGAATACAACTTGCCAACGAAGCATTTTGATAATTACTAATTGTCCCAGGTTCACATACAACTGAAGCTTGAGCAGGTAGAGAAACAGTAAAATTGATTGAAAATAAACCCAAAGAACTAGTCAAAACTGCCAAAACTTTAGACGAAAATTTCATAAAAAATACTGCTTGAGTGATTGTATAGAAGAAAATTTGTTACTTCATTTTTACTTTTTAGATCCTAAAGACTGATACAGCAAAGGTACTGATTTTGCTTTAAAGTTTTTGTAAATGTTTTAGCTTGCAGCAGCACATTAAAGCAGAACATTCCAATATGGGAATCATGAGACGTAGGATTATCGACTAAAACCACGCTCCCGTTGCTCACGTTAGATTAGCAATAAACTATCTCAAGAACACTTTATGACTTCTCTGGAAGCGTCAGTTGAGGATTTGGTGCTAGTTGCTGGTGCTACTGGCGGAGTAGGGCAACTAGTGGTAGGCAAACTGCTGGAAAAGGGCTTTAGGGTTCGTGTTCTGACACGCAATGCCGCAAAAGCTCAACAAATGTTTAATCAGCAAGTGGAAATTATCGTTGGTGATACCCGCCAGCCAGCTACACTAAGAGCCGCAACGTCAAATGTCAGCCACATTATATGTTGCACCGGAACCACTGCCTTTCCCTCTGCCAGATGGGAGTTTGAGCAATCCCCGAACTTGATTGAATGGGGTTTAACTTTTCTCAACCCCGAATCTAGTCAAGCAAAAGCAAAGAATAGTCCAGCAAAAATCGATGCCCAAGGAGTCACCAACCTTGTAGCAGCAGCACCTCAAAATTTGCAGCGATTCGTTTTCGTTTCTTCCTGCGGAATTCTTCGGAAAGATCGGTTTCCTTTTAGCGTTCTCAATGCATTCGGCGTCTTGGATGCCAAACAGAAGGGTGAGGAAGCGATCGCCAATTCAGGATTACCCTACACTATTATCCGCCCAGGACGCCTCATTGACGGGCCTTACACTTCATACGACCTCAATACCCTCCTGAAGGCAAAAACAGGAGGGAAATACGGTGTGGTACTTGGCACAGGGGATACGCTTTTAGGTGATGCCAGCCGGATTGACGTAGCCAACGCTTGTGTAGAATGTCTTTCTTACCCAAGTACTTCCAAGAAAATTTTTGAAATAGTCAATAAGGGACAAAGACCCCCTGTAATTGACTGGGAAAGTCTTTTTTCTGGGCTTGGGTGAGTGGGGATGGGGGGATGAGGGGGATGGGGAAAAGGTTAAAGGGAAAAGGTTAAAGGGTAAAGGGTAAAGGGATAAATTTAACCTTTCCCCCTTACCCCTTACCCTTTCCCCAGTCCCCATGCCCAATGCCCAATCCCCAACGACATCCATAATTTGTTACCTCTAAAGACGGCAAACACCACTCAGACGTTACGGTTCACCCTAATTACTGAAAGTATTAATTCTCATACATTAGACAAAGTGAAAGCAAATCAATCCATGAATCAACTTAGAAAAACTATTGAGTTAGTTTAACCGTCCCAACCAAGGTTCGGTAAGCCACCCCTCATGGACTGGCAAGCACTGAAGCTCTCAATATATATATCAGCATAGTCTGGAGTTTTTACCCCAGAGAAAGCCAAACTAAGGTATAAATGCTGAACTGGCTGATTTATTGACCCTGTTGGTTCAAAATTTAGTCCTTTATATTCTCATTCATTCATTTGTAGTTATACGGAGCCAGCACCTAAAATGGCAAAAGTAGTTGGAATTGACTTAGGTACAACGAACTCCTGCGTGGCAGTGATGGAAGGTGGTAAACCCACTGTTATTGCTAATGCGGAAGGTTTTCGGACAACACCATCAGTAGTTGCATTTGCCAAAAATGGCGATCGCTTGGTCGGTCAAATCGCTAAGCGCCAAGCGGTGATGAACCCCGAAAATACGTTTTACTCTGTCAAGCGCTTTATCGGACGCCGCTTTGATGAAGTTACGAAGGAGACTACTGAAGTTTCTTACAAAGTCCTCGGTAGCGGCGGCAATGTCAAGCTAGACTCTCCAGGGGCTGGTAAACAATTTGCTCCTGAAGAAATTTCTGCACAAGTTCTCCGCAAACTGGTTGAAGACGCTAGCAAATACCTGGGTGAAACTGTAACCCAAGCAGTAATCACAGTCCCGGCATACTTCAATGACTCCCAACGGCAAGCGACAAAAGACGCTGGTAAAATTGCAGGTATTGAAGTTCTGCGGATTATCAACGAACCCACAGCCGCTTCTCTAGCATACGGGTTTGATAAAAAGAGCAACGAAACAATTCTGGTATTTGACCTTGGTGGTGGTACTTTCGACGTATCCGTGCTGGAAGTAGGCGATGGAGTTTTTGAAGTGTTAGCCACATCTGGTGATACCCACCTTGGTGGTGACGACTTTGATAAAAAAATAGTTGACTTCTTAGCTGAAAAGTTCAAGAAAGACGAAGGCATCGATCTACGCAAAGACAAACAAGCTTTACAACGTTTGACTGAAGCCGCAGAGAAAGCGAAAATTGAACTTTCTAGCGTCACCCAAGCAGAAATCAACCTGCCATTTATCACCGCTACTCAGGACGGGCCTAAGCACCTGGATACAACCCTGACTCGCGCTAAATTTGAAGAACTTTGCTCTGACTTAATCGATCGCTGCCGTATCCCTGTGGAAAACGCTCTCCGGGATGCCAAGTTAAGCAAAAGCGATATCGATGAAGTGGTCTTGGTTGGTGGTTCCACCCGCATTCCCGCAGTGCAACAGATTGTCAAGCAGGTATTGGGTAGAGACCCTAACCAAAGCGTTAACCCCGATGAAGTTGTGGCAGTTGGCGCAGCCATTCAAGCAGGGGTATTAGCTGGTGATGTTACTGGCATCTTGCTGTTAGATGTGACACCGCTTTCTTTGGGTGTTGAAACATTGGGCGGCGTGATGACCAAAATTATCCCCCGCAACACCACAATTCCCACCAAGAAATCTGAAGTGTTCTCCACTGCTGTGGATGGTCAAACCAACGTAGAAATTCACGTCCTCCAAGGCGAACGCGAATTCTCTAACGATAACAAGAGTTTGGGAACCTTCCGCCTCGATGGCATTCCTCCTGCACCACGCGGCGTCCCCCAAATTGAAGTCGTGTTCGACATTGACGCTAACGGTATCCTCAACGTCACCGCCAAGGACAAAGGCACTGGTAAAGAACAGTCCATCAGCATCACTGGTGCTTCCACCTTGGATAAAAATGACGTCGATCGGATGGTCAGAGAAGCTGAACAAAACGCCTCAAGTGATAAAGAACGGCGTGAGAAAATTGAACGCAAGAATCAAGCCGACTCTTTGGCATACCAAGCCGAGAAGCAGCTACAAGAATTGGGCGATAAAGTTCCCGCTGCTGACAAGACCAAAGTCGAAGGTTTGGTGAAAGAACTGCGGGAAGCGATCGCTAAAGATGACGATGAGCAAATCAAGAAGCTGACCCCAGAATTGCAACAAGCGCTATTCGCCGTTGGTAGCAACATCTATCAACAAGCTGGTGGCGGTGCTGCACCAGGCGCTGAACCTCAAGATGGCAGTTCCTCCTCCGCTGGTAGCGGTGATGATGTAATTGACGCTGATTTTACAGAAAGCAAATAATTCTCCGATTGATTTCGGGAAGATTATTTTGTTCCACCTCACATTGCCCATCCAAGCTTTTCCTTGGGTGGGATTTTTTTAGAAGTTAGGAGTTAAAAGTTAGAAATAATATAGGACTC
Organism: Nostoc calcicola FACHB-3891; assembly: GCF_014697355.1. Lineage (GTDB taxonomy): Bacteria > Cyanobacteriota > Cyanobacteriia > Cyanobacteriales > Nostocaceae > Nostoc > Nostoc calcicola. Next base: position 2,965 of record NZ_JACJRQ010000006.1, on the reverse strand, counting down.
ATATTTAATTTCGGATTCCTATATTACTAATTATTAACTGGAAACTTTAAACTTTATTTTTAACTCCTCACTTTTAACTCTCAACTCCTAACTTTCTTATGCCTTATCCTCAAGCACCTTGGACACTTCAAGGCTACGCTATTCAAACTCTGCATTTGGTGAGTATTGACCAAGTGCGCCCTTTAATTCCCTCAGAGTTAGGAATTATTTCTGTATGGCCTGGTAAAACCCTTGGTAGTGTGTATTTATCTAATTACGGGTCAGGCTCGGTATTGGAGTACAATGAGTTAATTATTGCCCCAGCTTTGGTTCATTACCAAAACAAAATCGGCGCTTGGATTTCGCACATTTATGTAGATAATGCTGATTCTGTGATTGGTGGTCGAGAAATTTGGGGACTACCGAAGGAACTAGCTGAGTTTACTCTCCAAGGAGAACGTGCCACTGTGCATCAGGGAAACCAGAAGCTGTGTAGTATTAACCATAATCGACAAAGCTGGGCATGGCCTATACGATTAGGCGCGTCTACTTTCAGCGCCAAGGGTAATGATTTGCTGATATTCTCTGCTGAATTTGAGTCTGTGTTGGGTTTGATTGGTTCTCAGTTAGAAATCCCTACTGAAAGTCCTTTTTCTGGAATAGGTTTAGGTAAGCCTTGGTTAACTGTGCGTCATCAGCAGATGAATTTGCAAGTTCATGCGCCAAAAGTCCTTGGTGAAATACACATCTAGCTATTTCCACATTTAGAACGGTAGTAACACAATGTCTGATGGAAAGGTGCTTTTAAAATATTCCTGCCATAATCCGGAATCCTGCCTTTTAATTGTGTAGCTCTCTATATAGCCAAAAAAGTAAACAGAAGCTAGTCACTTAAAAATGTAAGGGATAAATTATATTGTCTATCAAATCTAACAATTTTAAAAATTTAAATTTCTACTGAATTAGCAAGCTTGAGAAAACGACACAATTAACTAACTTGCCCTACTGTTGATTAACAATAGGGTTTTTTGTTGGAATAAATGTATTACACCATAGCAATTTGTAGAATAAACTACTGTAGGGTAGCATAGTTATCTGTGCTACCCTATTTATCTTCGGTAATTTCTCCAGAAAACTTACAGATATAATGAATCAGGTTTACACATGCAACCTAATAAAGATGAAATCGATAATTATTAGTAAAGTATTCAGAATTACTATCTAATCTAAAATTGCTTGATAAATTGCTAATTATACGAATAAAATAAGGTGTAAAAAATTTGTAGATGCAGGTAGATTATTTCATGTCCACTCCAGAGTAAATTAGACAATTTATAAAATGAGTAATATTTGGATAAATCCTAAATATAATTTAATAGAAAAGATTATAAGGCGTCACCCAGATTTACAGGATATTTTAGAAACATGTAATTTTGAGCCTTTAACTAAGCGAGAAGGTAACCGCTTGGTTGTTGTGCAACCGAAAGTAGCGATCGCCTGTAATTTACCCCAAGCTTTTGCAGAAGGTAATTGTGAAATAGACTTCAGCAACATCATTTTAAGAGGTCTGAAAATTACCTTAAGCCATCAGGATATTTTGGGTCAATTAATGACTGGATTAAACAGCCAACCAGATTGGGGTTGTCGTAAGTTTATGAAACAGCTAGATCGAAATTATTTTGAAGTAAATTTAGGCAAAATAACAGTTATTTTATCCGAATTAGAAACATTAGATTTGTGTTTGTGTGTTGATACAGTTTGTCAAGAATACAGAAAATCAATAATTGAATTTGAAAATTCTCTAGAAACCTGGGATTTTGAATTTATAGATGTTGCAAATATTCGAGGTTTTATATTGTTTTCTGTAGGAGAAAAGCTATGGAAATTAATGCAGCAATTTGCTGATGAATTTGATTATAGTAAAGGTAAATCAGAATGGCATTTATTTCATAAGGAAGATATCTCAATTCGAGTGAGTCGAGGAATTCGCGATCATGCATTTATCTTGCCGAGAGTTAATAGTGATTTATCATTACTACCTAATTATAAAGTTAACATATTATATAAAATCAACGATGTTTATTTACAATCTCTTGAAAAAGGAAAAGTCACTTCTTGGCAGCAAAATATCGGTCTACGAGGAACCTGGACAGCTAGATATACTAAGCATTGGTTATTGGAAAAATATATTCCTAAAGTTATTAATTATTATTTAGACAAATTTCAATTATCTGAAGCTGAATTACTAGCTGAAATCATAAATTATCAAGGCGAACGTGTGCAAATAAAAGAACTAAATCATATTAGAGATTTATTACCTTATCTTCGCGATCTCCAGTCATGGTTACATATTTATAAGGAAAATATTGCTGCTTCACTTTTGCAAGATTATTATCGAGTATTTACAGATGCGATCCGAAATACTGATTCTTCCATAACAGGCATAGACTATATTATGATAAATTTGCTGAAAATTAAATGGAAGAATTCACAAGAAGAAATTCCTAGTAATTCTACACACTGGAATTTTAAATATGCTATGAATTGCTTAGATGAACAAGTAGCAAAAATAAATAATCGTAAATATGAAAATAGTTTCAACGTAGATTTAATAACTCGGACTTTTATCTGGATAATAGAAAACGGAAAAATTAGTTTCTCCCAAGCTCAGTTAAATGCTGCTAAACAAGTTTTGCAACCACTTTGGGAACAGAGCCGCTTTGAAATGCGCCATGTTTATCTTAATCAATAAAGCTACATAATATCTTCTAAATTCAACACAAGTTCACACACTATTCGTATGGGCAAAAGCTTAATTGGCCGCCTCATATAGGACTCCTATTTGATTTTTGAATAAAAGTAGGTATTTGTAGTGGACTGACACAGCTAAAATGTTGCATTAGAACTAACGGATTCCTCCTCCTCAAAAACTGGATAAAGATGTTGCAGTTTCACCCTGGCATCAAGAGTAGAAAACCGCCATATT
>NZ_JACJRQ010000059.1 GCF_014697355.1 Nostoc calcicola FACHB-3891 | reverse complement strand
CACTTTTCCCAAGTATTACACGGTGATGGTTTTAGCAGATCCAAAATCGTGTTGTTTCCTTTAACAGTAAGGCATTAATTCCTCTCACACTTCAAAAATAAGCGAACGTACAGTCATTAATTAATAATTTCATTGAGGGTACAGAGCAACTAACTTCAGTTATTGACTGTGCTTTTTTTCGTGCTTAGTTCGGGTCAAAATTCCCTGGCACTTTCAGCAGCCTGCCTCAATGCTAAAAAAGCTTCTTTTAGAGGTTGGCTAAGAGGTTGTTTGAAAAGTAGTTAACTGTGATTTTAGGTACTTGTTGATCCCCCCTAACCCCCCTTAAAAACGGGGGAACCAGAGTTAAAGTCCCCCTTTTTAAGGGGGATTTAGGGGGATCTAAAACGTTTTGCTACCAACAATTGGACTTTTCAAACATCCTCTAACAGCACTGTCTGGTTCTGTTAGTACTAGCTGTTGGTAGGCTGATAAAAATTGCGATACCTTCGGTAAGCTGCGCTAACGCAGCCGATGGAACAAATGCAGAAAGTGACGTACAAAGCTGATACAATCCAAAACCACAATCTCTATACCACCTGTACGCTCGTACATACTGGAGGCATATTCCTGAATGCCTTCTTCGATCGCATCCGTCGTGATAAAAATATAGTTGTCAACCCGCTTACCTGTGCTGTTGATTTTTTGCAACGCACGGTCAATATCTATTAACGTGACGCGTCGGGTCTTCATTTCATAGCTGGTAATCACCTTCTCATCATCAACTAAAGTAATTTCCAAATCTCCCAAAGCACCTGTCTGCTCGTCTGCTGCATTGTGTGATTCTAGAGGTAAAAAACGCTCCCCAATATATTGTTCTGCTACTTGATAGGCAGCAGCAACAATCAATACGGGAAGACGGCTTGAACCTCGGCAAGCTAAATGCTGTTTCAAAAGTGTGACAATTTCCTCTGCTGATAGAGGTATTGCGTCTTCCGACTTCTTCAGGTCGGCTAGAAGTGTTTCCATGCGCTGCCGCTTCTCGTTGCGAGCAATAATTAGACAGCGAATGGTTTCGGCTAGCAGTTCTTCAGCAGTTATTCTGCCTTGATGAACATCATCAAGTAATTCCAGGGCGGTTTCGTAGAGTTTGGGTGGTCGTCCCACCAGATTCACTGCTGGGGTTAAGGTGATGTTGCGGTTACGTAATGCAGGGGTGAGGAACGCCGTTGTGGGATTACAGGGCAACTCGTGTTTGTTAATGAATGCTGTGATGTAACTTTGATCGTAGTAGCGCCCAGAGTAAGCATCTGGTGTGCCTATTTCGGTATAAGGCTTGCGGATATCAACATTCCCACGGTGAACGGCTGCCAAAGAGCAGGCCAGTAACAAACGAACTACAGCACGATTGCCTACATAGCGCGATACATGGTCAATTTTTTCGGCAATGCTGGGGTTGGTGACAATCGATTGTGCTATCGATGAAGAGGCTTTTTGTAAGGCTACATCAAGGATAGCTGCTGGGGTTGTGGACATGGAGCGATTTCTTCAACAGTAAGTGTGGAGGCTTGCGGGTCATAATTGAGCCAAAGTATTTCTTGCCGTAACTCCTTGATGGAATGGCAGTGCTTCAGGGGCGCTTTAATGCAGTTCCAGTCACCATATAGTTCCTGCATCAACGAACAATCATAGCCTGAAAGGGCAACTTTACCTTTAACTGAACGCAAAACATCCGCTAGTTGCCGATGCTGGTCGTCGGTCATTTCATAAGCGTAAGCCTTGCTATCCCCACGGGAATCGTGCGGGTAGGGAGGGTCACAGTAAAATAATGTTTCTGGACTATCGTAGCGTCGAATAATATCAATTGCTCGGTCGTTCTCAATTTGCACGCGTAGCAACCGTTGCACGATTTCGGGCAAATCCTCAACACTACCAAGCCACCGGGAAACTGCACCAGCCATTCCAGCGCGGCTAGTAAGTTTGCAGTGCGCCCATCGTCCAACACTTGCGGTTTGTGCCAAGCCTGTCCTCACTTGTCGCGCCCGGACAAAAAATCGTCTAGCCCTTTCCAGGTCTGACAAACTCTCTTCTTCTTTGGCAATAGCAATCCGAAATTCTTCACGCGAAAATGGGGTTAACCCAATCGCCTCGATGAGTTGGTCTTTTTGGTCGCGTAGTACGCGAAAAAAGTTGACTACCTGGCCATCAATATCATTGTAGGTTTCTACAGGCGAAGGCTCCCGGTTCAACAACACCGCTGCTGAACCGCCAAAGGGTTCGCAGTAGTGGGTCGTTTTTGACAACAAGGGTAAAAGCCAGTCTAAATGACTGTACTTGCCGCCATACCAACCAAATGCAATTTTCTTTGCCATGAAAGTCAACCTCAAAGGGGGTGCTTTACCCGAAACCGGGGATAAGGGTAAAACGCAATTTATTATATAGTGTCGAGAAATGAAGTATAAACAAACAAAAATACTTATACCAATTCTCTATAAACTTGCACTAAATAATTTAATCTCTCTTCTTGCTATTTTCTTGGCGCTCTTGGCGTTCTTGGCGGTTCGTTTTAAAAATAAAGTGCATCTTCACAGAGAATTGCTATTACATTATTTTTTTAGAGAATAATCTATCTTTCTCGGTCAGGCGATCGCCACCATTGCGGTATCGCTCGTCAAATCTCGCTAAATGCATCATCAATTTTATTTTTACTAAATTATTAATAAAAATCCTACTTTGATTCGCTAAAATCGAAACAACCTGGAAAAATCTGACTATGGTAGCCATCTCCCAGCAACCGCAAAAAATGACCATTGAGGAATATCTTGCATGGGAACCCCAGCAAGAACTTCGTTACGAATATGTCAACGGCGAAGTTTTTGCGATCGCAGGTGGTACAATTCCCCACAATGACATTACACTTAATTTTTACACAGCCTTATACCCACATTTACGTGCTAGAGGTTGCCGAGTAAATGTGTCGGACGTGAAAGTGCAAGTTGATACTAAAAGTCCTTATTATTATCCTGATGTTATCGTCAGTTGCGACCCTTAAGACCTCAATGCCCGCAAATTTATTCAAAACCCGAAAATCATTGCCGAAGTCCTCTCCCCCGGTACAAGCGGGAAAGATAGGGGCGAAAAATTCACCAATTACCTGAAAATTCCCTCTTTACAAGAATATTTATTGATAGATTCCGAAACAATCTCCGTCGAACGCTACTGTCGAGGAGAGGGCAGAATGTGGCTTTATTATCCCTACACTGAGGGAGATATTATTACCCTATCCAGTATCGAATTTGAGTTGGCGATCGCACTACTCTATGAAGGTGTTGTATTAGAAGCAGAAGAATAGCTGATGGCTACTTATCAAAATGGCTGATATCGTACTGAAAATAATTGCTTTTCACTCGTGTGTAACGGCTTGTCGTTAGACATCGCTTGCTTTTCACCATCAGTCAGAATTGGTAAATTTTCTGTCCATTCTATAAAAAATTGGTGTCTGTGGCAAATTGCAAACCAAATTTTTCTTCTAATTCGTCAAGACTGATGTCTCTAGCTGCGATTGTTTAAACCATAATCTAAAATTGCGAATAGTTTTGCCATGCCAACTTTGCTGCACCCACCATCCCAGCAAATTTTCCTAACTGCGCTGGCAAAATTTGTAAACCCTCTCGTGATAAAGGCTGCACTCGCTTCTCAATTTCTGCCTTCACTGCTGGGAAGAAAAACTCAAAGCTACCACTGATACCGCCACCGATGACGATCGCTTCTGGTGTCAGCACATAAACCAAACTTGTCAAACCAATACCCAAACACTTACCATATTCTTGCCAAAAAGTCAAGGCTTCGGCATCTCCTTGTTGGGCAAGGTTACCTAATTCGATGGGTTCCTTGAGAGTGCGGCGACGAATGGCAGTAGCAGAGGCATATTGTTCCAAAGAGCCTTGATTGCCGCTATTGCACATTGGCCCGTCAGGGTTGAATGAAATTAAACCGAGTTCTCCAGCAGCTCCTTGATGTCCAACAAACAATTTGCCATTGAGGATAATCGCGCCACCAACTCCAGTTCCCAAAGTTAGGAGAATCAAATTTTCAAAGTTGCGACCGGCTCCTAACCAAGCTTCCCCCAAAAGAGCGCAGTTAGCATCATTACCAATTACGGTTGGTTTACCAGTTTTAGTTTCCAACCAGTCTGCTAAAGGCACATCGATCCATCCAGGTAAGTTAATGGCAATTTTCGCAATGCGTGCTGCGGCATCGGCTGGGCCAGGAGTTCCCACACCAATAGCAATACTACGATTATCTGGGTCAATTTGAGCGATCGCATCTATCAATACCGCCAGCACCGCCTCCGGGGTTGTTGGTTGCGGAGCTGTCAAAGTCAAAGACTGTAGGCAACTACCATCAGATGTAAAACGCCCCAGCTTAATTGCCGTTCCCCCGACATCAATGCCAATTACTTCATTTGTCATTTGTCATTTGTCATTTGTCATTTGTGATTGGCCAAACAGGGCATTGGCCAAACAGGGCATTGATTATTCCCCGCGTCCCCTCGTCCTCATCTCCCCCACTCCCCACTCCCTATTCCCCACTCCCCACTCCCCAATTCCTCAGGGTTTTAGGATTTTGGCACGGAAATATTCTAAATTTTCTGTCTTATTGGGTGCGAGTCGTAAATTAGCAACAGTCATAGTCCGAACGCTCGATTGTTCTTGCAAAGCTGTAACTGGAGTACCTCTTAAGATACCAGCAAGGGCGACGGAAAGCATAAATCCGCCAGTAGCGGCGGCAATTAATGTCAGGTTATCTTTCACACAAATCTCTCTACTATTTGTTATTTGTTATTTGTCCTTTGTCATTTGTCCTTTGCAAATAACCAACGACCAATGACTACTTTCGGATTCTATTTTCTCTTCGTAAACGAGGATTGACAAATTCGTTTAACCCTTCACCAAGTAGTGATAACCCTACAACCATGCATGTCATTGTTAAACCAGGGAAAAGGGTAGTCCACCAAATGCCGGTAGGTAGAGCTTCCAGTGCTTGTTTTAAATCGTATCCCCATTCTGGCACTTCTTCTGGAAGTCCTAGTCCCAAAAAGCCCAAACCGCCCAATACTAAAATTGCATCAGCGGCGTTGAGGGTGAATAGGACGGGTACACTTTGAATGACGTTGAAAAATAGATATCGAGAAAGCACAACCCAAGTGGAAGCCCCCATTGCTTGAGCGGCTTCGACAAAGACTTCAGTTTTGACGCTAACGGTGTGGTTGCGGACAACGCGGTAATATTGAGGAATGTAAGCAATGCTAATGGCGATCGCAGCATTCAAGATGCCACGCCCCACCACAAACGCCAACGTCACAGACAACAGTAGCCCTGGTAAAGTGTAGATGCTATCCATAATAAACAGCAACACTTTATCCAATTTTCCGCCGAGATAACCACTCAGCATCCCCAAAGGCACACCGATAATCATACTCAACGCAGTTGCCAAAATCACCACTTGCAAAGCCGCTTGAGCGCCGAACAGTGTGCGAGAGAAGACATCATAACCCAGGCGACTAGTACCAAACCAATATTTTGCCGATGGTGGCTGGTGAATTGGATTCGAGAGAAAATCTTTTGGGTTTTGTAGCCATCCCCAAGCCTGGAATACGGGAGCGAAGAATGCCAGGAAGATGAAAAATAGGGTAATGGCTAACCCGATGAGCATAAGTTTCTGAGAAAGATTGGGATTTTTAGCAAACTGGAAAAAAGTTGGTAATTGCCGTTTTGTGATGGTCATGTGCGATCGCCTGGATCAAGCAAGATACGCTGACCATTTTACATATTGGGGACTGGGGATTGGGGACTGGGGACTGGGGATTTGCTAAAAATGTTGCATAACATTGAGGGACATTACATTGAGATGATATGCAAGATAGAAGCTTTGAGTCTTTAGACTTCTATCAAGATAGCCTTAAGCTGCTAAAAGCAGCTTATCGATTAGCAGATAGTTTGCCGAGTTGTGAGCGTTACAATTTGAGCGATCAATTACGAAGAGCAGCTTGCAGTGTTTTACTGAACATAGCTGAGGGCTATGGACGCTATCACTATTTAGATAGATTGCGTTTTATGTACATTGCTCGCGGTTCATTGACTGAAACCAAAAGCGCTTTCATTATTGCTGAGAGTTTGGGCTACTGCAACACAGAACAATTAAACTGGGTCAGTCAGCTTAAAGACCGGATTGAAAAAGGTCTTAACGGTTACTGTCGTTTCATTCGTTCTCAACAGCAGGGTAAAGAGGAGTACGGAACTCAACTGGGCGATTGGTGATTGGGTATTTGTGATTGGGGATTGTGTATTAGCAGTTAAAAGAATTATTTCCCAGTCCCCAGTCCCCAGTCCCCAGTCCCCAGTCCCTAAAGATTACTTTCAATCAACTGCCGATATTCGCTCTTTTGCTTCACGCCTTTGACTTCCTTCACTAATTCCTTGTTTTTGAACAATTGCACTGTTGGCGTTCCCGTAACATTAGCATTTTCAGCAATATCTCTGTCTTTGTCGATGTCAATTTCCACGAAGTGGATTTTGCTGTCAAATTCATCCACCACTTTATTCAAAATTGGTTTCAGGGTATGACAAGGGCCGCAGCCAGGAGAAACGTATTTAACTAGGAGTAAGCGATCGCTTTCGTGGAATAATTTCCGTAAAGCATAACCCCCCTCATGACGCGTTGCATTCAAGCTAAATCCAGCTTCTTCCTCAGCTTCGGTCTTTTTGGCTGGTTGATGTTCTAATTCGTTATCTGCTGTTTCTGGCTGTTGATGGAATTCTTGAATTAAGCCACTAGATGACAACCAACGTTCTGCCAACATCGCCGCCATACAGCCACTACCCGCAGCGGTAATTGCTTGACGAAATTCATGATCTTGTACATCACCAGCTGCAAAAACGCCTTCTATACTGGTTTCCGCAGAACCGGGCTTAGTGACAACGTAACCCACCTCATCGAGTTCTAGTTGTCCCTTAAATAAAGAAGTATTGGGAGTGTGACCAATAGCGTAAAATAAACCTTTGGCGTGAAGTTGACTTTCTTCACCAGTTTTGGTGTTACGGACTTTCACTCCTTCCATATGACCATTACCGAAGATATCCACGGCTTCTGTGTTCCAATGTACCTGGATTTTCGGGTTACTCAAAACTCGGTCTTGCATGGCTTTAGAAGCCCGCATTTTATCGGTGCGTACCAACATATTTACCTTAGAACCATACTTAGTGAGGTAAATTGACTCTTCCGCCGCAGAGTCACCAGCACCAATCACAGCCAATTCTGCACCGTGGAAAATCGGTGTTGCACCATCGCAAATTGCACAAGCCGAAATACCCCGACTCCAAAATTGCTGTTCGTTGGGTAAACCTAAACGCTTTGCTGTCGCACCAGTAGCAATCACGATGCTGTTGGTTTTGATTTCCCTTTCTTGCGATCGCACTGTAAATGGACGCTGACTGAAATCAACTGATATCACATCTTCAGTATATAGCTCAGCCCCCCAACGCTCTGCTTGCGCCTTCATCTTATCCATCAATTCCGGCCCGGTAATCCCTTGGGGAAACCCAGGAAAGTTCTCGACTTCCGTCGTTGTCATTAATTGCCCACCAGGCAATCCCCCGGCTTGGAAACCTTCAAATACAATGGGTTTCAGGTTAGCCCGTCCAGCATAGATGGCGGCTGTATACCCTGCCGGCCCAGAACCGATAATTACCAAGTTTTCTACAGTTGGGTTACTCATGAAAATACTATGAACTCATAACGACTACGTTTAATATAGCATAACAAATTGCGATCGGCTAGGCCAGATGGTAAGCGATGGGAAAGGCCTACAGTACTACGGGTTCAATACTTGCCAAAGATGCTCTTAACCGCTAAAAGTTTTCTCGCAGATATTTCCTGATAACTTCAATATCTATTTCTAGCAATTCTGCCATTTCTTGAACACTCATACCTTTTTCAACACATTTTGGGGCTAATTTCAATTTTGTTTGTAGTTCTGTTTTCGCCTTTATCTTTGCCACGAGAATGTCGTACAGTAGAGTGTTTTTGAATTCATCTAAATCTAGCATGGCTTCAATTGACCCTAATATTATGATGTGCCAGTAGCGTAACTCCTGATATGAAGACGACTTGGAAAAAAGAAATTTGCGATCGCCTGATGTGTCTTTTGTGAGGAGCGATCGACGAAGCGCGACTTTGTAGAGTTACATGGGCACTGCTTACACTACGGTTATTGAGAAAGTTTCAGGTTTTCAATACATAAATTTTGAGGTTGTGATAGAACTTCCTAGAAGTTGGGAATACTCAAAATTGGGTGTGCCGCTAACTTAGGCAGCATGGGAAATTTTCCCGTGTGTGTCGTAGCTCCAGAAATGAGTTTGTCTAGCGGTGTAATGCAGAAGAACAAAATGAGTAACAGGAGCAATTTCAATGACTAGCCGATCATCTGAGTTATTAGAAAAAATTCGCCAACAATTTGATGCTTCTCCTTATCCAAGAGTTCCTCTTGATAAATCTCCTAAAGATAATATTAGTTCACTCTACATTCATAACTTAGTTACACCTTACTATTTAAGAAATCAAAAAGTTATCGAAACCAAAGGAAAAATAATTTTAGATGCTGGATGTGGAACTGGCTACAAATCATTAGTTTTAGCAGAAGCTAATCCAGATGCCAAAATTGTTGGAGTTGATATATCAGAGCAATCGATTAAATTAGCTCGAAACCGCTTGGAACATCATGGGTTTGACAATGCAGAGTTTTACGTATTGCCAATTGAGGAATTACCAAAACTAGATTACCAATTTGATTATATTAATTGTGATGAACTTTTGTATTTATTTCCTGATTTAGCTGTTGCTTTACAAACAATGAAATCTGTTTTAAAGCCTGATGGCATTATTCGCAGCAATCTACATAGTTCAATACAGAGATTTAATTATTTCTGCGCTCAGAAAGTCTTCACAATGATGGGTCTGATGGATGAAAACCCAACAGAGTTAGAAATGGATATTGTCGTCGAGATCATGAAAGCTTTAAAAGATAATGTCAATCTCAAAGCTAGGACTTGGAATTCTGGTTACGAAGGAGAAGACGGAAAAGAGCGAATTTTAATGAATTACTTGTTCCAAGGAGATAAAGGTTACACGATTTCTGATATGTTCACTGCTTTGAAAGCCGCGGACTTAGATTTCATCAGCATGGTTAACTGGCGACAGTGGGACTTAATGAAGTTATTCAAAGATCCAGATAATTTACCTGCTTTTCTGGGGGTAAGCTTACCAGAAATTTCTATAGAAGAAAAGCTACAACTATTTGAACTAATACATCCTGTTCATCGGCTAATTGACTTTTGGTGTGGTCATCTCAAACAAGCAAATTTTGTCCCAGTTTCAGAATGGACTGACTCTGAGTGGCAAGGGGCGAAGGTGCATCTACATCCTCAGTTAAAAACTCACAATTTACAAGAAGACCTGCTAGCCTCTGTTACAGAGTGTAGAATATTTCCCATCAGTAACTATTTATCGTTAGTTGAAGAGTTTATCGGCATAGATAGTTCATTGGCACTTTGCTTGTTACCTTTGTTAGAGGAATCCCAGCCGATGAAGTCTCTTGTAGAGCGTTGGAAACAATTTAGACCTTTAGATCCTGTAACCTTAAAGCCTACGGATGAAGAACAAGCCTTTTATATGGTGCAACAGTTACTGCTAAGGCTGGAAAGTCTTGGTTATGTAATGTTGGAATGCCAATCCTCTGAAAAGCTTACTCATTGATACATCTGTCTTCAATTATGTGGAATACAGTAGGGGCGCACAGCTAGCTGTGCGCCCCTACCGCGAATTGCATTCAAACTAGAACCACTCACTATATTTGGTTGGTCAAAAAAAATTTTTTGAGTGGTGTGATAGGAAAGCGATCGCAACTGGGTAAGTTACATCTAGAACACACAAGCACTTCCTACCCCAGGGAAAACACTTATGAAAAGCGAATTGAAAGCAAAGTTTCTCCAACACATTATCGGCAAAAAGAAGGAAAACGAAGGTTTTACACTTATTGAATTACTTGTAGTAATTATTATTATCGGGATTTTGTCGGCGATCGCTCTACCTTCTTTCTTGAACCAAGCTAACAAAGGTAAGCAATCTGAAGCTAAACAGTACTCCGGTTCTATGAACCGCGCTCAACAAGCATACTTCCTAGAAAATGGTGAATTCACCAGTGAACTGAATAAATTAGGGATGGGGATTAGAAGCCAAACTGAGAACTACGTATACGCCATTGCTGGAACTACCTCTGCCGTTGCTAACAATGGTTACTCTCTGAAAGCACCACTTAAATCCTATGTAGGTGTTGTTACTTTATCTACACAGGCAGGTACTAGTGAAGCAACCACTTTGGCAGTTTTGTGTGAATCTGATAACGTTGGTACTGGTTCAACACAGTCACCAGCAACTAGTGGCACAGAACCCTCTTGTCCATCAAACTTCTCGCAACTGAAGTCTAAGTAAAATCCTTAGTCGTATCAAATTGATTGAAACATTCATGAAGTGGGTAGTATATACTACCCACTTTGATTTTGTTTTAAATTCCTGCAATAGCACTCTCGTAAAAATTATTAGCTATGACTACCGTACAACTTCATACTGATATCACCTCCTTAGAACAGCAAGCTCAACAATATTTCATTAAAGGAAACTACAGTCAAGCTGCTAGCTACTATGAACAAGCTATTGAAACAGAACCAGAAGTGAAAACTCACTACTGGAAGTTAGGGTTAATGTTGCTATTGCAAGGAGAAGAAACAGAAGCACAGATGACTTGGCTGCTGGGTATGGGTGAGGGAGAAGCCCAACAGGCTGAGGAGTGGACAAGTGAATTGATACAGGTTCTGCAAACCGAAGCTGAACGTAGGGAGAGGCTAACAGACTACAAAGTTGCTTGGGCAATTCGTCAACATATGCGGGAAATCAATCCCACGGATGTTAACAATCTGTTGTATTTGATTGAGCTAGCTATCAAACTAGAAAGGCTTATTGATGACGAATTAACTTCTCTAAGGGTAATTGAGTTAATTCATTCAGAACCAATTGTAGATATTCAGCTATTGTTGCAGGTGTTAAAGAGTATTCTCAATTATGCTCCTTTGCATCCCGCAGTCCCAGCATTTGCAGAAGCTTGTCTGGCTCATGTTCATGACTCTCAATCTTTCATTAATGTTTTGCTACCAGCCACAGTTCAAATTGCCCACTCAATGCGGCAACCCAAACTTGCAGCGTTACTCCTAGAGCTATGTTTACGTCTTGAACCTGAAAATCTTGCAATTTTGCGCCATTTGGCTGCCTTTTATTTTAAAGCCAATGATTATTCTAAAGGGATAGAAGTAGCAAAGTCATGCTACTCGCTATCAAATAAATTAATTGATAAAATTTTTGCAATACATCTACTGCATCGAGGATTAATGGATTCTCCTGCATGTTGGGAAGAAGCCTGTGAAGTTTTCCAACAGCAGCAAAGTCTGATGATGTCACTGTTAGAAGAAAAGCCTATAAATTTGCGTTCAGATCAGGCTCTATATCTCTTTAATTCCAACTATTTCGCCCCATATTTGCAAGATAATCTTAAAGAAAATAGATATCTTCAGAATCAAATTGCCAGTCTCTGTCAGCTTAATGTAGAAAACTATGCTAGCAAAGAAGTACAGCGATATAAAAAGAGAACTTCCAAAAGACGAAATAGCAAGCTAAAAATTGGATACTTATCGCATTGTTTATCTAGGCATTCAGTCGGCTGGTTAGCGCGGTGGTTGATTCAGCATCATAACCGCGAACAATTTGATATATATGGCTATTTTATCAATTATAAACAGATAAACGAACCTCTGCAAGAATGGTATATTCAGCAATTCACTCAAGCCTATAAAGGTGGAATATATAGCGACGATATTGCTGAAAAAATTTACCAAGATGAGATTGATATTTTAATCGATTTGGATAGCATTACTCTAGATGTAACTTGTGAAATTATGGCTTTAAAACCTGCACCTGTACAAATAACATGGTTAGGTTGGGACGCTTCAGGAATACCAGCAGTTGATTACTTTATTGCTGACCCTTATGTTTTGCCAGAATCCGCTCAGGAGTACTATACAGAAAAAATTTGGAGATTACCCGAAACTTACATAGCAGTAGATGGTTTTGATGTGGGTGTACCAACTTTACGGCGAGATTCTTTAGATATTCCTAATGATGCTGTCATCTATCTCAGCGCCCAGAGAGGATTTAAGCGCCACCCAGATACAGCGCGGCTACAAATGAAAATTATCAAAGAAGTTCCTAATAGCTATTTCTTGATTAAAGGGTTGGCAGACGTGGAAGCCGTGCAGAAATTTTTTATGCAGTTAGCAGAGGAAGAAGGTGTAGAGTGCGATCGCCTGCGGTTTTTGCCCCAAGATCCTGCTGAGGCTGTGCATAGAGCGAATTTAGGAATTGCTGATGTTGTATTAGATACTTTCCCCTACAACGGAGCTACAACAACTCTAGAAACGCTTTGGATGGGTATCCCTTTAGTAACCAGAGTTGGACAACAATTTGCCGCTCGTAATAGCTACACCATGATGATGAATGTAGGTGTGACAGAAGGCATTGCTTGGACTGATGAAGAATATATAGAGTGGGGTGTGCGCTTGGGGAAAGATGAAGCTTTACGCCAGCAGGTGGCTTTGAAGCTGAAAGCATCTCGACAGACAGCACCCTTGTGGAATGGTAAGCAGTTTACCTGTGAGATGGAGAAGGCTTACGAGGAGATGTGGCAAAGGTATATTGAAGGAAAATAATTACAGGACTTACGCAAAAGATAACGAAAGTAGGGGTAATTCATGAATTACCCCTACCCAAGAATAAGATTCTCAGTCATATATTGCGTAAGTCCTGAATTAGTTAGCAGCATAGAAGCGATCATAGGGCAGCACATCTGTGCTACCCTGCTTTGTGTATTCAATTGAGATAAAATCTGCTAGCTATCCAATAATTTCATTGCAGCACATACACTTGATTACTCAAGCTATCAAGTTGACGAGATGACAGGTTTTCTGCTTTGACTTGTGCTATGGCTTGTTGATCTTCATATTCCAAAACAATTCGAGCATCAATGCGAGGTAGCAAAGCTTCCCACTGAATATCAGCCAAATTTGCCAGCATAGAAATTTCTAACCCTTCAGTAACATCTAAATCTTCTTCAACCAAAAGATTCATAACCACATTAGACAAAAATAGTTCGGCATCCTCAAGAGCAATATTACCAGTATTAATAAGTAGGGTAATTTTTTCACGACTAAAATTAGTTGCTACCGCCTTCATCACTGCTTGCAATTCTAAACCGATGGACTCTTCTGGTTCCGACCAATCTGGGAAAATAATTAAATTGGTCTTATTGAGGGTTAAATGGAGGAGAGTAGCATCAATCAAAGCAGAACTTACCGTTTGCGCCATTTTCGTCCATGAAAATTTTTTCGCCTGTACTATACCCGCAGTAATTAATGAGTTACGAATACCAGGCTTTTGGACATCACAAAGTGCATTTGTAAGTTCATCCACATTACTATCATCTACATATATTGGTGCTTGTCCTGCCACTTCTGGAATAGAAGCATTAGGACAAGTGATAACTGGACAACCACAAGCCATTGCTTCAATTACAGGCATACCACTTCATATTTAGAAGGATAAACCAGTGCCACAGCAGCAGAGTAAGCTATTGCCAACTCTTCATCGCTTAGTTGCAGCATATGAACAACACTACCGGATGTGTAAGCTCTAAACTCAGATGTTAATAAACTACCGCTTCCTGTACAAACAATATCAAATCCATAGCTATTGACAAGTTTTGAAAAAGCTTGGAAGAATAAAATACTATTCTTATAGTAACTTCCAGCACCAACTAAAATAAAGTATGGTTTTGTAATACCATATTTTAATTTAAAAGCCTTAACTTCTTCAAGTTTGGAAATAGAAAAAGTATTTTTTATTCCGCAATGAGCAATAGTAATAGACTCTACAGGTATATCAGTAAAACAGCGTGCTAAGTCATACGCTGTATGTTCTGAAATTGCTATATAAGCAGATGCATGTTGAATACCATGATGCTTCTCACGCCACATAGGATTATCTATATCCCATCCCATAACTTCTGGAATCATGTCATACGCCATGAACACAGAAGGTGTTTTAATCGGCGTTGTATAGTAAGAAGAAATAAATAAATCTGCTCCTTCTTCATCGCAAATTTGCTGTAGCATTTCCCGGTCAGCATCAGTATTGTTATAGTCATAAAGTTGGATGCTGCGATATCTAATATTGGGAATTTTGGGAGCAGTTCCAGCGCGGTCAAGTACAACTATATGTCTAGCAAACCCACTGTTTACCCATTCTTCTAACAAGGATTTCCAGACACGCGCTATACCAGTTTGGTAAAGTTGGAAAAATACACCGTCAAGCAAAATGATTGGTGTTGCTTTTTTAATCTGTGCAACTTGTTGCTGCACTTCATCTGGTTGCAAGAACTGCCAGCTATTGTTGCTGAGTTCTCTTTGTGCAATTGGTACTACACCGCATGATTCAACGGTATCAACCATTGTTTCATCTCTTACCCACGAAAAATATTCGCGTAACAGAACTGGAAATGTAGTTGTTTCCTGCAAAGCTTTCCACTGTGAAACAGCATTGCTATAGCCATAATATTGCTCTTTAAAATGTAATTGTTCTAGTGTGACGTAAGCAAAATGTTGGAAAACTAAACCATGCCTTTCTGTCTCTTGATGCAGAAAAGGATTTACTGCTGCAACGTCACGCCATTGACCATTTGCTAAAGGTTCTTCTAGTCTTGGCGGTTCATGTGCTACCCACACCGATCCTGGTTTATATCTCCAGGTTCGCAACCACTCTTGTCTGGGATTTTGGGCGTAACAATTACGAGTACTGATAATTATTTTTTCTCCTACAAAATACCAGCACCAATAGAAAGCAGCAGTTTTTTCAGGATTATCAATAAACATCTGTCGTGCAGTAAAAATCTGCTCAACTGTCCATAGCTCATCTGCATCTATTTGCCATAGTAAACATTCTTCATTTATGTTCAACAATGGCTCATTAACCATTTCCCGTTTGCCATCCCAAAACACACCATCTGGCTTACGATAAACTGTGACATTATCCGGATATTGTTGTTTTAATTCATCCAAGTATTCTGTCGTACTGTCATTGCTACGACCATTATGATGGATTTCATCGTTTATATATCCACCCAGCTTGCGACTCCATCCAGTATCGTGCTTCAATTCAGCTACACCTTCGACAATGTGCCAGTGCCATTTGAAAGGAAGTTGTTTCAATACCTCAATGTGGTAGCGAATAAATGGTTGACCATTCAAAACAATAGTAAAAAAGTGAATTGGTAACTCTGGCGTTGATGTAGAGGTAATAGCAGTCAAACTTTTCTGACCACATGCTAGCGTTGAAGAATACTCATGGTTGACAAGACGTAATTTAGCAATGTTATGCCATACACGTTCTGGCCCTGGCCAGGTAGGGACAACATCATGAAATGCTATCCATCCGCCATTTTTTACGAATGAAAATGAGATTTCAAAATCTCTTAAAACATCTAAATACTGATGAGAACCATCAATAAAAATAAAATCAATAGCTTTACTATTTGTCAATTGATTCCAACGATTTAATATATCATCAGAGTACCCTTTTAGTGGTATTACGTATTGTTCAAGACCGTTTAATTGAACATTTTGCTGCCAAAGTTCAAAGAATTGTCGCTCAGAAAAGTCAGCATCATTACCATCCCACGTATCAATCGCATAAATTTTACGTTTAGTTCCTACGCAAGCGTATGCCATTGCAACTGTCGAGCGGCCTTTAAAAGAACCAATCTCAACTATAACAGCATCTTCAGGAAGAGATTTCACTTTATTAAAAAGGTATTCTTCTTGGCCAGGAACCATGAATCCTTCAATAGATTCAACAGCATCACGAATATTGTCATAACTGATTAACTGAACTGTTTTTAGTTTAAAAATTGCATACCCATTACGGATATTTTTATTTGAAACAATCAGGAGATAATTAGGATCGTTTAACAAACGATTGTAATTTTTATGATTTTTAAATGTATTAATATCGTCTAAGCAAAGATACTTTGCGCCATAAACTTCATCTAATTCAGCATTGCCAGTGAATTCTGAGCCATCAATTAACACTAAATCGAAGAAATCAATCTTGTTTTCCTGTTTAATTTTTTGAATACCTTCGTCAGGTACTCCGGATTGATTTACATATTCTACATCCTGTTGCAACCAAATAATAACCCGCTCAACTGGGTAAAAGTTCAAATTAGTTTGAGTGTTCTTGTAGAAGTCGATGACTTCCTGTTCATCAGGAAACTTTTTTATAGAAACAGATGAAGTATTGTAGCACTTGACAAAAAAATCATTCTCATATCTCTTTTTTAAGTCAGCAAATCTAGTTATTGAAACTTCCATACAAAATAATATTGGCTTGTTAGGGTTTTCTCGAAGCCCTGTCACAAATGCTTCGGTACTTCCTTCTCCTGAAGATGAACCAATTTCTAAAACTGTTTTAATATCTTCTTCTTTAGCAATTTTTTTAAGAATTGCATAAAATTCATCGTTTTTAATTTCTGGAGGAATCAAACTGTTAAGTTCAGAATCGGTAATTTTGTTATTCATATTCCTATCCCTATCTTTAGTTGTTTACTCTATTTATTGTTCGCCCATCCCTTCTTGCTTCCTAATCTGCTGTAATACAACTTTGTAATCTTCCCGTTCAGGATGCAACTTTACTAGTTTCTCTAAAGGTTCCATCGCACCTTTAGCATCCTTCAGTTTCAACCGCAACAAAGACAGTTTTTCTAAAGCAAGTTGGTTTTCTGGTTCCCGTTGTAAAACTAACTCGTAGCCCTTCACCTGCTGCTGTAACGCTGACTCAGGAGAAACAGATGCAGTTACTGACTTAGGACTTTGAATAGCCTGTTGGATTGCGGGAATAGCTGCAAAGACCGTAGAACCAACAAACGACACTAACGACACTATCGTTAGAATCCTTTGTCGCCGCTCAATCTGCTTTTTACGGGAAATTAGGTATTCTTCCCCTGAACCAGCCATGTCTCAGTAGTTGCTGTGGTAAATACTTAGGTATCAGCAAGCCTCCCGTTATGAGGATACCCACCTGCTCAACAGAAACTAACATGTTGGCGAGAAATTTTTTACACAAAATTCAAATGCTGACTCTGAATACAAGGGAACTTTATGGTAAACCAATGCGGGACGGAGAATTTAATGAGGCGCGATCGCCCCTCAACTTCCAAGCAAAACCCTCTCCTCTCCTTAAACAGGACAACCCTACAGCTTTTGTTCTCTGTCCCAAAAAGATTAAAACTATATGAAGATTTGCTATAAATTTGCTTAACTATAGATGTTTGCGATATTGTAAATAACGTTTAAATAAACATAAAGAGTAGACATTCCTACTCAATTGCAAACTTCACGGACAGTCAAAAACTTTCACATTAGCCCGTGTTCCATAGTTTCTTCGGCAAACGCACCTATTTTTTTGTGACTAAAAGAAATAAACTTTTCCCATTCCTCCTCACTCAGGTGAGCAGTGCGACTTACCCTTTATCAGCCTCATCCCTGAACCTTTGCCCGACTTCTCTCTGAAGTTGAAGCAGTGCTTAGCACAATTAGAGTGTTCTAGTGGTGATTACCGTACAAAAATGAATTTCCCAGTAATTGAGTAGAGTTTGTTATGGTATAGTTAGAAAGTTAAGACTAGCTTTACCAAATTACACCACTCTACGAGCCGGCAACAATTGCAGAATGGAAAGCGGTTTTAATTAAGCATTTACCAAACAAAATCTGAATTCAATCGAGGTTATGACTCAGCAAGTAATTCACCCAATGGTGAAATTGCAGCGTAACGTGCAATCACTCATAGAATCGAACATTATCAAGCCAAGCGATAGTATCTGGAAAATCGCTTTGCTCTACGGCAATGAATGGCAGCACTGGAAACAAGAACTGCTAGACTTTGGCTTTAGTATGCAAGACCCAATTAGCGAATTGTTAGATGTAGAAGCTTGGGATGAAGAATAGGGAATGGGGAGTGGGGAGTTAGGAGTTAAGAGTTAGGAGTTAAGAGTTAGGAGTTAGGAGTTATTCTCCTTGTCCTCTCATCCCTCTCATCCCCTCATCTCCCTCATCTCCCAATTCCCTACTCCCTAAAGTTGACAAGCAGCTAAGGCCTCCGCTAATTCCTTGGCAGTCTGATAGCGATCGCGTGGCAATGGTTCGGTAACGCGGTCAATAACATCTCTTAATTGGGAACTAATAGTGGGAACTCTTGCCACGTCAAACCTGAAGTGTCGCCCCTGTTGGCGGTAATACTTGAAGGGGTTTTCGCCCGTGAGCAGAAAAATCAGCGTTGGTCCAATTGCATATAAATCAGATTGCGTCAAAGGTTGTCCTCGTTCTTGTTCGGGAGCGCAGTAACCTTCTGCCCCAATACGAGTACCAGGCAGTGTACCAATTTCCTTAACTGCACCAAAATCCAGCACCACTATGCGATTTTGAAAGCTTCGCACCATCAAGTTAGCGGGTTTGATATCGCGGTGGATCAGTGGAGGCTCTTGGCTATGAAGATAGTCTAGAATATCGCAGGTTTGGATCATCCAGGCGATCGCTTGGTTTGGTGTTACTGGGCCAGTGGTAAAAATACGTTTCTCTAAATCTTGTCCGTGGATTAGTTCCATTGCCAAGAATTTTTTTCCATCTTCCACAAAGAAATCGTAATACTTGGGAATTCCAGGATGCTTGAGAGATTTGAGAGTGTACGCCTCCCGCTCAAATAATTCTTGAGCTTTGGCAATTCTCACCATGTCAGCATTCATTTGCTTTAACACCAGTAGTTGTGGCATACCCGCAATCAAACCAGCCGCATCCCAAGCGAGGTAGGTAGTACCCATCCCTCCTTGTCCTAAAGTTCGCAACACCTGATAATGGCGAATCTTCTGTTGCACTGACAGCGGTTGACCACAGTGGATGCAAAACAGATTATTCGGGGAGTTACCTTCGTGAGTGCAAGTGTAGGATAAAATCCCAGGATTTTTTGCTGAGGAGACTGTTGGAGCTGCGTTTTCCAGCGTTTCTTGGATCTCTTGCCAAGGTAACCAAGACTCCGGGGGTTTTACCCCCTGGATTTGGAATTGCAGTATTGGACCTCCCTGTGCCAGTTGCAAAAGGGAATTATCTGGTAGCGGACTTTGAATTACCAGAACACCATTGAGGAAAGTCCCATTTGTGCCTTGACTAATTAATTGCCAAGCACTGCCATTGCTGGGAGCATCCACTTGTCTAAGTTCTAGATGATACCGAGAAACCAAACTATCAGTTAAAACAACATGATTGTCTGCTGCTCGACCAATCCGAATTATGGAAGAGTTTTCAAAGCACCACTGATGGAGGGGCGTTTTTTGTTGCGGTTCTAACAGGGTCAGAGTAACCACAATACAACCTGTAAGGTAAGGGGACTGGGGACTGGGGACTGGGGATTGGGGATTCGGGACTGGGGATTCGGGATTCGGGATTGGGTATAAAGAATTTTATCCTAGTTCCCAGTGCCCAGTCCCTAGTCCCCAGTCCCCAGTCCCTTCTTCAACTTTCAAGATTTGGGCGCACTTTTGCCCGAATCAGTATAGCAGTAATGTTGTCGTGACCATTGTGTTGGTTTGCCAAATCAATTAAGTCTGTAACGCCGCGTTCTAAGTTCGCGCTAGAACTAAGTAAGGGTTCTAAGTGAGTTTGCCAATGGGTTTCTAGTAAATCATTATCCGATAAACCGTCCGATGCCAATACTAGAAGGGTATCTTCATTGATCTCGAAAAAGCCCACATCGGGATTAATGGAGTTTTTGTCACGGGGTCCCAATGCTTGAGTGAGTTGGTAGGCATCCGGGCGGGCATAAGCTATGCTTGCTTCCACTCCCCTGGTAATTTCACGTTGCCCGACTTCGTGATCTACTGTGACTTGTTCTAATCCCTGTTTGCGCGTCAGGCGATAAAGGCGGCTATCTCCCACATGAGCGACTGCTGCTTGAGTGTCTTGAATTAAGAGCATTACCAAAGTTGTACCCATACGCCCAACTCCAGAACGGGCATCTTGTTGATTGAGCTTGTAAATCGCCTCATTAGCTAAATAAACTGCCTCACGAATGCTATTTTCGCTTGGCAGTTGATCGGCAATCCAGTGTTCCTCGAAATATTGTCTGAGGGTGTTGACTGCTAACTCGCTGGCTACCTCACCGCCAGCGTGTCCACCCATACCATCACAGAGAATATACAAACCATGCCCTTGGAGGATTCGAGTTTTAGGCAACTCCAGCTTCTCAATTTTCGTTTCAATACCAAAGTAATCTTCGTTGTGATGACGTTGACGCCCGACATCTGTGCGTCCTGCATCTTCCAAGCTACTTAATTGCATTGCCAATACAACAGTTGGCATATCATCAGTTTTACTAATGATGTCTTCTGGTTCATCTGATTGCAGGATAGTAGGCACAACAGTATGTTTCTCCTCTATTGGGGGCAAAGTTGGGGTTCCTAATCCTTCCAGTTCCACAGAGATTTCCTGCAAACGCGATCGCAACTGTGCGATCGTTTCAATTTTACCTGCCTCTAAATCTCCTAACATCTGCACTACAGAGCCAAATTGAGTGCGTTGAGTCTGTCTAAATAGCGTTTGCCAAACCCTCCCCAAAGCTTGGATAGTTAACGATTCCTCTGAAATAACAGATATTTGGGCTTGGTCATCTTCTAGCGACTCGGCGATCGCCTGACTATTCCCTGATTCCACATACAATCTCTGTAGCGCTAGCGTTTGGTCTTCATCCAATCGCAAATTCGACAATTCCAACAGACTTTGACGACAATTCACTGGTTCCAATATTGCCCAAAGTTGGGTCATTTGATAACACCAGTGTAAAATTTTTAACGAACTCGTTGTCTCTTCTTGCCACAAATCAAGTAAAAGTTGCCAATCCGAACGGTCTTCGATTACTACTACCTGTTTATCACTTTGCTGCCATGCATCGTGAATCCGTGGTATCCCTGGCTGACCTTGGTATTGTAAAGCAATATAAAGTTTAGCAAGGCTAGGAATTGCATTTGTTGCCACTGATGGCGTTACCAGATCCGATTGCTGATTTCCTAATATTGCCTCAATGGGTGATATTTGATACGGTTGGCAGTCTACAACTCTCGCCTCTGCCTCAGTAATATTTTCTAAACTAGGTAAGGTATCTAACAATTGATAGCGCTGCTGAGGATCTAAAAATCTAATTTCAGGACTAGGGGATAGAGGAGATGAGGGGGATGAGGGGGATGAGGGAGAATTTACTTCCCCTGCTTCCCCTGCTTCCCCTGCTTCCCCTGCTCCCCGATCTCCAGTCGCTTCTTGAGTAATAATTGCCCAAAATACTGTTCCGCATTCTGTGCCACAGTTGTGACAACGTAGGGCATTCACAGGAACATCGGTACTGCATTCAGGACAGACTTTGTGGGTCAGGGACGTGCCGCATTTTTGACAGAATTTGTTGGTATTGGGGTTTTCAAATTTACACTGAGGGCAAATCAGCATAGTGGAAGTTCCTTAATTCCCATTTCAAGGTGGTTCTAGCCACTAAGATCCAAGGTGCCACAATTGGCTGCCCCTGACTACAGTAGACTTACAATAGATTGTAATTTTAACAGTTAATTTTGGTGGCAGTATTAATTCTGACGCATCAAATATTTTAGTGGGCAGTTCTTGCTGGGGGCAGAGGGGAAGATTTTCTCCCTTGCTCCCAGCAAGAACTGTTCCCCTGCCTCTTTTGACACTCCCTCACATTCCTCCTACTCCCAATACCCATGCCCCATACCCTATTTCCAAGATTCTGGCAATTCCGGAGGTTCGGCGTTAAACCATTTTTGATAAATTTGCTTGTAAGTGCCGTTGGATAACAAAGTGGCTATGGCTTTGTTTATTGCGTCTAGGTGGGGAGAATCTTTAGGTGTGGCAATGCCGTAGTATTCTTCGGTGAGTAAGTCGGCAACAACTTTGATGCCTTTGAGTTTGCCATTTTTTATCGCATACAAAGTGGCGAAAGCATCGCTAACTACAGCATCAACATTGCCGTTGAGCAAGTCTTGAAAAAATTCTGGGCCAGAATTAAAAGTACTAATTTTGGCGTTGGGGATGGTTTTGGCAAAATCTGCTCCAGTGGAACCAATTTGTACAGCAATTTTTTTCCCCTGGAGACTGTTGAAGTCTTTAATATTTTGATTATCTTGACGGACAGCGATCGCTAGTCCGGCCTTAAAATAAGGTCGTGAAAAAGCAATTGTCTTCAGCCGTTCGGCGGTAATTGTAATCCCACTAATTGCGGCATCAACTCTTTTGGCTTGCAAAGCCGATATCATGCCATCAAAGGGCAGATTTTCAAACTTAACTGTAAAAAGAGCCACTTGAGCGATGCCTGGGTTGGGCTGCGCCAACGCCCTCATCAAATCAATATCGAAGCCTTCTAACTTACCGCTAGCTGTTTGGATTTCAAAAGGAATAAATGTAGGATCTGTAGCAACCTTGAGAAGTTTTGCATCTTGGTTGGTACTGGGATATAAATTGTTACAAGCAATAATCAGTAACATACAGCCTAAACTAAAAATTAGCTGCTGCCACTTGTAATTAATCAATTTCACTGTAGTTGTTGGGCATTGGGCATGGGGCATTGGGAATTAGTTAGATAGCTAAAAGTTCTACAATTTTGTTTTTGCCCCACCAGTTAAACATACATTTTTTTGAGAACACAATTTGCGCTCTATGGCTCACACTACTTCTGGTCATCAAATTGCTGATTTGTTCGCCGAACGAGCCAAAAACCTGGCACCACCAACCTATGGCACAGAGTTAACCAAAATCGTCAGTGTCAGTTTTACCTACGGTTTAGCCGATCCAACTCTTTTTCCTCATGCTGATTTGGCGGCTGCAAGTGCTGCTGTGTTGGCACAGGAGGCTGCGATCGCTCTCAATTACGGGCCACCTTCAGCTCAACTGTATGAGCAAATTATCCTCCGCTTACAGGCTCAAGGAATCGCTGCCGATCGCGATCGGGTTCTCCTTGGCTACGGTTCTGGGCAGATTCTCGGCTTACTACCAGATGTATTTATCGAACCCGGTGATGTGGTGATTGTGGAAGGCCCAACCTTCTTGGGAGTAGTTGCTAGATTTGTTCACGCTGGCGCACGCCTAATTACCATTCCTGTAGATGAATTGGGAATGGATGTGGACGCCCTAGAAGAAACTTTAAGTGACTTGAAAAAACAAGGCATTCGACCCAGGTTTATTTACACAATTCCCACCTTTCACAATCCCACAGGCACTACTATGCCGTTATTTCGCCGCCAAAAATTAGTAGCACTGGCGGCTGAATATGGTGTGCTGGTGGTGGAAGACGATGCGTATAAGGATTTGCGTTTTCAAGGCGAAACTGTGCCCTCCCTGGCATCCCTCGACCAGGAGGGGTGGGTGTTATATGTGAGTACCTTCTCGAAAATTATTGCGCCTGGTGTCAGGTTGGGCTGGGCTTGTGGCGATCCAGCAATTATTGAGCGCTTGGCAATGTTCAAAAGCGAGGGGCCTGTGGGGCCTTTTGTCAGTCATGTAGTTGGCCGCTATTGTGCCACAGGCAAACTAGATGCTCATATTCAGAAGTTAATCACCTGCTATCAGCATAAGTGCAATTTGTTGTTAGAAGCGATCGCTGCTGAGTTTCCCAACGATATAGTCCCTCTACGTCCCGATGGCGGCTTTTTTGTTTGGTGTAAATTGCCGCAAAATATTAGTGCCAAAGCACTCCTAACTGCTTGTGCAGAACACGGCGTCAGTTTCCTACCAGGAACTCGCTGCTACGCCAACGGTGAGGGGGATGATGCTATCAGGCTAGCTTTTAGCTTTCAGCCAAACGACAAGATTGTTGAGGGAATCGCTACCCTGGGAAAAGTGTTGTGCCAATGGCAGCGATGACGAAATAATTCGTAATTCGTAATTCGTAATTCGTAATTCGTAATTCGTAATTCGTAATTAAATTTATTGGGACTTTTGAAGAAGAATTTAAAAAATTTGTTCTAAACGCTCAAAATCGCGCTGGACTTCATACCAGAGGCTTTTATTGTGGGGGTCTGTTTTCAGGGCTTTTTTAAGATAAATTCTGGCTTTGAGCAACTGGTTGTCCGAAATTAATGCCCGTCCCCAGATTTGGTAGGCAACTGCTAGCCATTGACGAACTTCTGCATCCCCTGACAACCGATCTGATAAAGCTTCAGCCAGGGCGATCGCTTGGGGAAATCGTCTTTCTTGCAAAAATCGCTGCAATTGCTCATAAGTCTTCCACTTTAGCCGCTGTTCTATTTCCACCAAGTTCGGCGGCTTTGGTGTGGTTGGTTCTTGGCTTGTGGCCTTTTTTACTGGTGTTTTTTCCCGATGCGTTGCTTTGGGGCGATCGCGTCCCGGTGTTGACACCTGATTTGAATGTGCAGCTGTTTCCTCTGGCAGTACTACCGTCAGCAGGAGTTTGTAAGCCTCTGTCAAGGCAATAAACTTATCTTTGGCTTTGTTGTCATCTGGGTTGATATCAGGATGATATTGCTGGGCTAG
The DNA here is from genome assembly GCF_014697355.1 of Nostoc calcicola FACHB-3891. Taxonomy (GTDB): domain Bacteria; phylum Cyanobacteriota; class Cyanobacteriia; order Cyanobacteriales; family Nostocaceae; genus Nostoc; species Nostoc calcicola. The sequence goes on along the minus strand of NZ_JACJRQ010000059.1, from coordinate 18,338 downwards.
TCGTCGGTAAGACGCTTTAATGTCAGCAAAAGAGGCTCCCGACCTTAAACCCAATAAACGGTAGCAATCTCCAAGATCCATCTTGAGCTATGAGCTATCGAATATTTAGCTAGGGGCTATCAGCTATCAGCTTCAAGCCTGAGATATTAATCATAAGGGTTAATTTGCTATTTTAAAGTTCAATTTTGACAGTTTTTTGGTGACTGGGGACTGGGGACTGGGGACTGGGGACTGGGAAGTGGGGAGTTAAGAGTTATTCTCCCTCATCTCCCTCATCTCCCTCATCTCCCTCATCTCCCCCTACTCCCTATTCCCCATTCCTACGGCCGTTCTTCAATCACACGGTCAATTAAACCGTATTCTTTAGCTTCTTGGGCAGACATGAAAAAGTCACGATCCATATCTTTTTCAATTTTTGCTAGGGTTTGACCAGTGTTGTCAGCATAAATTTGATTTAGCTGGTTACGAATGCGGAGAATCTCTCTGGCTTCAATTTCGATATCGCTTGCTTGCCCACGGGTGCCGCCAGAAGGTTGGTGTATCATAATCCGTGAGTGCGGCAATGCTAACCGTTTGCCTTTGGCTCCACCGGCTAGTAGAAATGACCCCATAGAGGCTGCTAGACCCGTGCATATTGTTACCACATCTGATTTGATGTGTTGCATAGTGTCATAAATTGCCAGCCCAGAGGTGACCATACCGCCAGGAGAGTTGATGTATATGTAAATATCTTTGCCTGGATCTTCTGAATCCAGATATAGCAAGAAGGCTATAATCTCGTTGGCAATTTTATCATCAATTTCCTCTCCCAGAAAAATAATGCGTTCCAGGGAAAGACGAGTATAAATGTGAACCCATTCCTCCATCTGTCCCCCTGGCAACCGATAGGGAACGCTAGGGTAACCAATAGGCATAATTTGCTCCGTTATTACAATGATTTATAGCAAGGATGAAGCCTGGGCGCTTCTGTGGGGTGGAGTGAGTTGAAATCCCAAGAAATCAGACTCACTTCATTTTTTAAAGGACGCTGGCAGGTAGTGGGGGATTAGCCAGTTCTTCTTTTTCAAAAACTCGGTCAATCAAACCGTATTCTTTAGCTTCATAGGGAGTCATGTATAGCAGACGATCCATATCTTTGCTAATTTTTTCTGGCGGCTGTTCTGTGTTCCGAGACAAAATGTCAATCATTGCTGTCTTGTTGACTATAACTTCCCTGGCGCGAATTTGAATATCCGTTGCTTGACCTTGGGTGTAACTCTTGGGTTGGTGCAGAATAATGGAAGCATGGGGCAAGCTAGCACGGCAACCTTTCGTACCAGCACTGAGGATCATCGCTGCCATACCCATTGCAGAACCGATGCAGATGGTGTGGATGGGAGGCTTGATATATTTCATTGTGTCATAGATGGCGAAGGCTTCGGTTTCAAAGCCTATGGGTTCGCCACTGTAACCAGAAGTGCCTGTAGAGTTGATGTAAATTTTAATTGGTTTTTCTGGATCGTCGGACTGCAAGTACAGGAGTTCGGCGATGATCAGTTTGGTGATTTGTGGAACTAAAGGAGTTCCCAAGTAAACAATTCGCTCCTTTAATAAGAGAGACGGTAAATCTGGCGGCGGTTTCCGGTAAAATCGATCGCCGTAGTAAGGGGATTGAACAGCCTTGATGGCGGAAATGTCCATAGCAACTGATCGCCTGAAATTATGCCGTTAACTGTAATACATCCTAGCGTGATGCTAACTTGGTTCAAGGTGTGGATTTCTCCCTAATGCTGAAGGGGGGCTAGCATCTGCCAATGTTTGGCTTCTAAGATATTCTGATTATATTAATGTATTTGATAGGTTTTCCGTAGCGCTAAAGTAGTGCTTTGAAGTTATTTACAAATATCTTTATCCTAAATAGGAACTTGGGGTTATGAGGGTTAGCTTACAGCCTGTCTTAAATGATAGTAATTTGGACGCCAATCAACTGAATAGTCAACGTCAGTTGGGAATTTCGGTTTCGGCCATCGCCGAAAGTCAAGATCGCAATGTGCCACTGAATTTATGCTTAGTTCTCGATCATAGCGGTTCTATGAATGGCCGACCGCTAGAAACGGTGAAAAAAGCGGCGAATCGTCTGGTGGATAGATTAAATCCTGGCGATCGCCTGAGTGTTGTAGTTTTCAATCACCGTGCTAAAGTCTTGATACCCAGTCAAGCGATCGAAGATCCAGAAAAAATTAAACAGCAAATTAACCGTCTAGCTGCTGATGGTGGAACTTCCATTGATGAAGGATTGCGTTTGGGCATTGAAGAATTAGCCAAGGGAAAAAAAGATACTGTTTCCCAAGCCTTCTTATTAACCGATGGCGAAAATGAACATGGTGATAATAATCGCTGTTTGAAATTTGCCCAATTGGCTGCCAGCTATAATTTGACTTTGAATACTTTGGGATTTGGTGACAATTGGAACCAAGATGTTTTAGAAAAAATTGCTGATGCTGGCTTAGGCACTTTATCTTATATTCAAAAACCTGAACAAGCAGTTGATGAATTTGGCCGCCTATTCAGCCGCGTTCAAGCAGTAGCCTTGACTAATGCTTATCTGATATTCTCCCTCATGCCCAATGTCCGGCTAGCAGAACTCAAACCCGTCGCCCAAGTTTCTCCGGACACCATTGAGTTACCACTGCAACAAGAACCCGATGGACGTTTTTCTGTGCGCTTGGGAGATTTAATGAAAGATGCAGAACGGGTGATTTTAGCTAATATTTATTTGGGACAATTACCTTCAGGGAAACAAGCGATCGCTAATGTGCAAGTCCGCTACGATGACCCAGCCGCCAACGAAATTGGTTTATTTACCCAAAATCTGGCAATTTACGCCAATGTAGTGGGAAATTACCAACCAAACCCCAATCCCCAGGTGCAACAATCTATTTTGGCATTAGCGAAATATCGCCAAACTCAGTTAGCCGAGACGAAATTGCAACAAGGCGATCGCACTGGTGCCGCCACAATGCTACAAACTGCTGCCAAAACGGCTCTGCAAATGGGAGATACTAGTGCAGCGACAGTGTTGCAAACTTCTGCCACCCAGCTACAATCTGGTGGAGATTTATCGGAAAGCGATCGCAAGAAAACCAGAATTGTCTCCAAAACAGTCTTGCAAGATACCCCTCCCCAATGAAAGTTAAATTGCTCTCGGCGCTAAATGACAATAATGTTGATGTGGCTCAAACTAATAGCCAACGTCAATTGGCAATGACAATTTCGGCAATCGCTGGTGAGTTTGACCAAAATCTCCCCCTTAACCTCTGCTTGATTCTAGATAAAAGTGGTTCCATGCACGGACAACCAATTAAAACGGTGATTCAAGCAGTAGAAGGATTAATCGATCGGTTGAAAGTTGGCGATCGCATTTCAGTTGTGGCTTTTGCGGGTTCTGCGGAAGTCATTATTCCTAATCAAGCGATCGAAGACCCCGAAAGCATCAAATCTCAAATTAAAAAGAAACTGACTGCTAGCGGCGGTACAGTCATTGCCCAGGGTTTGGAACTGGGAATTACAGAACTGATGAAGGGCACAAGAGGCGCTGTTTCCCAAGCCTTTTTACTGACGGATGGCCACGGTGAAAGCAGTTTGCGAATTTGGAAGTGGGATATTGGCCCAGATGACAACAAGCGCTGTTTGGAACTCGCCCAAAAGGCTGCCAAGCTGAACTTAACTATCAACACTCTGGGATTTGGTAATAGCTGGAATCAGGATTTGTTAGAAAAAATTGCCGATGTTGGTGGTGGTACTTTAGCTTATATTGAGCGTCCCGAACAAGCTGTGGAGCAGTTTAGCCGTTTGTTTGGGCGGATTCAGTCTGTGGGGCTAACCAATGCCTATTTGTTATTATCTTTAGTACCAAATGTCCGGCTAGCAGAATTTAAACCCATTGCCCAAGTTTCCCCAGACACAATTGAATTAATAATGCAACCAGAAGCTGATGGCAGCTTTGCTGTACGGTTGGGAGATTTGATGCAAGATGTAGAACGGGTAGTTTTGGCTAATATTTATTTGGGACAATTGCCAGAAGGGAAACAGGTAATTGGGCATCTGCAAATCCGCTATGATGACCCCTTGGTTAACCAGGAAGGCTTACTTTCGCCAATTGTGCAAGTGTATGCAGATGTGATTAGGGCATATCAACCAGCATCTAATCCTCAGGTGCAGCAATCTATTTTAGCATTAGCCAAGTATCGCCAAACCCAGTTAGCGGAAGCGAAATTGCAAGAGGGCGATCGCACTGGTGCAGCTACAATGCTGCAAACAGCCGCCAAAACTGCTTTGCAAATAGGAGATAAAGGTGCAGCGACAGTGTTGCAAAGTTCTGCCACTCGCCTGCAAGCTGGGGAACAACTTTCCGAAGCTGACCTGAAGAAGACTAGAATTGCATCAAAGACAATTTTACAAGAATAGTAAAAATCCAGCGTTGCTGGTTAACAGTGAGCGTGTACAGTATTTTTAATTTAAAAATGGGCATATAAAACTCTAGTGGATATCTAGAAAAAATCCGTTTAATAACTAGTTAGCTAGTAATCCTAAGCAGGTCAGCACATGAATTTGTACGATACAGACTACACAATACTCACGCCTGACGAAGAGGAAAAAATTCGCTTGCTCGAAGAGCAGGAGGTCATCAAGAAGATTGGTAACATCAAAATCACAGAGCCACTTTTTTATAAGTACCCCAAAGCTATACGCCACTACATGAGCCTGTTTCCAAACAATTACATGGATTTTGCCGAACTTCAAGAGCGTGAAGAACTCAAAGATAAACTTGCTTGCTTCCAAAAATTGCTTGAGTCAGAAGATGTCAATGAACGCAGTATTTTAAAATTCATTAGCGAGTATCGCGCCTACTTCATTGTCGCCTCACTTCTTAATTATTTTGATTTTGGTCACCACGCAACTTATCTTTTCCCTGAGTTTCAGCTCGGCAATTCTTATCAAGCCGACTACTTAATTATTGGTCGGGGTTCAGGCGGCCATCAGTTTGTCTTTGTTGAACTTGAAGCCCCCAAAGGCAACGGTATCATACTTACTGATGGCGAGCTTGGAGAAGTGTTTCGCAAAGGCAAAAAGCAATTACGTGACTGGCAAGGTTGGCTGGATGGTTACTATTCTTCACTCAAAGAGACATTTAATAAATCAAGACGGGCTGATGCCCTACTGCCTGATGAGTTCGTCACGATGGATAGATCGCGACTCCATTTCGTCGTCATTGCTGGCAAACGCAATAACTTCACCAACAAGACTTACGAAATTAAGCGTAGAGAAAACATGGACACAAACATCTTGCTATTACATTACGATAACCTTATTGACGCTGCAACTAATGTAATCGGTAAAAAAACCTACTGAATGCTGCTAACAAGTCGATAAAACGGATGTTTGAAAGACTATCCGAAAGGTTAGAGATCAGGCAACAACGGTAAACGACGGATACGAATACGGCTTGGCTCAACCGTAACGGCTGCTCCTTGCTCTAAATCCTCTTCACACTCAGCGATTACCGTCAGCAACAGATTCGCTAATGCTTGAGAACGTAACCTTTCAATACGAATGCGAATGACTGAAGGAGTAGTTGCTTCATCAAGCGCCAGTAATGTATGAAAATCTGCATCCAGTGTAGCAACAACACGTCTTTCTTCTCTAGCTCTCTGGATAATTTCTGCATCTTCAGCTTCAGACATCCCAATTTCACCCAGATGGATGGTGTCGATACCTGCATCACGTAGCAATGCTGCCGCAGAGAGTGGTAATCCCTGATCAAGCAACAGTTTCATAGCGGTTAGGTAGTTCAATGATGCGATCGCTCAAGTAGGACGATGCAAAAATTAAGGCTTGCTGAATATCTTCATCTTCTAATTCAGGAAACTCCTGGCGCAGTTCTTCTCGATTAGGGTAGGTAGCTAATAACTCAATTACCCGACGAACGGTAAGGCGAAGATTACGAATAGAGGGCTGTCCATTCATGCGATTGGGATTACTGGTGATGCGATCTAATTTCATGGAAGTAACCCTGGCTCCTTACGAAAATCATCGTCGTATATTGCTTCATGCCAAAATATAGCAGTTCTGATCTGATCTACAGTGATAAATATTGCTCTACGTAAGTCAGCGTCTTTAAGGCTGGTGGCATCAAGGTTTGTATTTTTCAGATTAGCACTTTGCTAAAAGCTTTTCAAAGATGTAGCTGTCGGTTGTTTGACAAGTAGTAGATTACTTCCATACCTATGGCTACTCCTAGCATAAACACTAAAACCCAGACGGTTTGTGGATCTGTTTGCAAAGCAAACCAAATTAACATTCCTAGTGCCACCAAACATACTCCAGCACCTAGAAGTGAAATCCACTGCTTGCTTTTGGTATAACGATGCATACGAGCATTAGCTAAATTAACCGCAGCAAATATCAGGAGAAATCCAGCACTACCCATCGTTGAGATCCGATTTATGTCAAATAAATTGGCAATTATCAGAGTAATACCACTAGTAATAAATAAGCCAATTGAAGATTGATTTCTACCATTTATTTGGCTACCAGAGTCAAACCCCCTAGACTTAGCAATAACAGAGCTAAAACGAGCTGAACCGTAAAGTGTCGCGTTACTAGCCGAGATCGTTGATAACAAAGCAGCAATAGTAATAAAAACAGATCCCAATGGACCGATAATTGGCTTGGCAACTTCAGCTAAAGCATAGTCTTTTGCTGCCAAAATCCGTTCTATTGGTTCTGCTCCCAATGTAACAAGTGCTATTAAGACGTAAAGCAAAATAACGAACCCAATTACAGAGTAATAAACCCGCGGCAAAGTGTACTTGGGATTGACAAGATCCTCTGCTGTATTGGCGATTAGCTCAAAGCCTTCATAAGACAAAAAGATCGCCATTGCTCCTGCGAAAATTGACTGTAGCGACGACACTGAGACTGGTTCTAGACGGGAAATGTCGATATGACTGCTCCCCATAGTAATGAACAATATCAAAATCCCCAGTTTGAAGCTGACAATCCAGATTTGAGATTTCCCAATATGATTGGCAGTTAGTAGATTTAGTCCAGTTGTCCCTAAAATCGCCAAGCTAATTAGTAAGTGTTTCCAAATAGGTTGAGTAGAGTCTGTGAACAGGCTAACTCCATAACTACCAAAAGCCTGCAAGTAAAACGAAAGCATGACCACATAGCTAAACCATAGTAGAAGATTCAGTGTCCCACTAAATAGCCCTGGACCAAAAGCCTGGTTTAAGAAGGTTACTGTCCCGCCTCGACATGGATGAGCTACCGAAAGTTTTGCATAAGCATAAGTAGTTATCAAAGCTATTGTCCCTGCAATCACAAATGCTAATGGTGCGCCTGCATCAGCTATTTGAATTACAACTCCCAGCGCTGGAAAAAGTCCACCGACAATGCCTCCTACACCCAATGCCCACACAGACCAAAAACCGATTTTTTTACTTGACACCTGTAACCTCTTTAGAAATAGATAGTATTAGTCATTGAGCAGTACGCAGATAATCAAGCTAAAAAATGTTATTACACTGTTCTCTGTCCATACACGCTACTACTGTGTACAGTTAGTTGAGCCAATATTGTGTAACAAAAGTACCAGTGGCTGTCGCAAAACTTTATTTATAAGGCTTTAGAGCGAGTTAGAAGTTCCTTTGCTTATTTTGGTTTCTTACTTGCGCCCAATGTTATAAGAAAATTTCTAATTAACATTATTTATGAATTCATTATAATCTATGCTTTGTCAAATTATTCATCATTCATATCTGGGGATTCAAGCTAGACTTGTGCATTCAATGGAGTAGTGGTAGTTTGATCGATGTGTTCTACCTTATTTCTAAAGCAGCAGAGTCACCAGTAAACCGTTGGGATTCCTAGCGATCCGATGTAATTTTATAGAAGTAACCCTAACTCATTACAAAAATCATCGTGGTATATTGCTTTATGTTAAAGTATACCAGTTATTATCTGAATCTACAGTGATAAATATTGCTCTATCTGGGTCAGCGTCTTTAAGGCTGGTGGCATCAAGGTTTGCATTTTCAAGATTAGCACTTTGCTAAAGCCCTTGTCTTGCAAAGACTAGCAAAACTCTGGTAAAAGTGCTACAGGTAAATGATTGGTAGCTTGAGAAGTACACATGAAAACTACTGGTATTCATCATATAGCCATTATTTGTTCTGACTACGATCGCTCCAAAAAGTTTTATGTTGAAACTTTAGGTTTTTCAATAATTGCAGAGACTTTTCGTACTGAGAGAAAATCTTATAAATTAGATTTGCGAGTTGGAGAAAATACTCAAATAGAGTTATTCTCTTTCCCAAATCCTCCGCAACGATTTAGTAGTCCAGAGGCTTGTGGTTTAAGGCATTTGGCTTTTAAGGTTGATGATGTTGAAGAAACTGTTGATTACTTAAAATCCCAAGGTGTCAAAACAGAAAATATCAGAATTGACGAACTTACAGGTAAAAAATTTACTTTTTTTAAAGACCCAGATAATTTGCCGTTAGAGATTTATGAAAATTAGAGAATATAAATTATCTGATACTCAAGCAATCATGAAATTGTTTTACGATACAGTTCATGAAATCAATATTGGCGACTACACCCAAGAACAAGTCGATGCTTGGGCACCCAAAAATATGGATTATGAAGTTTGGCACAAAAGATTACAAGCCAAGCTTCCCTACATTGCTGAAGATAATGGTCAGATAGTTGGGTTTGGAGAATTAGAAGCGGATGGTCATATTGATTGTTTTTATTGTCATAGCAAATACCAAAGAAAAGGTATTGGTTCAAAACTTTTAAATCATCTAGAAAATACTGCAAAATTACAAGGAATAAAACGGCTGTATACAGAAGCGAGTATTACTGCAAAACTATTTTTTGAAACCCAGGGATTTAGGGTAATCACGGAACAGCAAGTAGAACGACGGGGAGTTTTGTTTCAAAACTATGTAATGGAAAAATCTCTTTAAAGGCAACAGGCAACAGGCAACGGGCAACAGGCAACAGTGAAAGCGTGGGACGGGGATTTAAACCCCGCCCCACGCAATCTCACCTTGGAGGCGGGGCTTTTAACCCTTTGGTTGGTCGAAGGAACGAACAGGCAACAATTTCCGCGTCTCACCAAAAATCTTACTGTTGCCTGTTGCCTGTTCCCTATTCCCTCGACCGAAGGTCGGTAATTTTCACTAATAAAATAGACTTATTTTAAAACTAATTTTTGGCACTCTATTATCTGCGCTTCTAAGTGAAAAAAGATTTATGTTATTGTTAATACAACTAATTTCTAGACAAAAATTATGTAATTTTGTCTAGAAAATTAGTTGTTTAATGTTGTAATTTATAAGTTAATCATCCATAATAAAAATTACTATGTAGCCATTAAGTCAGTTCATTATTTGCTAACTTTTTTTATTTTTCTCAACTCTAAACAGACTTATTTAGGACTACTATTTGATTTTTTAAAAGATACGTAGGGGAGCCAGCGCTGTGCGGGGGTTCCAAGAGTTGAGGCGACTGGCGTTGCGTTAGCGACAGCGTAACCCATCAAAGCCTTAAGAATGGTGCGTTACGGCTTACGCCTAACACACCCTACAAATACTTATATTTTTCACCAACTCAAATATGATTCTTATAACTGTAATTTAAAGCAAAAAATAGAACATATTACTATGAATAATAATTATATAATTCAGGTTTTGAATAATTATTTTATTGAGCATACTTTAGAGTATTATGACTACTTATGTCAAACCTAATTAAAATACTCTTAACCTTTAAAAGAATTGCTGTTAACAGCTATATTAATCTAGCTATATTAAATATAATATCAATAAATAATTTAATATCTAATATAGTAGAAGCAAAAAACGATCCAACTATAGGCTTAATAAATTATTTTAATTTTACTACATCTAATAGAAAAATAGCACTTATATCGGATTCAAGAAAAGTTGCTAAAAACAGATTGAAAAATGTAGTTATTGCACAAGTATCTACTCAAATACCAGCTAACGTTTTACCTACTCCTAATCCAAATTTACCTGAACTAATCAATCCCTTTAAAACACCAGAGTCTAGTCCTGAAGACAATAACACTATAGAACCAATTACTCCAAGCGAGCAAAACGGCAATCCAGTTTTGAAAAAAAAACTCTACAATTATTGATATTTAATTCCTTAGCTAATAGTGCTAATAAGTATCCTTGGATAATTAATCCCACAGATAACCTTACTTTTTCTCCTTCAAAATTTAATCCTCTTCAAGGTGAAAATTATACTGATTTTATTGTAAAATCTGCTAGAGATGAACCAATAGTTAATCGTTTTACCTTTGCTCATTTTCCTCGTGAAGATCAATTATATTGGTTACTACCTGGTAATCGCATTGTAGTGGAAACTCAAGGATGGCAAAGTGGAATTTTGTACCAAGGGCAATCAACAGAAATTGAAAGCAGACAATCCATTAGGTTAACTCAGAAACTTTGGGGAATACAAGCAGTTTTGCCTATTCCTCAATCATTTAAAGAACTAACAGGAGAAATTGACAACAACCAATTCTCTATTCAATCCATTGCAGGAGAGGTTATCAATCCACCAGGTTCTCCCACACCTCGAGTTACTATCAATAGTGGCGATAGCAATTCTCTAATTGCAAGTATTCCTGATATTTCAAAGCTTGGTACCGCTTCAACCTACAATCCTAAAGGTGGTGGTTCTTTATTTGAATTTTTAGATGCTGACAATGCTCCCTTAATTTTACAATCTTTTCCTACCAGTAATTTACAACCATTATTAGAAACTGGAAATATCACTACAGGCACAATCATTCCCAAAGAAACTCTAGAAAAAATAGGGTTTTCTTGGGGGAATCCTTTAACAGGTGAAAAAACTCGATTTCAACCTCAAATTACATCTCTACCAGGTATCAAAATTGGTCAACAAGGTAAATTTGATAATTGGGATCTGTTAAATTTATTGATAAATCCTTTTATTAGTGAAAAACAACGTAATTTGTATTATCTGAATTCCTTATTTTGGGTTTCTTTAGGTCAAAGACAAACTAATATTAGACTGAGTAATAAACAAGAAAGTTATAACTGGCAGAGACTTTACTTTAGTCGTCCTCATAATCGAACTCTACTAGAATACGATCCTGTAAAAATTCAGGCAACTTATACTAATGTTTTTAGTAATCCTGGTATTTCTCTATCTTTATCAGTCAATCAACGAGAAATAGATGAATTACAAACTGCTAATACAACGCTAGGAATGCTCATGGGAGGAATTTTTGAGTTAATTCGTCCTCCGCACCTAGAACAAAGTTTGCAGCAAGCTAAAAAGCGATTCTCGCAAGAAGACAATTTTGCTTCTTTAAATACAAAAGCCACACCAGAGGAAATCAGAAAAATTAACCAATTACTTAACAGAACACTATTGTTGGGTAATCGTATTAGTAGTTTAGAACAGGTTTCTGGAACATTGACCTTCCCAAGTAAAATTACACCCAACAATTCTAGTATTTTACAAATTCGCGCCGGAAATCATCAGCGAGCAGTTCAGTTTATAGATGGAAATCGCACTTGGAGACAAAGTAGTAAAACCTTCATTTCTAAAGCAGACCTTTCCAATAATAGTTTCGGTCCTTTGACATTTATTGGTGTACCTGTTCCTTTAGAGCAAACATCTATTCGTCCCAAGAACCGTTCGTCAGCTGCACAAGTAACTTTAACTAATTCTGATGGCAATAAGTTTGTGCAAAACTGGAGTTCAACGGATATGACACAGGTGCCAATAAATATTCGTTCTTTTGGTCTGGCTTTTGACCATATTGAGTTAAGTCAAGTTGGTGAAATTATTACTCAATTGCAGGCTTTTAATGGATATCTATCTTTGCCCACACTAGAATTTTTATGGGCAGGTTCTTCTGGTGACTGGAATTACAGTATGAATTCAGGTATTTGGTTTAACTTGAATGCAGACTCTACATTTAATGTCCAAAATAATAATTTGGGACTTTTTGAACCAACAGTAGGTATTTATGCTAATGGGGGATTAAGTTATATAAATACCCATACGAAAGTTGATGCTGATGGAAAAATTCAAGCAATTACTAGTCACATTCCGGCTTTACGCTTTTATTGGAATAGCGCCACAAATTCTCAAAATCCTGCTTATCTCAATTTGAGCTACTTTTTTTCTCGTCAAGATAAGAATTTAAACTATTCTTTGGCTCCAACACTGATATTTCTTGAAAATAAAGGTTATTTGACACCAGCAGGATTTTTACAAGGTAAGTTTTTACTACGTACAGGTTTGGAGTTCAATACTTTTGTGGAATTCAGTGATAATTTTTTTTACACACTAGAAGGAATTCAAAGGATAAATCAAAATTGGTCTTTTGGGGGTTATCTGCAAAATTTTAGAGATATTAATCGAGGTGTAAAGACTCGCATTAATGATTTATCCTATGGGTTATTAATCAAGCATGGTTCTTCTGATAGTGGTGGTTTTTGGGAATCTCGCCTTGGGATGAGTGGAGATAACTTTGAAGTCCGTTTTGAAGGAGGTTGGCGATTTTAACAAGGTCACAGTCCCAAGAGGAGGGGGAAACAAGGAAACAAATTCCTTAATAGAATTAAGTTAAAACTCAAAAGATTTTTATTTGGGTGGTGTATTAGAATAAGCCGGGAGTAGCAGCTCTGAGAATTGCTGTATATTCATCGAGTGTCAGGTTACCGTACCTTAATTTATCAGCAACAGCGGCCCTAATACTACCTTTCGTTTCTATTGTTGGGAGTGGTAGTGTTGGGCCGCCAAAGAGCGTTATGCTTGGGATTGAAAGATGAGTAATGGGATCGATATATATAGATCCTGTAACTATGTATGTACCGTTGCCGTCAATTCCTGCTAAATACGTTCCTTCTGGAGAAACTTTTTCGGCAGCAATAGAGGTGACATAGGCACTAGGAGTAATATATGTGATTACACCAGATAATCCCCCTTTTTCTACTGTGAATGTAGGTATTGCTGGTATTGTTGCTACGTCTTGTGCTAACACTGGAGTCATTTGAAAAGTAGCAAAGGTAATAAAACTCGTGAGAAAGAGACTAGTTTTCAAAATAATACCAGCATGTTGGGAAAGTAAATTCATCTTAAGAAATCCTTTGTTTTTAGAACTTGATGTTTTTTTGGATGTGGTTTATGCAACTTATAAAAACTGGATTTTGAAGATCGGTAAAGTAGCTCTTAACTTCTAGTAATTATCCGTGATAATATTATTAAATTTCAATACAATCATTGAAATTTAATAGACATAAAAACATTACAGTTATTTTTAGGTAAATGAACTACATCTTTTTTATCTCACGCAGAGACGCAGAAACGCAGAGAGAAATACAAGAGTGTGGGCTAAATGCATGAAAACTGCTGTAATTTATGAACTGGTGTTGTAAAAATACAAACTTACTCTAGTTGTGGGTTGAGTGCCTAAATAACGATATAAAATCTGGGTAGCAGGCCTGAATTAATCACAACAGGGTTAGGGGGGTGTTTTAAAAGTCATGATTGATGTATCAAATATTTTTTACCCCACCCTAACCCTCCCCTTATAAAGGGAAGGGAACTAAGCTTGTTAAAAAAGATTTGGAGAGATCTGGGTGTACCTCAGTTGCTTAGGAAACGCTATAAGTGAGTCTAATTAATAAATAATCGGTGCAGTATGACTGCACCGATCGCTGGGTTACGCACAATTTAATTGTAATTGCACCAAACATTTCGCTCACGCCAATGCTGAGGCTTGGGGTTTGGCAAAAATCATGCGTCCTGCTGTGGTTTGTAAAGCACTGGTGACTACTACCCGCAGTTCACCACCCACGTAACTGCTACCTTCTTCAACAACTACCATTGTGCCGTCATCTAGGTAACCAATGCCTTGGCTCGGTTCTTTGCCTTCTTTGAGAATTTTCAAATCCAGGTTGTCGCCAGGTAAATAACTGGGACGGACGGCATTTACTAAATCATTCACATTCAAAACAGGTACTTTCTGGACGCTGGCGACTTTAGACAAGTTGTAGTCGTTGGTTAGCAGTGTACCGCTGATTTCTTGGGCAAAGCGGACTAATTTAGCATCAACTGTGGGAATATCGTCGTAGTCAACTGGGTTAATGAGGATGCGATCGGGGTAAGTTTCTTTGATGCGGTTGAGAATTTCTAGTCCCCGCCTTCCCCGCACCCGCTTTTGATCTTTGCTAGCATCGGCTACTTGTTGGAGTTCTTGCAAGACAAACTGCGGTACGAGAATTTGTCCTTCCAGAAATCCGGTTTCTAGTAGGGCTTCAATGCGACCATCGATAATGCAGCTAGTGTCTAAAACTTTGGTATTGGCGGGTTTTAGCGTGCCTTCTACAACCATCGATTCCACGGTGTTGGGATTAATGAACCGCAATAAGCCTCGTCCGTGGGTATCTGCCAAATTCATACCAGTGACGGCAAGGATAATACTGCCGACAACTGCCACCAGTGGCTTAATAAATCCAAAATCTGCGGGGATTGGTAACAAAAATAACGGTGCTAGCATGAGGTTCGCTAGCAGCAGCCCAATCACTAAGCCGATCGCACGAGTTAAGATCGCTTCTACAGGCATTTCTTTGACTTGTGCCTCTAGGCGACGATATGTCGTCTGGAAACTCAGCCCGATGGCACCACCAATGATGGCGGCAAAAACGGCAAAAACTAAACGTAAAGCTTCGATATTTGTCACCTTATCTAAGGTGCCATTGGGTAGTAGTTCTAAGCTATAGAACCCTATTCCCGACGCTGCCAGAATGAATGAAAAAATGATAATGGCGTCAAGCATGGTTGTCTTGTTTTCCTGCAACTGTGTTAACCGAGAAAGTTAAGTATTTTTTATTTCATCGGTAAGTATAAACTAATCAATATTGACTTACACTAAGGGTTTAGGCAAACAATATCTGCAATTATTATAACCAAAGCGTTTTATCTTCATATTTTTCATTGTTTCGTTGTAAAACGATAAAAACTTGTAAACAAACTACTCATTTTCATGATTTCTAATTTGCAGTTGGGCTAACTTAATTGTTTCTCAAAATGAGTCAAAAATTTGGTGTTTCTGGAATTGCAAGTTCTGCTTACGTACATATTCCCTTTTGCAGACGGCGGTGTTTTTATTGTGATTTTCCTGTATCTGTTGTTGGCGATCGCTTGCGGGGCGAAACATCTGGTACTATCTCCCAATATGTTGAGGTGCTATGTCAAGAAATTGCCATCACCCCGGCATTTGGTCAACCCCTAAAGACAATTTTCTTCGGTGGTGGTACTCCTTCACTGTTATCAACAGGGCAGTTACAGCGTATACTGACAAAGCTAGAAGAGCGTTTTGGTATTGCTTCTGGGGTAGAAATTTCAATGGAAATGGACCCAGCTACCTTTGATGTAGAACATTTAGCAGGTTATCGTGGTGCAGGCGTGAACCGCGTCAGTTTGGGCGTACAAGCCTTTGATGAAGAATTATTGCAAGTTGCGGGGCGATCGCACTCGGTCGATGATATTTTTGCAGCTGTGGAACTAATCCACCAAGTCGAGATTCCCGAATTTAGCTTAGACTTAATTTCTGGGTTGCCGCATCAGTCTTTGGATCGATGGCACGATTCTTTAAACAAAGCTTTGGCGCTTTTACCGACTCACATATCTATTTACGATCTTACCATCGAAGCAGGTACAGCCTTTGGACGTTACTACAAAGCGGGTGAGGGTCCTTTGCCTACGGATGAAACCACAGTCAAAATGTACCAAATGGCGCAGCAGATTTTGACTGATGCAGGTTATGAGCATTATGAAATTTCTAATTATGCTCAGCCTGGTCATCAATGTCGCCATAATCGAGTGTATTGGGAAAACCGCCCTTATTATGGTTTTGGTATGGGTGCGGCGAGTTATCTTCAAGGAAAACGCTTCACTCGTCCGCGTAAGACTAAGGAATATTACCAATGGGTGCAAGCTGGGGCTGTGATTGATTGTGAAGTGACTCCCCCAAAGGAAGTATTGTTAGAAACCTTAATGTTGGGGTTGCGTTTAGCGGAGGGTGTGAACCTGGAAGCCTTTGGTGAAGAGAAAGTAGAGGAAATTTGTAGATATTTGCGATCGTATTTTGATAAAGGTTGGGTGGAAGTTGCACAAGGAAGGTTGCGTTTGACAGATCCCCAAGGGTTTTTGTTTTCTAATGTGGTTTTGGCAGAGTTATTTGAAAAGTTGGGGTGAAACAGTGAGTGCTGAGTTAGGAGTTAAGAGTGAGGAGTTAGGAGTTTGGAGTGTGGGAGGTGTGGGAGGTGTGGGAGGATGGAGAACAAATATTTTCCCCCTCTCTCCCCACACTCCCTACACTCCCCACACTCCCTCATCTCCCTCATCTCCCCATTCCTTTTATGCAAAAAGCTCAAGTTAAAAAAGCAGTGATTCCGGTAGCTGGTTTTGGCACTCGTTTGTTTCCGGCTACGAAAGTTGTTAAAAAAGAACTTTTCCCGATTATCGATCGAGATGGTAGGGCAAAACCTGTGATTCTGGCAATTATTGAAGAGGCAATTAACGCTGGAATTACAGAAGTGGCAATAGTTGTGCAGCCAGACGACAAAGAAATATTTGAAAATTTATTAAAAAAACCGCCCAAAAAAGAACTTTTAGCCAAACTTTCACCGCAAAATCAAGAATATAGCCGATATTTACAAGATTTAGGTAGCAAAATTACTATCTTATTGCAAGAGGAACAATTAGGCTACGGTCATGCGGTATTTTGTGCTAAAAATTGGGTACAAAATGAGCCTTTTCTGTTAATGCTGGGTGACCACATTTATGCATCTCATTCTGATAAATCTTGTGCTAGTCAAGTTTTGGATGTTTACGAAACAGTTAATCAAAGTGTTGTTAGTTTAACTGCAATGCCAGCAGAAATTATTCATAAAGCAGGGTGTGTAACAGGTGTTTGGCAAGAGTTAAACTCGATTCTCAAAGTTACACAACTATATGAAAAACCCACTATTGAATATGCACAAAAGCATTTGCGTGTCGAAGCAATGGCAGAAAATGAGTTTCTAGCTATATTTGGCTTGTATTTACTAACGCCGAAAATTTTTGACTTTCTCGCAGAACACATTAACCAAAATTTCCGAGAACGAGGTGAATTTCAGTTAACATCTTGTCTGGAAAGATTGCGCCAAGAAGAAGGAATGACAGGATATGTTGTTAAAGGTAAGTGTTTCGATACAGGTTTGCCAGATGCTTATCGCCAGACGATGATTGATTTTAGAAATATATAGATGAATAATTAAGTGATGCTAGTCTGGGCGATGGCCTTGTTCATACTGAATTCTGACTCCTGAGTTCTGAATTCTTCTTATAAGATTTAAGCACTCACCAACTGAGTTAGGCGTTTCAGGATGCGTAGCACGTCGTACAATTCATTTCCCGGATTTCGGATCAAAAAACCCTTTGATAAAGCATAACGCGGTGGATTTCCTGGCGCTAATTTCACGAAAATGAACTCGCTTCCCGTGGCAATCATACCAAAATTTGGTTGAGAAAAATATGGATTTCCTAACATATAAGCTAGAATTTGTGCGAGTCCTTCTTCAATTGAAAATGAAGCTATTTTAGACTCAATAATCATCACCCATAATTGCTCTTTTAAAACTAAGGTATCTATTCTACCTCTGATGATTATATCTTCATCTTGCACAGCAATATCTATAGATTCTTCTGATTTTACATAAAAAGGAGCTAGATAAAAATCCCCAATAAAAAGTAATGGATCTACAATTGCCATTCTGACAACATCTTCTAGTAAAGACGGGTAATTAAGAAGATTGATATAGCCTGTTTTTACCTTGTCTAAAAGTTTTCTATCTAAATTAGTAATTTCTGGTAAATCTTCTTGCCATTCGCCAAAGAATGATTCATCTAAAACTAACTGAATCCCAAAATTGTCGATTAAGTAACGTAAGTCGATATCCTTTGCTTGAATTGTTTGCGTCATAAGTTTTGGGGAGTATACTAAAATAAATTATGGATACCTCAAACAGAACATATAATCAAGCGATCGCTCATTACCAATATCTATTATCTGTGCATAATATCTAACTCTTTAAAACATCAATACTCACAACAATTCTCGTAAGGATTCAGGTCTAATATTGAGGAAGTAAAGAAGGGCGAGACAGGGAGTTACTAGAATTAGCAATTAAAGCCTGTGCAAAAAAATCAATCACAGACCTAGCTTGACGGCG
>NZ_JACJRQ010000058.1 GCF_014697355.1 Nostoc calcicola FACHB-3891 | reverse complement strand
GGTTGCCAATTCTAGCTGGTCTTTTTCTCGCCATGATGTATCACTAAGAACATCTTTATCAATGTTCTTAGATTACATCTGTTGCTCACTTTTTGCTTAAGTTGACACCAATGGGCAGTGCCGTGCCCGTGGTGTACTCATATCTATTAGAATACTTTTCGGTTAAAAGGATGTTTTAAAAGTCATGATTGATGTATCAAATATTTTTTACCGAGAAGGGGAAAGGGCAAAGGGTAAGAATTAAAAACAGGGGTAAAGGGTAAAGGGTAAAGGGATAAATTTAACCGAGTACCGTGGGTTTAAATCCCCTGGTTCAATAACTGGCCAGTTTTGGGTCGGGGTCTAAATCCCCGGACGCGACGCTCGAGTACTCGCTTGCCGCTGGCGCTATCGCAGACTCGGCGGGAGCAACGCTTTCACAAAACTTAATTACGAATTATTTAACCTTTCCCCCTTCCCCCTTACCCCTTTTCCCTTTCCCCCTTCCCCTTTCCCCCTTCCTCCTTACCCCTTTTCCCTTTCCCCCTTCCCCTTTCCCCCTTAACCGAAAGGTATTGCGATTTATCCCGTCTTTGGAATTTAGAATTTTAATCAAAAAACCTTAACTGAACCGTATTGATTTCTATTAATTATTACTAACGGTTACAGCTACCTTCGCGTGTTTGTTAACATAGTCCA
The DNA here is from genome assembly GCF_014697355.1 of Nostoc calcicola FACHB-3891. GTDB lineage: Bacteria > Cyanobacteriota > Cyanobacteriia > Cyanobacteriales > Nostocaceae > Nostoc > Nostoc calcicola. The sequence continues at coordinate 43,947 of NZ_JACJRQ010000058.1, read as the reverse complement.
CAAATAGTTGCTTCAACCGAGGACTAACACCAGCGTGTTCAAAAAACCCAAAGCCTACATTCCGAGCTTTTGATAAGGTTTGCTCTGGTGTTAATCCTTCTTTAATAGCGACACTCAACAGCGCAATTCCAGTGGATCGCATCCCTGCGGCACAATGCACAACTGCTGGTTTTGGAATTTGTTCGAGTGTTGTCAGTATTTTAGTAATTAACTCTTCATTTAGTGCTTCCAGTTTGAGTGGCACATTTGTATAGTACAGCCCCAATGCTTGGGCTACCCGTTGCTCATCGTGGGAAAATCCCAACTCATCAGGCGATCGCAGATTTAAAACGGACTTAAAACCTTCTTGGCTAGCTTGCTCGAGCTGTTTTGGAATGACTTGTCCTGTGGTTGTCAAATTTTCGTTAATTTGTATGGCGTTGATCACATTTACTCCTTTGAACTTTCCCATCTCTGGCAGCTTGATAAATTCTCTAAGAAGCAAGCTTTGAGAAGATATTTAGATAATTGCAACAAAATTTGTCAAATTTCAAAAGTTATCGCTTGATTGCTTCTCAATTTGCCTTTTGGGTTGATTATTTTATTGCTCTATCTATAATATACGGTTCGCCGATAGATTTTATGTAGATTAAAATATATTATATGTTTTAACGATAAATTTACTGGAGTTTATATTTTGAGGGAACTTGATATTCTGATAAAAAGAAAATTGAAAAGGCATGTAAGCTAAATGCCAGCCTTCAAACTATGAGTGCTAATCAAATATCTCTTCGATCTGCTGATAAAAAAGATGCCTGGGTGCTGAGTGCAATTCATATTGCTGCTATCAAAGCTCTACCTACAACTTTTTATACCGAAAAAGAGCTTTTAGCTTGGCGTAATAACCGCAACCAGCCTGATGGTTCAAATATATTAAAAAATATGAAAGTGGAATCTTTGTGGGTTGCAGTGGAGGGAGATGTTGTTATGGGTTTTGCCAGTTTCGTTGTTGACGAGCTGATTGGGCTATACGTCCATCCTAAATATCAAGGTAAAGGTATTGGCCGTGCTTTAGTTGAACATTTTTGCCATCGAGCAAGCGATCGAGGTATAGATAAGGTAATTACAACTGCTAGCCTTTATGCTGAAGGATTTTATTTAAAACTGGGATTTACTGCCATCGAAAGAGCGCCTCATTACTTAAGAAATGGGGTAATTGTTCCAGTTACCAAGATGAGTAAAATATTAACTAGGGGGGAGGAAATAATATAAAAAATATGCATTAGGACTTCAAAAAATTCACAACTATAGCAGCTAATTTATAGCTTTTATTTTATTAACATCAGCGAGAACCACAAAGACTCAAGACACTAGACATAAAATCTTAGTCTTGTTAATATAAAGCTAATAATAATTGTCTATTTAATAATCCTACTGTGAAAATTGCATACATCATCCTCATACATAAATATCCTGAGCAATTGGCGCGTCTTATTCATCAACTTAATACAAAAGATGTTTCATTTTTTATACATATAGATAAAAAGGTGGAGCCGAAAATTTATCATCAGGTACTTACTCAACTCAATGATTTTCCCAATGTTTCTTTTTTCAAGAGATTCGATTCCGGATGGGGAAGTTTTGATGCTGTAAAAGCTACTCTTGAGGGGATGAAGTCAATAGTCAAAACAGATATTTCCTTTGACTATGTTATACACTTATCGGGTCAAGACTATCCAATTAAATCAAATGCACAAATCAAGAGGTTTCTACAACAGAATAAAGGTAAAGAATTTCTTGAGTATTTTCCACTACCTTGTAGTAAATGGAAAGGTGGCGGCTTAAGAAGAATAGATTATTGGCACATCCGTTGGAAAGATGAGTATATTTGTATTCCTGAAAAGCGTGAATTTAAATCGGCTATCAATTCTTTCTTATATTCATTGTTGATTTCATTTTTACCTAAAAAACGTAAATTTCTTGAAGGCTTTGCTCTTTATGGAGGTTCTGCATTTTGGTGCTTAACCGGAGAATGTGTAAAGTATATAGATGATTTTGTCAAACAAAACCCTAAGTTGATGAATGGTTTTAATTACACATTTATAGCAGATGAGCTTTTTTACCAAATACTTATTTTAAATTCACCTTTTAAAGACAAAATAATTAACGATCATTTGAGATATATAGACTGGGGAAATGTTAACGCACTCCATCCCAGGATTTTAGAAAAAAATGATTTTGAAAAAATTAGTAAATCAGAAAAATTATTCGCTAGGAAGTTCGATCTAACTATAGACCCGGATATATTAGATATGATTGATGAAATGTTGCAGATGGATGTCTAAGCGCGGCATTGCTAGCTAAATTATATAATGCAAATCTTCTATAGGACTATGATTTGATTTCTGAAAAAATCTAAGTGATATGTGGGGTGTGTTACGGCGTAGCCTAACGCACCCGAACCCGAACCTTTGTGTGGTGCGTTAGCCTTTGGTATAACGTACCCTACCTATATTTCAATAATCAAATATGAGTCCTATATAGGACTAGTAGTCTAGCGCAAAAACTTTGAGAAGTTCGTAGTGAGGACTTTAGTGCTTCAAAAATCAAGCACTAAAGTCCTCATTAAAAACATATATAGCGATTCCCATTCAAGTGAGGTACAAGACTATATCCCACGTTGTAGGGGCGAACGGCCGTTCGCCCCTACGGGTGTACCTCATCAGACCGAGAAACGCTATAATGACCAGCAAAATGAATCAGCGATGCACTTCAATTCTAGGAAATATATCACAGTCTAGCGGCTCGCCAGATTTTTTGGTTTTGAATGAATTAAATTGTGGTAAATCAATTTCTTCAATCGATTTGAAAGGCCACGCTTTCGGACGCTGATAATAAGTAACATCATCACCAGTCCAATTAGTCACTACTGCACGTCGTTGTCTAGAAGATATGTTAGTTACTGAATGATGAATTGTCAGAAAATGGTGAATCAAGCAATCTCCAGCTTCCATATCCCAGGAGAGAATTTCGTGAGGTTTTGGTTCTACAAACCACGAGGGATTCGATCGCTCCCGCAACTCTTTGCCCCATCGATGAGAACCTTTGATATACTCTAATCGGCCATTTTCTTGGTTGACAGTATCTAGAGCCAACCAAATTTTACAACACTGCCAGCCTTGTATAGGCCAGTAAGGTAGGTCGTTATGCCACCCAATACGACTATTAGATTTCGGCTTCTTCACAAAAAAACCGTCAGCCAAAAAGTTTAATTTTTTCGACTTTAAAACTTGAACTGCGAGTGTTGGTAATGGAGATTCAAAAGCCAAAGCACGGAAATCAGCATCAACAAGCCATAAATTACTGGTATGCTCCGCACTGGCTTCTGGTTTTGGGGCATTCTTTTCTTCCAAAGGACCAGGGATTAATACATTCTTGTCAACTGCTGTTCGCATTCGTTGTACCCAGATGTCATCCACAGCGTTTTTGACGCAGATAACGCCATCTCGCTCGAAAGCTTCAACTTGTTGATGGCTAATTTTGCGTGTGTCTACCTTGAGCATTTTATCTTTTTTCAGATTTTGAAACTAAACCATTTTGGATAGGAATTGCTAAATGCATATCAGTCGATCTCACCAATATTTCTGGAATTGATTTTAGTGAGATCGAATTTGTCACGACATAACAAAGCTTTTTCAATATAGAGTAAATATTGAGTTAGTAATTCTTTCTGTAGGTGGACTATTTTTTGACATCTGTATTTCAATAATTTCACCCTAACTACCGAGATCTTTTTTAACAAACAGTGGTACAAGTGACGCTAGTCGTAATATCCCAGATACAATGAAAACTTCCATTATGCCAAAAGACCCAGCAAATTGAGCGATAAAGCCGCCTATAGTTGCTCCTAAAGCACCACTTACCCCAGCAATAGCAGCTGCGATCGCAAAATAGATAGACTGATTTTTTACTGGTGCAATTTCTATCTGGAGATTGTTGTTACACAAATCAACTCCTCCCCAATTAGCACCAATGAAAATGTGTAACAAAGGTAACCACAGCCACAGATCCACGGGACTAGAACCAATCAGCAGCCATAACCACGGTATGACTGCAATCAGAATTCCTGTAGAAATTAAAATCGGACGATTGCCAATTTTATCTGCTAATTTACCCCAAACAATCAGCATCAGCATATGTGCCCCAGCTCGCAAGCTGTTGTAAAAAGTTACCCAACTCACATCTAGATTGAGCGTATCTAGCAAGTAGAGGTTAAAAAATGGGGCACTGAGGTTAACAGCAAAGGTCCATGCGCCAAAATAAACCAGAAACACCAAATAATTAGAGTTTTTCCAAATGCTGCTAACTAAATCGTTTTTTGGTGTCAGTATTTGCGGTAAAGAGATTGCCCCAGATGTCTCCCCAAGTTCATTTGGTGACGAGTCTAGCTCAATCACAGTAGTTTGAGATGAGCTACCATGATAAGTATTTTGTAATTGGGGATTCATATCTACCAGGAAATACTGACATCCCAAGCTCACAATCCCAGAGAAAATACTTACTAACAAAATCATTCCATAACCTTGGATAGTCCCCCCATACCAATGTGATATAGCTAGACCTGCTAAGGGCAAGCTAATTAACTCGGTCAGGTTGGCAAGGCTATTGCGTAGCCCGAAATATCTACCTCGCAACTGTCGTGGGACTAACATTGCTATCCAACTCAAGCATGATGCAATTGCTAGTCCTCCTAAAAGATGGCTACATAGAAGAATCGAGAGCGACAATATCACTAATTGGTTAGAATTCAGCGCTCCCCAGCTAAAGCTAACAATGCCAATGACTAAAATTAGCCACAGTAATCGAGCAATGCCGTGTGTCCGCAATGAATACTGAAAGCGGCTGGTGCTACGTTCAGATAAGTAAGCACCTATCGGCTGAAACAGATGTGCCAACATAGGGATAGAGGACACCAAGCCAAAGACCACCGGACTGGCATCTAATTCGACCAAAAAATTACCCAGCAAAACTCCGCCAGTGGCAACAGTGAAAACTACTGCGAAAACACCATCGGCAGTGGAAGCCCTCAAACTGGTGCGAATCGCATCCTTAGAAATACCAGAACTGGGTATTGAAGTAGGAGAAAGTGTTGATGGTGAAGCAACCTCGGCGATTTCTACAGAAACAGGTGCGCCTGTTTCAACCGGAACAAAATCCATAAATCTAATACTGAAAAAAAATAATAGCGAAGCATCCCAATTAGAGCCTATCTATAAAATCCATAAAAGGGGAAGGGGGGAAACAGACAAGCAAGGAGAAGCTGATGGCTTAAAAATAGGGATTTTTCATCAGAACACCTGAAATTAGCCGCACAGGCAGTAACAAGAAAATTTTTTTCTTTTAGGACTTACACAAAACTAGTACTCTGCCAACCCAAAAATGCGCTTGTGAGGGCTGGGGAAAGGGGAACGGGTAAAGGGTAAGGCAATACGGTTCGGTTAAAGGGGAAAGGTTTCAAATACATCCAAATCCCCTTACCCCAAAACCATTTCCCAGACCACAAGGGAAGTTCATACTGCTTATCCGAACCGTATTGAAGGGTAAGGGATTTAAAACCTTTCCCCTTTCCCCTTTACCCCGCTAAGTCACGAAAGCGAACTACTAGACGCTGTAGCATCAATTCATGAATTGCCCATACCTGAAAATCAGAGTTTTGGCAACCTTATCACATAGATGATGTCGTCTCCTCTCGCTACTCAAAGATCGATCTACTAAATGTCCCTCAAATCCCCAAATCCTCTAAATTTACTTTTTTATTTCAAATCTACCTTTGGTGTAGGTGCAATATTTGAAAAATAGTGATATGTTAACTAATGTAAACGAGCGTTTAAGCTTTTTAAGCAAGTAAAACCATTCTTCTATCTTGCTTGTAAACCGTTATTCAGCTACTTTCAGTCCGTAATCCTTGAGGCTAGACATAGCATTAACAGTCTGATAATCTGAAAAAGTCTATGAAGTTTTGTTGCGTAAATTTGCGAAACTCTTAAGGTTCAGCAAAGACTCAAGGTCTTTTGCTGTGCCGATGAAATGACAGTAGATGCACTCCATCTATAGTGCTGTCTTTTGTAGTTTCTAAATCTGCAATCCAACTAAACTTCATTGAGGCCTACCTCTTTTTTCCTCATGAATCACGGGTAATTGACTTGCGACATCAGTTTAGCAAGTTAAATTACCATCTTTGAGAAGTGCTTACACTTCATAATGGCATCGAAATCAAACTTACAATTTCTTTCAACTAGAGGGTAAAATCTGTGAGCATCGTTCAAACAAAACTTCAAGCTACTGAAACTACATTTCACGTAGAAGCTTATGAAAAGATTGAGTATGACTTAGTTTATGTAGACGGTATTTTTGATATTGCCAATCCAGAACTTGCAGAAACGTATAAAAGTTTTGGAAGATGCTTGGCTGTTGTCGATACTAATGTCAACCATTTTTACGGCACTCAAATTGAGAAATATTTCCGTTATTACGGTATCGATTTGAGGATTTTTGCTCTAACCATTAGCGAACCAAACAAGTCTATGCAAACCTTTGAGAAAATCATAGATGTGTTCGCAGACTTCAAATTAGTACGAAAAGAGCCAGTCTTAGTAGTGGGTGGTGGTTTAATTACAGACGTTGTAGGGTTTGCTTGCTCTACCTATCGCCGTAGTAGTAATTACATCCGGATTCCTACTTCTTTAATTGGTTTGATTGATGCTAGCGTCGCTATCAAGGTAGCAGTTAACCATCGGAAGCTGAAAAATCGTTTGGGTGCTTATCACGCTTCTCAAAAAGTGTTTTTAGACTTTTCTCTGCTGGGGACATTACCAACAAATCAAGTGCGTAATGGGATGGCAGAATTAGTCAAAATTGCGGTGGTTGCTCATGGGGGTGTGTTTGAGTGGTTAGAAAAGTATGGCAAAGAACTGCTGGACACTCACTTTGGGAATCTTGATGCAACTCCAGAGATTAAAGAAATAGCTCACCGTCTGACTTACGAAGCGATCAAAAAGATGTTGGAGTTAGAGGTACCTAACCTCCGCGAACTAGATTTGGACAGAGCAATTGCTTATGGACATACCTGGAGTCCGACTTTAGAACTGGCACCACGGATACCGATGTTTCATGGACATGCAGTGAGCATCGATATGGCCTTATCTGCAACCATCGCAGGCAATAGAGGCTACATCACCATTGAAGAACGCGATCGCATTATAGGATTAATCAGTCGTTTGGGGCTGGCTCTCGACCATCCTTTATTGGATGAAGAACTGCTATGGGACGCTACCGAGTCTATTAGCCTCACAAGAGATGGTTTGTTAAGAGCTGCTATGCCTAAACCGATTGGTACCTGCTTCTTTGTGAATGATTTGACACGGGAAGAATTAGCACAAGCTTTAGCAGATCATAAGCAGCTTTGCGCTACCTATCCTCGTGGTGGTGAAGGTGTAGATATGTACCCCGTCTATCAGACAGAACTAGTTGGGAGTGCAAAATAATGTCTACTACAATTACCAAGCCCACAGCTAGACCAGTTACACCGGTAGGAATCTTAGCAAAGAAGTTAGAAGCTATTGTCCAAGAGATTAACCAACGCACAGATTTACCTGCGGAGTTAGTCGCTAACCTCAATGAAGCATGGCGTTTGGCAGCTGGTTTAGATCCTTACTTGGAAGAATATACGACCCCTGAATCAGCCGCTTTAACTGCACTTGCCGAAAAAACATCCACAGAAGCATGGCAAGAACACTTTAGTGAAGGCACAACAGTACGGCCTCTAGAACAAGAGATGCTATCTGGTCATGTAGAAGGACAAACCCTGAAAATGTTTGTTCATATGACCAAAGCTAAAAGAGTACTAGAGATAGGGATGTTCACAGGTTATTCTGCACTAGCAATGGCAGAGGCATTACCGAAAGACGGAGTGCTAGTTGCCTGCGAAGTAGATCCCTTTGCCGCAGAAGTTGGACAAGCAGCTTTCGATCGATCTCCTGATGGTCAAAAAATCCGGGTGGAATTAGGATCGGCTTTGCAAACCTTAGATAAGTTGGTAGCAGCCGGAGAATCATTCGATCTAGTCTTTATTGACGCGGATAAAAAGGAGTACATAACTTACTTCCAAACATTGCTAGATACGAATTTGCTAGCACCATCAGGATTTATTTGTGTAGATAACACACTCCTGCAAGGAGAGGTTTATTTACCTGAACCACAACGCACTGCCAACGGCGAAGCGATCGCTCAATTTAATCGTGCCGTAGCACTCGATCCCCGCGTAGAACAGGTAATACTACCCCTACGAGATGGCTTGACGATTATCCGCAGAACTGCCTGATTGACTATGGCACAATCTATTTCTGTTTCTTCTTCACCTGCTATGCCGTCTCTTGCTGTAGAGACAAAAATAGCCGTAATTATCCAAAACATTTTGACTTTGGCGTTGCTGTTATTAGCACTGCCAATCAATGCCACCATCGTTGTAGTAACTTTGTTGTGGTGTAATATATCCCGTCCTTTTCAACATTCAGCTACCAAAGCCGCAAACCCCAAAAATATATTGATTAGTGGGGGCAAAATGACCAAAGCTTTACAGCTAGCCCGATCGTTTAATGCGGCTGGACACAGAGTTGTGTTGATAGAAACCCACAAATATTGGCTGTCTGGGCATCGATTTTCCCAAGCAGTGGACAAATTTTATACTGTTCCTGCACCCCAAGAAAATCCAGAATGCTATACTCAGGCTTTGATAGACATCATCAAACAAGAAAATATTGATGTCTATATTCCCGTCACCAGTCCATTGGGTAGCTACTACGATTCTCTGGCTAAACCATTGCTGTCAGAATACTGTGAAGTATTTCACTTTGATGCGGATATTACCCAGAAATTGGATGATAAATTTGCCTTTGCCGAAACAGCGCGATCGCTTGGTTTATCAGCACCTAAATCTTTCAAAATTACCTCTGCCGAACAAGTTCTAAATTTCGACTTCTCCCAGGAATCTCGCAAGTATATCCTCAAGAGTATTCCTTACGATTCAGTACGACGTTTAGACTTAACCAAGCTTCCCTGCGCCACCCCTGAAGAAACAGCTGCATTCGTTAGAAGCTTGCCAATCAGCCCGGAAAAGCCTTGGATTATGCAAGAATTTATTCCTGGGAAAGAATTTTGTACCCATAGCACCGTCCGGGATGGTGAATTACGATTGCACTGCTGCTGTGAATCTTCAGCCTTTCAAGTCAACTATGAAAACGTTGAAAATTCCCAAATCAGGGAATGGGTAAGGCATTTTGTCAAAGAACTGAAACTTACAGGACAGATTTCCTTTGACTTCATTCAAGCTGAGGATGGCAGAGTTTACGCCATTGAGTGTAATCCCCGCACACACTCTGCAATTACTACTTTTTACGACCATCCCAAAGTTGCCCAAGCGTATCTCGATAAAGAACCGATGGCTGAAACATTACAGCCATTACCAACGAGTCAACCAACTTATTGGACTTATCATGAAGTCTGGCGTTTGACTGGCATCCGTTCTTTCACACAATTGAAAAAATGGATTGCAAATATTTGGCGGGGAACTGATGCAATTTACAAATCAGACGATCCCTTACCATTTTTAATGGTGCATCATTGGCAAATTCCTTTGCTCTTGATCGATAATTTACGTCGGCTCAAAGGCTGGACACGCATAGATTTCAATATCGGTAAATTAGTCGAATTGGGGGGAGATTAGGACTGAGGCTGAGTGAAAGTATGATTTAGTGTCACGCATGAGGCAAGAGAGGCGCAAAGAGAATGAGGAGTTTTAGATAAATTTCACCCTTGGTTTTGTGCAACACCAAAAAATCTCTTCTTCTCTGCGCCTCTGCGTCTCTGCGTGAGATAAATTATCCCGCTTTCTGTGCAACGTTTTAAATAGGAACATCAATCATGTCAGTACTTCGTATCCTTCATTTAGTTGGCTCTGCACAGAATGATTTTTACTGTGATTTGTCACGCCTTTACGCCGAAGATTGTTTGACTGCAACGGCAGAGCGATCGCGCTATGATTTTCAGATTGCATATATCACGCCCGATCGCCAGTGGCGATTTCCTCGCTCTCTCAGCCCTGAAGATATTGCTCAGGCTAAACCGATTTCTGTGTCTGATGCCATAGAGGCGATCGCAGCACAAAACATTGATGTGATGTTACCACAGATGTTTTGTATCCCTGGAATGACTCACTACCGCGCTCTATTCGACCTGCTCAAGATCCCTTACATAGGCAATACTCCGGATCTGATGGCAATAACGGCTCACAAAGCCAGAACCAAAGCAATTGTCGAAGCCGCAGGGGTGAAAGTGCCTCGTGGAGAACTGCTGCGTCAGGGAGATGTTCCGACAATCACACCTCCGGTAGTTATTAAACCTGCAAGTTCGGACAACTCTCTAGGGGTGACCTTAGTTAAAGATGCTGCTGAGTATGATACGGCGCTGAAAAAGGCATTTGAATATGCTTCGGAGGTGATTGTAGAAGCATTCATCGAACTCGGTCGAGAAGTCAGATGCGGCATCATTGTTAAAGACGGGGAGTTAATCGGTTTACCTCTTGAAGAGTATCTGGTAGACCCTCACGAAAAACCCATCCGCACCTATGCTGATAAACTCCGACAAACAGATGATGGCAACTTGGGTTTCGCCGCTAAAGATAATATCAAGTCTTGGATTGTAGACCCTAATGATGCGATTACCCAAAAGGTCCAGCAAGTGGCTAAGAAGTGTCATCAGGCTTTAGGCTGTCGCCACTACAGTTTATTTGACTTCCGCATCGACCCAGAGGGACAACCTTGGTTTTTAGAAGCTGGGTTGTATTGTTCTTTTGCCCCCAAAAGCGTGATTTCCTCTATGGCCAAAGCAGCAGGAATCCCTCTAACAGAGTTATTAATGATAGCGATCGATGAAACGCTGGGAAGTAACAGACACAATTTGACCAAAATGGCAACGGCGTAGAAGGCGTTGAAGAAGAATTCAGAAGTCAGAATGGGCTACGCCCCGCTACGCTAACAGGGGTCAGCAATCTTGACGCTCGAGGGCGAGTGCGTCTTCCCTTCTCCCAAAGGGAGAGGCTAGCGTCAAGGGAGAAGACTCGCTTGACGCAACGCTATCAGTCGGGCATCTGACCACCGCTAACACCTCATAACTAATGCGATGAACCACTAGTTCCCTCGCCTTTCCAAGGGGAGGGTTAGGGTGGGGTAAAACCCTGCTTAATCAGCTATTTCAGACTTGTGTGTACACCGTAGCCTTGTACGGAAGAGGTTAAAATTTTCCAATTGAACTTTGTCCTTCAGAAAATATAGTTGCATCACCTTCTTTGAGGAATCCGCTGTAAGCTTCCATACCGTGTTCACCGATATCTAAGCCTTCTAATTCCTCTTCTGTGGATACTCTGATACCTAAAGTAGCTTTCAGTACTAGCCAAAAAATACTACTGAGTAAAACAGTGATGCCGCCTACTGAGATAACGCCCAGCAATTGAACACCCAACTGTCCAAAGCCACCACCTACAAATAAACCTTTTGCTGGGCCAAGTGCCTCACCATACCAGGAGTAAACACCAGGACCGACAGACCACAAACCAACTGCTAGAGTTCCCCAGATACCGCAAACTAGGTGAACTGAGGTAGCTCCCACTGGGTCATCAATACCAAGTTTGTCAAAGAATGTGACGGAGAAAACTACGATTACTCCAGCAATCAAACCAATGATGAAAGCACTGCTGATACTAACGTAGGCACAAGATGCTGTAACCCCAACCAAGCCAGCCAAAATACCATTGATAATCATTGACAAGTCTGGCTTACCTAAGTAAACCCAAGCTGTAACTGTGGCGGCAATACCACCGACTGCGCCAGCCATGTTGGTTGTTAAAGCAATGTGGGTAATTGCGCTAGGATCGGCAGCCATTACAGAACCGGGGTTGAAACCAAACCAACCCAACCAAAGTATTAAACAACCCAGGGTGGCAATACTCATGTTGTGACCTGGTAGGGCAACAACTTGCTTGTCTTGATATTTACCAATGCGGGGGCCGAGAAATGCTGCTCCCATTAAAGCTGCCCAGCCACCTACGGAGTGAACCACCGTAGAACCGGCAAAATCCCAAAAGCCTTTGTCAGCTAACCAGCCAGCTCCCCAAATCCAGTGTCCGGTGATGGGGTAGGCAATACCTACGAGTAAGAGGCTGAAAATGAGGAAGTCAACAAACTTAATTCTTTCAGCTACTGCGCCCGAAACAATTGTTGCTGCTGTCCCGGCAAATACTAGCTGGAATAAAAATTTGGCAGCTAAGGGTACGCCAGCCCAACTAATACCATCAAAGATACCTTGATAGGCTTCTCCTGTGGCGGGACTGTTATCTGCTCCTGCTAGGAAAAATCCATTCAAGCCAATGAAGTCGTTGCCATCGCCGAACATTAAGCCAAAACCAATTGCCCAAAAAGCAACGGTGGCCAGAGCAAAGACAATCAAGTTTTTAGCAAGAACATTGACTGCATTTTTCTGGCGACAGAAGCCGGTTTCTAACATACAAAAACCAGCATTCATGAAGAATACCAAAAAGGCAGCGATCGCAACCCACAGCGTATCAATAGCAATTTTGAGTTCTGCTGTGGTCGGGCCAGCTGCTGGAGTTTGGGCAACTGCGGCATAACCCCAACCCAATACAATCAGACAGGCTAAAGGTAAGCAGGCTTGCCAGCTGGGAGTAAGCCGCTTAAGTGCTAAATAAAATCTCTTGATTTTTGAGTTTGATTGTGCAAATTCTCTGTAATTTCTTACAGACAGATGCCTTTTTTTTGGGTTCGATTTTTGTTTGTACATGAATTTGAACATCATCCTTCAAAGCATCGTTCAAAATAAGAAAAAACTCAAGCGGTCAGTTAAGTCCAGTAGTTTTTCATATTTTTCGTTAAGACCACTTGTTTCCAAAGCAGAAAATCAAATAACCTTAGTAGGAGTGTAAAAAAATATTGGCACATCTGTAAATATTTTTCGTGTATCTTTTTAATAAATTTAGATATTGTTTCTCAAACAATCAAATCTACTTTACTTAATCTTTATTATTTCAAAAACATCAACATATTTTTGCAGGTAAACTGCCCAAAGCCGAATCAAACCTGCTTCTAGCATGGCAAAGCCAGTTTGCATGAAAAATACTAAAAATCCGGTATATAGTATTCAGGTAGTATCAATTGAAATTGGCAGTTTCGTTGTTGTTTCCGATAAAGATTGAACAGTCGGAGCATCTGCCGCCTGTACAATTGTTGGGGCAAAAACTGCAAACACCATTGAACCGATAGCTAGCGCCAGTAGTCGATGCCAGGGTCGAACATGCTTATTCATTGCTTCCTTTTTCCTGCTGGAAAAGCGGTAATAGATTTAGCGAAATTAGTTATTTTAGTTAGGTATGAGGTTACAAAGTTTTAGCCAAGCTTTGGGAAAATAATTATCTCATTGTCTGTGTCAGTGATTTATTTTCTAGAGAACACACTTTTTCTAATATCAAAAACTCTGATTGAGGAAAAACATAAACATTCTTCCACAGAAATTATGAGATTACTTCGTGTTGTACCCTTGAAAAATTTATGCCTAAACGGATAAATTTGACTGATTGTCTATTTACTCAAACCAAAAAACTGTATCTGTTAATACATTTTTTTCGTTACCCTATGGCAATATAGCGCCTAATGCAAAACATCAAGCAACTATATCCTTTATGGATAAGTATTTTCCGGGATCAGAGTGGAAAAAGTTTGTATATTTTTAAATTTTTATACAAATAATTAATTATTTGTAACTTTAAGGCTGTATTCAAGGTCAGTAAATGTAAAATTTACAATTCAGCACGGAGTGAACGCACCGCTACCGCTAATATAAATCAGTGCTATGCGGTATTTATTACAACATTTCTTGCAAGTATTGCTTATAACCGAGTTTTTCTAGTTTGGCTTGCTTGGCGATTACCGATTCACATAGGTTTTGGCGATATTGTTGGACTTTTTCTAGCAATTCTGGTTGTGCTGTTGCGAGTATTTGTACTGCTAAAAGCCCAGCATTTTTGGCATTACCGATCGCCACTGTAGCTACGGGAATACCAGCAGGCATTTGTACTATGGAATACAAAGAATCTAGTCCTTGCAGGTTTCGGGTGGCTACAGGAACACCGATGACAGGAAGGGGAGTTAAAGAGGCTACCATTCCGGGAAGATGAGCAGCACCACCCGCACCAGCAATAATTACTTTAATACCCCGTTGGTGTGCGAGTTTAGCATATTCCACCATGTGTTCTGGGGTACGATGAGCAGAAACGATCGCCACTTCATTTTCAACGCCAAATTCGTCACAAATTGCGATCGCGTCTTTCATAGTGGGCAAATCAGAATCGCTGCCCATGATAATACCAACTAAAGGAGTCATAGAATTTTGGATTTTGGATTTTGGATTTTGGATTCAATCTAGAATCAGATTTAGCTATATTCTCGCAAATGTGATGACTCAAGCAACACAAAGTGCCCTAGAAATTATCAATGCTAGAGTGCCTGGATACAAAGATTTGCAAATGCTCTTGGTTAATCAAGAGGGGATAATTGAGCATATCTTACCAATGAGTACGGTTGGTGTAGGGGCGAATGGCTGTGCGTCCCTACTAAATGTAGCAGGTGACTGGATTTCTTTAGGCGGCGTTGATTTGCAAATTAACGGTGCATTGGGATTGGCATTTCCAGATTTGAGAAGTGAAAATGCTCATCTTCTGGAGAAAATAACGCAATATTTGTGGGATGTAGGGGTAGATGGATTTCTACCGACACTTGTCACAACTTCGATAGAAAATATTCAGCGATCGCTGGCAGTGATTGTTAATTTTACTGAAAAACAGAGGTCATACGCCAAAATTCTCGGAGTACATCTAGAAGGGCCATTTTTGAATTTCCAAAAGCGTGGCGCACACCCAGCAGAGTACCTGTTACCCTTAACAATTGACGAGATAAAGCGGGTTTTGGGAGATTATGCCCATGTTGTGAAAGTTATCACCTTAGCACCAGAATTAGATCCCACTGGCGAAGTCATTCCATATTTGCGTTCTTTGGGGATTACCGTTAGTTTAGGACATTCCCAAGCAACAGCCGCCCAAGCACAACGCGCCTTTGAACTGGGCGCAAGGATGGTAACCCATGCTTTCAATGCTATGCCACCACTACATCATCGTGAACCTGGTTTATTAGGGGCAGCAATTACCCATCCGGATGTGATGTGTGGTTTTATTGCCGATGGAGAACATGTTTCGCCTACTATGCTGCAAATTTTACTGCGTGCCAGCGATGGAGAAAAGGGGCTGTTTCTAGTTAGCGATGCCCTTGCACCTCTGGGATTACCCGATGGGGTGTATCCTTGGGACACTCGGCAAATTGCAGTCAAAAACGGCACTGCGCGATTGCCAGATGGCACATTATCAGGAACGACTTTACCTTTATTGGTGGGAGTGCAAAATTTGGTAAAGTGGGGGATTTGTGACGTGGAAAGTGCGATTTTATTAGCTACCAATTCACCGAGACAAGCAATTGGTTTACCAGGAATTGTTCCAGTCCAAACCGCTAATTTATTGCGCTGGCATTGGAATAAACAAACAAAAGAACTATCTTGGCAACGATTATAAAAATTTTTGGTTGGGGAGCGATCGCTTGATCTGATGCTTGCCAACTATATTACAGTAAATTTACGTAAATTTACAATAAAAACTCACTTTTGTTCACAACACAGCGATCGCTCTTGGGGTATAAATAATAGTATTTGAGGTTATCTGCCATTAGTGAGTTTCTCTTAGAGGTTGTTTGAAAAGTAGTTAACTGTGATTTTACGTACTTGTTGATCCCCCCTAACCCCCCTTAAAAAGCAGGGCTGTTTCGTTCCCTAAAATGGTTAAAATTGCAAGGGTCAAAGAAATCAAAATTTAGGGCAAGCGTACAATTAGGGCAAAAAATTTTGCGTCTTCAAGCCCAAATAATGTTGTTTTTCTTTGCGCCTTTGCGTCTTTGCGTGAGAATATCCCCTTGACAAATCTCACAGACTAGCGAATGAAACGGCCCTGCCCTTAAAAAGGGGGGAACCGGAGTTAAAGTCCCCCTTAAAAAGGGGGATTTAGGGGGATCTAAAACGTTTTGCTACCAACAATTGGACTTTTCAAACATCCTCTGATACCGATTCCCATTTATATGCGATACAACATCCCAAGGTGTAGGGGCACGGCAGTGCCGTGCCCTTACGGGTGTACCTCACGTAAACGAGAACCGCTATAGAAATAAAAAGTGATTAAAACATTGGAGGAATCATGAGCGAAAAAGTAGTGTCTAGAGAATATAAAGTCTTGCTGCAAAAAGATTTATTTATTGGTAATGAGCAAGAAATTTTAAAAAAATCCCATGATTTTTGGCAAGATTTTTCACAGGCTATTAATAATATTGTCATTAATGTAAATGGCGATTTAGATGAAATTACAGACCAGCGAATTATCAGATTTTATGATAGTAATAATTATACTTTATACTGCAATAATTACATATTGCGTGAGAGACAGGATATTAATAATGGTGAAAGAGAAGTCACTCTAAAATTTCGCCATCCAGACCGCTATATTTCTCAAGATCGCACGATGAATAGAGGAGAAACTAAGTTTGAAGAGGACATTAAAACGGACATTAAAACTCCGTTTGAAGTATTATACAGCTTCTCAGATACGCAAAAAATATCGACAACTGAGAAACTCGATAAAATCCAAGATACTGCAAAATTATACCCCGATTTGCAAGACAAACTGAGTCCTTTACAACTAGAGGATGAGATAAAAATTATCGGATTTTCTATCCGTGAACTAGTAATCAAAGGAGGAAAATTTCAGATTAGAAAAGACCCCAAACTAAACTCTCAGTGTGCTTTGATTTTTTGGTACGAGAAGGAAAAAAATGAAGATAAGCCTATAGCAGTAGAATTTAGCTTTAAGTATGGGGACGAAAACGAAAATTATACTAGAAAAATGGCTCAAAGGGCTTATGATGTATTCCAAATATTGGAAAAACAACTAACAGATTGGGTCGATTTAGAGTCAGACACAAAAACAGCTTACATCTATAAGTTAGGCGGGTTTAAGAAAACCTATTGCCATCGATTGAATAATGTTTAAATGAAAATTTTTCCTAGCAGTGCTATTCGTGCAACTTGTCAAATACCCACGCCAAAGCACCATCAACATCAGTAACGTAATCTCCTGGTGGTGTAGCTGGACGATTCACCATCACAACTTTGACTTCAAGTTCTCTTGCAGCAATGATTTTGGCGTAGGTTGCATTGCCACCGCTGTTTTTACTGACTATGGTATCGATGTTGTGGTGAATCAGGATTTCTCTTTCATTATTGAGGGTAAAGGGACCGCGATCGCACAATAACATCCCCGGTGGCACTAAAGCATCACGGGCAGGAGGGTCAATCATCCGCATGAGAAACCAAATTTCCTTGAGGTGAGCAAAAGCAGCGAGTTCTTGCCTACCAACTGTCAAAAACACTCGCTGTGCTTGGTTTTGTAGGGCTGCGGCTGCGGCTGTAACGCTGTCAACTTCAATCCAGCGATCGCCACTTACTTTTTCCCAAGGCTGACGAATTAACATCAGATGGGGTACTCCAACTTTGGTTGCAGCATCTACCGCATTCCAAGAAATCTGGGTAGCAAAAGGATGGGTTGCATCAATTAGCAAATCGATTTGCATTACTTCCAGATAACTAGCCAATCCAGCCACACCACCGAAGCCTCCAACACGCAAATCACCCAAAGGAACTAATGGTTCACGCGTGCGACCAGCGAGGGATGTAATTATTTCTACCCCTTCCATACTCGCCAGTTTCGCAGCTAATTCTGCTGCATCTCCCGTCCCACCCAGAATTAAAACGCGCATCATAAAAAGGAGTCAGAATTCAGAATGGGCTACGCCCCGCTACGCTAACAGAATTCAGAATACTCTACCCATAAAGGGATAGAGTTTTAAATGAGTAAAAAAAATTTCATACTAGTTTCGCGCCACTTGCGGGCTAGGTTTTAAACCAATATTCATTACCCAGTTGTACAGAATTCATACCTGTTTTCTGACTCCTGAGTTCTGAATTCTTCTTATAAAGATGGAATCTTTGCCAAAATGCCATTTTTCAGAGGCTGTGGACGCTCTGACCAAGGCAGTAAACCATTTGGTTTAGCATAGTATTGACTAGCACACTCCAGTACCGCAGATGCACTGCCATCAACAGCTAAATCGCCAAATAAATATGTTATTTTGCCTTTGGCTGCAAAGGCAACTACACAGGAACGATTACAAGCACTCATGCATTCAACCTCTTGAATTGGGAATTCATCTCGCAAGTCCCAATCTTGTGCCAGTTGCCGAAGTTGCTGTAATAGTTGTTCGCCACCACTTCCAGGTAAACGTTTTCCATCTTGCCAAACGCTGGCACAGGTTTTGCAAACAAATAAAGCGTGGTCAGTAACACCACAGTCATTAGTTGTGGAAATATTTATAGTCGCAGTCATCTGTACCTCGCAGAAATGTGGAACTGATAAATCTACTTCGGCGGGCATCCTGACTCACTCAATTTAGAATTTGGGATGACTAAGACAAGCTAATCTCAAATCTCAAATTAGTTCACAGTTGCGGGACAGTGGCGGATTTGCACCGAACTTTCCCCGTTACCTCTGGTAGCTGACCCCCACCAGAACCGAATAACTTTAACGATCATACACTAGGGTCGAATGGTACTGAAATCATCTGGATTCTTTATCTTGCTTTTTGATAAAAGTATGTGTTATTGTTAATAATCGTGTGGTTAAGGACGTATAGCTCAGTTGGTTAGAGCGCTACGTTGACATCGTAGAGGTCACTGGTTCGAATCCAGTTACGTCCATTTTTTTGTAAAGTTACTAATTATTTGTCACTGTTAACAAATTAGTGTCGCTATTTGTTCGTTGATGGCATAGTAGCAATTATGACTTAATAATACACGTAAATAACATCTATCGGTAGGTTGCTGGATTTGATGTTATTTTCAGCTTGCTACCTGCTCCTTTTTTAATCTCGAACTCAGGTTAAGTAGGATTATATCAGGCGATCGCTTTTACAAAT
The DNA here is from genome assembly GCF_014697355.1 of Nostoc calcicola FACHB-3891. Lineage (GTDB taxonomy): Bacteria > Cyanobacteriota > Cyanobacteriia > Cyanobacteriales > Nostocaceae > Nostoc > Nostoc calcicola. The sequence goes on along the minus strand of NZ_JACJRQ010000058.1, from coordinate 24,724 downwards.
CTTCATAAATGACAAGCTTGACATCCCAGATCGCTTATGCGATTATGTATTTAACACAGCAAAATAACCGTACTCTAAAGCAAAACTCTGAAGTACAAATGTTAGTTGCTGTCTCAGTGTGATAATTTCTAGTTGCCTGCGATACATCGCGTCATCCTGGTTGCTGAATACTCAGCTCAATATCTAGATGAAAATAGATTGACTAAATCTAATGGTAACGAATCTAATGTTGGGAAAAATATTCACCAACCAGGTTGACTCGATGTACCGCAGGCAACTAAAAATTATCACACTGAGACTGAAACTATACAAGTCTCCAAGTTGTAGCTTTACAAAAGGGAATTTATTTTTGAGTATCGATTCCTTACGTAAAGCTAGGCTGCTACTAGATATGTGATGTTGATGCTGTCCAGTTCACCAAAATAAAACCTGGACAAAATACAATGACAGACATTCATTTAGTCTCAAATGGACAAACAAGCCATCAACAGCCAAAAATTGGTATTTATTGCGATTTTCAAAATGTTTATTTGAGTCAAGAACTAGCAAGTTTATTGCTGGCTTTTGCCAACGCCAGAGGGATTTTGATTAGTAGAAGAGTCTACTATAATTCACTGTTTGAAAACCAAGCTTCTGCAAAAGAGAATCTCCAACAAATTGGTTTTAAATGTGAGGATGTTACCTGTTCTTTAAAGAACAGTGCAGACAATCAACTTAAATCTGACTTGATTGATGATGTATATAACAATCAGTCTCCAGATATAATTATTCTTGTGTCAGGAGATGGGGACTTTGCAAATCCAGTTAAATTTCTGCAAGACAAGGGAAAAAATGTCATAATTTTTGCACAACGAGGCAATGTAAAGCAAAAGCTCAAAGACTGTGCTAATGAATTTCATTTTGTAGATGAATTGCGTCAGTTAATTAGCAATAAGACTCAGCCTCAAACTACTACTGCTAAATCTGAGATTCATTACAATGATGCTATACAGTACCTGACCAAAGCTATCAATAAAGCGTTAGAGGAAAAAAAGCCTACAGGATTAGGCTACATTAACAACTTGATGAGTAAGCTATTCCCTGAATATCAGGGAGTTTCCTCAATACATAAACCTGATGGCAAGAAATTTAAAAGCTTCACGCAGTTTATTGATGCTGCTGTAAAAGATGGTAAAGTCCAAAAGCAAGGTCAGGAATTGTTTTTGATTGAATTAAACAAACTGGCTGCCTAAAATAGCTTTTAAAAACCCAGTTTTTTAATTAACTGGGTTTTACCAGTACCGCTATTTGCGGTTTTTTAATGTCTGAACACAATCACAATTTTACAGGTTTCCGCCAATCTCTTCTTGCAACAAGATAAAACGTAAAAATGCATAAACTTCTAACATTCCGTGATGAAAAACTTCTACGCCGTGCGCTGACTCACCGTTCTTATGTTCATGAAAACCCAGGAGAAGGCGAACATAACGAACGCCTAGAATTTCTCGGTGATGCTTTGCTCAATTTCTTAAGTGGAGAGTATCTCTATCGCCGTCACCCAGAAAAAGGAGAAGATGAATTAACGCGGCGGCGTTCTGCATTGGTAGATGAAAAGCAACTGGCAAAGTTCGCTATTGAGGTAGGTTTAGACTTGAGAATGCGGTTAGGAAGAGGCGCTATTTTAGATGGAGGCTACCAAAATCCCAATTTACTTAGTAGTACATTTGAAGCTGTTCTTGGTGCTTATTATTTAGATAATAATTCAGATATTGAAGCAGTTCGCGCAATTATAGAACCACTGTTTGATTCTGTACCTGAACAAATTGTTGTTTCTCGTTCTAATGTAGACTCAAAAAATCGCTTTCAAGAATGGGTACAACGCAATGTTACCCAAACTCCTCCTAAATATTTTACAGTTCAAACAGGTGGTTTGTCTCACGCGCCAGAGTTCATAGCCAAAGTACTTGTAGATGAAAAAATCTACGGTGAAGGTAAGGGACGCAATAAAAAAGATGCTGAAAAAGCCGCTGCTGAAAATGCGTTAGCTAAGTTGAAAAAACAAGGGTTATTGTAGAAATGATTTCTCACGCAGAGGCGCAGAAAGCAAGTAAAAATAAGTCTAGGTAAAGTTGTTTGAATTTAAATACTTTGATATGCCTGCAAGAGACATCTATCATAATGTTGTTAAAAACGCTTTAATTCAAGAAGGTTGGATAATTACTGATGACCCGCTACATTTAAAGTGGGGTCAAAAAGATATGTATGTAGACTTAGGAGCTAAACAACTCTTAGCCGCAGAACAAGGAAATAGAAAAATAGCTGTAGAAATTAAAAGTTTTGTTAGTCCCTCAGAAATGGCAGACCTCAAAGATGCCATTGGAGGATTTGTTATGTATCGTGCTGTTATCCAGCGCGTATAACCAGAAAGAACATTATATTTGGCAATACGCGACAGTGTATTTACAACTTTGTTTGAAGAACCAATTGGTACACTTTTAATAGAAACTGAAAATCTCAATTTACTCGTTTTTAATCCAGAGGCTGAAAGGATTACCCAATGGATATCTTAGATAATTATCGACACATCATCAAACAGGTATTAGTACCCTACACAGAAATACCTTATTCTTACGCCGATCTGAAATGTAAAACAGTCTTCGATCGCGAAAATGACAGCTATTTACTAATAACGCTAGGCTGGGATGGTGTCAAGCGAATTCACGGTTGCTTAGTTCATCTTGACATTATTGATGGCAAAATTTGGGTGCAACGGGATGACACAGAAGATGGTGTCACCTACGAATTAGTCGCAGCAGGAATTCCCAAAGAAAAAATTGTCTTAGGATTTCACCCGCAAAATGTCAGACAACACACAGGATATGCTGTTTCCTAAAATTTCTCATATCTTCAATTCCAACGGCAAAACTACGCTAAAAGTGGAACCAACCCCCACTTCCGAAACTAAGTTAATTTCACCTTGTAATAGTTTTACTAACCGCCAAACTATTGCCAATCCCAATCCTGTACTATCAGGAAGGTAGGAACGATCGCCAGCACTAACACGAAAATAGGGTTCAAATATCTGGGCTTGGTCTTCAGGTGCAATGCCAATTCCAGTGTCAGAAACTGCGATCGCCCATCTCTGTTTGTCCAACACCTGACACATTACAATAATAGTCCCCGACTCTGTGTAGCGAATCGCATTACTAATAAGATTTGTAACAATCTGTTGCAATTGGAAAGAATCTGTAATTAATTCTTGCGGGGCGCGTTCGCAATCTACTACGATTTGTAAATTTTTCTCCACAGCTAAAGGTTCCAACATTTGACAGACATTACTAATTAGTTCGGGCAAATTAGTAGGTGCTAATTGGAGTTTTATCTGTCCCGCATCATACCGCGAAAGTTCTAGTACATCATTGATTAAGTGAAGTAATTGTCTACCATTCCGTAGCACCCGCTCAATATGTTCTAAATTGGTGTAGTTGTCTTTTACTTGGGACTTTTTTCGTTGCTGGCGTAAAAACAAATCCGAGTAACCAATAATGGAAGTTAGCGGATGTTTTAATTCGTGGGCTAGTTGGGAAATATACTCTTGATTGGCGCTAATTAACCGTGTGAGTTCCTGATTGTGCAGCGTTAATGATATTTGTAACTGCCTCAATTCTCGCAACCGTTCTTCAACATAACTCTTGAAACACCGAGCGATCGCTTCATCTACAATAGCGTCAATCAAACGCATAGAACGAATGATCTCTGGCGGTGTTCCTTTCAGTAAATCTGCGTGAATAGTGTCAAATATTACTTTTCTTAACAGATGATATTCTCTGGCAATTTCTGTTGGATCAAAACCTTGCTCGGCTCGCATCGCCCCATGCTCAAAACTGGCAATAACTATCGACTGAATATCATTATCCTCAGATTTTGAAAGCACCGTTACCATTGCTTTCAAAACATTCGGAATATGATTTTTGATTGCTGTATAGGATAAATCATCAGCACTTTCAATCCGTTGATCTTTGCGAACTGCTCTCACCCACTTATCTAGGATGATATCAGCTTTGTCAGCCAGGAATTGACTAAAATCCATTATGTTAAATTCAGCGAACAGAGAGATGAGTAAATTTCCATATGCAATTAGTTTAGCGATTGGAGCGATGAATTACCAAAAAAAATTCCATAATTCACCTACCAAAAGTAATAGATTTTATCTATCGTCGCGTAGGCTAGCATTTACTTTAAGCATCGCTCGATTTAATCTCCGTATATAAATTTTTAAAGTATAATAAATCTTATCTTCATTAAGATTTATCTAGCAGTTAACAATCTTGATGCTTGACTTAACTATTGTTGTTTCCCTGACTGCGTAGTAACTTCACTCATCACATAACTATATTTACAAAAAAATATAAAATCTATGAATTACGCAGAAGCCAGGACATAGACTAGATTTGAGTATTTAAATAAACAAAATTTATCCGAAATAGATGACTTTTACTAAGCATTAATGTTATACTCTTCACATCAATGTTGTATTGTCCGTAATTTCGTACCTATTTAGAGTAAGTCAGCCTAATCCAGCCCATCACAGTGCATAACGCTGGAGCGGAGGAACCAAATTGTGGGGCGTATCTGGAAGAAAGTTAAGAGTTAGGAGTTATGAGTTATGAATTATGAGTTATGAGTTAGGAGTTTTTAATTAACTCTTCACTCCTCACTCATAACTCCCAATCCCTCACTCCCAACTCAGAACTTTCTTCAGAGGGGCATCTCTCAGCCCTAGCCCGTCAGCTAACTTCGTAGGCATTGAGAGGAGACTGAAGAGACGGCATTTTTATAATGTTCCGATCTCATCAGTGTCCAAGGCTGGTACTGCTCGATTTTTTGTACCTGCACTAAACCCTGTTGAGGTTGTAAATGATCTTTCAACTAAATTTAGCAGCGATCGCCGCGATCGCTGGACAGACTGCTTGGAAAAAGGCAAAACCAGTCATCCTTAAAGATGTCTTCTTTTTACCTGTTTTGGGATTTTTGGGGATAATTTTGTTGTGGTGGATTGTTGCACTTGCCAACCACGAATTAATGCCCACCCCACCAGAAGCCCTATCAGCTAACCTCGACTACATCTTAAATCCCTTCTACCAGCGAGGTCCCGGCAACTTAGGAATTGGTTGGTTATTGATAGCAAGTCTGCGGAGGGTAATACTGGGCTTTTTGTTAGGTGCGGTAGTAGCCATACCTCTAGGGTTTCTCATCGGTATGTCCAGACCAGCAATGCTAGCCCTCAATCCCATCATTCAAATTTTTAAACCCGTATCGCCTTTAGCTTGGTTACCCATTGCCCTTGCTATTTTCAACTTGGCAGATCCTTCAGCCATTTTTGTCATCTTTATTACTTCCTTATGGCCGACAATTATTAATACCGCCTTAGGAGTTTCTAGCGTTTCCAAAGATTACTTAAATGTCGCACAAGTATTAGAAATGCCACGTTGGCGGCAGATTATAAAAATCATTTGGCCTGCAAGTTTACCCTATATTTTTACCGGTTTGCGAATTAGTTTAGGCATAGCTTGGCTAGTAATCGTCGCTGTAGAAATGCTCACAGGTGGTGTTGGTATTGGCTTTTTCGTCTGGGACGAATGGAGTCGCTTAAACCTCAGTTCAGTTTTTCTAGCCGTATTAGTAATTGGCTTAACCGGATTAATTCTTGATTACGCCGTTGGTAAAATCCAAGAATTAGTAACTCGCCGCCCTACAACTTTCAACTAATTAAACGGAATTTTAGATTTTAAATTTTAGATTTTGGATTGAATAATTGAAAATCCAAAATTTAATAATATCTGTTCGCGGAGCGTCTAATCGAACAAATCTAAAATCCAAAATCCAAAATCCAAAATTGATGGAGCCACAAAAATGGGCGATCGTAACTACACTCGACGAGACTTTATCAAAGGAATAGGAGCAACCACAGCCGGAATAGCCCTCTCTTCCTGTGCAATTTCCGGAGATCGATCCGCCAAAGGACTAACAGAAGAAGCCTTAGCTGTGCAACCGGTAGTTAAATCCAGCGATTTAGAAAAACCCGATCTTACCGTTGGATACGTTCCCGTTAATGATTGTGCGCCATTTGCGATCGCCTGGAAAAAAGGCTTCTTCCGCAAATATGGTTTAAACGTCACACTCAACCGCGAAGCCAGTTGGGCAACCTCCCGCGACGGCGTAATTTTTGGTCGCTTGGATGCTTCACCCGTAGTATCCGGCGCTGTTACCAACGCCAGAATTGGTGCCGAAGGCGCACGCCACGCCCCCTTGTGTGCGGCCATGACTATTCACCGCCACGGTAACGCCATGACCATGAACAAAGCCATGTGGGATTTTGGGCTGCGTCCGTGGTACGAGTACCAAGAAAAATACGGCGATGGGGCTTTGGAAGCCTTTGGCAAAGATTTTCGAGGCTACTTTGACAAACAGCCACCAGAAAACAGAGTTTGGGCGGTAGTATTAAGTTCTGCCATTTACGAATACTTTGTCCGCTACATATCCGCCGCTGCTGGCGTCGATCCTCTCAAGGAATTTCGCGTCATCATCGTTCCACCGCCCCAGATGGTGACAAACGTGCGAATTGGTGCCATGCAAGCTTACATGGTTGCAGAACCTTGGAACACAAGAGCAATTACAGGAAACGAAAACATCGGCTTTACCTTCGCCCAAGGCAAAGAAGTTTGGTTGGGACACCCAGACCGACTTTTGGGGGTAATGGAATCTTTCATCGACAAATATCCTAAAACCTATCGTTCCCTAGTCAAGGCAATGATTGAAGCTTGCCAATATTGCAGCAAAGTGGAAAATCGTCAAGAAGTTGCCGAACTGCTGACAGACCGTTCCTTTACAGGTGCAAAACCCAAAAATAAAAATGCCCCGATCGCCAAATTTACAAGTCCGGGAATTCTCGGCAACTACAACTATGGCGGCTTTGATGGTAAAGACCGTACCATCAAAGCCCCTGACACCACGATTTTCTTCGATATTCCTGACAACCTTCCCAAACAGCCAGGAGAACACTCAACATTTTTATGGAGATCGAGAAGTCTCTGGTTGATGACTCAAGCAGCGCGATGGGGACAAATTAAAAAATTCCCCAAAGATGCCAATGAACTAGCCGAAAAAGGTTGGAGAACGGATTTATATCGAGAGATAGCAAATGAAATGGGCATTCAATGTCCCAAGGATGATTACAAAGTCGAACCACCAGAAGTATTTATAGATAAGAAAGGCTTTGATCCGAGCGATCCAGTGGGCTATCTGAATAGTTTTGCTATCAGGGCTAATGCTCCCACTAGTTTTTTCATGTCTTAAATACGAAGTTCAAATATTGACCGTAGGAATTTTAGATTTTAGATTTTGGATTTTAGATTTTAGATTTTTGGTGCAAGCCGCGCCCCTCGTGGGCGGAATAAATCTAAAATCCTCAATAACCCAGCACCCTCTTGCTCAGAATCAATCCAAAATCCAAAATTCAAAATCCAAAATTGATTGAATTATTGCTGGAGCATTTGATGATGAAATATACCTCATTACCTATTGATACTCAGAACAAAGTTATGCCCCGTCCTGGATTTTTAGAAATTGAAAATTTAGTCAAGTCTTATCCGACACCAGATAAAGATGATTTTGTTGTGTTAGACAAAGTTAATCTGACAATTGGTGAAAATGAATATATTTCTGTAATTGGTCACTCTGGTTGTGGAAAATCAACGCTACTGAAGATTATCGGTGGTTTAGAAAAAGCAACTTCTGGCTCAGTACGTTTAGATGGAAAAGAAATTCGCAAGCCAGGAGCAGAGCGAATGATGGTGTTTCAGAATTACGCATTGTTACCTTGGTTAACAGTGCGAGAAAATATCCGTTTAGCTGTGGATGAAGTGTTAAAAAATGCTAATCGCGCTGAGAAAATTAGCATTGTAAACCAACACTTGTCAATGGTAAACTTAACGGCGGCGGCTGATAAGTATCCTGATGAACTTTCTGGAGGTATGAAACAACGGGTAGGTATTGCCAGAGCTTTAGCAATTCGTCCCAAAATGTTACTCATGGATGAACCTTTTGGAGCGCTAGATGCACTCACTCGCGGTAAATTGCAGCGGCAAGTATTGGATATTTGGGAAAATAATCGCCAAGCAGTGATGATGATTACCCACGATGTAGACGAAGCAATTTATATGTCCGATCGCATCGTCTTAATGACCAACGGCCCAGCTGCTAATATTGGGGAGATCTTAGAAGTTCCTTTTGAGCATCCACGCGATCGGGCCGCCATGCGAAACTCAAAAGAATATTTTGAACTCCGCAACCACGCCCTAAATTTCCTAGATCGATATTTCACACAAGACGAGTAAACTAGATTATCATTTTTTTAGCGGGTAGCCTAATTCAAATTCATCAAAGCTCGATTTGAAGCGGAGGAACCATATTGTGGGGCTAATCTCATAGAAAGTAAGGAGTTAGGAGTTAAGAATTAGGAGTTAGTAATTATTAATATTAACTCAGTACTCAGCACTCAATACTTCCAAGAGAGAGACACCTTCCAGTCTTAGCCCGTCAGCTAACTCCGTAGGCAATGGAAGGAACCCCCAAGACTTTGGCTGTAATACAGTTGTTATTGGGGTTTCCTCTACCGATTTTAAATTTTAGTCATTAGTGATTGGTCATTAGTCCTTGGTGATTTGTAAAGGACAAATGACAAAGGACAAATGACAAAATCCAAAATTGGTTTCCCTGCTTCTCATTACTAGTTCATTTCATTTGGAGAAGTAAAGCTGTGAAAATTAAGCCAATGTTAGCACGTCTGCAAAGTGCCATAGGTCGAAATGACTTAATTGAACAAATGGTATTATTGCCAGAACCAAAAAATCAATTTTCTCAACAATCGACCGCAGCAAGTTCAGTTAACTTAATTGTTGCTTATGATGCTTCTCCTAACAGTCATACAGCATTGGATATTGCCTTTTGGATTGCCCATCAAACACGCTTAGCCACCAATGCAGAAGTCACAGTTCAAGCTGTTTATGTGTTAGAAGATAACCAAAGCAGCCAGTATCCAAATATCTTGAATTTTCCGATACAACAGCCTTCATTAGAATGTCAGGTTAGTGAAATATCAAAATCTGCCACCCTTGTCTTAACTCAACCAAAATTGCAGACAGTCATCACTCCCCTACAACAAGCAGATAAAATTCTTTGGCAAGCACGAAGTCTGGCTGAAGAATGGCAAGGTTGTTTCAAATCTCATTTACGATTTGGTTCCATTTCCACAGAACTTAAAAAAGTCGTGGAATTAGAAACTGCCGATATACTGTTTGTAGGTTGTAAATCTGTCGATCATCCCATGATTGAGGCACTAGATTCTGATTTTCCCTGCGCCGTTTTGGGCATTCCTAGTTGTATTGATGAATAATCACTATTCAGAATTTCAATAATTTTTATCAAAATAGAATTCAGGAGTCAGGAGTCAGAATTCAGGAGTCAGAATTAATTGGAGTCCGACTGGTGGATAGAGCTGACTTTTCACGGTATCTGGAAAACTGACTCACCGCGTCACCCCACCTCAGTTTTGTCTAAAGCCAAAACATCCCCTCCCCGCAGGCGGGGAGGGGACTAAGGGGTGGGGTTAAAATGCGTGTGGGAGATAAGCATTTGAGCTTAAGTTGATACCTATGGTTACAATCCTCCACATTCATTCTTGATTCTGAATTTTGATATCATATTCGACTAATCACTTATCATTAAAATTTCTCTGCGTAAGAGCGTCGGTCTAAATAATAAGTCTTTTTCCGGACATGATATGAGTTCTGAGTTCTGAATTCTTCAAAAAATTGTAATCATAGACAAGTCACCTAAATTTAGGTGGCTTTTTTCGCTACTATCCAATCAATTAAACTTCAGGAGTTAGGGTGTGGAAAACTGGCAAGCCATTCTTAGTGTGATTACATTTATCGGCGTTATCATTTTAGTCATGACAGAATGGATACATCTCACCATTGCTGCATTATTGGGAGCATTATTATTAGTGTTTACCAACGTCATGACTTTAGAACAAGCTGTTGGTTACATCGGCAATAGTCATGGAACACTTGGTTTATTCTTTGGAGTGATGGTGTTAGTACGGGCTTTTGAACCTACCAAAATATTTGAATATTTAGCTACTCAAATAGTCATCATTGCCAAGGGAAAAGGCAAGCGTCTACTACTTGGTATTGTCGGTATTGTCACACCTATTTGTGCCGTTTTGCCAAACGCTACAACAGTCATGTTGTTAGCACCTTTAATTCCACCAATGGCGCAGGAAATTGGGATAAATTTCGTACCTTTATTGATTTTAATGGTATTTGTTGCTAATAGTGCGGGACTGCTGACTTTAGTAGGCGATCCAGCTACATTTATTGTTGGTGATGCCGTCAATATCAGCTTTACTGACTATTTATTGAAATTGAGTTTAGGAGGAGTAATTGCTGTTCTCACAGTAATCATAACACTACCATTTTTATTCGGGAAAATTTGGAATACACAACTAGATAATCTCGAAGAATTGCCACATCCCCAAATTAATCATCCGCGAGTTTTGAGTGTGGGTGCAGTTATTGTATTTTTTGTCCTGGTGTTTTTTGTGATTGGAGAATCTCTGCCAGTTCCCATCTCTCCTGCTGCTGTAGCTTTGTTAGGAGCAGCTTTAGCTTTGCTGTTATCTCATCATAGCAAAATTGATTCAGTTAATAATATTTTGCGGGATGTAGATTGGAGTACATTAATATTTTTTATGAGTATTTTTGTGCTAATAGGGGGGCTGGAAAAAACTGGCGTAATCAATAGTTTATCAGGAATCTTGGCAGCTATTTTAGGAAAAAATATTATCCTGGGTTCGCTATTTTTGTTATTTTTTGTAGGGATATTATCTAGCGTAGTGCCTAATATTCCTTTAGTGGTGGGGATGGTGCCTTTACTCAAACAGTATATTGTCACTGTTGGTTTAGCACCCGCAGAAGTTCTAGCACAAGATTTTCAAGGACAGTTTCCCCCGGAAGTATTACCACTGTTTTATGCGATGATGTTTGGTGCAACTTTGGGAGGTAATGGCACACTAGTAGGAGCATCGTCTAATATCGTAGCTGCGGGTATTTCTGAGCAGCATGGACGACGAATATCGTTTAAAACTTTTTTGCACTACGGTATTCCAGTGATGTTATTGCAATTAGTAACTTCGGCTTTTTATGTGTTAGTTCGCTTTTTGCTGTAGCAGAATTCAAAATTCAGAATTCACAAGTCATATCATGTCCGCCTAAGAGGATGTCTGAAAACGTCAGTCTGAATGATAAGTATTCAACCGGACATGATATGAATACCTTCGTCTACCCTGCGGGAAGCTAGGTGCGTCAAATTCCGTGTTTTGAGCAAACTATGCTTGCAACAAAAAATCTGATGCTGTAAGAGTTGGCGCACCAACTAGAGTTGCAAATAAACCACCACTGCCAAAACCCGCTGCGCTGCCATTTTGGTTGTAGAACAACTGCCCACTCACAGAATCGTAGACAATTGTCGCCGTGCTAGTCCCCCCTAAATTCGTGATTTGAAAATCATTGGCATTGCTGAAACCTGTTCCCACAGCCGAAGTAATTGCACTAAAGGTAGTCTTATCCAGTACAATCTTGTCACCTTCAGACCTGTTGAAATCAGTAATGGTATCAACACCAACAGCAGTAGTAGTAAACTGAGCATTGCTGTTGTAAACGAAAAAGTCAGCACCTACACCACCCACAAGAGTATCATTACCTCGTCCACCGATGAGACTATCATTGCCAGAGCCACCCCGCAATAAATCATCGCCACTATTACCATTAACGATGTCATTACCGCCTTGAGCATTAATTACATCATTGGAGTTATAAAAACCCTCGACGTTATTGTTCAGGTCATTGAGGAAAGTGACAGTATTCTTGTTAAAGACAATACTTTGAGTGGAGTTGGCATCGAAGACATCAAAACTGTCAGTTATTTGGGTTTGTCCATCAAACAAGATATTACCATAAGCTTGTCGCGAACCACGTGCTGGCAGATTATCCAGGTTTTGCAATTGGAAGTTTTGCAGGGTAACTTTGCTAGAAGGCGCATCCAAAAATGTCAGTTCTAAGTTATTACCATTTTGAGTTAATTGCAGATTTCGAGCAGTCAATCCCGAACCGATAAATTGCAAAGTATCGAGTCGGCTAATCACCGTTGCTGATGGATTTGAGCCAGTGCCGATTCCACTAAAATCAGTAATGGTGTCATTGCCATCACCAAGACGGAAGACAAAAGTATCATTACCAGTGCCACCAGAGATGGTATCATTGCCGCCACTGCCAGAGATGGTATCATTGCCGCCATTGCCAAAGATGTTATCGTTGCCGTCAGTCCCAGAAAAGTTGTCACTGCCTTCGCTGTCAATGATGTTAGTACCAACTGCGATCGCCACGTTAGCAGTACTATTGAGGCTACCATCGCTGATGGTGTAGTTGAAGTTGGCATTGCCACTAAACCCAGTAAATGGCGTAAAGACAATGAAATCATCTGCCGAGTTAGTCGGTGTGCCGTTATTATTCAGCACAGCAGTACCGTTGATTGCACCGCTAACACCAGTAATGCTAAGGTTATTGCCATTGATGTCGGTATCATTAGCCAGCAGAGTACTTGCAAGGATGGTTACAGGAGTATTAAAACCAGCAGTCAAAGTATCATTGACGGCAACGGGTGCATCGTTGACGGGCAGTACCTTGAGGTTAAAAGTACCTGTAGTGTTGCCGCCATTAACATCACTGACAGTGAAATTGAAGCTGTCAGTGCCGTTGAAGTTGGCATTGGGGGTGTAGATGAAGAAGTCGTCGCTGGGGTTGTCTGGTGTAGAGTTGTTGTTGAGTGTGAGTGTGCCGTTAGTGGGGTTAGTAAAGTCACTAATGGTTAAGGTATCACCGTCTACATCTGTATATCCACCTAAAATGTTGGTCGCCAGGATTGTCACCGTAGTATCTTCGTTAGTTGTAGCCGCAGTCCCAAAGCCAAACACCACGTAGCTCTCCCCGGCAAGAAACTGACCGTTGGCGTCGGCAAATGGTGCCCCGATAATCAGGTCGTCAAAGCCGTCATTGTTGATGTCTCCTGCACTGCTGACAGATCTGCCTAAGAAATCACGGCTATCAATGCCGTTAATCACAAAGCCGTTGCTGCCATCAACAGTTGAGAGGTTGAGTTGGGCACTAAAGCCACTACTGCTGCCAAACACCACGTAGCTTGACCCGGCAGCAAGCTGACCATTGGGGTCGGCATATGGTACCGCGATAATCAGGTCGTCAAAGCCGTCACCGTTGATGTCGCCCGCACTGCTGACGGATTTGCCTGAGAAATCATCGCTATTAATACCATTAATCACAAAGCCATTGCTGCCATTGAGGGTTGAGAGGTTAAGTTGGGCACTAAAGCCACTGCTGCTGCCAAACACCACGTAGCTTGACCCGGCATAATTCTGACCGTTGGGGTCGGCAAATAGTGCCCCGATAATTAGGTCGCCAAAGCCGTCACCGTTGATGTCGCCCGCACTGCTGACGGATCTGCCTGAGTTGTCAAGGCTATTAATACCATTAATCACAAAGCCATTGCTGCCATTGAGGGTTGAGAGGTTGAGTTGGGCACTAAAGCCACTGCTGCTGCCAAACACCACGTAGCTTGACCCGGCATAATTCTGACCGTTGGGGTCGGCACGATATGCCCCGATAATTAGGTCGTCCAAACCGTCACCGTTGATGTCGCCCGCACTGCTGACGGAGATGCCTGAGCCGTCATAGGTCTTAATACCATTAATCACAAAGCCGTTGCTGCCATTGAGGGAAAAGAGGTTGAGTTGGGCACTAAAACCACTGCTGCTGCCAAACACCACGTAGCTTGACCCAGCACTACGCTGACCGTTGGGGTCGGCATTTGGTGCCCCGATAATCACATCGTCCAGACCGTCACCGTTTATGTCGCCCGCACTGCTGACCGAGTAGCCTGAGCGGTCATACCTATTAATACTATTAATCACAAAGCCGTTGCTGCCATTGAGGGTTGAGAGGTTGAGTTGGGCACTAAAGCCACTGCTGCTGCCAAACACCACGTAGCTTGACCCGGCACGAAGCTGACCGGCATTTGTTGCCCCGATAATCACATCGTCCAAACCGTCACCGTTGATATCTCCTGCACTGCTGACGGAGTAGCCTGAGCGGTCAAGGCTATTAATGCCATTAATCACAAAGCCATTGCTGCCATTGAGGGAAAAGAGGTTGAGTTGGGCACTAAAGCCACTGCTGCTGCCAAACACCACGTAGCTTGACCCGGCTTGATTCTGACCGTTGGGGGAGGCACTTCTTGCCCCGATAATCACGTCGTCCAAACCGTCACTGTTGATATCTCCTGCACTGCTGACGGAGTAGCCTGATTCGTCACCGCTATTAATACCATTAATCACAAAGCCATTGCTGCCATTGAGGGTGGAAAGGTTAAAACCTGAAATCACCTTCGGTGCGTCATTGACTCCCTTAATAGTCAAATTAACCCTAGCTGTATTAGTTAAGCTGCCATTGTTAGTTGTGTATGTAAAGCTGTCAGTGCTGCTTTCATCGACAGCCAAAGCATCAAATAAAGCATTCGGGTCATAGGTCAAACTGCCATCAGCATTCACGGTAACTAAAGCACCAGAACTCAGGGTAATGGCACTGCCAACAACAATTGTCGTACCGTTAATAGCTGTCACTGTTAAGGAGTTGCTGTCGTTAGCTAAGACTTCTATATTAACGGCAGTGTCTGCGTCGGTGGTAGCGGTGTCATTAACCGCAACAGGAGGTTGATTAGTAGGTGTACCAGATGCAAAACCAAACACCACGTAGCTTGACCCGGCACTACGCTGACCGTTGGGGTCGGCACCTCTTGCGCCGATAATCAGGTCGTCAAAACCGTCACGGTTGATATCTCCCGCACTGCTGACCGAGTAGCCTGAGCTGTCATAGCTATTAATGCCGTTAATCACAAAGCCCTCGCTACCATTGAGAGATGAAAGGTTGAAGCCTGCACCAAACCCACTGCTGCTGCCAAACACCACGTAGCTTGACCCGGCTCTGTCCTGACCGTTGGGGTCGGCATCGCTTGCCCCGATAATCAGGTCGCCAATGCCGTCGCCGTTGATATCTCCCGCACTGCTGACGGAGCTGCCTGAGAAGTCATTCGCATTAATGCCGTTAATCACAAAGCCGTTGCTGCCATTGAGAGTTGAGAGGTTGAGTTCGGTACTAAAGCCACTGCTGCTGCCAAACACCACGTAGCTTGACCCGGCTTGATTCTGACCGTTGGGGTCGGCACCTCTTGCCCCGATAATTAGGTCGTCAAAGCTGTCGCCGTTGATATCTCCCGCACTGCTGACGGAGATGCCTGAGTCGTCAAACTCATTAATGCCGTTAATCACAAAGCCATTGCTGCCATCTAAGGTTGAGAGGTTGAGTTGGGCGCTAAAGCCACTGCTGCTGCCAAACACCACGTAGCTTGACCCGGCTCTGTCCTGACCGTTGGGGTCGGCAAATGGTGCGCCGATAATTAGGTCGTCAAAGCCGTCGCCGTTGATATCTCCCGCACTGCTGACAGAATTGCCTGAGTAGTCAAAGCTATTAATGCCATTAATCACAAAGCCGTTGCTGCCATTGAGGATTGAGAGGTTGAGTTCGGCACTAAAGCCACTGCTGCTGCCAAACACCACGTAGCTTGACCCGGCTCTGGCCTGACCGTTGGGGTTGGCATTTGCCCCGATAATCAGGTCATCAATGCCGTCGCCGTTGATATCTCCCGCACTGCTGACAGAATCGCCTGAGTAGTCATATTTATTAAAACCATTAATCACAAAGCCGTTGCTGCCATCCAAGGAAGAGAGGTTGAGTTGGACACTAAAGCTACTACTGCTGCCAAACACCACGTAGCTTGACCCTACCTGAGGCTGACCGTAGTTGGCGAAGGAAGGATTTCTTGCTCCAATAATCAGGTCGTCAAAGCAGTCGCCGTTGATATCTCCCGCATTGCTTACAGAATTGCCTGAGAAGTCACCCGCATTAATGCCATTAATCACAAAGCCGTTACTGCCATTGAGGGAGGAAAGGTTGAGACTAGCTCCAAAGCCACTACTGCTGCCAAACACCACGTAGCTTGAACCGGCAAAATTCTTACCGTTGGGGTCGGCACCAGAAGCCCCGATAATCAGGTCGTCAAAGCCGTCGCCGTTGATATCTCCAGCATTGCTGACGGAGCCGCCTGAGAAGTCATCCGCATTAATGCCGTTAATCACAAAGCCGTTGCTGCCGTTGAGGTCAGATAGATTTAAAACTGGATTAGCCATTACTTTTGATTCTCCTTATCGTTTTGTTTGTGTTGTTTGTCAGCTTAAAAACGTGAAATTTTACCTCTTTCCTCATCCCGTCGTCACCAGACACTGAATTTCATCACTCTTAAAAGCGATCGCCATTACACAACCCGCCCCTGCTAGTGTCACCGTTTTTACTACGCAGGAGGCTAAAAGGCGATCGCGCGCCATGTTGGCTCCTTCTCTTTCCCTGTTCAATTATCTATTAAGTAAAATCACCTAATTTACTTCACAAAATCTTCAATATCTAACTTTTTGTAATATCTAATACATTACTAATTTAATATAAGCTGAACTTTAACTTCGGCACGGATATATTTTTTTTCCTGATTAACAATTCGATATTTGCTGACTATCTGTATGTTTGTTGACGAAAAGGTATTTTCTTTTTTTGGAAAAAATCATTACATAATATAAATTTTACCAAACCACATAAATAAATATTATGAATATCAACTAAAAATCAGGTTTACAGAATCTTAATATAATGCCGCTAATCGTAATAAACTCGCTCATGCTCACATCTGGGAAAGAATGTAAGCTACAAGCTATAATCAATATTTGATTTTTGATTTGATTTTTGAAATATAGGTAGGGTGAAATACGACTTGCTTAAGCAAAAATAGCTGCCCACCTCCCCGCCTTCGCAGAAGTTGTCGGTGAACTCAATCCCGCGTCACATTCCACCCTACAGATAAGGGATTTCCAAAAAATAAATTATCCTAATTTCTGGACTCAACACGACTGTTCCTCCCCCCTGCCCTAGATGCGATGGAATATTTTTTTAATTGGAAGTCCCTAATTTCTATCTTTTCATATACATTGAATTTTTATCGCCGTCTTACTCAACGTAGTATAAACCGTAAATATTTAATCAAGAGAAAGACGCCCGACTTCTTAAAGAAGTCGGGGGTCTTGTTTGCCAATTGCTAATATCTGATGATGTGCAATATGTCACGCAGTAAACTATAGCCGGCTAAATCCCAAAGTAAATAGGAAACAAAGCCAATCATCGCCAAGCGACCGTTCCAAATTTCGGCTTGGGGAGTCCAGCCAAACAAAAAAGCATTGCGGTCTACGCCGTTATATTCTGGTGCAACGAGTGGTAAATCACCAGAAGGACGAGTTTCTTTATTTGTCATTTTTTTCTCCAATAATCTAACTAAGGTTTTTAGGTTTTAAGCTTTAGTAGCCAACTAGCCGCAGTAGGTCACGCAGGACGCTATAACCAGCTAAATCCCAAAGTAAATAGGCGACAAAGCCAATCATTGCAAAGCGACCATTCCAGATTTCGGCTTGGGGAGTCCAGCCAAATAGAAATTCATTGCGATCGCGGCCGTTGTAAGCGTTAGCAACAGGCGGTAAATCAGTAGACGAACGATTTTCACGAGATTGCATTGTTTTTTCCTCTCTAATTCAACTCATATCCATTCAATTTGCACATTCTTTGTCATTAATCATTAGTCATTTGTTCTTTGCAAATTTATACAATAGTTAGTTGCCATCTTTTACCTCAATTATTTATTTATTAACTTTAATGTAGCTATTTAAAATTAAATTGCTTTCTGCCTGTGGGCACAAACTACAAGCACTTCTTGTGGACGATGATTAAAAGTATATTCTTGTAGACAAATCAACCTTGAGGGGGTGATGGAAATAGGTATTTCAACAAATAAATTGTATCTGTAAGAAAACTATAATTAATCAAAAATAATCACGATTAATGCGCTTAAAAACTAAAAGATAATGCGATAAATATTAATATCAACTCCCAATTTGAGTAATATTTCCACCAAGAGATAATAAAATTTATATCTTCCGCTGTATGAGGTTTTCAATCTTTGGGGAGATGCTTTAAACACCCAAATTCTACGATTCTGATCTAAAGAGTTAGGTATTGCCATAGGTACACACATAAATACTAAGAGTAAATTCTCTGGAAAATCTTAATCCGCCCAAAAATTAAAACACTAAGACAAGGAAATACAATGTTTCAAAGTACGGAAATCATGCTGGGACTCCACAAGCCACTATTGTGGCTGGCGCAGATTCCAGTAGATCCCTCAGTTATCACGCCTTCAGGGCCGCGCTTTTTTGTGGCTTTAATCTCCGGCGTGATTTTAGCGTTTGCTTTTCAATTAGTTCTCACTAATCTGTCTGTTGCAGCCGGTATTTCCTACCTGGGGCGTCCATCCGACTCGGATTCAAGCGGTGGCGAAGTCGGAAGTTTGGGCGGCACTATTCGCAAAGTTGGCACAGCAGTAGGAATTTGGACATTAGTCACTGTAACGATCGCTTTATTAGTCGCCTCTTTCCTGGCTGTGAAGTTGAGCCTTGTGATTTTAGACCCCAGGTTGGGAGCAATTCTCGGTTTGGTGATTTGGGGTGCTTACTTTTTGCTCCTGGTTTGGGTCAGTTCCACCACCGTGGGTTCCTTGATTGGCTCGGTTGTGAATACGGCAACCTCAGGGTTTCAGGCGATTATGGGGACAGCTACCGCCGCACTGGGGGCAAAAGCTGTTAATAACCAAGTTGTAGCCACAGCTGAAGCCGCGGCTGCTGCTGTGCGTCGGGAACTGGGAACCGCCATCGACCCAGTAAGCATCCGGGAAAACATTGAAGATTACTTAGAAAAGCTGCGTCCGCCAGAATTAGATTTATCGAGGATTCGCAGTGATTTTGAAAATTTACTCAACGATCCGCAAATCAAAGCGATCGCTGGAACTCCAGACATCCGCAATATCGATCGCCAAAAGTTTATCGAGTTAGTCAGCAGTCGTACCGACCTTTCCAAAAAAGATGTTAGCCGCATCGCTGATACTTTGTATAAAGTTTGGCAACAGGTAGTCAGTCAGCAACCACCCACCCAAGACCGTTTGGGTGAATTAATCGACTATCTCAAATCCCTACCACCCGGACAAACCAAGACAGATGAACTCAATACCAAGCTGGATCGGTTAGTCGCAGAAATGCGTGGTTCCAAGTCAGGTGGGCAAAAAACCGCACCTGGTCCAGTTCAAAGCACGCTGCAACAAGGACTATCCGCTTTAACTGGCATAGTATTGGGACGGACTGATTTATCTGATTTGGATGTGGAAAAAATCTTGGGTAGCCTCACCAGCGCCAAAGACAAAGTTACCGAACAGGCAGATAAGCTGGGTTTACCCACACCATCCCAACCCTATAGCCCAATTCGGGCTGATGTGGAAAATTACCTGCTGAATACCTATGCTTGGCAACTCAGCCCAGAAAGAATTGGTCAGGAATTTGCCGATGTCATCTACGATCCAGCAGCCGATCCTGGGACAATTCGCAGAGAACTAGAGCGACTATCCCGCAAGGATTTCGTCAATCTTTTGCAACAGCGGGGACTACTTACCCAAACCCAAATTCAGCGCATTGCAGACCGACTAGAAACTGTCCGCCAAGAAGTGCTAGTCACAGTCACTGGTGAAGAAGAAAGAGATATTGTACAAGACTTGCAACGCCGAGTTGAAAGTTATCTGCTGGTTACCCCCAAAGCAGATTTGACACCCGAAGGTATTGAGCGGGATTTCAAACCACTGTTGCAAGACTCAGAGGCAGATTATGAAACTCTGGTGTTGCGACTGGTGCAGATTGGACGCGCCGAAATGCGGGAGATATTGCTGGAACGTAGTGATGTCCAGCTGTATGAAGTAGACAGCATTTTGGACGAGTTGGAAAAACAACGCGATCGCGCTTTAATTGAATCCAAAGGTCTGGCAGAACAAGCACAATATCAAGCAGAAACCCTGTGGTTGAATGTCGAGTCATATCTGCGTAACACTGGCAAAGCAGAACTAAGTCCTGATGGCATCCGCGCCGACCTCAAAAAGTTACTCGACGATCCCCAAGCTGGAGTTAGTGCCATTCAAGCGCGGTTGTCTCGCTTTGACCGCGATACTTTGGTACAGTTGTTGAGTCAGCGGGAAGATTTGACTGAAGATCAAGTTAATCAAATCATCAATTCCGTTGAAGAGTCCTGGCATAGTATCCGCCACGCACCCCAAGCTTTAGCACATAGAGCTAAAGAACAATACGACTCCGTTACCACCACCATCGCAGATTACCTCCGTCAAACTGGCAAACAAGAACTCAACCCAGAAGGTATTCAGCGGGATTTAAATAGATTGTTTGAAAATCCCAAAGAAGGAGCCGTAGCGCTACGCCGTCGGTTGTCTCAAGTAGACCGGGATACATTGGTGAAACTACTCAGTCAACGTCAAGACTTGAGTGAAGAACAAGTCAATGAAATCATTGATTCCACCCAAACCTCGATTCGCAACATTGTACGTGCGCCTCGCCGTTTAGCTACCAGAACACAGCAAAGAGTGGAAACATTCAAAGCTTATCTGGAAGAATATTTGCGGCAAACTGGTAAAGAAGAACTCAACCCAGAAGGTATCAAACGAGACTTACAATTACTGTTGCACGATCCGCGAGTGGGGGTAGAAAATTTTAGCGATCGCCTTTCCCATTTTGACCGTTCCACCATCATCGCCCTGCTGAAAATTCGGGAAGATATCAGCGACGAAGAAGCAGCGCGGATTGCAGATAACATTGTTTCAGTCAGGGATCAATTTGTTGAACAAGTGCGGAGTATCCAACGAGGCATTCAAGATGCAATAGACAGCGTTTTTGCCCGCATCCGCAACTATTTGAACTCCTTGGATCGCCCGGAACTCAACTACGATAGTATCAAGCGCGATGTCCGCATCTTTTTTGAAGATCCCCAAGCTGGGTTTGAAGCACTGCGCGATCGCCTGTCTTCCTTCGATCGTGATACCCTAGTGGCAATTATGAGTTCTCGTGAGGACATTTCCGAGGACGATGCCAACCGAATCGTTGACCAAATTGAACGGGCACGCAACACAGTATTGCAACGTGCAGAACGCATACAGCACGAAGCCCAACGCCGCCTCGAAGAAGTCAAACATCAAGCACAGCGGCAAGCAGAAGAAACCCGTAAAGCCGCAGCGACAGCAGCTTGGTGGTTGTTTGCCACAGCAGTCGTCTCCGCCATTTTCTCAGCATTCGGAGGAGCGATCGCTGTAATTCTCCTATAAGTTTATAAGTTGTCTCCGCTAAATTTTCAGCCTCCCACTAAGGGAGGTTTTTTTATATTTTATAAAAGGGTAAAGGGTAAGAATTAAAAACAGGGGGAAAGGTTAAAGGGTAAAGGGTAAGAATTAAAAACAGGGGGAAAGGTTAAAGGGTAAAGGGTAAAGGGATAAATTTAACCTTTACCCCTTTCCCCTTACCCTTTCCCCCTTCCCCTTCCCCCTTCCCCAGATCTATCTTTTGGCATAAAAAAATTTCATTCTGATTTCATTTTTTTGTGAAACCCTATAAATAAGGTGAACGGTAAGACATTTCAGACACTTATATACCTTCATTGATGACAAGTGATTGCTAAGAATATGTTAGCCAGGGGTAAAATTCTCTGCTTGAGGCTTTGGCGTCAGTTGCTTCGACCCAGGCGGTTGGCTTTCGTGGAAGCTTGCCTGATTGGTTTAGTTTCTGGGTTAGCGGCAGTTGTGTTAGGACAGGCAGTGGATTGGGCAGGTGCATGGCGAGTGCATGTTTCTTACCTTTGGCCTGCCTACTTGGTGTTACCAGGTATTGGACTACTAGGGGGAATTTTAGCTGGTTGGCTAGTAGAACGCTTCGCACCGGAAGCAGCAGGTAGTGGGATGTCTGAAGTCAAAGCCGTATTGGCTCGCGTGCCAATGCCGTTAAATCTGCGGATTGCTTCGATCAAGTTGCTCAGCGCTACATTAGTGCTGGGTTGTGGAATGCCTTTGGGACGGGAAGGACCAACTGTCCAAATTGGGGCAGCCTTGGCAAATCAACTTAGTAACTGGGTACCGACTTCACCAGAGCATCGTCGCCAACTGATCGCCGCCGGAGCCGGGGCTGGGTTAGCTGCGGCTTTTAATGCACCGATCGCAGGTGTGCTTTTTGTAGTGGAAGAATTACTGCAAGATGTATCAGGTATTACTCTTGGCACTGCGATTTTGGCTTCTTTCATCGCTTCAGTCATCTCCCGGCTCTATGGTAGCCACAGCCTGGATCTGAATCATCTGAATTTAGATTTGCCCGATACAACTTTTTTCGCTCAGGAAATCCCTTTCTATTTGATTTTGGGAGTGCTGGCGGGACTACTAGGCATTCTGTTTAATAAAGGTATTCTTGGGAGTCTAGCAATTAACCGCCGCCTACTACGTGTGAGTTTACCCTGGCGAATAGGAATTGTGGGGTTAGTCAGTGGTGTGGCCATCGCCTTGTTACCTGTTACCTTTCGCGATCATGCTGGGCTGAGAGAAATTTTGCTTGTGGGTAGTGCTAACTGGTCATTTGCAGCGATCGCTCTTTTAGTTCAGTTTATCCTAATTATTTTTACCTACGGCTCTGGAGCGCCAGGAGGTTTACTAGTTCCCACTTTGGCATTAGGTGCTGCCCTTGGCTACTTAGTGGGTGCCGTTGAACACAGTTTACTGGGAATGAGTGCTGCAACAACCTACGCTCATGTGGGTATGGCTGCCTTTTTTAGCGCCGTCTCTAAGGTTCCAATTACAGCAGTCGTCATTGTGTTTGAGATGACAACAGATTTCAATCTGGTGTTACCGCTAATGATTGCGTCTGTGGTTGCCTATTTAGTAGCGGAAAAAATTGACCGGCGATCGCTCTACGATCTTTTACTAGAGTGGAAAGGGATTCACATTACCAAAGAGCCAACTACAGAAGGACTTTTAGCACAATTAACTGCCGCAGATGTGATGCAACGGCGTGTGGAAACACTCTCTAGCCAAATGACTACTGATGAAGCAGTACAGGCATTTTCTGACTCTCACCATCGCAACTTTCCAGTTTTAGAGAATGGTAAAGTTGTTGGCATTGTGACTCAAAAAGATTTAGCTAATATTGCTTCGCAACAGTTAGGTCAAGATCCGACGATCGGCGAGATTATGACACCAGAGCCAATGACAGTAAGTCCCACAGCTACACTAGCTGATGTACTGCATATACTCAATCGTTATCACCTCAGCTGCTTGCCTGTTACAGAAGGTCGCAAGCTCATAGGAATTATTACTCGTAGTGATATTATTCGGGTAGAAGCAGAGCGACTCAGTGGTAATAGCGAACAAATAGAACGTAAATCAGCACCTTCTTATGTAGTTTACCAAACTCGCGCTCCGGCTACAGGCAAAGGACGGTTACTAGTACCACTTTCACATCCTGTGACAGCCGAGACTTTACTGGAAATGGCAGGTGCGATCGCCAAAGATCGCAATTACGAAATAGAATGCCTACAAGTGATTATCGTTCCCTCTAGCCGCATCCCATCGGAAACACCAGTGCAAATCAGCAAAAGTCTTCAACTTTTGCAACAGGCAATATTATTAGGAGAAAAGTGGCGAATTCCTGTTCACACCCAGATTAGAGTTGCCCATAATGTCGCTGGGGCAATTTTGGAAACTGTCAAAGAACGGCATATTGACTTGGTGCTGATGGGCTGGAAAGGCACTACATCAACTCCTGGTAGAGTTTTCAGCCGAGTGGTTGATACGGTAATTCGACAGGCTCCAAGTGATGTTATCCTGGCTAAATTGGATGATAAAAGAGCTTTTGACCGTTGGTTGTTGCCAATGGCAGGCGGCCCTAACTCCAGCCAAGCAATTAAGTTATTACCAGCTCTTGCTTCTCTAAGTACATCGCCCCAAATTAAGCTATGTCAAGTTTTCCAGCCGACTAACTCCATTCCTGACACAACATTACTAGATAAATCTGTTCGCTTTCTCCAACGCCGAGTTAGCGGTAAAGTCATGGCAACTCCAGTTAGTGCCAATTCTGTTTCTGAGGCTGTCCTTAACTGTGCAGAACTTGACAACAGTGATGTGATTGTTCTGGGAGCTAGCCGTGAAAGTCTACTGCAACAAGTCCTTCAAGGAAATATTGCAGAGAATATTTCTCGTAAGAGTAATTGTACAGTTATCATGGTCAAAACTTAATTACCCAGGCGCAATTTTACTTGTAGAGTATTACGAATTACTATATGGCGGTTCCCATTCAGATGCGGTACAACATTAGGGACTTCCAGAAAATAAATTATCCCAAATTATTTGTACATTTGTAGGGGCGCACAGCTGTGCATTGGTGTCAACTTAAGAAGATTTTGCCCAAATTTGTTGAGTGTAAGCGTCAATCTCTCGATGACGCTTACGCCTAGTTTTGACTAATCCAAACAGCTTTTGATGTTCCACA
>NZ_JACJRQ010000057.1 GCF_014697355.1 Nostoc calcicola FACHB-3891 | reverse complement strand
TCGAGTTTTTCTCTCTGTTCTACCGTCAGATGGACTTTATCTCGGCGACCTCTTCCCACTTTCGAGTCCTCATCTTGGCATATCTATTGCACTATTTTAGCTGTGTCAGTCCAGTAGTGGTGTGACAAGCTTAAAATAGTGCATTAACTTGACTCTTGTGGGATGGGCGTCTCGCCCGTCCGGTGCGGACAAGATGTCCACACCACAAGAAAATTTTTTGCAACATTTTAGCCTTGTCACGCTACTAGTTAAGATTTACTATTTAAGATTTAACCTAAAGACTGAATTTCTTTCTTGATATTATTGCGGGCAGATGGTTCGGCAAATTCCAACATTAAAGGTGTAAAGTAGATACCCGGCCGCTGTAAAAATCCTTGTAAAAATTGTCGGCGTCCTACAATATATTCTGCTTCTGGCACCCAGGCATATTCCTGGCGAATGGCATCAGAGTACTCTGGATATTCAACTGAGTTAGTAGCCAAAATCGCTAAATCTGCATCAATTAGGACTTGGCTATCACAATCATCCATCGCAGCTTGGTGGTTTTTAGTGTTCAGAATTAAGCGGGTGACGGTAGCTATGATACTTTCCGGAATGCCCAAATTACTCAGCAACTCAAAAGCATAGTCTGCACTTTTTTCTTCATTATCTTGAGCCTTAGTGTCATAGACTACATCGTGAAACCAGCCAGCAAGTAGAACAGCAGGTAGGTTGTTTGTGTAGCCATGTAAAATCTCAATTGTGCTGAGAACATGATGAATGTGTTTGAGTGTATGGTAGTAGCGATCGCTGCTAGAGTAAGCTGCAACCAAGTGACTAAAGGCTTTATCAGCCGCTACTTCGTCAACGCCAAAAGGTTTGAGTGTGCGTTGCCAGTTAGAAAATAAGATATACGTGAGGTTTTCTGTGTACATAGCGTTATTATCCCCACTCTTAGTATGACTGAGCTAATCTCTTGTGCTGCACCATCTGTCCGAACAAGTTAAAAATAGATCAACAAAAGGATAACACTTGTCAGTGGTTGAATAGGGGATGGGAAGCGCTGAGTGAGGAGTTAGGAGTTAGGAGTTAGGAGTTATTCTCCCCCTGCTCCCCCCACCTCCCCACCTCCCCAATATAATGACAGCTAAAATTAAAGCGTCAAAATAGAAGACACAGGCTTTGTACAAAAAGCCTTGCCTTGATTAAGGAGTTTATTATCAGTGGTATTACAAGTACAAACAAGCACCTACGAAGCTAAAACCCAAGAAATTGCTAAACAACTTCTAGCAGCTACCCAAGAAAATCGTTCGTTTTTTGCTTCCCTGCGAGATCAAATGCGCTGGGATGATAAATTACTAGCTTGGGCAATGAGTAATCCTGGGTTGCGGGTGCAATTATTTCGCTTTATAGATACCCTACCTGCTTTGCACAGTAAATCAGAAATTGCCTCTCATTTACAAGAATATTTAGGTGATGAGTCTGTAGAATTACCGTCAGCTTTGAAGGGAATGCTAAACTTTGCTAACCCCGATTCTGTACCAGGACAAGTTGCTGCCACAACTGTTGGTACAGCGGTTGAAACTCTTGCTCATAAATATATTTCTGGGGAAAATATTAAACAAGTCATCAAAACAGTTGAACGGCTGCGAAAAGAAAAAATGGCTTTCACCATTGATTTACTTGGTGAAGCGGTAATTACTGAAGCGGAAGCGCAATCTTATCTAGAACGCTATCTAGAATTAATGCAACAATTGGTGGAAGCATCGAAGAATTGGACAGTCATGCCGGCGATTGATGAGGCTGATGGCGAAGCCCTACCAAAAGTCCAGGTTTCTGTGAAGTTAACGGCGTTTTATTCCCAATTTGACCCATTAGATGCTAAAGGTAGTGAAGAACGAGTTAGCGATCGCATTCGTATTCTCTTACGTCGTGCTAAAGAATTAGGCGCAGCTGTGCATTTTGATATGGAACAGTATGCCTATAAGGACATAACTCTGAATATCCTGAAAAAACTGTTACTGGAAGAAGAGTTTCGGCAACGTACAGATATTGGCATCACAATCCAAGCATATCTGCGTGATAGCGAAGAAGATGTTAAAAACTTGATTTCTTGGTTAAAACAGCGCGGTTATCCCCTGACAATCCGTCTGGTTAAGGGTGCATATTGGGATCAAGAAACTATTAAAGCAGCGCAGAAGCATTGGCCACAGCCAGTTTACAATGATAAAGCGGCAACTGACGCTAACTTTGAAAGTATCACTCAGTTATTGCTAGAAAATCATCAATACGTGTATTCTGCCATTGGTAGCCATAATGTGCGATCGCACGCTCGTGCCATTGCTATAGCCGAAAGTTTGAATGTCCCCCGCCGTCGCTTTGAGTTGCAAGTCCTCTATGGGATGGGTGATAAAGTTGCCAAGGCGTTGGTTGATAGGGGTTATCGGGTTAGAGTTTACTGTCCTTACGGTGAATTATTGCCTGGAATGGCGTATTTGATTCGGCGATTGTTGGAAAATACGGCTAATAGTTCTTTTTTAAGGCAAAATTTGGAAAATCGACCGATTGAGGAGTTGTTGGCGGCGCCAGTTGTGGATGTATCTCACGCAAAGGCGCAAAGTCGCCAAGAAGAAGGGAGTTTTGTTGGTGCGGCGGATACTGATTATGCTGAGGATGAGGAGAGAAGGAAGGCAGCCCAAGGTTTCCAAAGGGTTCGTCAAGAGTTGGGTAGAACTTATTTGCCGTTGATTAATGGGGAGTATGTGAAGACCGCGGAATTTGTTGATTCTCTCAATCCTTCTAATTTTAGTGAGGTTGTTGGGAAAGTTGGATTAATTAGTGTTGAACAAGCTGAACAGGCGATGCAAGCTGCGAAGGCGGCGTTTCCTGGGTGGCGGAAAACACCAGTTGGGGAACGCGCTGGGATTTTGCGAAAAGCGGCTGATTTGATGGCAGAACGCCGCGCTGAACTTTCCGCTTGGATGGTTTTGGAAGTTGGAAAACCTGTCAAGGAAGCTGATGGGGAGGTTTCTGAGGCGATAGATTTTTGTCGCTACTACGCTGATGAAATGGAACGGTTAGATAAAAGTGTGATTTACGACATACCTGGTGAGACTAATCGTTATATTTACCAGCCACGGGGAATTGCTGTGGTGATTTCTCCTTGGAATTTTCCGCTGGCGATCGCCTGTGGAATGACTGTTGCAGCTTTGGTTTCCGGCAATTGTACTCTCCTCAAACCTGCGGAAACATCTTCTGTGATTACCGCAAAATTCACAGAAATCTTGATCGATGCTGGTTTTCCTAAAGGTGTATTTCAATACGTGCCTGGTAAGGGTTCCCAAGTCGGGGCTTATTTGGTAAATCATCCAGATACTCATGTAATTGCTTTTACGGGTTCTCAGGAAGTAGGATGTAGAATTTACGCAGATGCGGCAACGCTAAAACCTGGACAAAAGCACATGAAGCGAGTAATTGCGGAAATGGGCGGCAAAAATGCAATTATTGTCGATGAAAGTGCTGATTTAGACCAAGCAGTTGTCGGCGTAGTGCAGTCAGCATTTGGTTACAGCGGACAAAAATGTTCTGCTTGTTCGCGGGTGATTGTGCTGCAACCGATTTATGATACCTTTGTGCAGCGGTTGGTGGAAGCGACTAAATCTCTAAACATTGGGGAAGCAGAGTTACCGAGTACCCAAGTTGGCCCGGTAATTGATGCCAATGCCCGCGATCGCATCCGCGAGTATATTGAGAAGGGTAAGGCAGAAGCACAACTAGCCTTGGAGTTACCATCACCGGAACACGGATATTTTATCGGCCCTGTGATTTTTAGTGAAGTATCACCAAATGCGGTAATTTCCCAGCAAGAAATTTTTGGGCCGGTGCTGGCGGTAATTCGCGTCAAAGATTTCCAGGAAGCCCTAGCAGTCGCCAACGGGACTAACTACGCCTTGACTGGAGGACTTTATTCTCGAACGCCTTCCCATATTCAACAGGCGCAGACAGAATTTGAAGTCGGGAATTTGTACATCAACCGCACCATCACAGGTGCTATAGTTGCACGGCAACCCTTTGGTGGATTCAAACTTTCAGGAGTCGGTTCTAAAGCTGGAGGCCCTGATTACCTACTGCAATTCCTGGAACCACGCGCAATCACAGAAAATATTCAACGTCAAGGTTTTGCACCAATTGACGGAGCTGATTAAAGTATAGAATTAGGTGGGGTTTTACCCACCTTTTTTGATTCAGAACTTCTCCTAAGAGAGACGCGTAGGGGATGGGGGACGCTGATAAATTTTAACGGTCGGTGATTATTTGGACACGATATCATTCAGATATCGCGTTAACATTGACTCTAATTGAAATACTCGAATTGGTTTAAGAAGATAGTCGTTAGGACCAGCTTGTAAAATAGAAATTTTATCTTCTGAAGGTTCATTCAAGCCCATCATTACTACTTGCAAATCTTGTAAAGAAGGCTCTTGTCTAAGAAGATTTAGCAAATCCCAGCCAGTAACATCACCTACTAACTCGACATCCAACAAAATTAAATCTGGCTCTAGGGTTCGCACCTCCTTCAAAAAATCATTGGCGCTATTAATCCACTTAACTTGGTAACCAATTGTCTGGAGATAATCTTGCAGCACAATGCCAGTATTTTGCTCGTGTTCCACAAGCAAAATTGTTTTATTTTGAGGAATGACCAGGGAAGATGATACAGGCAAACTAAAATTTTCTTCCTCACCTCCCTCATCTCCCTCATCTCCCTCATCTCCCAGATGCAATCGATTTGGTAGAAACAAAGTAAACTCGCTACCTTCTCCCAAAGTGGATGTAACAGTCACATCTCCACCGTGCAAACGCGCTAATTTGCGTGTCAAAGCTAAACCCAAACCCGTGCCTTCATACTGTCGATTTAACCGACTATCAAGCTGTTTAAACGGTTGAAATAGAAATTTAAACTGACTTGAGTCAATACCAATTCCAGTATCTGAAACTATAAATTTCATCCCTTGCGGTAGTTTTTTTACTACCAGCGATACGTCACCGGTTGGGGTGAATTTAACAGCGTTGCTGAGCAGATTAAGTAGCATTTGTTTGATGCGCCGTTCATCAGCAATGCAAGTATCTGCTGTTGGGTCAATTTCATATGTGAGTCGCAATCCCTTTTCTAAGGCGCGATCGCGCACTGTCGATATAGCATAGTTACATATTTCTGACACTGGCAAAGCTAAAAGCAACAATTCTTCTTTCCCTGCTTCCACCTTAGACAAGTCCAGGATATCGTTAATCACTGCCAGTAACTGTTCACCACTACTGTATATACAACTGATATATTCCTTCTGTTTTTCGTTGAGAGAGCCAACTATTTCTTGTTGTAGCAATTGCGATAAGCCCATAATCGCATTCAGAGGCGTCCGCAGCTCGTGGCTCATAGTTGCTAAAAATTCACTTTTTGCTCGACTGGCTGCTTCTGCTGCTTCTTGGGAAGCACGTAGTTTCAACTCTGTTTGCTTGCGCTCAGTAATGTCCTCAATCATCGCCAGAAAAAACTCAGGTTGACTATTGCTGTCTGGAATGACAGAAACAGAGATATGAGTCCAAAGCAAGCTACCATCTTGATGCAGGCAGCGTCTTTCCATTTCAATACGATGTCTATCTGTCAGTTGTTCCTTAACTTCAACCCTTAAAGTTTTCCCTAAATCTGTGCGAATTCCCGACACCAATTGTTTGTAAATCTCTAAATCGCCTTTTTGTGTACAAAGGTAATTTGTAAAGCGTTTGCCGTGTAATTCTTCTCGGCTATATCCTAAAGTCTCGCACAGCGCCACATTAGTATCGACTATCTGCGCTTTCATATCTATAAGTGCAATGCCGATAGAAGAACACTCAAAAATCGCCCGAAATTGCGCTTCGCTCTGTCGCAGTGCTTCCTGTGCAGCATTTCGCTGGCTCGCTTCTATAGCCAAGGTCACGAAATCTGCAATTGAGCCAGCAAAAGTTTCTTCTTCCAAAGTCCATTGGCGACCTTTGCCCATGTGTTCGTGACAGACTACCCCCACCAAATGCCCCTCTAACCAAATTGGTGCATCCAGCAGGGATGTGATGCCAAAAATAGAAAGATAAGACTCTGATAATTCTTGAGTTCTGATATCGTTTATAGCATCATCTGCGGCAATGCTACGTTCGTTTTCTAAAGCCTGAAAATAAACAGGATAATTTGTTTTTAAAAGCGAACTACCAAAGGTATGCTCCTTGGTCTTGACATCGTATAAATCGATGCATTCCATTTTGGAACGTTCTTGATTATATAACCACACCCCGACTCGCTCCACTAACAGCGTCCGAGCAGCAGTTTCTGTGATTTCCCTTAGGGCTGCATTTAGATTACCTTGCTGGAATGTCTTACTCCTTGCTAGTTGCACCAAGCTCTGGCTTTGTTTTCGCCGACTATCTTCTCTGATTTGTAAACCCTCTTGGGCTTGATTATACACTGTGATATTTCTAGCCGCGATCGCCTGCATGAGTTGTCCTCAAGAAGAGATAATTTTGCCTCGCAGTTCTACGGGAACAGTAGAGCCGCCTTTGTATAACTACAATTACTTCATAGGGTTTTTCATAACCGGAAACTATATTTGTTTTAATCAAAATTTTCTGATTTTGGAATGATGACTTCCAAACTAGAATTTGCCAATCAGTTCTATAAGTTCATACCAGTCATTTTTCCCTCAATCAATCAGAATTGGCATGTAAAATAATTTAACTATCAAGTAGTATAGTATTTTTGAAAGTTAGCTTGCACAGCCAATGTAATCATTACATCACTTAATCACCATAATTGCTACCTTGATACCAAAGGATACCATTCCTGAGCTTCGGATTCTTGGTTTGTTTTCACCTCGATCGCACAAAGCGAGGGAGAGAGTTGCAGAGAAGGGGAAAAACCCTGTGTATACAAGGTTTCAACAAAGAGAATTAATTTCTAGAGAAGAAGAAAAATTGTTGTCTTGATTGTTTGCAACGGGGTACAAGATGCCCTTGTTTGAAGCAAGGATTAACGCTTAGAGGTTTTTCCCTTGTCTGCTTATCCTCTTCTTTGACTACCAGAATAACCCTTGAATTCCCCTAGAGAAAGATACCTAATGACTTGAATTTTGTCACAATTAAATTAATGGTAGCTGTTGCAAAGGTAGAGCGATGATAGATAGTAATGTGAGAATTGTTTCCCTAATTCCGGGTGGAACAGAGATTTTAGCGACTTTAGGATTGGTTAATGCTATTGTAGGGCGATCGCACGAATGCGATTACCCCCCAGAAATCGAAAATCGCCCGATTTGTACCCAAGCACGCCTTAACTCTAATGCTTCCAGCAGCCAAATTCACGATGAAGTAAACAATTTATTACAATCTGCTCTCAGTATCTATCAAATCAAAACAGATGTTTTAGAGCAGTTGCAGCCTACCCACATTCTCACCCAAGACCAGTGTGATGTTTGTGCTGTCAGCTTCCATGAAGTCGAAAAGGCAGTTGCTACACTCCTTGAAAGCCAACCCCAAATTATTTCTTTACAACCGAACATTCTCCAAGATATTTGCGCTGACATTGAACGAGTAGGCAACACCTTTGGCGTAGACTCAGTAAAAGTCATAGAAAATTTAGAGGCTCGCGTCAAAATCTGTCAACAAAAAATCCAAGGACTTGGTTTAAATGAACTGCCCACCGTCACCTGCATCGAATGGACCGATCCTTTGATGGTAGCGGCAAATTGGATTCCGGAATTAGTCAACTTGGCAGGAGGGCAGTCCCTATTTAGTGTCGCAGGCCAGCCTTCTCCCCACTTACCCTGGGAAACACTAATAGCTAGTAATCCAGATGTAATAGTTTTTATGCCTTGCGGCTTTGATTTAAATCGCACCCGCCAAGAAGCCCAGGTGTTAACTCAACTTCCTGAATGGGAAAAACTGCACGCCACCCAAGCTGGTAGGGTCTACATCACTGATGGCAATGCTTACTTCAATCGTCCAGGACCGCGACTGGTAGATTCTCTAGAAATTTTGGCAGAAATTTTACATCCAGAAATTTTTCAATACGGCTACAAAGGAACTGGGTGGGAACCTTTGTAAGGAAGAATTCAGAAGTCAGAATTCAGAATTCAGTATTAATTTCAGTTTGAGTGAGTGATTTGGTTTGAAATGTTGCCGCTTTAGAACTGGGAAATAAACTAAAGTAAGCCCGTCAAATCATAGATTTGGTGCTTCTAGGTGATGGATCTTAATCGCCTACAAAGAGTAATTCTGACTCCTGAATTCTGACTCCTGAGTTCTGAATTCTTCTTCAAGGTGTTTGTTCAGAATCAGATGATGGTTCGTTGTTAAATAAAAGTAGACGTGCAGCAAGGATAGCAAATCCCACAGCAGCGATCGCTTTCATCAAACGTGTAGGTAATAATTCTGACACTGCTCCCCCTGCTAATGCTCCCAAAAGGCTTGTCAATATTAGCGCTGCTGCTGTGCCAAAAAATACAGCACGCGGAGATTGACAACGCCCTGAAAGTGCGATCGCTGCTAGCTGACTTTTGTCACCTAATTCTGATAAAAAAACTGTAATAAAGCTCAGTCCAAGAAGATGCCAATCCATATTATTGAGTGGGGAGTGGGGAGATGAGGGAGATGAGGGAGATGAGGGGGTAAATGACTAATGACCAATGACAAATGACAAATGACTAATGACTAATAAATACATCCCAAAACAGCATTAGAGAAATCAACAACAACATTACGCCTGATGATTTTTCCACAGTTTTTGGGCTGAGTCGGTTGGCTATCCAACTACCTAAAAGTACACCTAATAAGCTGGTGGTTATCAGTGCAGCGGCAGATCCGATAAATACTACCCACGGTGAATGAGATTCTGCACTCATTAACAGCGTCGATAGCTGAGTCTTATCTCCAATCTCTGCTAAAAAAATAGTTATGAAAGTTGTACCAAAAACTACTAGTGATGATTCCTGCTTTCGAGTACGATCGGCAACCACAGGCTGAACTGGCAGGCAGGGAGCAGGAGTTAAGTTAAAATCGTTGCTGTCTTTCAGTTCTAGCTCGATCTCAGATGGAGATATGCCAGAAATGCCTAAAGGTGCAGAGTCTACTTTCACAGGCAATAGTTTTGTTGCTAGGTTGTTTTCATATTTCTATCATTTTCTCAGATTTTTGTAATAAATTGCAACTCCACAGAAAAAAGCCAATCAATTTTAGATTTTAAATTTTGGATTTTGGATTGAAACAGATCGCAACGAGGGGCGGGAGATGAACAGAAATAATCTAAAATTTAAAATCAGCGCTCTCAAAGGCCAACAGCTCGATCGAACCGTAGTATTTCTAAACTGCGATCGCCATACACTCCCTCTATTTGTTGACGACAGCAGTCAATGGCAAAATCATTTAGTTCTTCTGGTTCAATCCCATACATATCTTGAAATACTTCTGACTCCACGCGACAGAAGCGCGGACGATTCGCGTAGATGCGGCACTCTCGCGTAGTATGGTCAAAATTAATGCACCATCCTCCTTCACCTACCATGCTGAGGTAAAGTTCTAGTTCTGGAGGTGAGAGATACTCATCCAAATCTGGACGATCTGCTGGATCGAGATGACAGCAGGCTCCACATTGTTTTATACATTGCCAAGTTGACATTTTGGAATGGGGATTGGGGAATGGGGCATGGGGCATGGGGAGATGAGGGGGATGAGGGGGATGAGGGAGAGGGGCAGACTTGGGAGACTTGGGAGAAAAATTGCTACCATGTCCGCCTTGTCCGCCTTGTCCGCCTTGTCCGCCTTGTCCTCTTCTCATGCCCAATGCCCAATCCTTCTATTTTATGTTTTTTCTTATAATTTTGTTAAGTAAATTAAATCCTACAGCCCGCGGCCAGATATGATCGATCGCGGGTTTCCCAACTAAGTTATTGAATTTTTTAAACAATTAGCAGGAGAAAAGGAAAAATGTTTGACGCTGTGGGTGATTTGTTTAACGCTTTTACCAGTATCAATTGGGAAGTTATTTTTCAATTACTGTCCGTGGCGCTAATCGTGATTGCTGGGCCTGCGGTAATCTTTGTCCTGGCATTTCGCAACGGTAACCTTTAAGAGTGCTGAGTCCTGAGTGCTGAGTATTGAGTGAAAACAAGTGTAGAGTGCTGAGTCAAAGAAAATTTTGGAACTTAAAACTCAGGACTCATAACTCAGCACTTACGACTGATAAAGCTTGAAGGGCTGCTTGGATAATACTGTCATACTGTGGTTGAGAAATATCAACTTCTTTGGCATCTTGACGATTGATGCCAAGCAAACCGTTTAACTGTCCTGGTTGCATAGCTAAGACTTTGCCTTCAGGATTTTTAATTCTTAATTCTGCTGACAAACCATTTTTATAGAAACCACAAGTATACTGTCGCTGGTTGTATTCAAAAGTGGTGCTTGAAGAGGTAGGCGGCGAAACAAAAAATTGTTGAACCTGAATTGGCAATCTCGCACCTACTAACTCTAGCTCGATGGTGGTGTTACCGTTAAAGTGATTCTCTCGCAGTTTATAAGCGACATCCAGCCGTGATGGTAGGCGGAAGTAATCGCGCCAACGCCAAGCGATCGCTTTCATTTTATACTGCTGACCTTCGATAGTTTGGGCAATTGTCAGTTTAATGTGACCCTTGCCAACAATTTGTTGTTCAACGACTTGGACATTAGGTGTCCAAAAGGTGGGATCGGGATTGTCGATACCGCAAGGATGGAGAGCATTAAGCTGTTGATAAAGCTGCTGATTGATTCGATCGAGGTTGACTTCGGCATCGATTTTCAGCAGAGGCTTGAGATGTTGGGGTTCAAGACATCCGTTGGCAAATTCAATCAAACGCGATCGCAACAACTGTAAATTTTCTGCTGGAAGAGAAAATCCACCGGCTGCTTTGTGTCCGCCAAATTTTCCTAGTAAGTTGTGGCAATATTCCAAAGCTGCAAACACATCAAACTCTGGAATTCCTCGTGCTGAACCGCGTATGTGTTGCTCATCTTCATAAGTACCAATGAATACAGGAACGCCGTAGCGTTCCACCAATCGGGAGGCGACGATACCAATAACACCGTGGTGCCAGTTGGGTTGCACAACAACTAATACACGGTCTTGCTGTAGAGACGTTACATGTAACGTCTCTACAACAGCGATCGCTTCTTGTTCAATTTGCTCACACATCTCCTGACGACTGATATTTATTTGTTCGCACTGCATTGCTCTTTCCAGCGCCAGCCCCATATCATCTGTAGTCAGCAATTCAATCACAGTCTGGGGATTACCAATGCGGCCAATGGCATTAATTCGCGGCCCCAGGCGAAATCCGATATCTTCCGGCTTTAGCGATTTTTGATTTTTGATTTTGGATTTTGGATTGGGGATTTGCTCCCCTGCTCCCTCTTCTCCCCTCGCCTGCACTCCAGCTACTTGAATTAACGCCTGGATTCCAGCTAAGTCCGATTTAGGTAAATGCTGTAAACCGCGTTTCACCCAGCGGCGATTGACGCCAGTTAAGGGAGCTAAATCTGCGATCGTCCCCAGTGTAAATAGTGCTAACATCGGTCTAATTAAGCCTTTAGTCTCTCCTAACTGTTGTGCTAGAGACACTGCCAAAATATAGGCGACACCGACACCAGCAACACCCCGATAAGGAGATGATTCTGCTATGAGTTTGGGGTTGAGAATAGCATTCGCTGGTGGTAGTTTTTGGGGTATATCATGGTGGTCAGTGATAATAACTGTAAGACCAAGTTCTCTAGCTCTAGCTATTGGTTCAAATGCAGATATGCCATTATCTACAGTCAGAATTAGTCCCACACCCTCAGTGTGAAATTCTTCAACTATACGTTTATTAATACCATAGCCTTCGTGCATCCGACTGGGAATAGCATAATCTACTTTTGCGCCTAAAGTACGGAGGCTACGTAGAAGTAAAGCAGTACTAGTCATGCCATCAGCATCGTAGTCACCACAAATAGCGATTTTTGTTTGAGAGGCGATCGCATTTTCCAGTAACTCTATACTTATGGCCAAATCTGGAAATTCCTCTAAGGGGGAAGGCAAAACTAAAGACTCTGGATCTAAAAATTCTTGCGCTGCTTTTGGCGTTTCGATACCGCGATTAATTAACAACTGGGTGATGATGGGTGAAAGATTTACCTGTTGAGCTAGCTTTTGAGCTAACTGAGTTTGTTGTGGATAAATCTGCCAACGTTGATTGGGTAAGGATCTGGTTTGTTTTAAGGATTCAGTTAAAGGTCGGTCTGGCACAATTCAATAATTAAAAGTTTCCATTTTGATAATAGCGATGCCTGTGGCGGGCTACGCCTACGCCTCAATCACTTTTACCAAAACCTATGCTTCGGCGCAATGCCCTAAAGCTTGGTTAATAAACAATATAGTAATATCTCAAATTAAGAGTACAGCTTTTATAAGTATTGTTACTTAAGTATATTACTTTGTAAGTTGAAACTCCAATTGTATCATTCAAAACAAGAAATAACACCTATCTCAAGTTTAATTGTGAAAATTAAATTTCTAATTTAACATTATTTTAATAATGTTAATAAATAAGTGATGAAACTAAGCAATTGTATTCAAAACGCGAATTAGTTCAGAAGTCGGAAGTAAGAAATAGGAAGTCGGAAGTAGTACCCACGACTGAAGTCGTGGGATTGAAAATTTGAACGCCGTGTTTCTCGCGCTTACTCGTTGAAACACATCCTTTTTTTAAGTGGGCTTTAAACCCACAACTAAAGTTATTTTTTCTTCTTATTTCCGACTTCCGACTTCCGACTTGTTGGTAAAAACGAATCCAAGGTCTAAAAACTAATGACCAATAAGAGCAATAACCAATCCAATTCTATGACTCATGTTGTATCTAAACTAGAAACATCTCTGATTAACACCTTTCTCCAAGAATCAGAGGGAAATTGGTCTTCTGAACGACGATATTATGCATTGCCAAATGGTAAAGTTAAGGAAATAACAAAAACAGTTACTATGCGGTTTCTGGATGGGGGAAGCCCGGAATTAACTGAACTGGCGAAACTGCACGAGTTAGATGATGATGCTGTTATGGACTGTGGTTCCTACGTTGAATGGAACAATGTAGATACAACAACAGGCGAGCAAGGTTCTAAACGCTGGACAGTGCTTGGTTCATTGGGAACAACTATGTATTTTGGTCGCAATTTTCCTGTACCTAAGCTAGTAGTAGCTGAATATTATTTTCGAGATGCCAAAACCATATATTTATGGACAGAAGAAAACGGCGCTCTTTTTGAGGAAGAGTTAAAAATGGTTGGTAGAAATTATCGTACCCGACAAACTGTTATTTCTCGTGGCGGTGTGCAACAAATGATTGCTCAATATATGGAAAAGCTAATTTCATAAGTTATCAGCTTTCTAGGAATTAAAGTTTATTTTTAGTACTTTGGAGTTTTTAGTTATGAATGTAAAAATAACTCCGAACTCCTAAAATACATTAATTCTACCATCATCCATAATATACAACGAGCGATCGCCAGGGGAGCGCCAAGTGGGACGGAGTTCCAGGCGCAATGTCCCAAAGTTTGGTTTTGAGACAGTTGCTTGTAGTGACAAACCCGTTTCGCTCCAAAATATCAAAGATGTATTTGGTTCTGTACCTTCTATTTGTTCTAAATTTAATTTCTGTCCTGGACTCAAGGATATTGCATCAGTCCCGGAGGGTTTTTGGATTTTAATCAAATTGGGTGTGCTATTTATGACTTCAACTCGGATGTGTTGTCCAGGGGTAAACTGAAGTGGGCGCGAACCACACTTAGATGCACATGTTCCAGCCAAGGTAGCACCAGGGTTATTAAAGGATGCTGTGAAAACGGTAACTGCAATTAAGGCAAACGATAGAGACTTAAACATAATACACAGTATAAGTACTTAACTAAAATTTTACTTTAGTTAAGTACTCTCAAGCCTCAGCATATTTTCCGGAATTACAGCATAATTCTTCTTTTTAACCGAAGCGTCCACTGATATAGTCCTCAGCTTCTTTGGTTTGAGGAGAACTGAACATTTGCACTGTCGGACTGAACTCGACTAATTTTCCGCGACGTTTACCATATTCGTCAATTTCTGTATTGAAGAAAGCGGTAAAATCTGCGACTCTGGAAGCTTGCTGCATGTTGTGAGTCACCATGATGATGGTGTATTGTTGCTTGAGTTCTAAACAGAGTTCTTCTACTTGACGGCTAGAAATAGGGTCGAGAGCAGAGCATGGTTCATCCATTAATAATACATCTGGCTTCATAGCGATCGCTCTGGCAATGCAAAGCCGTTGTTGTTGTCCGCCAGATAACGCTGTACCCTTGTGTTTGAGTTTATCTTTAACTTCATCCCAGATGGCGGCACGTCTGAGGGAATCTTCTACCAGTTCGTCAATGTTACCTTTATAACCGTTAGAACGGGGACCAAAGGCAATATTTTCGTATATTGTCTTTGGAAAAGGATTCGGTCTTTGAAAAACCATTCCGACTTGGCGTCGTAATTTTACAGAATTTATCTTGGGATCGTAAATATTGCGATCGCGGTAATTCAACCTCCCCTCTACCTTAGCTCCAGGGATTAAATCATTCATCCGATTGAAGCAACGCAATAGAGTACTTTTCCCACATCCCGAAGGCCCAATAAAAGCAATAATTTGTTTTTCCGGAATCTTCAAGTAAACATCTATAAGTGCCAAAAATCCACCATAGTATACTTTTACTCCTTCAGCATTAAATACGGGATTTGCTTGTTCTATTGTGGCACTATCTTGTTGACTTCTACTATTGCTATAAGTCATTTTCTCTATCTCCAAATTTGCGTAAAAGTTATCCAAACCTTATTAATTCTGAATTCTGACTCCTGACTCCTGAATTCTGAATTCTGACTCCTGAATTCTTCCCAATTACCTAACTGATTGAAAAACGTTGCCTAATATAAATTGCTAGACCATTTAAAACTAAAATCAAAAGTAGCAATGCAATAATTGTTGCTGCTGCTGCACTAGCAAAACCTGGTTCTGGACGAGTGATATAGCTGTAAATTTGAATGGGTAAAGCCATAAATCTCTGGAACAAACCAGGGTCAAATGTGAGAAAACCCACAGCACCTACAACAATTAGAGATGCTGCATCACCAATTGCACGGGATACAGAAATAATCACCCCAGTCAAAATACCAGGAATAGCATAAGGTATGACATGATTGCTAATCGTTCGCCACTTGGTAACACCTAATCCATAAGAAGCATTTCGGAGGGAATCTGGAACCGCGCGAATTGCTTCTCTAGCTGTCACAATAATTACTGGTAAAGACAACAAAGATAAAGTCAACGCACCAGAAATCAAAGCCGGGCCAAACCCAAGTAAATAATTGAAAACTCCTAAACCCAGCAACCCGTAGACAATAGAAGGCACACCCGCCAGATTGCTAATATTAATCTCAATAATCGCTGTCCACCAAACTTTAGGCGCATACTCTTCTAGATATAAAGCTGCTCCCACACCAATGGGTACAGTGACTAAAATAACAATGACTCCTAGAAGGACACTACTAACAATAGCAGGACGAATGCCCCCTTGGTCAGGAAAACGAGAAGGTGTTTCTGTGAGAAAGCCGGGTGACAAAAATCTCACTAGTCCGTCTTGGAAAATATCAAACAGTAGCAATGCTAGGATAAATAAACCAATTAGTAATCCTAACAAAAAAAGTACTTCAAATACTTTTCCTAAACTTTCTCTTCGATCGACATTATCAGTAAATTCTGTTTCTGAATTGAAAGAATCATCTCGTTGATAACTTGTAGCCATGTTTATTACTCGTACTTTTCTTTAAAGCGATTAGCGACCCAATAACTAACAATATTCAACGTTAGGGTAATTAAAAACAAAACAGCGCCTACAGCATATAATGTCTTGAAATTAAGACTACCGCGTGGACTATCACCACCAGAAATTTGCGCCATGTAAGCGGTCATTGTTTCTATTGATTCTGCAAAGTTAATAGTTAGTTTCGGTTGCA
This sequence comes from Nostoc calcicola FACHB-3891, assembly GCF_014697355.1. Lineage (GTDB taxonomy): Bacteria > Cyanobacteriota > Cyanobacteriia > Cyanobacteriales > Nostocaceae > Nostoc > Nostoc calcicola. The sequence goes on along the minus strand of NZ_JACJRQ010000057.1, from coordinate 29,253 downwards.
GTCCAGCAGCAATTAACACAGTCATTGTTTCACCAACAGCGCGAGAAATGCCCAAAATAATCGAGGCTATAATTCCAGAAAGTGCGGCTGGGAGGACTACTTTAAAAATGGTTTCTAGTTTAGTGATACCTATAGCATAAGCTCCTTCTCGCAAAGAACGTGGAACTGCTCGAATGGCATCTAAGCTGATAGAACCAACCGTAGGAGTAATCATTACCCCCATCATTAACCCAGCACTCAAGGCGTTGAAAATTTCTAGAGGGATAATATTCCGCAGTAATGGTGTAACAAATAACAGCGCAAAGTAACCGTAGACTACTGTTGGTACTCCTGCCAAAAGTTCCACTGCGGGACGTAAAATTGCTGCTACTTTGGGTTGAGCATATTCACTCAAATAAATGGCAGAAGATAAGCCCAAAGGAATAGCAACCGACATAGCGATCGCAGTAGTCAAGAAAGTACCATTAATTAAAGGCCAAATACCAAAATGCCTCTCCGCAAATAAAGGCGTCCATTTAGTATCTAGAAAGAATTGGGCAAAGGAAACTTCTTGGAAAAAACCGAATGTCTCTTGAAAGATAATTACGACAATACCAAAAGTAGTCAATACCGAAACTAAAGCACAAGCAAATAAAATCACTGCAACAATCTTTTCAGAAATATCTTCAGATACATTCTTATCCAATGACTCTCTGAACCTTTGATCGAAATCGTCTTGAGAATTGGTATTTTGCATAAACAATTAATTCTTCACTACAATCAGACTACAATGACTGGAACTCTCTTTATATGAAGTTTGTGATTGGTTCACCTGGTTTAGCTTTTTTGAATTTTGTCCCCGTTTCACCAGTAGCGAATTTTTGTTTTACCTTAACGTAAGCCTCATCGGGTAAAGCCACATAACCAACACTATCTACCCACTTCCAAGAATTATCGAGATAAAAATCTACAAATTCTTTGACTGCTGGTTTCGTATCTAAAGATTTTTTACTTACATAGATAAACAAAGGACGAGACAAAGGTGTGTAGATATTTTTGATCACATTATCTACCGGAACCGGTTTTTGACATTTTCCTAAAGGACTTTCTACAGCAACTAAATTCAGCTTTTCTTGATTTTGAATGTAGTAAGATATCCCCACATAACCCAACGAAAATTCATCTCCTGACACTCCTTGCACTAGTAAGTTTTGATTGTGACTGGGAGTGTAATCTGTACGACCATTCTTAGCTTTGCCAGTAACTGCTTGAGTCAAATAATCGAATGTTCCAGTATCAGAAGCTGGAGCATATAGCTTGAGTTTTTCATTAGGAAATTTGGGATTTACTTGATTCCAATTCAAGATTTTACCGTCTGATTTAGCACTCCAAATCTTGTCTAACTCCTTAATAGTTAGACATTTAGCAAAGTTATTTTTACGATTGGCAATCACAGCAATTCCGTCTAAAGCTATAGGTAATTCAACAAACTCAATATTCTTACTTTGACATTTCTTGATTTCTTCATCTCTAATGGTACGAGAAGCACCAGCTATATCAATATCACCATTACAAAATTTACTGAAACCCCCACCAGTACCACTTGAGGCTACACTAACTTTAGCTTCAGGTTTGCTTCTGCCGTATTCTTCTGCAACTGCTAAAGAAACAGGAAAACCTACAGCTGCACCATCAATACTTACCTGACTTTTCAATTCCTGTCCACTGCTACAAGCACTAATGCTACTACCAACAAGCATTAAAGACGTTAACAAGAAGCTATTTTTAAATCCGCTACGAAAGCTCATAAATTATCAATTAAGGTAAAGTGACGCAAAATTTCTGATACTTTTTATCTACTGGCATTTAGAGGATGTTTGAAAAATCAAAATATCTACTCCAAACCTTTCTCAAAATCTCTATATTCGTAGATATAGGCTTTAGCATCCCTCATTCTCTCGTATGTAAAGGCGGGTTAGGTTCTGAGGCTTTTGACGTGACGTTTCATACAATGCTTTTAAAACAACCTCAAAACTTATGCTTTTTTGCCAGCTTGAACTTTGTCAAAAATTGCCCCATCCACAAAAAACTTTTTCTCGATATTATCCCAGCCGCCTAAATCTTGAGATGTGAATAAAGTGTCAATTTTGGGATATTCTGATAATACTTCTTGGGCAACGGTGGGGTTAACAGGACGATATTGTAATCTAGCAAATTCTCGTTGAGCGTCTGCCGAATAAAGGTAGTCAACAAATGCTTGTGCAACTTTTCTTGTCCCATGCTTGTCAACGTTTTTGTCAACTACAGCTACAGGGTTATCAATAGAAATATTGATTTTTGGTACGACATAAGGCAGTTTTGTTCCAGTTTTTTCTGCCAAAATTACTTCATTTTCGTAGGTAATTAAGACATCTCCCTGACCTTTTTGGAAAAATAAATCGCTAGCCTCACGAGCATCTTTTGTCAGTGAAGGGGTATTTTTATAGACTTTAGTGACATAATTTAATGCTGTTGTCTCGTCACCTCCTGCTTGAGTCACCGAACCCCACAAACCTAAGAATTCCCAAATAGCAATACCAGAAGTTTTTGGATTAGCCGCAATCAATGTGATGCCATCTTTCGCTAAATCTTGCCAAGTATAGATGCCTTTAGGATTACCTTCGCGGGTTACGATAGTAGCAACAGATCTGCTAACGATACCATTTCTGGGAGATTTGATTTCCCAACCTGATTTAATTAAACCTGCAAGAGCAATTTTATTTACGTCCAGGGGAAGTGCCAAATGCACTATATCTGCTTCTTGTGAACCAGCAATGACAGCAGCCGCTTGAGCGCCAGAACCCCCATAACTTTGCTCAAATGTGACGTTTTGGTCGTGTTCTTGCTTCCATTTTTCCACAAATTTAGGAATTATCCGATCGTGAGCTGCTTTAGTAACGGAAAAGGAAACAAGTCTCAGCTTTACATCAGCTTTGGTAGCTGAGCTGCTTCCTGAACAGGAGGCAACTAACACACTTAAAACAGCACCTATTAGCAACAGACTTACGAAGCTTTGGATAGTATGTCCATTCAACCAACTTCTGATTCGGCGTTGGTACGAAAATTGCATAGCATCTAAAGTTTTATTGGCATAAATCTGCATTACCTGAGTTAGGTATTTACCTACTTGTGTCCCTTGTTGCGACTTGCTCATCAGAATTCACCCCTAAATCTACGGTATTTCTACTCGGATACCGTAATTATGAGAATTATAGAGTATGTAGAACAATAATTTTCATCTAGCTTGAAATTTTTTTTACTACAGGTGTTTTCCGCTAAATCACGATATTACAATAGCCTGGCACTGTATATAAATGTTATAAATAATACTTTTTAATTTACAAAAAGCATGAAAAAGCAATATTTTTAGCACTTTTTTAAGTATTTATCCAAAACAACATACTTGTGGGCAGAAGAAAATGGCGCTCTTTTTAAGGAAGAATTGAAAATGATTGGTAAGAAATGTCGCACCCAGTAACCTGTCATTTTCCGTACTGGTTAACAGCAAATTATTACTCAGTGGTTGGCAAATATTATTCAATAAATTATACTAATTTAAATTTTAGAATTGAGATTTTAGATTGTCAAAAAATTATCCTTGACTCTTTTAAGTATTTAATCTGTAACATTCCTTGTTCAAATTTATTTTATTAATTAAAAATGCCATAAAACAGGAAAACAATAGTGTTAAAATAGATTCAGCGATCGCCAGTCAAACTAATCACTACATCGAAGCGGTACAGTCAATTCCCAATAATTTGCAGCTTGTTTCATATTCATTGATAAAAGCTTGGGATCTCCCAAATCCAAAACATCTTCAGGAGTAGTTGGAGTAATTCCCAGGCATTTGATAATTTCTCTACCAATTGCTCTTGCTAATGGTGGCGGAACTGCATTCCCTACCTGTCTTGCACCATGCCATTTAGTAATATGAAAACGAAACCAATCAGGAAACCCATGTAATCGTGCCATTTCTCGTACTGTAATGCAGCGAGGCTGACTATAATGAATGGGTCTTGGAGAAGTATGTGCGCCATGAGCAGCATCAGTTCCTGCTCTTAAAGTATTGGCTATACCATTTTCTGCAAGTTTGAAAAAATGAGAAATAGGTTCTTTCTTTCCTTGTTCTGTAACTTGAAATCTAGCCCGTGAAATCTGCGAATGATTAGTTCTCATGCTAGAAGTCAAAATAGAGGGATTCCAATTTCTTTTATAGCCAAAATGCCAACTTTGATCGTCTAAACATCTCATTTCTCGTGCATAATTGCTGGGATTACTCCATTTTTCTGTTTCTACGCAATCACTAAATAATAACTCCTCAAATTCTTCTGCTTCTGGTAAATCTCCAAGGGCATCCCAACAAGAAGGAGTCAAAGGTAAAATAGGATTAGCTAAGGTTCCACACAGTGATTTACTAGCTGGAATAGGATACTTAGGCAAAATAAAACCTTTCTTTGCACCAATAATAAATAATCTTTCTCGCCTTTGTGGTACTCCATAATCAGCAGCATTCAAAACTTTCCACGGTAAACGGATTTTATAGCCATTTTTTTTGAAAGTTTTGATTAGCTCAGACAAAAAACATTTATGTTTCCCAACTGTCAAGCCTTTAACATTTTCAAAAACAAAATAAGAAGGTTCTAATTCTAAGACAATTCTGATAAAATCTTTGACCAAAAAGTTTCTGGGATCGTCTAATGCTCGACGACCTATATAGGAGTAACCTTGACACGGCGAACCAGAAATTATAGTTTCGATATTTTGGTTGCCAATTCCAGTTCTTTCCCGAATCTCTTTCCCCGATAATTCAGTGATGGAACAAGGTAATACAACGCAATGTGGGAAATTAAACTTATGAACAACGGCATGAACTGGATCGATTTCAACAGCAGCTTTCACATCAAAACCGGCTTGTTCAAATCCTAAACTTAGCCCTCCAGCACCAGCAAATAAATCTATTACTATTGGTCTTTTTAGCTGCTCTTTCATTTTTTTGTCGATGAGCCTTCTGGGCATTGGAAAGTGCTGAGTTAGGAGTTAAGAGTTAGGAGTTAAGAGTTAAAAATTATTATTCTCTCCTTTGCCCCTTTGCTCCCTCATCCCCCTCATCCCCCTCATCTCCCCTACTCCCCACTCCAGGGCAACATTCCCAAAATTTCTTGAGCAGCCCGATCGCACACGCCAATTTCTCCCAGATTCTGCCGCATTTCTTGATAATCTGCCAAAGTTTGCTGTCTACGACTGGGATTGAGTAGCAATTCCATCGCTGCTTGAATAATATTTTCTGGTGTGGCTTGCTCCTGTAAAAATTCTGGCACAATTGGCTTCATGACTACCAAATTCGGTGGTGATGCAAAAGTTATGGAACCTTTGAGGAATTTACGACCTAACCAAGCAGTAATGGGATTTAGGCGATAAACTACAACTTGCGGGACGTTTAACAAGGCAAGTTCTAAGTTGACGGTACCAGATTTGCTAATGGCTAAATCAGCAGCAGCAAAAACTTCCTTTTGTTGAGCTGATAAAACTGTAGCCCGCAAAGCGTAACGCTCAATTGCCTCTTCGATTGGCTGTCTGTAGATTTCCAGAGACAGGGGAATCCAAAAATGAACTTCAGGTAATTTAGCTTGAATAGTTTGGGCAGCTTGAAAAATGATTGGTAAAAGATATTTTAATTCTTGGCGGCGAGAAGCGGGGAGTAGAGCGATCGCAATTTGTTCTGGCGCAATCCCTAGTGTTGCACGCGCTGCTTGACGACTGGGAGCATCTTGCATCCGGTCAACTAAAGGATGCCCTACCCAAGTAACTTCTGCTCCTTGCTGGCGATAGTAACGGGCTTCTTCTAGAAAAATTGCTAATAGTTTGTCTGTGAAACCGACAAGTCGGTTAGTGTTACGGAAACTCAATGACCAAGCCCACTCTTGGGGAGCAATGTAATATACCACAGGTATATGTGGTATATTTTGTTGCATAAAAGTGCCAATCCCCAAGTTTGGACCTATGTAGTCAATCAACACTACCAAGTCTGGTGGATTTTGTTTTAGGGAAGCGATCGCTCGTCGTTGGACTTGGAGAGTAGGCAAAACATAAGGCAACCCTTCCAGAATACCCATTGAGCCAATACCACTAGTATTGCCCAGCAGAGTTGCCCCAGCCTCCAGCATTTTTTCGCCACCCAACGCCAAAATCTCTAATTCCAACCCCATCGCCGCAGCTTGACGCTTGAGCGCTGTAATTAGCAGCGATCCTTGCAAATCGCCAGATACTTCGCCAGTGCTGATAAATATCCGCATTTGATAATTGAAGTTAGAAGTTAAGAGTTAGAAGTGAGGAGTTAAAAGTGAGGAGTGAGGTGCTAAAAGTGAGGAGTTAGAAGTTCAAAGTGAGGAGTTGGCAGTTAAAAAATTTCATTTATTAACTCATAACTCATAACTCATAACTCATAACTCCTAACTTTTAACTGCTAACTCACGATTCATCACTTACGCCTTTTTTCGCCTTCCCAGGAATCAAGCCACGCCTTCCTGGCATCTGAGAAAGTAGCAGGAAGCGCCTCAGATGCTGCAACTCTTCAGTATCTCCTAACAATTCCAGTTGTTCCAAGGCATCCTTAAACGACAAATCAGAACGGTAGAGAATGCGGAAGGCTTTTTTCAGCATTTGTAAATCTGCTGTGTCCATACCAGACCGTTTGAGTCCCACAAGGTTAAGAGTCCGCACCCGCGCCGGATTTCCCTCCACTAGCATATATGGGGCTACATCCCGGTCAATACGTGCCATACCGCCCACCATTGCCTGTCTACCAATATGTACAAATTGATGGACACCTAAAACCCCACTCAGTCTAGCGCGTGATTCTATATGCACATGACCAGCTAACGCCACAGAGTTGGCAATCACTACCTGGTCTTCAATCACGCAGTTATGAGCTACATGAACATAAGCCATCAACAGGTTCCCATCACCAATCACTGTTGCTTCACCAGCACCAGTAGCGCGGTTAATGGTCACGTACTCCCGAATCAAGTTGTTATCACCAATTTTGACCCAGGTTGGTTCTCCCACAAACTTGAGATCTTGGGGTTCCATACCGATGGCTGCCCCTGTAAAAATCTGATTTCCCGCCCCAATTTCACAAGGCCCTTCTAGCACGACATGAGCGCCAATAATTGTTTCAGGACCGACTTTGACATGCGCTCCAATCACAGCATAGGCACCGACTTGCACTGTATGGTGGAGTTCCGATTTGGGATGAACTACAGCAGTTGGATGAATAAGCGTTTTCAAGGGTGAATCTCCAGAACTGTCTTAATAAGCCAGCGCGAACGGGGTTTTTTTGGGCAGCGCCTGACTCTGGTTAACAGAGTTATAGCGATCGCCATTCCATTGAGGCGACTGGCGTTGCTGAGCGTGAGTGTTTCAGTGAACGAAAGTGTCGGGCAAGCAAGTTGAGTGTGAGGGCGGCAAAAATCAAGAAATTATAAGATGCTGTTGTGGATTTTTTTTTTAACTGTTATCCTTGTCAGGATTCAGTAGGGCAATTCACGGCTATGCCCACACCACGAAAGCAATTTTTAGTTAACTAAAGAAAACATCAATTCGCCTTCACAAGCGAGTTGACCGTCAACTTCGGCAATACCTTGCATCTTACCGAAACGACGTTGTTTTACCCATAACAGTTCCACCGTCATTAGTAGTTGATCTCCCGGTATGACTTGCCGACGAAAGCGGACTTTATCGATACCAGCGAAAACGAACAGTCCACCTTCAACCTGAGACATTTGAGTTAAGACAATGCCTCCGACCTGTGCCATTGCTTCGACAATTAGCACTCCTGGCATCAGTGGTCGTCCGGGAAAATGACCTTGGAAACAGGGTTCGTTAACTGTGACATTTTTAATGCCAACAGCTTTTTTACCTGGGATGTAGTCAGTGATTTTGTCTATAAGTAAAAATGGGTAACGGTGGGGTAGCAATTGCTGAATTTCTTCAGATGTGAAAGTTGTTTTAATCTCAGATGTGATTGTAGTCTCATTTGTACCCTGTTGTTCGGTAGATACAGGTGTGGTGCGATCGCTGCTATTCACTTGAGTAAGAATTGACATTAGCCGTGTAGTTGATTTTTAACCTGGTAATTCAGTAGGCGTACATTGAAACCCTTATGAATCTAGGATTTTCAGCTTTCAGATCCAATCCCAAATCTAAAATCCCAAATCTAAAATTTTCTGAGCCAGTTGAATGTGTAAATTGTGGCTGGCTTTATACGCTAAGAAGTGAGCAACAGGAAAATTTCCTAGTAAACTTAAATCTCCTACTAAATCCAAGATTTTATGACGAACTGGCTCATTTGCAAATCTTAATGGTGGATTTAACCACCCTTGGGGGCCACAAACCAGTGCATTATCCAAACTACCACCTTTAATTAACCCTGTTTTTTGTAAATGTTCAATTTGATGCAGTAACCCAAAAGTACGAGCAGGAGCAATTTCCGCAGCAAAGCTAGCAGAAGCATCTCCTAATTCAGCCGTTGGTGACCAACTATGCCATTGGTTACCAATAGCGTCAAGATCAAAGTCGATACCGTAACTAAAGCGGGTTTCCGGTGCTGGGAGGGCACATACAAAGGCATCTTCTTGATAAACCCATATTGGTTCTCTAACAATCAAGGGTTTTCGGTTGTCAATCGGTTGTGATACCAAGCCAACTTGGGCAATATTAGCTGTCCACACCTTTGCCGAACCATCCAAAAGTGGCACTTCTGGGCCATCAATTTCAATGCGGGCATTATCCACACCCATAGCCGAAAGCGCTGCCAACAAATGTTCTACTGTGCGAACATACACCTCACCCTTACCCAATTGAGTTGAGAGAACAGTGTGATTAACCGCCGCAATTTGGGCTGGAATTATTGGCATATCCGGTAAATCTACCCTGACAAAGTAGCGTCCACTACTAGGCTCAGTTGGTAATATCCGCACTTCTGTAGTCACACCGCTATGCAGTCCCACTCCAGTCTGGGTGATTGGGGCTGCTAGAGTGTGCTGTTGCATAAGCGAAAACTCAATATATTTCGTTTAGTATCGTTCATAGTCTGTTTTGGTAAAACCCCTGATATTTGCTCATAAATGTCATTTATCTCTTTATCGGAACAGTATTGAGGCAAACGTCAAAATTAGCAAGCTAATCGTAAAAAGTTATGAGTTAAGAGTGAAGAGTGAGGAATTAAAACTCATAACTCCTAACTTCTAACTCCTAACTAATTAAAACCTTTCGCCAATACCGAAATTAATCCGGCTATCACCGTCATCATTGATACCGTAGTCAATGCGAATAGGTCCCAAAGGAGACTGGACGCGAACGCCGAGGCCATAACCGTAGCCAGTACCGTTTTTATTTAGTATTTCAGCCGGTCTAGTAGTAGTTCCCAAGTCACTACCGATATCAAAAAATAGTGCGCCGCTAACTACAGAAAAAACTGGAAATCGATACTCAACTGATGCTTGCACATAGCTACGTCCACTGCTTAATGCTCCTTCTTCGTAACCCCGCACCGAGTTGCTACCGCCAATGGTAAAGGCTTCGTATGGGGGCAAGTCGCCAAGGACAGTTCCTGCTTGCAGATTAAATGCTAGGGTTTGTGCCCCTTTGCTAAGACGAATCAATTGCACGGGGATATATTGACTGTAGCTACCACGGAATCTGGTAAGTAAAATATTACCTTCTCCTATGGGTACTGACTGATCGATCCCGAAGCGGAGATAAGAACCACTAGTGGGTTGGAGGGGATTATTACGAAGATCCCGCTGTGCCCCCAGCTGTAACAGTAATAAATCGTCTTGACCTGTACCAGAGAAGCTCAGTGGAACTTCTTCTTGGCTGATGCGATTACCATTATCGTCAAATAATGCTCCTGTTGTTCTGCGGTTGCCATCAGCATCATCAGTGGTAACTCGTTGATACTGTAAACCTGCCGAGGCAGTCCAAACTGAACTTTTGTACGGATTGGAGGATAGGGGACGAGTAAAAGTGACACCGCCACCTAGACGGACAACACGGGGGCGATCTTGAGCTTCTGTATCTGTGGGATTATCCGGATTAAAAGTCCTAATTTCCTGATCTTGACCATCAAAAATCAGCGAAATGGAACTGCGGCGAAAAAGATTAGTTGTGTAGGAAGTCCGGTAAGGATCTCCAGCAATCCAGGGGTCGGTAAACCGCAGGTCAAACAGCAGTTCTCTTTCTCCCACCTGTACTTCTGCTCCCAGTTTTTGGTTTCTGCCATTCAAGTTTTGCTGTTGATAGCTGACTGTACCAAAAAGTCCGCTAGCAGAACTAATCCCTGCCCCAGCGGCAATAGAACCGCTGCTACGTTCAGCCACATTCACTACTACGTCAACTTTGCTGGGGTCAGTACCAGGGTCAAGGGAGACATTCACATCCTCAAACAGTCCCAGTCCATACACGCGCTGTAGGTCTCTTTGGACTGTGTTGCGGTTGAATACCTGTCCTGGCTTTAATTCCACTTCCCGTGTAATGATGTATTCTTGCGTGCGTCCCCGAATTGGTTGTCCTTTCTCGTCTGTTTCCTGACCATCTTTATTGCGGAACCGGACTCGAATGTTTTCCACTACCCCTTCTGCTACTTGTAGGGTAACAACTCCGTTTTCAGAGACTTGGGGCGCTCCAATGACGTTGGCTAGTACGTAACCTTGGTCTTGATAGCGCTTGTTTAACTGCTTGATTCCTTCCTGTAAGTCACGCAAATTTAGGATTTTACCATACTGTTCACGAAATACTTCATCTACAGTGTTGGGTGGTAGTACCGAGGCAACGCCAGTACCAGGATTGGCTTGCACTTCTACCTTACTCAAAACTGGGTTGGGCTGTACAACAAAGCTCACCCGCACACCCAAGGGGGTGTCTTCTGGGGTTGCTTGGACATTCGAGAAGAAGCCAGTACCAAAGATGGCGTTAATATCTTCTTGCAGTTGACTCCGGGTTGTGGTTCGTCCTGGTTGAGTGCGAATCACTCTGTAAACTTGTTCTTCCAATTCTGGGGATAGTTGCCCAGTCTGGGATCTAACCAATACTTCCGATACCAGTACGCGGGGATCGGTGGCTTCTGGCGCTGTGCTGGGTTGTGTATTTTCTGGAGTAGTTCCTGGGGCTGGGGCTGGGGCTGGCGTTCGTTGTTGACTATCTGGCAGGGGAATGTCGGGAGTGGAAGATGGCTGTTGAGTATCTTCGGGAGTTGTGGGTAATACAGGTTCTGTTGCAGGGGGATTGACATTCTCTGGGACTGGAGTAGTCTCAGGTGTTGGCGAAGGCGTTGGTTGCTGAATATCTGGGGGTGGAATGTCTAGAGCAGGAGATGGCTGTTGAGCAAGATTGCCATTAGCTAGGGTTTGTGCCGTTGTTGGTGTTGTCGAGGTTGGCACTATTACCTCTGGTGTGGCGTAGACGCGGAGCGGCTTGTCGTGAGAGATCGCTTTTGTTTTTTTACCAGGGAAAACTGCCACAACACGAGACTGGAGATGTTCCGCCTCTGCAACCTCTGTGGCATTGGGTCGAGATTCTAGACTATTACCAGAGTCACCTTGACCAGTATCTTTTTCTGGCTGCTGATTTGTTTCTAGTGTCAAAACTTCTGTTGTCTGTTTTGAACTGTTGGCGGTTTGTGCATTTGCACTCGGTGAGCCGCCCAAAGGCACTGCAATTGCTACTGCTGTCAGCAATACTGGATATAAACGCATTTTACTTATGATTCCTCTTCACAACCACACACACCATAATTAGTCATTGGTCATTGGTCATTGGTCATTAGTCATTGGGCATTGGGCATTAGTTTTTCACAAATGACTAATGACACAGGACGAAGAACGAAGGACAAATGACAATCCACACGAGTTTAATAGATTTTTCCCAATTTTTTAATTATTATTCTCTACTGCTTTTAACACTCGCTGTAAAACCTCCTGGTAAGCACCCTCTACATTTCCTAAGTCCCTGCGAAAGCGGTCTTTGTCCATTACCCGACGGTTTGAGTCTTGTTCTGCGGTATCCCACAAACGGCAGGTGTCGGGGCTAATTTCATCTGCCAAGAGCAACTGCTGTTGTGAGTCCAAACCAAATTCTAGTTTGAAGTCCACCAGGGTAATGCCGCACCGCTGCCAAAAGCCACCGAGAAACTCGTTGATTTGCAATGCTAGATGTGTAATTGCGTCCACTTGTTCCGGCGTGGCTAGTTCTAGCAGGTACAGGCGATCGCGTGTCAACAAAGGATCTCCTAATTCGTCGTTTTTGTAATAAAACTCAACCAAAGGCTGTTTCAGAATTGTACCCACTGGCAACCCTGTTTGCTGAGACAGACTGCCAGCAGCAATATTTCTAATCACTACTTCTAAAGGCACAATCTTGACTGCTCTCACCCGCATCTGATTCGGGGCAGGGCTGTCGATAAAGTGAGTTTTTATACCATTTGCCTCCAACTGTTTAAAAAGCTGGCTCGAAATGCTACAATTAATTTCTCCTTTTCCTTGAATACTGCCACGCTTTTGGGCGTTAAACGCCGTGGCATCATCCTTGAAATCAGCTAACAAGACTTCCGGATCGTCCGTTGCATAGAGAATTTTAGCTTTGCCTTCGTATAGTTTGGAATTAACAGACATGGTGGCAGATAAATTTTTAGGCGATGGACAATTTTTGTCCTTTGAGGCTTCACCATTTTATCGAAAATTTGGGTTTAAAAACCCGTCCTTCTAAGACAGCTTTAATCAAGCAAGGATTAAAGTTGCTAAAGTTCATGCAAAAATTACTAGATATCGTGAAGATTTTCTGCACAAACTAAGTCGTAAATTAGTTGACGAAAACCAAGTCATAGTAATAGAAAATCTGGCAGTTAGGAACATGGTCAGAAACCAGAGACTAGCTTTGGCAATTAGTGATGCTGGTTGTGGTCAGTTCTGCATCATGTTAAAGTACAAGTTGGAATGGGATGGAAAAATCTACATCGAAGTAGACAGGTTTTTCCCAAGCTCCAAGACTTGTAGTAACTGCTTACACAAGAGTGATAATCTGAGTTTAGATATTCGTAGTTGGCAATGTCCCAAATGTCAAACGATACATGACAGAGGTATTAACGCTGCTATGAATATCAGAGATGAGGGTTTACGAATTTTGAGCCAGTGCGGTCTTGAGGGTCTCCGTCGTAGAGCAACTGGCGTGGCGGGAGGGCATCTCGCTACTGCTTCTGGACAGCGTGTAAGACCGTCTAAAGGCACTGCTTTTAGAGGCAATGTTGGATGAAGGAAGAATCTCTGCCGTTCTACGCCAGAGAGTTGTCAACTTTAGTTACTAACCATTAGCCATTGGTGACTGGCGATCGGGGACTAGGGATTAGGGATTGGGAATTAGTAGTCTGCCAAGGCTGCTTTGAGGAGTTTAAAAGCACCAAAGATCCGCTTAGAGCGAAACTTGGATTTTGGATTGAACAAAAAATCTAAAATCTAAAATTGAATCACTCCTCACTCCCTAGACTGAATCCTGGTCTATCATAAACGTGAAAATAGTTGTAAGAGTCTGGTTTTTGGGTCAATGGTTAGCAACCAGGAGCAGATTACTAAAGATTCAGAACTCGATCTCTAACTTTTAACAGAAGACAATTATATCTACTAGATAGTAAGTTTTTGATGTGTAATTTATTGATTTAAAGTTTACTTGTAATTATTTTTGCAAATAAAATTTTCTTAAAGAAGAGTATATATTAATACTTGCCGAATAAGGGTTTTTAGTGAAGTTAATTACAATCCGAATTTCATAAATTAAGATGAGATAAATTGACAATTGGGAGGAAAATTAAATATTCTCTCTAGTCACTTTAGTAGGGACTTTGTTTGTAAAGTTTACGGTGAAAGTATTTCAAGCTTTATCCTCTAGCTTCAATACTTGAATAGACCAACTCCCGCATCAAGGTTGACAACGGAGTTAAATGATTCAATTGCCCTAGTCTGACAGCAGAAAGATTCGGGGTAGCTGGTGACTCAGCTTTCAAGATTCAAACAAAAGGGGAATTTAATAAATGGAGAGAAAAATAGTGAATAAGGATGACTTTATCTATCCTCGTGGCCGCTACTACGGTCAAGTAAAGCCAGAAAACTTGGTTTTTAATGCGAATTTACAGGAATTTGCCCAAAAAGTAAGCTATATTTGCAACTTGGAAACAGGTGGAAAACTGCCTCCTGATGAAGCTTACGACCAAATAAAAGATTTATGGAAACAGTTGAAACGCTCAAAAAAAGAACTGAGAATCGGTGAAGATCCATTTCTAGATGACCAGGGAGAGGCTCAAGGTTGAAAGGGGATGAGGGAGATGAGGGAGATGGGGAGATGGGGAGATGGGGAGATGAGGAGGCAGGGGAGATCTTAGCAGGGAGCAGGGGAGAAAATCTTCCCCTCTGCCCCCCGCCCCCTGCCCCCCTGCTTCTTCCCAATGCCCAATGCCCAATGACTATTACTTAGTAAGCATTGTCCAAACACCATCCCAGGATTCTGGAGGCGGGGTTTCTTGGTAATTACAAGCGCGTTCTAGGTGGATATTGACAGCTTGGTCTTTAGGTTTGATGCGTTTAGCGGCTTCAAAACAAGCGATCGCTTGCGAAAAGTTACGCGATAAATAAGCTGAGCGTCCAGTATGATAGTGAAACAAAAACTCTTGAGTGTTGGCATCCAAATAAGTACTGCGATCGCCAACTAACTCGTAGATATTGACTGCTTGGTGTTTCCCTTTGACTCGAATTCTATCTAACTGGCGCACCCAAATGCGATCGCTGCAAAGTTGGTAAGTAAATTCACTTAAAAGAATATCACAACCGTATTCCTTAGTTACTCCTTCTAAGCGCGAACTCAAATTTACACCGTCACCAATTACGGTGTAATCCATGCGCTTGCGAGAACCAATATTACCCGAAACCACTTCCCCAGAACTAATACCAATGCCAATATGAATTTGTGGCTGCGCCTGGATAATTCGCCGCTGGTTAAATTCCTCTAAGCGGTGTCGCATATCCAATGCCGATTGTACAGCCCTCCAAGCATGATTTTCTGTAAGTGGTAGCGGCGCACCAAATACGGCCATTAAAGCATCGCCAATAAATTTATCGAGAGTGCCTTCGTAGTTAAAAACTGCTTCTACCATTGTTTCAAAATACTGATTCAGCAGCGATACCACCTCAGCTGCACCGAGATTTTCCGTGAGTGTAGTGTAGCCTCGGATATCAGAAAACAAGATGGTTACTTCCTTGCGTTCACCCACCATTAAGCCATCTTCCCCCAAAGCCATAACCTGTTCGGCGACATGGGGCGTCAGGTAGCGGGACATGGTAGTTTTCATCCGTTTTTCCTGACTAATGTCTTCCAACACCACCAAACCACCGCGGACACCACCTTCTGGGTTAGTCAAGGGATTAACAGTGAGATTGATACTGCGTTCTAATATTTGCACGCGATCGGTTGTGAGAAACTTAGATTTGGGGGTTAGGGGTTGATTCCAAGGAATAAAAATATCGGGATTATGGCGATCGCGCACTGCTAAACTTAAGTACTGAGTTTTGGATACCGATTCCTGAATAAAACTCAAAACTGGGCACTGGCTCAACGCCCCGCTATCGCTAACAGCACTCGTAACTTGATACAGTCCCACTATCAAACTTTGCTCTGGTACATAATGTTTAGCTCCAGTTTTTAAACTATCTTCTAGCCGCATTTGCAGATTTTCAATCGGTACAACTTCCCAAACTCGGCGACCAATCAAATTTTGTTCCCACAAAAGTTTGTTGCTTTTGGTACTAGCATCTCCGATGGGACAACCCAGTAATTCTAATGCTGCATCATTAATTGTGACGATTTTTCCTGCCATATCTGTAGAAATTACAGCATCAGAAAGACTTTGCAAAATGTCTTTCTGATACTGCTTTTCTAACAGCACATTTTCAAACAACCGAGCATTTTCTAAAGCAATTCCTGCTTGAATATTAAAAGCCCGCATAAACTCTTCATCGGAGGCAGTAAAACTGCTTTGTTGCTTATTAATTAATTGCGTTACGCCAATCAATTCATTTGCCGAATTAAAGACTGGCAAACACAAAATATTGCGAGTTACGTACCCGGTTTTTCGATCTGTAGTTGGGTCAAAACGTGGGTCTTTGTAAGCATCAGGAATATTTAGGGCTTCACCTGTAGAAGCTACATAACCAGCAATGCCACGGTTAGCAGGAATGCGAATTTCTATTAAATTTGTTCCATCGGCCGCTGCTACTTTCGTCCATAATTCGCTCATTTCTTTACGATATAAAAACAGCGTACTGCGGTCTGCTTGCATTAAAATTCGAGCTTGCTCCATGACTATTTGCAAAGTAGCTTCTAAATCCAGACTTTGCCCTAATGTTTGAGTTGCCCGCAGCAAAGCCGTTGCACCTCTTTGATTGCGAGCAGCGACATAAAAAGATTGGCAGCTTTCCAGGATAATTCCAATAGAAGCTGCGAAATCTCGAAAACGCTCTTCATCATCATAATTAAATGGAATATTCCCGGTTTTATTAGCCAGTTGCACTACCGCCACAGTTTTGTTTTTGCTACTAATGACCGGCATACATAAAATATTGTGAATTTTGTAGCCCATTTGTTTTTCCAGTTCTGGGCTAAATAGAGGGTGAGTATAAGTTTCAGATATATTTAGATATTGGCCTGTACTAGCAACATGACCGGGGATGCCGACTGTAATGGGAGTACGAATTTCTAAGAATTTTTGAGTATTATCTTGGGGAACTTTTGACCAAAGTTGGCCTTTGTCATGGTCAACTAAAAAAATAGCTGTGTGTTCTGCTTGGAGAATTTGACCGATTTTGAGTGTAATAGCTTCTAGGACTTTTTCCAACATAGTTTCTAGAGCTTCATTATTAATTAGTTCAATGGCTCTCAGAAATTGCTGAAATTCAGCCGTTATAAAGTCGAGTAAGCAAACAAATTCATTAACAGATAAATCTTTAACGCGACGCAGTAGGGCGTGAGTACGATTAACTTGAGTCAGTTCAGTTAATGTAGCCAAGACGCTGCCAGGGTTGGGGAGTGTCATGGGAATTTTAGATTTTAGATTTTAGATTTTAGATTTTAGATTTTGGGTATGGGGCATTAGGAGTTAGGAGTTAGGAGTTAGGAATTCTTACCTCTGCTAAGAGCTCCCTGCCCCCTGCCTGTTCATCTCCCTCATCTCCCTCATCCCCCTCATCTCCCTCATCTCCCCTACCCCCCCAATCCCTATTGTTGAGAAGATATCATCTTTTGATAGTAATTTTGTAACTGGGAAGTGGCAGCTGCCCAACCCCAACTTTCTGCTTCCAGGCGAGCATTTTGACGGATGATGTCTCGCTGTTGTTTCTGTTCTAAAAGGCGGATAGTAGCAGCTAACGCCCCTTGAACATCTGCTGTTGGTTCAAAAAGATATCCATTTACCCCATCTGTCACAATATCAGGAATTCCTCCAGAACGGGCTGCTACTACTGGACAACCAGCTGCCATTGCTTCTAGTAATACTAAGCCTAATGTTTCGGTTCGGGAAGGAAAAATAAAGGCGTCAGCGCTAGCAAAAGCAGAACCTAACTCTTGCCCCATGAGATACCCTACAAAATTGGTGTTTGTCCCGGCAAAGTGTTTTTCCAGTGCTTGACGGTGCGGCCCGTCCCCAACCAATGCCAATCGCGCTTCGGGAATTGCTTCTAAAATTGGTTTGATGCGCTCAATTTCTTTCTCAGCGGAAAGACGCCCAACGTAAAGTAGTAAGGGGGTTTCTGGATGATTTTGCGATAGACGCGATCGCATTTCTACACTAGCTAAATCGGGATGAAATAATTCCGTATCCACCCCACGCTGCCATAAATCTACCCGTTCTATACCGTGTGCTGACAGTTCCTCCATCATAGCTGTAGAGGTACACAGATTCAAAGCTGCTTGATTATGAGCGCCTTTAAGCAGTTCCCAAAGCAGCCCTTCGAGCATTCCCAAGCCGTAATGTTGGAGATACTGGGGTAAATGCGTATGATAAGACGCTACTAAGGGTATTTTGAGGAATTTGCTATAAAATATGCCAGATAAACCCAAAACTGCTGGATTCACGACATGAATAATATCTGGCTGAAACTCTTCTAAGGCGTAACCAATGGCTGGGCGGGGAAGTGCCATTTTTAATTCTGGATACAATGGCAGAGGAAAGCCAGTAATGCCGTAAACTTTAGCGCCTTTGTGTTCTGTTATGCCTCCATCAGGGGCAATCACCAGCACTTGATTACCATTGCGTTGTAGATGGTCAACGGTGTGGCGCAGGCGCGTTACAATGCCGTCAACCTTGGGCAAAAAGGTTTCGGTGAACAGGGCAATTCTCATAAAAAACTATTCAGTCCAGGCAGATAATCCCAGCTTTTTTTGCGTTTCGATATCAAGGACAGAGTAAACTGTCTCCCGTGGTGTAATCAATTGTGTACAGTCAGATTTAATGTTTTGGCGCTGCTTTTGTACAAAATCCGAGATGTTCTCAATGTTTAAAATCCAATCTTTGGCGTAAGCAGCTAGCATTTGAGAGCGTAACCCTAACTGAATAGCGCGTCGTTCTAATTTTGTCCCCGATGGGTGATGGTCTGGGTCCCATTGCAAGCGAACTTGTGAGTGCTTTAGCGCTGTTTGCCAAGCACTTGTGTTGGGATAAATTTCTGGAACAAAGCTGGAATGAACAGCCGCCTTTAAAATTTCATCAAAAGCTGAACGCTTAATCCAAATAGCTAACACTACCTCTTGCCTAGTTTTTGTACCCCATCCAGAACGATACATCATCCAGAGGAAGTTAGGTTTGATCCAACTCATGCGCTCAAAACTGAACTCACCACCAAAATAACCGTAGGTGGCGGCGAAGTCACCAATAGCTGGACGATAGGCTTGATAAACAACAATTAACTGGTCGTCATATTGTGCTAGGATATGACGACCAGTTTTCGGCCAGTTATTGACTTGAGTTAAATAAGGTTCTGTTATCAGCCGCACGCAGGGTCAACTTTAATTTCTGTGCCAAGAGACTTTAGGCAGAATTTGTTTTTTATCAACTCGTTTCTGATACTTGATCGCAAAGTTTAACAGAGAATCAAGCAAAGAATCAGAAAGAAAATGCGGGTGTAAACCTAAATCTAGCAATTTGGTGTTTTTAGCGTTGAAGTAATGTTCTTCTTTTTCAACTCTGGGATTATCTAGGTGATTGATTTCTACATTCAATCCCATTGCATTCCCAGCTTTTTTCACCAGTAGTGCTAAATCGCCAACGCTGAATTGTTCGGTAAATTGGTTAAATACGCGGAATTCACCAGGTTCGGCAGGGTTAGCGATCGCCAATTCCACACATCTTACTGTATCCCGAATATCCAAAAATCCGCGAGTTTGTCCACCTTTACCGTAGACAGTTAACGGATGTCCAATGGCTGCTTGAATACAAAAACGGTTTAGTGCTGTACCAAACACGCCATCATAATCCAGCCGATTAATCAATAACTCGTCCATCCCCGTTTCTTCGGTTAAGACGCCGTAAACCACACCCTGATTTAAATCCGTTGCCCGCAATCCCCAAATTCTGCAAGCAAAGTGGATGTTATGGCTATCATGGACTTTGCTTAAATGGTACATCGAACCAGGTTGCTTGGGATAAGGTAGTGTATCCTTGCGTCCATTGTGTTCAATGGTGATATACCCTTCTTCGATATCGATGTTGGGCGTACCGTATTCACCCATCGTCCCCAGCTTCACTAAATGACAATCTGGGAAATCTTCCCGCATGGCATACAGTAAGTTCAACGTACCAACTACGTTATTTACCTGGGTGACAACTGCATGTTCTCGGTCAATCATCGAGAATGGAGCCGAGCGCTGTTCGCCAAAATGCACTATAGCATTTGGCTGAAATTGATGTAATGCTTTGTTGAGGAACTCGTAATTAGTAATATCGCCGATAAACAGGTCGATAGATTTACCAGTTAAATCTTGCCAGCGCTGGAGGCGTTGCTGAATAAGTGCGATCGGCGTCAGAGTTTCAACACCGAGCTCATTATCCCAGTGCCGCCGCACCAAACTATCTAAAATTCCAACTTCATAACCTCGATTGGAAAGGTAAAGAGCAGTTGCCCAACCGCAATACCCATCGCCACCAATAACCAGGACTTTCATCTTCACCAGTTTTTACTCGCTGATAGCTAAATCTATCAGGTTTGTGTCCCCTCTCAATCATCATTCTGAGAGAGATGTAGATTTTGGGTATTGGGCATTGGGGAAGGGGCAAGGGCAAAGGGGAAAGGGAAAGGGGTAAGGGGGAAAGAGAAAGATTAAATTTATTCCTTTTCCCTTTTCCCTTTAACCTTTTAACCTTTACCCTTAGCGAAGCTATGTCCTCATCTCCCCATACCCCATAACTTAGGACTTTGGAATTCGATACTGCTGGGCAATGTAATAAAACAAGGGGTAGTAATCTGGAAATTCTTGGCTGTTGCTTTGTCCCTGCCAGTAGTATTTCACTTGATTCTGAGTTAGTGTCAGTGTGATTGAAGCTACTTGTTGGTCAGCTTCTACAACCAGTACCCCGGATATTCCTTGGGCAGTTTGAAAGTTTGGTTGTATCTTTTTTCCAGGCTCCCGATCTTTGAGAATCGAATTTGGTAGCTGTTGACTTGCCCACCCACGAATTTTCACTGAGTTATTCTGTGGTGAAATAAACGTAATTCCATCGTTGTTTTCTGGGGCTGCTAAAGAAGTCCAGTTACTAGGATATGGAAACTCAAAACCATAACGGGAGTTGCTATAAGTTTTCCAGGCGATCGCTTGGGCGTTAAAATCAGTCCCAGCACAACCCCACAGGATTATTAACAGGGCAGCCAAAGAGCTAACGCTGGCGGCAAAGCGATAAATTCTTCGCTCCAAACTACAGGTTTTATTAGCAGTAGCCATTTACATCACGCATTTTGCCAAAGTCACTGATTTTATAGAAATACCAGAAACTCAAATCAATACCTTCGCCAATTTACGAGTTATTGTTACCAAATTGAGAAACTGCTGAATAAACTTGGCATCTCCTGTGGCAATACTGCTCGCTTTGTGCATTTTCAACTCGGAATTTGGTTTTGGGTAAAGGTTAAAGGGTAAAGGTTAAAGGTTTTTTCTTTCCCCTTTCCCCCGCCCCTTATCCCCAGAGGGGACCCCACCTTCCCCTTTTCCCCAAAACCCGACAAGTATTGTCTCCTGTGGATATCAGTTGTTTACAACTGGAAAGATGTTCAACTTTAATCCGCTAAGGCTCCAAGTGATTAAAAAATAAGCCCAGTCAGTCAATCATTGCTTCGTAACTAGTTCTCGTTGCCGGAAAAATCTGAACATGGCTAGTTATCAACAGCATTTTAACTCCAAATATAAACAAATGTAACAAAACTGCCGTCAAAACGTTTTACCGTCTTGACAACCAATAAAAGAACCGATAACTTGATATACATACCCGGGTAAGACCGTTAAAGAGTTATATGCAAACGCAAACTAAGCAAAAGGTCACTTTGTATTTATCGCCAGAGTTGCACAGAAAACTGAAGATTCGTTCAGCAGTTGACTGCCAACATATGTCAGAACTTGCCGAACGTGCCCTCGTTTTTTACCTGTCTAATTCAGAATTAGTTGATGAAGTGGAAGCTTCATCTTATGGGCGGACTCATAGAGTTTATTCATGCCCAACTTGTGATAGCTCACTAGTCTTACGTGATGGGGAACTGGTTCATTTGGGCAATCAACCAGGAGTAGTTGGTCAAGAGCATCTTTCCATTGATGAAATGGATGAAGATGAAACCCATCCCAAGGGTGAGGAAGAGTTGGTTCCTTGCTAGATAGGAATGATGAATGACTAAATTCATCATTCGGTTGCCTTTACCGAAAGCAATGTCTCTACTGTCTCTATAAGGTCTCGAGAAGGTCGATGTATGAAAGAAGAGCTCAATATCCTAATTCAAGCTCAATACCCTTTAATCTACCTTGTGACCTCCGAGGAGGAGCGGGCTGAGCAAGCAATTTCCACGATCGCCCAGTTGTTAAAGCCCCAGCGCCGAGTATTTGTTTGGACAGTAACACACGGCATTGTGGAGTACGGTCAACCCCGGAATGTCACCCAACACAATACCGTATCTCCAGAGGCGGCAATTGAGTGGATTATCCGGCAAAAAGAACCAAGTATATTTATTCTTAAAGATTTACACCCCTTTATTGATGCGCCTGCAACCACTAGATCATTACGTGATGCGATCGCCAGCTTTAAAGGTACGCAAAAGAACATCATTTTGATGTCCCCAATGCAGCAAGTACCTATAGAACTGGAAAAGGAAGTTGTAGTCCTCGACTTTCGCCTGCCAGATATGGCTGAATTGAATAAAGTACTGACTTATCATCTAGACCAAAATCGTGGACGGCGGCTGACAACAGAGGCTAGAGAAAAACTTCTCAGGGCAGCTTTGGGCTTAACCAAAGATGAAGCTGAAAAAGTCTACCGTAAGGCACAGGTAACTACAGGGCGTTTGACGGAAGATGAGGTAGATATCGTTTTATCTGAGAAAAAGCAACTCATTCGGCGCAATGGTATCTTAGAATACATTGAAGAAGATGAAACCATTGATGCAGTAGGTGGCTTAGAAGAGTTAAAAAGATGGCTCAAGCAGCGTTCTAACGCTTTCACAGAAAGAGCGAGAGAATATGGTTTGCCTCAACCAAAGGGGATGTTAATTCTAGGAGTTCCCGGTTGCGGTAAGTCATTAATTGCCAAAACTACTTCCCGGCTGTGGGGTTTACCACTGTTGCGGTTGGATATGGGGCGAGTCTACGACGGCTCAATGGTGGGACGAAGTGAGGCAAATCTGCGGAACGCCCTGAAAACAGCAGAATCTATTTCCCCAGCGATTTTGTTTATTGATGAATTAGATAAATCCTTTGCTGGTAGTGGAGGTTCCTCTGATTCCGATGGCGGTACTTCAAGTAGAATCTTCGGTTCTTTCCTGACATGGATGCAAGATAAGAAATCTCCAGTGTTTGTGATGGCAACCGCCAACCGAGTTGAACGGTTACCTGGGGAATTTTTGAGGAAAGGACGCTTTGATGAAATTTTCTTTGTGGACTTGCCAACTCCAGAAGAACGCCAAGATATTTTTAATATTCACCTAACCAAGCGCCGCGAAGACATCTCTCGATTTGACCTTGAGCAACTAGCTAAGATGTCTGATGGCTTCTCTGGTGCAGAAATTGAACAAGCGATCGTTGCGGCAATGTATGAAGCTTTTGCCCAAGATCGGGAGTTCACACAACTAGATATTATTGCTGCGCTGAAGGCAACATTGCCGCTGTCTCGAACGATGCAAGAACAAGTAACGGCTCTGAGAGATTGGGCCAGACAGCGAGCGCGTCCCGCAGCATCCTCCGTTGCTGAGTATCAGCGAATGGAGTTTTAAAAGCTTTCCTCTGCCATCCCAGGGGGAAAGGCTAGCTTTAGGGCTAGCAGTTATGAAAAAAGCCGCCTCCTGCTAAGTGCGGCTTCGCCCAAAACAAACCGTTGTCGTATTTCTCAATCTTCTCATTGGAGGAAACCCAAATGTCTCACTTTAGCACCCTGCGTACCAAAATCACCGATGCCGAAATCCTCAAAGCTTCTTTGCGCGACCTCGGTATCAGCGTAAAGACTGAAGCTGATGTCCGTGGTTATAACGGTCAGCGCGTTCGTTCCGATATCGTTGCCGTATTGGATGGCGAATATGACTTGGGCTGGTCTCGCAACAGCGATGGTTCTTTTGACCTAATCGCTGACCTGTGGGGCGTTGCTAAAAAGCACAACCAAACCGAGTTGATCAACTCCATTAACCAAAAATATGCTGTTAACAAGACCTTGGCTGAAGTAAAACAGCGCGGTCTACAAAACGCTAACGTGAAGTTGGTATTGCAATAACAATTTCTCTGCGCGTTCCCAAAGCTGCACGGGTTAACCAGGCATTAGTGGTTAGCCCGCTTTTTTATAGGGACTGAGAAATAAATCTCAGTCCCTATTTTTATGTTCTGCAAGCAGACATTTAGTCCAGTCATTATTATGCAATCGCCTCGCTTAAATTGCCTAGTCTGATTAATGCTTTTTTGCCAATAAAATACTCTCCAGAACCAGTTAAAACATAGGGAGTTATTTGAAGCTGTATTCCTTGAGAATCCTGAGATTTCTGAAATTCTTGAAAAGTTCTTATTACCCTTTGGCTTCCAACAAACTCTAAGCTGTCCAGAGATATACTTTGTTTTTGGTAATTAACAGATGCATTTCTCATGCTAGAGTAGTTTAGCAAAAATACACCCATTGATCTAGCTGGTATAGTACCAGGTACTCCCACACATTCAATAGTTCCTATTGCTCCTTCCTGATTTCTCATGTCTAAATAGGCATAAGGTAAATCAACCAAATTAATAAATTTATTTTTGATCCAAAGTTTTTTACAAACTTTAATACCTACTTGATTAATAACTACAGGGGATATTCCCTGATTATATATTTCAAAAATTAGAAATTCTTCTCTAGGATGTTGAAGTATTAAAGGTCCATTGTTG
The DNA here is from genome assembly GCF_014697355.1 of Nostoc calcicola FACHB-3891. Lineage (GTDB taxonomy): Bacteria > Cyanobacteriota > Cyanobacteriia > Cyanobacteriales > Nostocaceae > Nostoc > Nostoc calcicola. The sequence goes on along the minus strand of NZ_JACJRQ010000057.1, from coordinate 4,554 downwards.
GCACGTTTGACAGCTAGACTTATTCTTGTAGTATCTTTTCTGAAATTCTTCCAACCAATAATTAATGCACCAGTTGCAGCAAATGCACTAATCGTTGCAGCTATTGCACTAATTGATTTAATTGGATCGCTTATTAACGCAGACCAGACTAGGTTTTGAATATACATAATAAGTTTATTGATTTAATTATACATGACTTACGCATAGGTTACGTAAAATCGAACCACAGAGGCGCAGAGGTCACGGAGGAATAAGAGTTTGAGAGGACTTTTACGTAAGTCCTATTATATTAAGGTTCGCGTTTAGAGGGTTCAGTTTCAGAACCAGTAGGGGGCATAATCACTAATTCTCCAGCAGCATTGCGTTCGATGCGAAAATCACGGTTGAGTTGACAAAAGTCGTAAAATTGGTCGTTGGTCATGGCGATCGCGGGTTGCAATTGCAAGGCAATTGGTACAATCTCTGTGACTACAGGTAAGTTGGTGGTCATAATTGCTTTGTGGCTACTTCACCTGCCTTAACTATAGTCTGTTCACGCCCGACTGTAATTCGTTAACAATTCGTTCGAGTTCTTCTGTCATCCAATCATTACCTGTTTGATGATAAACTTCAATTAGTGATTGGTAAAACCACAAAGTCTTTTCTTTGCTGTTATGAAACTCAACCCAAATGGCATCTCCCCGTTGTTGCCAATCTGCTAATAACGATCTAGCATTATGCAATTTGTCTGCTAAAGATACCAGCCTTACTGATGGTGATGCATGGCGCAGGTTTTCTAAATACCGCTGTTTCCGTTCTAGCCAAGGGGGTTTGGGAGGTGTATCCCACTCTGTACAGCCATCAATTATTGCTATTACTATTTCGCCAAAACGTTGACGGATATCTTCACGGGTGACTTTACCGCCTTGGTCTTCGATACTATCATGCAACAGAGCTGCGATCGCTTCTTCTTCACTTCCACCAGCTTCTATTACCAAAGCCGCTACACTCAGTAAATGTGATATGTAAGGAACGCCGCTAATTTTGCGTGTTTGATTGGCATGAAGACGAGTTGCATAAACTAAAGCTGATTCAAATTTTTCTGTGAGTTTAACTGTGTTCATAACTCTGTTAATGCTGATGATAAAGTTCAAATTCTTGGGCGACATCAGTAGCGATACTTTGCCGTAAATCAAAAGGAAGCAAGACTTCACATCTAGGCCGCCACGCCCGCAGCCGCATCATTATGCCATTATCTTGATGACGATAAGAAACTTGGTAGTAAGCGTCTTGGGGTGAACGATTTTCTAATACTTTTAATAACGCTTTTTTGTGTTGTGAATAACTAATTTCACGACGAATTAGATTCTGTGCTTGTTGGTAAGTGATGGCTTTAAAAGTCTTGTGGCGGATGGTATTTTGAATGTAGCGTTCATTATAATCACCGTCAAATCTGAGCAACATCAGTCGTGAGGGTAAGTAGAAATCAAACCCCCAAGCATTAGCCATTTCTTGAGCAATATAATCTGGATTTAACAAAGTTATTTGTTGATAATGCTGTTGCAAATGTTGGGGAATCTCCACATTACTCCATTCTAAAGATGTGATTTGTTGAATCCGATCGAGGCGAAAATTGTACCAGTCAGTTTTGCGATCGGGACTTTCGCCATAAGCACAGAGGTAAACTGCTCTTTGGATGTAATAAATGCAAACTGGATAAACGATACATGTCACAACATTTCGTGTTCTGGCACTGTCATAAGTGATTTTAATCGGCGGTACTGGGGTCTTTGTCCAAATTTGTCTTAACTCGTATTGCCAATCGTCAACTAAATCGAGATTGCTAGGCGGAATCACATAATCTAATTCCAGAAAAAAGCGCTGGATACCGTTAATTTGTTGGGAATGATTTTGTGCGATCGCCACTAAATCTTCATGTAGAAAGTTCAATTCATAAGCACTCAATTTGCTAGGATAAATTTCATCTCTAGATGTAACTGGACGTGGCGGAAACTCGCTGACATGGTAATATTTTTCATTCTTATATACCAGCCAACCCAACTTTGCTAAAATTTCTAAATCGCCTTGCAAAGAACGGCGAGTTACACCAAACAATCTTTGATTTAATATTTCGTTCAATTTAAATTCTGCGATCCCAGTGTAAGCAAGCAATAATTCTTGCCATTGATGAGAAACAATTCCTGTTTTTTCATTGAATAACCACTGGGCTGTAGTTTTGACGCAAGGACAATTAGGATCGTGTATCTGAGGAATTTCTTCTCCTTTTGGATGTCCAAAACTGAAGAATGCATTCCGCCAGTCTACATAAGAGAAAGAATTTTCTAAAATTACACGCTCTTGATTGTCACCATAAAGCGATCGCAACCACGCCCACAACCGAATCGCCCGCCCCAAATTTTGTTTGAGTGAACCGCGTGCTAACCATTGCAACAGTTCAACTTGGGGAACATCTTGAAAAACTAGTTCAGACACCAGCCAAATCTCGATAAATATAACTTTCTTTAAGATACAGCTTATTGGAAGATACTTCTTCCAAGTGCGTGTATGATGTACCCATGAAATCAGGTGAAGGGTAATGAGTACTTACAAAATCGAATTAAAAGACGGAATTCTCCGGATAAATTTTGGTGAACCTGCTCAAAATGACCAGATTGTGCGTGATGCAGCAGCGCGGTTGGAGGAAATGGCCGCATCAGATGAACTCCCAGGAGGGCAATTACTTAAGATTAACGGGCCGATTTCTATCCCTGTAGCATTTGTTTTAGCACATAAACTTGCTCACATTTACGGAGCAGTTGGTTTTTACGATCCTAAGTTAGCTAAATATGTGATTTGCATCACACACAATCCCTCGTATAAACTGGGAGACTTAATTGATTGATATTTGATGAAGAGAATTCAGAATTCAGGATTCAGAATTCAGAATAGGCTCTCTGCTTAACTTTGAAAGGTAGATATGTACTTCGTTAACTTCAAATCTGCTGTATAAAAATATGGGTGTAGATACCGAAAAATTATATGACAACGTATCACATCAGGCTAGAAGGCGACGTTTTGAAAGTTGGGTTTGGTGCGACACTTGCCACAGGCGATCGCATTGTGCGAGATGCAGCGGCGCTATTGGATGCAATGATTACTTCAGGCGAACTTGCTGGTGGTTCCCTGATTAAAATTAATGGACGCATATCGGTACTGGTTAGTCAAGTATTAGCTGATAAATTATCTCAATTGTATGAAGCGATCGCTGTTTTTGATCCCAAGATCGGCGATAAAGGGTTAGATCGGTATGTGATCACCATCAGCAAACATCCGAAATATGTAGTTGGGGATATTTTGGATGTGGTGCGATCGCCACAACAATCGAGTATCAAAGTTGTCTTGTGTGGGTTTGCGAATACTGGAAAGACTTGCTTGCGGGATGGTTTAAAACAGGCACTATTGCAGACTTCCAATGCACCAGAGTCTTATTTTATCTCTGGTTGTCCAGATGGTGATGGTTCTTGGTATGGGGAAACTGCACGGCGTGATTTGGATTTGGCGAAAAAGTTAAAAGGCGAATATAAGGCTAAATTTACGCCAGAGTTTGCACAACTGAAAGCGCAGGAAGTCAGGGGTATCAACACACCAATATTTATATTTGATGTGGGTGGAAGAATATCCCAGGAGAACCGCTTGATTATGTGCGAAGCGACTCATGCGGTGATTTTGGTGAAAGATGAGGCTGAGATTGCACCTTGGCAAGGATTTTGTCAGTCTTTGGGTTTGCAAGTAGTGGCAATTATTTACAGTGATTATGAAGGTGTAAGCGATGCGATTTTGGGGGAAACGCCGATTCTTTTAGGAAATGTTCATCGGTTGCAGCGTGGAGAGGATGTTTCTAGTCGTCCGATGGTGCAAGCATTGGCGCGGGTTTTGGTGGGTTTAATTTGAGGTAAAGTAAACATGGATAAGATGAGTTCTGTTAGTATAGCGATCGCTTGGTGTTTGGCTTGGGGTGATGAGAAAAAACCTCAACATGATTTGCCAGTCTTACAGCAAATGCGACAGGCTTTAAATAAAGGAGAAGAAGTTCCTGAGGAAGTTCAGGCGTTAGTGAAGCAGGTGCGGGAATTAGAAGGTATTGATAAAAATTACTTTCCTAAAACTCTAGATGAATTAAAGAACGATTACCCTAATTTGTGGAATCAAAATATTCGCATTGGCTTGGTTTATGGTGGTGCAACTAAAATTAAGCAATATGTATTTGAGTCGTCCAAAATTCAAGATATTCGCGGTGCATCTAGGTTATTAGACAGAATAAACCAGATTGACTTACCAGCATTTTTTAATCAAAATTATCAACCTGATAAAAATCACCCTAATCGTTATAATGCTCAGTGTAATCAAGTTAGACAATGGCTAGATGCTAATTTTTTTGTTGACTACAAGCTCTCAGATGTATTATAGCGATAGCCAATAGTGTTAGGACACAGAAGATTTAAGAACGGATTCCATTGCTGGGCGCAATTCAGAGAAGTCAGATAATAAATGACGAATACGACTTTTGAGCGAAGC
>NZ_JACJRQ010000056.1 GCF_014697355.1 Nostoc calcicola FACHB-3891 | reverse complement strand
AATATGGCGGTTTTCTACTCTTGATGCCAGGGTGAAACTGCAACATCTTTATCCAGTTTTTGAGGAGGAGGAATCCGTTAGTTCTAATGCAACATTTTAGCTGTGTCAGTCCACTAGATACAGCGAATTGGAACAGGCGTCAGGTAGAGTAGAGGCACAACATGTTGTGCCCCTACCCGCGTACTTCATTTACCTGAAATACGCTGTATCTTTTCAAAAATAAAACCGGATTCCTATACTCTCTAATAGTTATCAATCTTACAGCTTCAGGCAAATATAATATACTTAAGATATTACACCTGGGAAAATACACGCACCATAGAATAAGTTATTGACGAAATATATTGAAGTCTTACTGTAAGCGATGTCTGACGACAAGCTGCTTTGCGTCTACGCCATTATAGCTTCTGAACTATTTACTCAATAATCATCCCTGTATCTATTATGACTTCACAAATTTTAGATAAATTTACCACCCTCGAAGAACAGCGGTTTCTCTTGCCTGGGCATTACACTTGGGAAGAATTTGAGAAACTTGAGGCTTTAACAGCAAATGCGCCAGGTTTGCGGATAACTTATCTTGATGGGTGTGTAGAATTTATGACTCTTGGCGAACAACACGAAATTATCAAAAGTATTCTGGCTATTTTACTAGAAACATACTTTTTTGAAATAGGTATAAATTTTGTCCCTGTGGGTAGCGCTACCCGTCGAGGAAAAGAAAAAGGTACTTCTTTTGAGCCTGATGAATCTTATTATCTAGGAGAAAAGAAAGAAAATCCTGATTTAGCAATTGAAATAAATATTACGAGTGGGAGTATAGATAAATTAGAAAAGTACAAGCGGTTTAAAATTACTGAAGTTTGGTTTTGGGAGAATAATCAGTTATCTTTATATAACCTCACTAATGAGAATTATGAACAAATTTCTCAAAGTAAATTATTACCAGAGTTAGATATAAATTTGTTAGTACGTTGTGTTTTAATGCCTTCGATAAATGAAGCTAGGAAAGAATTTATTAAAGGAATTCAGCAGTAATATTTTAATGCAAATAATTGAGAAATGACTGTAAAAATAAAAAATGAGCGCATTCAAATAAATTTAGATTTATCGCCAGAACTTTATGAGACAATAAGCAATTTGGCGCAACATATTCATGGAGATAATGCTGAGGTGCTGTTAAAGGCGATCGCACTTCTAGAAGTTGCAGTAGAAGCCAAGCAAAAAGGCAAGCATATCTGGATTGTAGATGAAAACCAAAACCTAGAAACTGAAGTTATTGGTATCTCAAGAGCATGACAGATATCAAAGATTTATCAAAAATAATTGCCACCAAGGGTAACAAGCCGTTGGTTCTATCAATAGGAAGCTTACAGTCACAAGAAGATGTAGAACTTGAGCGCAAGCTACGAGAACTCAAGTTTAAACAAGAACTTAGGAAAGATTGGATTTTATTTCTTGTTAGGGATGTAGTATTTTTTTCTGCTGCCATTCTTTTTATTTTTGCTGTTAGCGGTTATTCGTTATTTATACAGATTCATAGGTAATTTATCTGCATTGGATTTATAGCGCTTTGCAATTACGTGGAGGGGCGCACAGCTGTGCGCCCCTACTCTGTGATTATTGAAAAATCTTATAACTAATCTAGCTCAGTAAAGTTGCGTAATTAATTTTACAGACGACGAAGCCAACTTGTTACAAGTAAACTCATTGTCATATCCAGCTATTTCGATTATTCCATCAAAATAGTTGAAATTCTCTTCTGCAAGTTTTATGGATTTAAATTTATGAGTACCATTGGAGTTTTCATATTTTCTGTGGCTTTAGTTGCCATTGTTGCTCTCATTCTGATTAATGGCTACAACGATTTAGTAAAGTATCGCAACCGCTACAAAAATGCTTACTCTCAAATCGATGTTCAATTACAGCGCCGTTATGATTTAATTCCTAATTTGGTGGAAACTGCCAAAGGATACATGAAACATGAACGGGAAACTTTAGAAGCCGTGATTGCAGCTCGAAATTCTGCAATAAATGCTAACAGTCGCGCCGTTCAAAATCCCGGCGATCCCCAAGCGATGCAGCAGTTGGGTAATGCAGAAGCAGCGCTGACGGGTGCATTAAGTCGGTTCATGGTACTTTCAGAATCTTATCCAGAATTAAAAGCCGATCGCACCATAACTCAAGTGATGGAAGAATTATCTTCCACAGAAAACCGCATTGCTTTTGCCCGTCAAGCTTTTAATGATGCTGTAACACTTTACAACACCAAAAGTGAATCTTTCCCCAGCAACCTTGTAGCAAACACTTTTAATTTTACTGTTGCAGAATTGCTCCCCGAAGCAAATCCGGAAGTGAGAAATGCTCCTCGCGTGTCTTTTTAGGTGTCTATGAATTTCTTTGAACATCAGGATCGGGCACGCCAAAATACGCAAAAATTAATCGGGTTGTTTTCTCTATCCATTGCAGTCACGATCGTGGCTATTTATATTGCCACTTTATTTCTGTTTCGGATGGCTCCTCGTATTTGGTGGCATTCAGGATTATTTCTCTATGTGGCTGGGATTACAATAATTGCGATCGCTCTTGGAAGCTTATACAAAATTGCCTGTCTCCGTGAGGGAGGAAGCGTAATTGCTCAGGAGTTGGGAGGAAGACTCCTGCTACCAGAAACCGCCGACGAACAAGGACGACAACTATTAAATATTGTCGAGGAAATGGCGATCGCTTCTGGTATTCCAGTGCCAGAAGTTTATCTCCTCGACAGAGAAACCAGTATAAATGCTTTTGCTGCGGGGTTTACGCCCAATGATGCCGTCATTGGAGTTACCCGTGGGAGTTTACAACACCTGAACCGAGATGAGTTGCAAGGAGTCATCGGCCATGAATTCAGTCACATTCTCAATGGAGATATGCGGCTGAATTTGCGTTTGGTGGGACTGCTGCACGGAATTTTATTCATTTATTTAACTGGGGAATTGCTGTGGCGTCTTCGTGCTGGTTCCCGCGAAGATAAAGGGTTGCCTTTGTGGGCGTTTGGTTTAGCACTAATGGCAATTGGCGGTATCGGCTTATTTTGTGGACGCTTGATTAAAGCCGCCGTCTCTCGCCAACGAGAATTTCTCGCCGATGCTTCCGCTGTACAGTTCACTCGCAACCCCAATGGACTGACTGGAGTCTTCCAAAAACTCCAACAGATGGATTCACGTTTGATTTCACCGAGTGCAGAAGCCGCCAGTCATATGTTTTTTGGCAATGCCCTCAATCCTTCTTTTTGGGAAGACATGCTTTCTACCCACCCGCCTTTAGCAGAACGTATCCGCCGCGTTGGGGGTGTGAACGTCAGCAATTTACCTCTTATCCGGAATCGCACCCGTTCCCAGGAATCCCTAACAATGGGCTTTGCGGCTGGTGCCAACACCACGCCAGAACAAATAGTCAATCAGGTGGGAACCGTTGCACCAGAGCATTTTGCCCATGCTCAAACACTGTTGTCGCAGTTGCCAGAATCTTTGCGCTTGGGTGTGCGACAGCAAGAAAGTGCAATGGCGATCGCTTTTGCGCTAGGGTTAGATACGGAAAATATCGAAGTACAAGAACGCCAAATCGCCTGGTTACGCGAAGTGCAGCCCGGAGATTTAGTAGAAAAAACTCTGGAAATGAGTAGCGAAATTAGGCAGTTAGATCCCAGCATTCGTTTGCCACTTGTAGATTTGACAGTACCCGCACTGCGCCAAAATTCCGCCAAAGAATGCCAAAGGCTCTGCAAATGCGTCCACGGTTTAGTTAAAGCCAGCGGCAATTTATCACTTTGGGATTTTGTGTTGCAGTTAATACTATGGCATCGTCTCCAACCTTGTATCAATCCTACGTCGTCAACAACAGTAGAATTCACCACCATCGAACAAATTTGGCCGGATAGCATCTTAATACTATCGGCACTCGCACGTGTCGGACATTCCGAACCCGATGCCATCGCTTATGCTTTTCGTTCTGGAGTTTTTCGACTTCCCAAAGCCGGAGAACAAGAAAAACCAGATACACCAGTTCCTTGTAATTTTTCCGATATTAAGAAAAGTATCGAACGCCTTCAGCTTGCCACTCCCAAACTCAAGCAAGCTATTATTGATGCCTGTGCCCATACGGTACTCTTAGATAACAAAGTTACTCCAAAAGAAGCAGATTTATTAAGAGCGATCGCTATGACATTAGACTGTCCCATCCCGCCATTTTTAAATTCTCAACGTGGCGTTTTAAAACAAAAACAATCTTCTCCAAATGTCAGTTAAAGCACAATTTATTTCTTTACTTATCCCGTCCGAATAGTATCATATTGTACAAAAAATCCTGAGTTGCATATACAGCAGATTTCAAGGAAAATAAAGTATACTATCTAGGTCTCAAAGCTAGACACAGACTCTAATTCTGAATTCTGAATTCTGCTGTAAGTATTAATTTACTTAAAAAGTTTGGACAAAATACCCACTTCCTTAGCAATTTGAGAAATTTGATTGCTATAGTAGATTACAGCGCTTTTCAAGGAATTGAACTACACCACTCCCCATTACCTCTCTCAATCGTGGTCAAATACCTGAAAATTGCTGTAAATAACTATTCTTGCAAGGATTTAAAAGTTGTGCGGGATGATTTACAGGGCTTGGAAATTAGTCAGAATGAACTGCAAAAGCTGACTAATTTACCTGTCAATGAAGAACTATTAATTATTACAAAGATTTTGTTAAACTTCGGAAAAATATATATACAAAAACTCAAAGGTTCCGAAGGAGCAACTGTAGTATTTATTGGATTTTCTACATTTGTTTTTACTTATATTTTATTTGATTTAATTCTGAAAATTTTTGTTTCCTGGATAACAATTCCATCCTGGATATTCTTAATAGTTTTAGGACTTTGGCTTGGTGGGCTGACACAAACCGTCTTATACATGTTATGGAAAAGCAGAAATAAATTTGTCAAAAAAAATATGACTACTTCTCTACAAATTCTCTTAAATGATGTTAGTAGATATAATGCTATTATTAAAGCCATAGATATTAATGACCAAATAGAAGAAGCTGGTAACCCAGAAGTAGTTATCAAAGAAAGGGAGAGTGTGATCGAAGCGCTTAAACTCACAAAAGCTGATTTAGTTCGCGCTTTGAAGACAGAAAGGATTTTGAGGGAGAATAAAAACTTTATTCTTAGTAATACAGAACTATTCATCAACAATTTAGCAACTTTAACAGCCATGCAAGTACACGAACAGGCTACTGAGCATGGAAGGTTACTCAACGAAGCATTGCAAATTGCATTAGATGTACAAGATGAAATGAAAAAATTACAGAGTCAGCCTTAAAAACATAAGCTAATATGCGTCTAAATTGGACATTTTTTCGTGGAGACTGTCACTAGTCATTAGTCATTTGTCCTTTGTAAACACAAATGACCACCTTGACTTTTTCGATAATCCTTCCCAGGGTTGCAATCCCCGGTCTAACATAAATATTATTCGTGAAGCGATCGCTTATCCACATGGACTGGAAAGAAATTAGAGGTAACTGGGTAGTCATTCCCCGAAATCCCATAGGTATCATCCATTTCTTAGGAGGTGCTTTCGTTGCCACTGCACCGCACCTCACTTATCGCTGGCTACTTGAACAAATGGCAAGTAAAGGTTATGTTGTAATTGCTACACCTTTCGTCAATACTTTAGATCATACTGCGATCGCCAAGTCCGTGCTGCTCAATTTTGACCGCACCCTCGAACGCCTACATGACTCTGGAGTATTACGCAAGCTTTATTTCCCCATTTATGGCGTTGGACACAGTATGGGCTGTAAACTTCACTTATTAATTGGTAGCCTTTTTCAAGTAGAACGCGCAGGCAATATTTTAATATCCTTCAACAACTACGCCGCGAAAGAAGCTATTCCCCTAGTAGAACAATTCAATTCTACTTTGAAAATCGAGTTTACTCCCTCACCATTGGAAACCAACAGACTTGTCCAAGAACGATACAATATTCGGCGCAATTTATTAATAAAATTTAGCAATGACACCATTGACCAATCGGCAGCTTTAACCAAAATCTTGGAACAACGCTTTGGTGAGATGGTGACAGCACAAACGTTAACAGGAACTCACACAACACCTCTAGGTCAAGACATCAAATGGCAAACTGGAACATCTTTCACTCCCTTTGATGCCTTAGGACAATGGTTCAAGCAAGAAGCATACCGCGACTTGAATCAGCTAAAAAGCGCCATTCTCTTGTGGCTAAATCCGCTTGCAGCTCCATAATGTTTTATGACTCTCAAAAAGTCATAAATTCGACGGAAAAAGAAAAATATGTTAGTACTATGAATACAGTAATACTACTAACATATTACTGTATTCTGACGATCGTATTACGTATCTCTTACTTTGCTTTATTGACTACAGCAGTCGTTCATTTGAAAGATAAAAAAGACCGTACTGCCTCTTTTTTACAGTTAATTTAAAAAAATTAAGTATTGTTTGAGCAGGAAGAGAGTAGTCCATATCATATTTTATTTTCCTATGTATGTTTACAGCAAATTATTAATTAGTGGTTCCTGCAACGTTCTATGTATCAAATACTAATAATTGATGACGACCATTCAATCAAAATACTCCTGAAAAGGATGTTGGAAAAACAGGGTTATGAGGTAATTGCTGCCAGTAGCGGCGAGGAGGGAATAGAAAAGGCACTCGCTTGTCGTCCAGCACTAATTATTTGTGATTGGATTATGCCGGGGTTGAATGGTTTGGAAGTCTGCCACCGCATAAAAACAGACCCGAAATTTTCCACCACATTTTTTATTTTATTAACATCCTTAGATTCCGTTGCCGATTGTGTTAAAGGGCTAGATGCTGGCGCTGATGATTTTATCTCCAAACCGATCGAACATAATGAATTACAAGCACGAGTAAGAGCAGGATTACGCCTGCATCAATTAAGTAGAGATTTGCAGACTCAAAAGTTGCTTTTAGAATCAGAAATGTCAGAAGCCGCAGAATATGTGCGATCGCTCCTGCCTTTTCCCATGACTGAACCCTTCAACATCAATTTTCGATTCATTCCCTCACGACAACTCGGCGGTGACTGTTTCGATTATTACTGGCTTGATGCCGATTATTTGGCAATTTACTTGTTGGATACTGCTGGACATGGACTCAAAGCAACTCTTCCCTCTGTTTCGGTGATGAATTTGCTTCGTTCTCGTGCCCTCAAAAGTCTGAATTACTATCAACCTAGTGATGTCTTAAAAGCTTTGAATGATACCTTTCAGATGAATTATCAAAACGACAAGTACTTTACAATCTGGTACGGCGTTTATAACCGAATCAATCGCCAGTTAATTTATTCTAGCGCAGGTCATCCACCAGCAATTTTAATTACTGGCACATCTCCCAGAAAAGCTGAAGTTAAACTCTTGAAAACCCCAGGTATGCCAGTTGGCATGTTTCCAGAAGCAAAGTATATTGATGGTTTTTGCAATCTTGAAAAATTCAGTACACTTTACATTTTTAGTGATGGTGCTTATGAAATCACTAAATCAGATGGCACACTTTGGAGTTTAGATGCTTTTATTCAGCTACTACTTAGCTTACAAAATTCTGTTGATAGCCAACTCGATCGGGTACTGAGTTATTTAATCGCTCTCAACTCCAAAGATAGTTTTGATGATGATTTATCTATATTGCAAATTAAATTTGATTAATTAAGTTTTGGACAATAAAACCTGATTAAATGCTTCTTGGTTAGGAAATATTTCAAATATTTTATCCATATTAGTCAGTTCAAATAATATCCTGACCTGCTCATTAATTGAACAGATAACAAGCTTAATATCCGCTGCTCTCAAGGTTTTGAAAGCTAACACCAAAGCTCCCAAACCTGAACTATCCATAAAAGTTACATCTTGAAAATCAAGTAAAACAAATTTCACACCAACTTCGATAATTTTAGTAATACTTTGTCGAAATTCTTGTGAAGTTGTGGCGTTGAGATTACCACTGAGTTTAATAACTTTGACTTCTTCTCTCATAATTATTTCACGCTGATTTGTGTAAATGTTGTTCTGATTTTGCTATTATATACCGATAGGAGAATTTTTTAAATTATCAAAAAATAATAAATTAAATTCCATATTGGTAAATTGCTCGTTAGTTGAAATCACTATCTTAGACATTGATAAATATTCACTGCTGGTTATTCATTGAATTAAAAGCAGCGATCGCTCTTGTAATGTACCAGAAAAAATATGACTTACAATTCCTCAAATAATCAGTATTTAACATCAAAAATATCCTTGAATATAATCAATTTAAATAAATCCTTGATAATTATAATAAATAGCATATAGATTTATTTATGTTTCGTAAATTACATAATTTGAATAATTCCCGTCTGATTTGACAAACTCAAACAAAAAATCTCAATTTGGACTGCCCTAAGCTCGAATCTAGAAATTAAATTGTTTTCCAGCATGAAACTAGTAATTTATTTTTGACTAAGAGGAATAGTAATCACAAATTCAGCCCCACTCCCTGGGAGGGAAATACATTCCAAAGTGCCACCATGCTTTTGTGAAATAATTTGGTAGCTAATAGACAACCCCATGCCAGTGCCTTTACCAATGGGCTTAGTACTAAAGAACGGGTCAAAAAGTCGCTGTTTCACTTCCTTGGGTATTCCCAATCCATTGTCAGCAATACGAATAACTACTTGTTTTTCGCTAGTGAGTTCAGTCTGAATGCGAATTTGGAGAGAAGTCATTTGTCGTTTGTCATTTGTCATTTGTCCTCTTTTACTAAGTTGAGCTACTGCGTTGGACGGGTATTTGAGCTTAGAGCAAGTGGCGTCTGAGCGGACGTTTCCTCCATTCAGACTTTGCGATTCATTTGATGCCAATGACGAATGACAAATGACAAATGACTCTTCAATCGCATCGATCGCATTTGCCAAAATATTCATAAATACCTGATTGAGTTGTCCGGCATAACATTGAACTAAAGGCAAATTACTATATTGTTTGATCACCTGAATGGCAGGGCGGTCAGGCGTGGCCTTGATGCGATGTTCAAGAATCATCAGCGTACTATTGATTCCCTCATGGATATCTACCTCTTTCATATCAGCTTCATCCATGCGCGAGAAATTGCGTAATGATAAAACAATCTCTCGAATTCGCTGTGCCCCAACTTTCATTGAGTTCAGGAGTTTGGGTAAGTCCTCTATCAAGAATTCTAGGTCAATGTCTGCTGCTAATTTTTCAATTTCAGATATGGGATGGGGATGGAGTTGCTGATAGAGTCGAATAAATCCCACTAAGTCTTGAATGTAGTCGTTAGCGTGGGTGAGATTGCCGTAAATGAAATTCACAGGGTTATTGATTTCGTGAGCAACACCAGCCACCAATTGTCCCAAACCTGACATTTTCTCACTTTGAACAAGCTGCATTTGAGTTTGCTGGAGTTCCTCAACGGCTTTTTCTAAATCTTTTGTCCGCTGCTTTAACTGAGTTTCTGCCCGTACACGCTCAGTAATTTGAAATGTTGTTCCTACCAACCTATAGATTCTACCTTCACTGTCTTTGAGGGGATTAATTGTAGTTAATGACCAAATTTCCTCACCTTGGAAAGTCAAGCATTCTTCGTAAGTCATGGGCACACCTGCTTCTACGCAGTTTACATATCTCTGACGGACTGCTGCACCCTCCACAGCACCAGACACATCTTCTGGTGTTTTACCAATTACTTCTGTGCTACTGATACCAGAGACACGTTCTGTAGCTGGATTCCAACCCGTAAACCGAAAGTCCCCATCTTCTAGAACATCCACTGCAAATATCAAATGTTCAGATCCCTCGTAGACAGTGCGAAGGAATTGCTCTTTCTGTTGGAGTTGGACTTGTGCTAGTTTACGCTCTGTGATGTCGGTAACAGCACCAACAAAACCAACGTTCTGACCTGTGGAATCTTTGAGAGAATAAGACCTGAGAAAAGTCTGCATAATCTGACCACTAGCAGACTGTTGCTCAACTTCACCTACCCAGGACTGACCCGAAATAGTAGCTTGCCATATCTCCTTGGCAACTGCCGAGTTAGTAAACACAGCAGAAAAGCCTCCAAATTTCGTGAAGTCCTGCACAGTTTCGCATTCATACAACTTGGAAAATGCCGAATTTTGGTAGATGTGATTACCCGCAGCATCCGCTATGCCAATAGCATCACTGGAGCTTTCTACCGCTTGCTTGTAAAGCATTAATTCTGCTTGTGCCTGTTGCCGTTGAGCAATCTCAGCTTGTAGTGCCTCGTTACTTTTGATTAATTCTTTAGTCTGTTTTTCTACTTGTCTTTGGAGTTCTGTATAAGCTTGCTGGAGTGCCTCGTGGGTTTGTTGACGCTCCTTCATTTCGTTAACGATTTGCAATAGAAAGGCAATAGAAACATTTTCCTGTTGGTTTATAAGTGGATAAGTGCTGACGAGTTCCTGTAGGTGATTGCAGGACTCATTTATTTTGTTGTCTTTTTGCATACTCGAAGTCCTGTTTGTCACTGGAGTTGAAATGCACTTTCGGTCTCAAAGAAGTTCTCTGAGGCATTGCTTCTGCTGTTTTAGTATTCCCTGTGTCTGTTATTTCTCAACAAACAATACTAAAAGTGAGAAGTTATGATTTATTACTCCTCAGTGTTAGTTTCTAATTCCTGACTTTCTCAATAGATTCCAGGGATTGGGGACTGGGAAGCTTTTTTACGATCTTCTCAGTCCCCATTCCCCATTCCCCATTCCCCATTCCCTTTTACACAGGACTGACTTTAGCTCTATAAAGCAGCTTGTCACCTTGAAGGTAACCAGTGTAGCGCACCTTGACTATTTCTCCAGGTTGTGCAGTTCCCTCCATCAATTGATGTAGTTGGGGATCGTAGGGTACTTCTGCTCCCACAGATGCGATCGCTTCCACTCCCCATCCTTGTAAAAGTTTTTCTAGGGGTTTCTGCACCAACGGCAATATTTTGACTGCCGCTAGCTGTGGATTTTCCTGGGCTTTTTGTGCTGCTGTTGGCCATTGCAACAACAAAGACTCCAGCAGTTGTAAAGTTGACTGCTGGAGTTCTTGTAGTGATATTTCTCGCTGCTGTTCTAGTTGAAGTTGCAAGCGATCGTACTCTATTTTTAAATTTGCAATTTCTTGTAATAATTCTTGATTATTAGCTGCTGTATTTTGTAATAATTCTACATTTGAAAAAGTTGCGACTAATTCACTCAATGACATCTGTAGCACTGGCGACAGCTTCAGCAGCACATCTACCCGCATTTGCTCTAGTTTTCCTTGCCGTAACCGCAAAATTTGACGCTCTGAGACACCAGCAGCACGACTGAGCGCTTTAAAACTAGAAATACCCACTCGTTGCATTAAATTTTGTAACTTTTGGGTGAAATCAATATTGGGCATGGGGAAGTGGGGATTGGGCATAGGGAATGGGGCATTGGGCATGGGGAATTGGGAGTGAGGAGTTAGGAGTTAGGAGTTAGGAGTTATTATTCTTCCCTCTGCTCCCCATCTCCCTCATCCCCCTATGCCCCCATGCCCCATTCCCTATGCCCCATGCCCTATTCCTATTCTTCCAGCAAACTTCTCAACATCCAAGCTGTCTTTTCGTGTACTTGCATCCGTTGAGTCAATAAATCGGCGGTAGGTTCGTCGTTAACTTCGTCCACTACGGGGAAAATAGACCGTGCAGTTCTGACTACGGCTTCTTGTCCTTGTACTAGTAAATTGATCATTTCCACAGCTTTAGGAACTCCGGGAGTTTCTGGAATCGAACTTAATTTGGCATATTCGCTGTAGGTTCCTGGTGCAGGATAGCCAAGCGCTCTAATTCTCTCGGCAATTAAATCAACTGCTAACGCTAATTCTGTATACTGGGTTTCAAACATCAGGTGCAATGTTTGGAACATCGGCCCAGTCACATTCCAATGGAAATTATGAGTTTTCAGATACAGTGTGTAGGTGTCAGCCAACAGCCGAGATAATCCCTCGGCAATTTTAGCCCTACTCGCCTCGTCAATGCCGATATTTACGTTTTTGACTGTTACTTTTGATGACATAATTTTCTCCTAATTAGGTTATATGTAATTGGGGATTGCGCATTGGGCATTGGGCATGGGGCACAAGAGGCAGAGGGGCAGAGGGGCAGAGGGGCAGAGGGGAAAAACTTACTGCTCCCCTGCTCCCCTGCTCCCCTGCTCCCCTGCTCCCCATCTCCCCCATCTCCCCCATCTACCCCATCTCCCCCATCTCCCCCATTCCCTATGCCAAGTGCATCTTCAAAACGCTACGGGGTGCTTTACGGACTCTGGCTAAAACGGTTTCTTTGCCTAAACGTTGGCAAGCTTCATACCGATGGCAACCAGAAAAGCCATAATATTGTCCATCTACTTCTAGAACATCTATCGGTTCTTGCTGCCCAATCTGGGCAATCGATTCCATTAAGGCTTGTACTTTATTTGGATCGTTTGCACGGGGCAACGGGCGTTTAATCTGATTTAATGGAATTTCTTGGACTCTAACCATAAGGAGTTTATCAATTAGTTCTGTCTTGTGCCTTTAAATAAATCATATTCGTTATGACTTTGTTTTGCAAGTAGTGTTTATTTGGGGCAAAACTGGTAATGGTATCATTGGAGCACTCATGCGACAAAAAGACCGCGCTACAAAGCAATTGGAAAATCAGCTCCAACGCCGCATTCAGGGGCAAAATAAGGTAGCCATGAAATTTTCCTTTTGGCGTTTTTCTTACACTGTGGTGGCGACATTTAGCCTGTTGGGGCTGACTGCGGCATCGGGGCCTGAGAGCAATATCCAGGATGTAGAACTGAAAATTGGGATTGTGCAGCGATTTGGCGCCGAAGCCACAGCGAAACTGCAACTGGAACCGACAAAGGGCGATCGCTTAAAGCTAAAATTTCAAACGGGTAACAAGCAGCAAGTTGTGGTTACCAATAAGCCTGTGAAGCTGGAAACAGTTATGCAAGCTTTACCCCAGCCAGCAGTTGAAGAAGTGGTAATCTTGGGTACGTACCGCACCTTTGAAACTGCGGAAGACAGTGCAAAAAAATGGCGTTCTCAGGGAATGGAAGTGGAAATAGCCCAACCAGAACGCTGGCAGGTTTGGGCGAAACGCGACGTTTACAGCACTCCTTTACTGCGACGCTTGTTGTTGCAGAATATCCAAACTACTAACAAAGAAAAAGTATATCTTGATACTAAGATTACCAAACAAGTACCGCGAGTGAGTTGGGTGGTGGATGGTAAGCGCTACAGCCTAAGTCAGTTGGAAGTCAGCACTGATAAAAACTTGATTCGGGTGAATAAAAGCGATAAACCAGAGAATGCTCGTTTGTATGCAGGGCGGCTAAATTTACAACCAAATGCTTACGGTACATATACTTTAGTTAATGAAGTGCCCTTGGAAACTTATTTGCGTGGAGTTGTACCTTATGAAATAGGCATTGATGCGCCAACAACGGCGCTAGAAGCCCAAGCAATTCTGGCTCGCACTTATGCTTTGAGAAATTTACGTAGATTTGCCGCAGATAACTATCAGTTGTGTGCTGATACTCACTGTCAAGTTTATTATGGATTGAATGGAGCAGCTCTTAAAACAGATAAAGCGATCGCTGCAACCAGAGGTAGAGTACTAACTTATAAAAACGAACTAGTAGACGCCTTGTATTCTTCCACTACTGGTGGCGTCACCGCCTCCTTCAGCGATGTCTGGAATGGTGAGGATCGTCCTTATCTGCGCCCTGTAATCGATGCTGCTACTAATCTTTGGAACTTGTCGAAGCAAAGTTTAGCTGATGAAAAGAACTTCCAAAAGTTTATTAATATGCAACAAGGTTTTAATGAAAGTAAGTGGAATATGTTTCGTTGGCGCAGGGAAACCCGCATAGAGGATATTATCAAAGATTTACAGAAATTTTTGCTTTCTAAAAATAGTCCTCACGCCAAATTTAAGACAATCCAGGCTATGGCTGTGGTGAAACGAAGCGACAGTGGACGCATCCTCGAATTCGCTGTCAAAACTGATAAAAGCACATTTATTCTCCACAAAGACGAAGTTCGCAGTGCTTTTGCCGCTCCCACAAGTACGCTTTTTTATATAGAACCCTTGAATAAAGGCAAACCAGAACTCTGGGGATACGCTTTCATTGGTGGTGGATTAGGACATGGAGTCGGCTTGAGTCAAACTGGCGCTCAAAATTTAGCTAAACTTGGTTGGTCGAGTCAGAAAATTCTCCAATTCTACTATCCTGATACTGAGATTAAAATTCTCAGTCAAGAAATTAAGCTTTAAAGCTAATTAGCACGGCAACTTTAGTCATGAAGAAAAACAATCGAGTCATGAGTTCGCTAATTTATATTCATAAAAACACTGACAACGCTAGTTTCAAACGTAGTTTTAGCCAATAACTAAAGTTAGGGACTTCAGTAGGGTAGCACAGCTGTGCTACCCTACTAATGTGTAAATAATTTGGGATAATTTATTTTCTGGAAGTCCCTTAGGGAATTGAATTTTTTTATACTCTAACTTGATAAATATGTGAATAAAGCAGGAACACAATGAATTTTATGTTCCTGCTTTGTTATGAAATTAGGCTTTTAGTCAAACTATCATCAGAAAGGATACATACTATTAGGGGAATATTTCTCCTAAATTCGTTGCTTCTATTATTTCAACATCAGTAACTCTTGCAAGAGGTTTATTGTTGAGACGCCTAATTCTTAATAGAGTTCTTCTTCTTTGTGAGTCTCGATTGTTACATCAGAGGTTGGGTAAGCAACACAGGTTAGTACATATCCAGCTTCTATCTGATCGTCATCTAAAAATGACTGATCGCCTTGATCGACAGTACCTGATACCAATTTACCTGCACAGGTTGAACAAGCACCAGCGCGGCAAGAGTAGGGTAAGTCAAGACCAGCTTCTTCGGCAGCGTCTAAAATATATTCATCATCAGGAACTTCAATTGTTTTGTTCAGTCCTTCGGCTTCGTTGATTAGTGTGACCTTAAAACTTGGCATTGGGTAATCCTCTCTTTTGCAAACGGCAGCATAAGTTATGCTAAAGCAAAATTTACGGCTGCTCTTATGGGATTAGCCGCCCTTTTATATTTGCTTCAATTCTGATACTACGAGAAAAATTAAACGATGTGACTGTAAATTGACCCCGATTAGTAATGAAATTTAGTTAGTTAATACAGATAAGTTTTATTTATGAATTATTTGGGGAATGGGGCATAAGGAGATGAGGGAGACGCGGAGAATAAGCAATAACGAATCCTATTACTACAAGTGTGGGAGGATGAAAAACAGAACTAGTGAGGATCGTGTATAATTCGGAGGCAGCTTTGGAAAAAGCAAAAGTGCGTGTAGGTTTGGTAGGTACTGGATATGCGGCAAAGTTTCGGGCTGAGGCGTTGCTCAATGATGAGCGAATGGGAGAAGGGCAAGCTGCGCGATCGCATTTAGTCGCAGTTGTTGGTCATACTCCAGAGAAAACCCAAACTTTTGCCGAAGAGTACGAAATTGAAGCATTGAGTTCTTGGCAACAGCTAGTAGAACGCCGAGATATAGATTTGGTGGTGATTTCCACTGTAAATCGAGATCATGGGGCGATCGCTCGTGCAGCTCTTACCAACGGCAAACATGTGATTGTCGAGTATCCGCTTTCCTTGGATGTGGTAGAAGCTGAGGAACTCATTGCCTTGGCTAAAGCACAACAAAAACTCCTTCACGTTGAACACCTGGAACTCTTGGGTGGTCTGCATCAAGCTTTGAAACAAAACTTAGCTAAAATTGGTGAAGTGTTTTATGTCCGCTACAGCACCATCAATCCCCAGAATCCTGCACCCCGCAAATGGACTTACAACCACGATCTGTTCGGTTTTCCGTTAATTGGTGCCCTGTCGCGCCTACATCGTCTCACTGATTTATTTGGTACAGTATTTACTGTTAACTGTCACCAGCGATATTGGGAAACAGAATCAGAATATTACCAGAGTTGTTTATGCACTAGTCAAATCTGCTTTAACAGTGGACTTTTAGCGCAAGTAGTCTATGGTAAAGGCGAAACTATTTGGCAGTCAGAACGTAAGTTTGAAGTTCATGGTGAAAAGGGCGGTTTAATTTTTGATGGCGATACAGGATTTTTCATCCAGCCAGGGGAAACAACATCTATAGAGATTGGTCCTCGGCGGGGTTTGTTCGCCAAAGACACAATTATGGTGTTAGACCATCTTTTTAACGGCACTCCTTTGTACGTTACCCCAGAGGAGAGTTTGTATACCCTAAAAGTTGCTGATGCTGCCCAAAGAGCTGCACAAACAGGGTTAACTATATTTATGAAAGATATCTAAATAAAAATTGATGAGAACCGAACTAATTGTTATTTTATCCCAACGAGAATTAGACAAAATGCGTCAAGCTGGGCGCTTGGCCGCCAAACTTCTACAGCACCTAGAACCAATGGTAAAGCCAGGGGTTAGCACTCTGGAAATCAATGATGAAGCCGAACGTTGGACACAAGCGCATGGAGCAAAAAGCGCACCCCTTGGCTATAAAGGTTACCCCAAGTCGATTTGCACCAGTGTAAATGAGGTAATCTGTCACGGCATTCCGAACGCCAAGCAAATCCTCAAGGAAGGTGACATTATTAATATTGATGTGACGCCGATTGTTGAAGGTTACCACGGCGATACATCTAAGACATTCATTGTGGGTACTCCATCTCCAAAGACAAAAAAGCTGGTGGAGGTGACAGAGGAGTGTTTGCGCTTGGGTATTGCTGAAGTCAAACCAGGGGCACGCATTGGTGACATTGGTGCAGCCATTCAAGAGTATGCTGAAGGACAAGGCTTTTCTGTGGTGCGAGATTTTGTGGGACACGGGATTAGTAACATTTTTCACACCGCGCCGGATATTCCCCACTATGGCACACGCGGTAAAGGTAAGCGCCTCAGACCAGGAATGGTTTTTACCATCGAGCCAATGATTAACGAAGGTACTTACGAAGTCGAGGTTCTGGGCGATAAGTGGACTGCTGTAACTCGCGATCGCAAGCTTTCTGCCCAATTTGAGCATACCTTAGCTGTGACTGAAGATGGCGTTGAAATTCTCACCCTAGCTGAAGGCGAGAATTACTGGGGTGTATGACAGCATACAGGAGTGGGTATGGGACATTGGGACTGCTGTACATGGATAGTAGAGCGTTGAGCAGAGTTAAGAGTTATTCTCCCTCACTTCCTAGTACATCACGGCCTAAATACAGCAACCATTTAAAAACCCTAAAAACTCGATTCCATAATACTTTTCACTTCCTAGTCCCTTAGATGAAAAATTCATCTCATCGCCTAAAAGCGGGTAGGCGAGAGGCTTCTTTTTGCTCAAGCTAAAACATATATGGAGGTAACATTATGACCCAAGCGTTGCCCATATTACTAACCTTTAATGACTTTATCGAATGGTATCCCAACGATGGAAAACGCTATGAATTGCACAAAGGAGTAATTATTGAAATGCCGCCTCCAACCGGAACACATGAAAAAGTTATTGCATTTTTGTCGCGGAAATTAACTGTGGAGTTCGATCGTCTCAATTTACCCTACGGAATTCCCAAAACCGCATTGGTCAAAACTCCTTCTGCCGAATCCGCTTATTCGCCTGATGTGTTGCTGCTAAATCTTGATAATCTCGACAATGAACCGCTTTTTCAAAAACAGTCAACAGTAAGCCAAGCAGCATCGGTTCCAATAGTTATTGAAGTTGTTTCAACTAACTGGCGAGATGATTACTACAATAAACTTAGGGATTATGAAGAAATGGGCATTCCCGAATATTGGATTGCTGATTATGCTGCATTGGGTGCAAGAAAGTTCATCGGTAATCCCAAACAACCCACAATTTTTGTGTGCGAATTAGTTGATGGTGAATATCAAATGACAGCGTTTCAAGGTAACACCGCGATTTCATCACCTACCTTTCCCCAATTAAATTTAACTGCACAGCAGATTTTTAATGCGGCTAACTAATTTTTTATCTAGTTTTATAATTATCTTCCCAACTTATTAGGAATACCTTCACAACCACCAGGAATAGTATTTCTAGTTTTTTCGCCACCCCAAGCACAACAGTAGTAACGTGTAGACTCAGACATCCGTTGCACGTCAGTAAAATCAGCTTTTTCCACTACAGCGCCAGTTTGTTCGCCGGTTTGATAATCTGGTGGTTCGGTGCGACTGCGGGGTGATGCTTTATCCACCACACCGTAGAACAGGCGAACTCCGTTGAGGTCAGCACCAGTGAGATTAGCATCATATAAAATAGTGCGGGAAAGGTTGGCTTTTACTAAGTCACAGCCGGCCAAATTAGCGCGGACAAGATTAGCTTCGCTGAGGTCAGTCCAACGTAAATCAGTACCAGAAAGGTCTGCTGCTGCCAGTATTACGCCTAAATCGATGACGCGCACACCTTCGAGGCGGTCTTCTGCATATCCGCCAGTACCGTCGAGAATGGCTCTACCTAACAGACGATCGCGTTTTAGAGGTGACAGCAACTTAGAACGTGAAAGAAAGCGGAGAATTTTGGCTTTACCACTACCATCTACGCTGCTTAAAATTGCCGCAGTGCGTCCTTCAGCGATCGCTCTTTCTTGAGGCCAATCTTCTAGTAATCCTTCTTCATCTAATACTAAGTCCGAAACGCCTTGGAAATAGGAATCAATTGTTTGCTGCTGGGTGATAATATTTTGCTGAACTGTCAGCATATTTTGCTGAATTGTCAAGTCTTTGGAAATCACGTATTGCCGCCAAGCTACGTAAACAGCGATGATGGCGATGAGAATTTGTCCCAAAGCGCCAAACCATTCGGCTAGGCTACCAGCAGTTTCCCAGTTAATTTGGCGTCCTAAAGCAAGCAAGCGATCGCCTACGCCTGTAAACCGGATCAAGCCGATGATGGCGATGATTAATCCGAAAAAGCCAACAAACAGCGTCCGTTCTAGGGGTGAAAACCACTCGTCAAAAACTTCTAGGAACCAAGGCAATAATATTGCTATGGATAACAGTAAAGTGACCAGAGTTCCGATCAGGCCGACGATCCAGTTATTTAGGATAATTCCAGTAAGAGTGGTGGCGATGGCAACAAAGATTAGCAGCAATGCCCTGGGCTTGACTGTGAATTGGTTGCTAATGGTTTGTCTAAAGCCAGAACGAGCTTGTTTGAGAGCAGTTGTATTTTGGGAAGATTGCAAAGACGAAATAGCTGCTAGGGCTTGTTGTGTCGCTAGTGCTTCTGAGGTGAGATGATTCTCAGTTGCACCACCGTCAAAGTCATCTGGGTGCAAGTCGTGTTCTGGGATAGGTTCTGGGGTTGGTAGATTTGAGGAATTGGATTCAATCGTCATGTTTTCTATTTTGCCCCAGCAGACTCAGTTCAACATCTGTTTTATCAGAAATTGTCTGGAGTTCTAGTCGGTGGTGTCAAGTTTATATTTGGTCGCAGAGTTGATTGGCGATCGCTTCAGCATTAAGTTGGTAAATAAATATTCAAAATCATATTGAACTAGCAGTCTCCCTAGCAGCTTCTCGCAGCCGTTCCACATCGCGCATCGGTGGCGCACCAAAGAGCCGCTTGTACTCTCGGTTGAAGTGCGAGGCATCGTCATAACCCACTCGGTAGGCAGCACTGGTAGCGTCAAGGTTTTCCCCCAGCATCAGACGGCGAGCCTCCTGGAGCCGCAGTTGCTTTTGGTACTGCAAGGGACTCATGGCAGTGACAGACTTGAAGTGATGGTGGAAGCCCGAAACACTCATTCCCATCTCTCGGGCGATGTTTTCAATCTTGATCGGCTCGTTAAAGTCTTTACGAAGTCGCTCGATGGCTCTGGCTATGTGGTAGGTGTAGCCACCCAGAACTGCAATATGACGGAGCCGATTACCTTGTTCTCCCATCAGGAGTCGGTAAATAATTTCCCGCTTAATCAGTGGTGCGAGAACATGAGCTTCCGCAGGGGAATCTAAAAGCCTGACAAGCCGCACTACAGCGTCCAAAAGATTTGTATTCAATGGACTGACATCAATCGCTTTCACATCAGCACGGCTGCGCGATGAGGGATACCCTGCCTTGACCATCACTGAACCAACAAGGGTAGGGTCGAGATCGAGGCGCAGACTCAAGTACGGTTGCGCCTTTGACGCTTCCAAAATTTGGCTGATAATTGGCAGTTCGACCGTAGCCAGCAGATAATGCATCGGGTCGTACTGATAGCGATCGCTACCCAAAAGCACTTCTTTGCTGCCTTGAGCGATCGCACAAAAGGCAGGAATAGAGACACTATGAAGGCATTCCGAAGGCGAGGAGGCGCGGTTGAAGTGCAAACCTTTCAACGGCTCAATCGTCCCATCATGACGAATCGCCTGGGCAATCAGCTCAGTCAGTTCGTCTCTGTAAGCTTGCGCTCTGTCTGCCTCGCGCTTTGCCTGCGGGTTGTTTGTTAAATCGATATTGGCAGCGTTCATTTTTAAGTTTGCAGGATTGTACAACAATCTTAGACGATCGTCCTATTTCTTTTTCTTCAAAATGCCTAAGATGAAGCTAAAGCAAGGAAAAATGATTTCGGCTTCTTATAAACATTCTGGATTTTTATTCAAGATAAAACTCAGTTTTGATTTGGCAAGAGACTCGCCTGCTAGCCATCGAAATTGCATCAAGTAAAGGAATTAAGAAAATGGACATCAAAAGAAGTGGCTCACAGCCTTCCGCCAAAGGACCGGCTGAGTATTTTACCGGCACTGTCCGCGTTCACCCCCTGTTCGAGGCACACGATCCAGCACGCACATCTGGAGCCAGTGTCACATTTGAGCCTGGTGCTAGGACAGCATGGCACACCCACCCATTGGGACAAACCCTAATCGTGACGGCTGGCTGTGGTTTCGTACAGCGATGGGGCGGTGCGATCGAGGAAATTCGACCGGGGGATGCGATCTGGATTTCGCCGGGTGAGAAGCATTGGCACGGTGCTACAGCAACCACATCCATGACGCACATCGCCATTCAGGAATGGCTCGACGGCAAGCCTGTGGACTGGATGGAGCATGTCAGCGACGAGCAGTATGAAGGAATACTTTAATGTTTTTCAGATGGTTTTCTATCAAAGGGAAAAACTGCTAGCAGAGAATGCTGATTTTGCTTCTCGCCCTAGTGATGTCCCTAAGTTACTCAGCCGACAACAGTATGACTAGCAGTGCCTCGTTGAAGATGCCGACTGAAATATCAACCAAGCAGGCAGACAGTATGAAGTTGACATCAAGGTCAAAGACAAAGTTGTTACAGCCACTTTGATCGACAGCAAAACCACTCAGGATTTTATTTCCCTGCTGCCATTGGGCATGTTGACCTTTACGACCGGGTGAACCTCATCCCCTGGGACAAACTTCATTCTTTCTTCAATCAGCATCTCAGCAAGTAAGCGAGCAACTGGCAAGAGCCCCAGGCAGGAGAAAATATGTCAACACAATTGAACGGAAACATCTGGGTATCCCTTAGAAAATTCCAGCCCCAGAGTTGTAACTGACAAACAAAGGCAAGCATTAGTTTTTTACAAGGAGATTGTTCGATGAAAGCAACTGTTTACTATGCCCCTGGTGATGTCAGGGTTGAGAATGTTCCCGACCCCACAATTCAACAGCCCACAGATGCCATTGTTCGGATTACTCACGCCTGCATTTGCGGATCTGACCTGTGGTTCTATCGGGGTGAGGAAAATTGGCAACCAGGTTGGCGAACGGGACACGAATGGATGGGAATTGTGGAAGAGGTTGGTTCTGAGGTTAATACGCTGAAAAAAGGCGATCGCGTCCTCGCTCCCTTTGCGTTTTCCGATGGCACCTGTGAGTTCTGCCATAAAGGAATTCAAACCGCTTGC
Organism: Nostoc calcicola FACHB-3891; assembly: GCF_014697355.1. Lineage (GTDB taxonomy): Bacteria > Cyanobacteriota > Cyanobacteriia > Cyanobacteriales > Nostocaceae > Nostoc > Nostoc calcicola. Next base: position 23,481 of record NZ_JACJRQ010000056.1, on the reverse strand, counting down.
GTACATGGTGGTTTTTGGGGGGGAAGCACAAATGATGGTGGACAAGCCCAAGCCATCCGTTCGCCCTTGGCCGATGGCACATTAGTCGTCATTCCCAAGGACGTTGAGAATGATGATGACCTCCTCACCGCCATTCTGCCACTTACCGATGTGATGTCTACCGGACATCATGCTGCTGTCTCAGCAGGTGTCCGCACAGGTAGCACAGTTGCAGTCATTGGTGATGGGGCTGTGGGTTTATGTGGCGTGCTTGCTGCCAAACGCCTCGGTGCTGAACGCATCATTATTCTGGGACGGCACAAATCACGGTTGGAGATTGCGCGACGTTTTGGTGCAACGGATGTTGTCAGCAGTCGAGGTGAAGAAGCGATCGCATCTGTAAGAGATATGACTCAAGGCGGTGCAGAGTCAGTACTGGAGTGTGTGGGTAGTGAGTCTGCAATGGCAACAGCCATCGGCATTGCGCGTCCCGGTGGAGCGATCGGGTATGTCGGCGTACCGCACGGTAGCGGCCACAATTTCAATCTGGGCCGTTTGTTTCTGAATAACATCACATTGCGAGGCGGTGCTGCACCTGCTCGTGCTTACATTCCAGAATTGCTAGCCGATACGGTAGCAGGCAAACTCAACGCCTCTGCTGTTCTTGATTTAACTGTCGATCTCGATGATGTTCCCAGAGGGTATGCCTCGATGGATAGTCGGGAAGCGATCAAAGTCATGGTACGACCTTAATTCTCAAAGACAGGAGTGCAAACAATGCAAAAACGCAAACTTGGAAATAGTAATCTGGAAGTCTCGGCGATCGGGCTTGGCTGTATGGGAATGAGCTTTTCCTATGGCCCGCCCAAAGACATACAGGAGATGACCGCCCTTCTGGGGGCTGCCGTCGATCGCGGCATTACATTCTTTGACACCGCCGAAGTCTACGGCCCGTTCTTGAACGAAGAACTTGTGGGCGAAGCCCTCGCTCCCTTCCGAGAGCAAGTGGCGATCGCCACCAAATTCGGGTTCGACATCAGTCCGAATTCCGATCCCCGTGGGATGAAGGGTGCGCCAGGATTGGATAGTCGGCCGGAGCATATCAAGCAGGCCGTGGAAGGTTCACTCAAGCGACTCAAGGTCGAGGCGATCGATTTGCTCTATCAGCACCGGGTTGACCCGAATGTGCCGATCGAAGACGTGGCAGGAGCGGTGAAAGAACTGATTAAGTCAGGTAAGGTTAAGCACTTTGGACTCTCGGAAGCAGGAGTGCAAACGATTCGTCGCGCCCACGCCGTTCAGCCCGTCACGGCTCTCCAGAGCGAGTACTCACTGTGGTGGAGAAACCCTGAAGCGGAAGTGATACCGACCCTGGAGGAACTTGGCATCGGCTTTGTCCCCTACAGCCCTTTGGGCAAGGGCTTTCTCACGGGCAAGATCGACGAAAACGCGACTTTTGACAGTTCCGACTTCCGCAGCACCCTGCCTCGCTTCACTAAGGAGGCTCTGAAGGTGAATCAAGCGCTGATTAATCTGCTCGGCAGCATCGCCGAACAAAAGCAAGCAACACCTGCTCAAATTGCGATCGCCTGGCTCCTTGCCCAGAAGCCTTGGATTGTTCCGATTCCAGGCACCACAAAGCTACATCGCTTGGACGAAAACATCGGCGCAGTCTCAGTCGAACTCACGCCCGACGATTTGCGTGACATCGATGACGCCGCCTCCAAGATCGCGGTGCAAGGGGCCCGGTATCCCGAAAAGCTGGAGCAAATGACCGGTCGCTGAGCGGGAAAAAATCTGTTCTCTAGTTCCATTCCGTAGCTCACGAAGCAAGGCAACACGTGCAAGACAGATAGCTGACAGCGATAGACGAGGGAGAAACATCCTGTTTCGACCCACGAGCCAGGCACTGTAAGAAGCTCCCCTGGTTTCGTACAGTTCCAGGGGCGGCTCGTGTAGCAAGACTCAGATCTTGCACCTTTACGCATAAACCATGAATATACAAAAATAACGTCATTTCTATTACAGTAAATCAATTTAATTTTCAGTCCTCTTATAGAGGACTTGAGCTATTAGACAGGGACTTTGAGTCCCTGGCTTGAGCTATTCGGACTGCGAAAAGCTTAACTACTGAGTAATTTTTGTTTTCAATGATGAGGCTGGTGCAAGATATGAGAAGAAAGTTCTACCAAAGCCATACGACTGGTAACTGAGTCGGTAAGGGTAAAAAGCAAAGGCTGATTAATTATTCACAGATACACTATAGCTTTGACAAAATTTCTGGTAACAACTGACTCGGAACTTTCGATAAAGCTAGATTTTGTCCCTGTATCCCTAATTCATTATGAAAAGCACGAATAGTTTTCACTAAATAACTAAAGGTTGTTTGATAAGCTTCTGGTTGTTTAGCTAATCCATTTAGAGCTTGTAAATGATGATCTAACGCTACTTCTAAATGTTGGGAACGTATTGCTTTATCCCCATTAAAAGATTTATCTATTACTAGCTGATAATGTGCCAGTCCCAAGTTATTATGAGAGGCAAGCAAATCAAAACTTAAAGGATTACCGCTCAGGGAATGAGCCAGAGCTATAGCTTCTTCATAAGCACTTATGCATAATTTTAGGTATTTCTGTCGTGCTTCTTTAGTTGTTTGAGATAAATTTGCTAAATGCCAATAGGCAGTACCCAAATTATTTTGTGTGGCGGCACAAGCGCTAGGAACATTAGCTGGGGTACGATATTTTAGAGCTTCGTTATAAACATCAATAGCTAGTTGTAAATTTTCGGCTGGTTGTTCGTATTGTGCCAGGTTCCAATAGGCAGTACCGATGTTGTTTTGAATCATGCCATACTTGAGCGGTTCCTCTTGGGGGTTGTAGTGTACAAGTGCTTCGTTGTAAGCTGCGATCGCCTTCTTTAAATGCACAATTGGTTGATTATATTGCCCCAAATGCCAGTAAGCAGTACCCAAGTTATTTTGGCAAGCAGCATACTTTAATGAATCCATATCCGCTGTACGGTAATTCAGCGCTTCACTGTAAGCTAAAACCGCTTGTTGCCAATTCTCCGACGGGTGAGAAAAACGAGCTAAATCACCATAAGCCGTCCCTAAATTATTTTGCACGCGGGCGTAAGTTTCTGGATGTGTCTGGGGTGAGATTGTATTTAACGCCAACTGATAAAATTCTATTGCTTGTTCTATATAAGTTTGTCCCTCTTGAGAATTAGGTGGTGTGCGGGATAACATCCAATAAAGTGTACCCAAATCATTCAAAATATCTGGAATTTGCGGCGAAGTTTCGTCATAGCTAATTGCCTCTTGATAAGCAATAATTGCCACCATCAAATTTTCTAAAGTTGACTCTCCTTGCTCAATGCGAAGGCGGTATAAGTTCCCTAAGCGATGATAAGCTTCTGCGAGTACTTCCCCAGAAAGTTCCTGTAAATGTAATTCTTCAATCTCCAATAAAATTTGCTGCGGTTGCCAGTAATTGTCTGTATCTTGAATAATTTTGGTATTGATTGATGCTAATACTAATTCCGTTAATTCACTGCTAATATGAGATAAAGAAGATAGTAATTGCCGATCGTTTCCACTGCCAGATCTAATAGTAGATTCCTGCTTTTGTGGCAAAGTTTTCGATAAATCTATGATTGGTGCTACAATTTCCTCAGTTTTATCTACGCTATTTTCTTGTGGCTGTGTAGAGAAAGCAGAATTATTCTCAAATTTTAATTCGCTAACTGTTGTTTTCAGTTCTGCTTGGCTAACAGATTCATCTAAAATAGAATGCTCAAGATTTCCCACATCCAAACTTCTGGAATTAGAAAAACGTTCTGGATAGCCCGAATTTTGATTTGCTGGTGTGGGTTCTCCGGCAAACACAAATACGCCAGTACGGCAACGCCAAAACTGTGGTGCTGATTGTTGGATAGCAGACAGCCAAGGACGCGGTATCCACAACAGCAAGTTAGATTCTAAAAATCGACTGGATTCTTGTGTAGAAAAATATTGCTCGCTTAACCGAAGATAATGTAAAAATAAACGCTGCGTTGCTACTGGTTGCTTGGTTAGCTGCTCCACACCTACAATCTGAAATGCAGGTATTGGAGAAGGCCTTCCTGGAGTATCTTTTGATGCTCCAACAATTGGCGGTGGATAATTAGCCAACCATTGATTAATCTGAATTATAAAATTGGGATCGTTTAAATTTAAACGTAACGTGACTAATCGCGGATAAGCTGGGGTGCTATTTTCTTGGGTATTTGACGGTTGATATAGCACTTGTCCCACAGGATAAGCCAATGTAGAATGCAAACGGGCTGCTACTTGGTTTCTCAAGTGTAAATCATCACATACTGCCAAAAATAGTTGTCGCCGTAAACCAAGACTTAAGGCAAGTTTTAAGCGTTGGTATACTTGCCGATTCCAAGTAGAATTGCTGTTGTGTGGAGTATCATTCACGCTCATGGCGGCTAAAGAGCCAAAACACAGTACATATTACCTTTATAGGCGCATCGGATATCCCAGTTTGCTAGAAGAATAAAGTATGTAATTATACTTGATCGCTAACTCAATTTTAACAAAAAATAAAAAAGCAGGTTCCTCCTGAAATCGGAACCTGAAAAACTACAAAAATCAAATTTTATTAAAATGTTTTACGCTCAACCGTTTTAGGAAACAGAGAAGGCAACTACAATTAAGCCACCAACCAAAGCTGTAGCGGCGATTCCTAGTATGATATAGGTTCGCTTTTGTCCTTCCGTAGGAGGTTCTGCTTGATAAACCTTTGGTTCCTTGGCAAAATTGTTCAGGCGACCGCCTTCTTCGGTTGTATAAGGCATGAATTAATTCCTTTATCTTTATTCTTCACTTAATGTTACATAAAATGGTAGATCGGCTCTGAAAGTGGTAGACAAATCGTTACATTAATGGGCATGGGCAGGAGAGCGGAGGGGCAGAGGGGCAGAGGGGCAGAGGAGAAAGAACTTGTACAACAACTCTCCTCTGCTCCCCTGCTCCCCTGCTCCCCTGCTCCCTGCTCCCCTAACCACTAATCGTCCCAGTGAGGGGCGAACTAGCACTGGCGTAGTCTTTGATGGGCATTCTACCTGCCAGGTATGCTAGACGACCGGCAACTGTTGCTAAATTCATGGCACGAGCCATTGCTGGGGGGTTTTGAGAAAGAGCGATCGCACTATTAATCAACAAAGCGTCTGCTCCCAATTCCATCGCCTGGGCGGCTTCTGAGGGGGAACCAATCCCAGCATCTACCACCACTGGTATACTCGCATTTTCGATGATGATTTGGATATTGGCGGTTGTTTTCAGCCCTTGTCCAGAACCAATGGGCGATGCTAAGGGCATCACCGTGGCACAGCCTACATCTTCCAATCGCTTGGCTAACATGGGGTCAGCGTTGATATAGGGCAATACTGCAAAACCTTCCTTAACTAGCTGTTCTGCTGCTTGGAGTGTGCCAATGGGGTCTGGTAGTAAATACTTAGGATCGGGTATTACTTCTAACTTGATAAAATTATTATCTTCCTGTCCCAATAATTTCGCCATTTCTCGTCCCAAACGTGCCACCCGAATGGCTTCTTCCGCAGTTTGACAACCAGCAGTATTAGGCAACATCCAGATTTTTGTCCAATCCAAGGCTTCAGCTAAACCTTCGTGTCCAGGTGCCTTGGTTTGTACTCGTCGCACCGCTACAGTCACAATTTCGCAATCACTGGCGGCGATGCTTTGCTGCATTTCTTCAATGCTGCGATACTTACCAGTTCCAGTCATCAACCGGGATTGGAAGGTTTTTCCCGCAATAATCAGTGGCGAACTTGTAGAGACGCGATTCATCGCGTCTGCATTCATCGCGTCTGCGGTACGATGTCCGTTGGAGAAATTGGCGGAGTGAGTCAGCATTGGAGTGCGGGTAGATGGCTTGGATTGGAAGCGCGAGTAATGGAAATCAGCAAGCACTGGGTCAGATTTTTGTTCTAAGATGAAATCGGCTATCAATGCTGCTGTGACCGGCGCAAGCAGAATCCCGTTGCGGTAATGACCAGTAGCAAGGGTTAAATTTTGACAATGGCTGGTGCCCAGAATGGGTAATTCATCAGGGGTAGCTGGGCGAAATCCCCACCAAAATTCTTGGATGGGATAATGCTTTAATTGCGGATACAACCGAATGGCAGCTTGTAGTAATGTTTGAATCCCGTTTGGGGTGTTGTGGGGTGTAAAACCAACATCTTCGCTTGTTGCCCCAATAATCAAGGAGCGATCGCGTCTCGGTACAATGTAAATATCTTGCCCAAACAAAATCCGTTTTAAGGGCAATTCCGGTAAAAATTCCGGTACTCTCACACTCAGCATTTGCCCTTTTCGGGGACGCACGGGTAGCGGTAACAACTCATTTGACCAAGCACCGGAGGCTAAAACATAGTGGGCGGCGCGAATTACCCCAGCATTGGTTTGCACGCCAACAACTTGTCCCTGTTGCTGTAAAAATCCTTCTACTGTAACGCCGTCTTTGAGTTCAACACCAATAGACTCGGCCGCTGTCCACAGTACTTGAGCTAGAGCCTTATTATCAACTTGTGCATCTTCAGGATACCACCAGCCACCAACTACTTCTGCTCCCAATCCTGGCTGATATTGATTGATTGCTTCTTTGTCTAACCAGTAAGCGGGGGATGAGGAGGATGGGGAGCAGGGAGCAGGGAGCAGAGGGGAAAGAGGTAATTTTTCATTCTCCCCCTTGCCCCCTGCCCCCTGCCCCCCTGCCTCTTCAAAAACGGGTGTGAGGATACCACAAGGCCAATAGCCGGTATTTAAGCCGGTCAATTCTTCTAGTTTACGCGTCCAGTCGGCATATAAAGCACGCGATCGCCAACACAAGGAACGCATTGCGCCGTCCGAGATTTTTTCGGCATCTGGTGCCAACATCCCGGCGGCGGCGTGGGTAGCAGCAGCCTGGAAATCACGACAAAGCACGGTGACATGTGTCCCGCGCAGTTTTAGTTCAATGGCGATCGCTAAACCAATAACGCCGCCACCAATAATTACAATTTCACTAGTCATTAGTCATTTAGTCATTGCTCATTAGCCATCGATCGTTAGTGCATGACTAATAAATCATAACTAATAAAGGAATAACTAAAGACTAACAACTTTACCACAAAGCTCGAATTGGTTCGCTGCTGGAATTGCTTGATGGCGTGTCTGTTCCAGAAGTGTCTGTATTAGAGTCTGTTGTAGTGTCAGGAGATGACTGTGAATCGGAAGGATTCTGAGCAACGTTGCTTCTGTTATCAGATCTTGGGGCTACAATTGAGCGCTGATTTGGATTTGTTTGGGTTGTTTCAGTTTCTTCAGTTGCAGTTTCATTGTTCTGGCTGCCAGCACTGCTATTAACATTAATATTAGCTGGCAGAACTTTCGCTGCTTTGCCGCCAGGATTGTTAGCAGTTTGTACGCCCATTGGAAAGTTGATGCCTAGTAATGTACCAAGCAAAATGGCTAGACCTCCAGCCATTAATATTAAGGGTGTCCATCTACCCATCTTGTTTTACTCCTTTTTAACCTTTTGGTGTCCACACTATTCGAGAACCTTGTCCCCAAAATCCATCAAATTTTGTCACATTCACATCGCCTAAAATCTGCGTTTGGCAAGCTAAACGCAGGTTTGTTGTAGGAGAATGGGGAGGAAGCGATCGCCGTGTGCGATCGCGCCAATTCGCTACCGATACTTCGCCCTCTACCTTAACCGCGCAAGTACCACAACTGCCAATACCTCGACAGTTTATTACCTTAGCACCGTCATTGTAGAGGTCAATACCATTTTGCAGCAAAATTGTGCGGAGATTGCTTCCTTGCTCACACTCAATTGTTTTACCTTGAGCTAGTACCTTAGGCATTTTTTAAATTGCCAAACTGGCTTTTTGTTGTATATTGACATATCGCCTCGAAAGTTGTCTCCTCGGTCCGAGTTTTATGACCACAATTTCTTCACCTCAACTTTGGCTCTATGACACTACACTACGGGATGGCACTCAGCGCGAGGGGCTATCTGTATCGATAGAAGATAAGTTACGCATTGCCAGAAGACTCGATCAACTGGGAATCCCCTTTATTGAAGGCGGTTGGCCTGGTGCCAATCCCAAGGATGTACAATTTTTCTGGCAACTCCAAGAAGATCCGCTCAAACATTCAGAAGTTGTTGCTTTTTGTTCGACTCGACGCCCCAACACAACTGCGGCAGAAGAACCGATGCTACAAGCGATTTTAGCTGCGGGAACTCGCTGGGTGACGATTTTTGGCAAGTCTTGGGATTTACATGTCACAACCGGACTCAAGACGACATTGGAAGAAAATTTAGCAATGATTCGTGACACTATTGAGTACCTCCGTTCTCAAGGGCGTCGCACGATCTACGATGCCGAACATTGGTTTGATGGCTATAAGCACAATCGAGATTATGCTTTACAGACATTAGAGGCAGCGATCGCATCTGGTGCCGAGTGGCTAGTCCTCTGTGATACCAATGGCGGCACTTTACCCCATGAAGTTAGCCAAATTGTGCAAGATGTCATTAGTCATTTGTCATTAGTCATTTGTCAAGAAACAATAACAAATGACAAAAAACAAAGGACAATGCCCCAAATTGGAATTCACACTCATAACGATTCAGAAATGGCAGTTGCTAACGCAATAGCCGCCGTTATGGCAGGAGCAAAGATGGTACAAGGCACAATTAACGGTTACGGTGAACGTTGCGGCAATGCTAACCTCTGTTCGTTAATTCCCAATTTACAACTTAAACTCGGTTACAGTTGTATCTCAGAAGACCAGCTAACACAACTTACAGAAGCCAGTCGTTTTGTGAGTGAAGTAGTTAATCTTGCTCCTGATGAACATGCGCCCTTTGTAGGACGTTCGGCTTTTGCACACAAAGGTGGTATTCATGTATCGGCTGTGGAACGTAATCCGCTGACTTACGAACACATGCAACCGGAACAAGTGGGGAATCGTCGCCGCATCGTGATTTCGGAACAGTCGGGACTGAGCAATGTTTTAGCTAAAGCCCGCAGTTTTGGCATTGAATTGGATCGATTAAAGGCAGAGGCTAAGCAAATTCTCCAGCGCCTCAAAGATTTGGAGAGTGAAGGATTTCAATTTGAAGCCGCAGAAGCCAGTTTTGCACTGTTGATGCATGAAGCTTTGGGAGGACGGCAAAAGTTTTTTGAAGTCAAGGGTTTTCAAGTCCACTGTGATTTGATTGAGGGAAAAGAAGCTAGCAACGCTTTAGCCACAATCAAAGTCGCTGTTGAGGGTAAAAATATTCTAGAGGCGGCCGAAGGTAACGGCCCGGTTGCAGCTTTGGATGCAGCTTTACGCAAGGCTTTGGTGAACTTTTATCCCCAAATTGCAACTTTTGATTTGACAGATTACAAGGTGCGGATTCTCAACGGACATACGGGCACTGCGGCGAAAACCCGTGTGCTGGTAGAATCGGGCAATGGTCATCAACGCTGGACAACGGTAGGTGTTTCTACCAACATTTTGGAAGCTTCCTATCAAGCGGTGGTAGAAGGCTTGGAATATGGTTTATTGTTGCACTCCCAAGCTGAAGCAGCGGTAAAAGCTTCTAGTTGACAAAATCCACAATATAATGTGTGAGTTTTGGATGAGAAAAGGAAGCGATCGCCAACATTCACGTACAGACCAGAAAAGCTAGACAAAAAAGACTTTTGGTGACAACCAGAAGTCTTTCCTCTTACAGCGTTTTTCATCTATTTGAACCACAATCACCGCTACGATAGCACAGCGGTGCTACCCTACAATGTGGTCTATTTACCTGAAAATTGCTGTAAGAAAATTTAAAAGCATTGTAGAATTCCTTAGCAACATCAAAGGTTGATATGGTTAATTTAGCGTTGCTGATTTCATGTATGAAAACGATTGTGCATGATGTCAAAATCCTTGTGGAGACGTTGCAATTGCTAGTCTCTACATCTGGATTCATACCAGAATTCAGCAACGCCGTTAATTTAGTTGTTTGTCAGCCGTGAATCCAAAATTGTCAGCAAATCCAGACAGATAATAATTCTCATGTAACAGCGAAAATCCCTAAGCGCAGCCCAACGCAAGCATCGCCAATATTCCAATATTTATTTAGATGCTCAATCGCCGATCGCTTTCATTCTAAGAGAACTTTTCCCAAGATTGGGCAACTAATTGGCTCAACCAGCGACGTTGTTGCTGATCCAACAATGGATCTTCCGCTAGCAACTGAGCAGTTAATTCTTCCAAAGATTGACCCTGAGCGCGGACAATTTTAATAACCCCAGCGATCGCACTGGCAACTAGTTCTTCATCAATCGGCTGTTGTCGGAGAGCTACAATTTCCTGGGGGCTGTCTGGAATGGGATAATTCATGGCGTGGGTTTACAGTTTTACAAAATGAACAATAAATTTGACAAAATCTTAAAATTTCTTCACTGAATCTTTACGTAACTAATAGGGCGGAGTTTACCTTATTTTGCGCCTTGATAAAATCTGTCTTTGTGAATAGATTCATGGGAGATGTCAGGAAAAGATGAAAGAAATCCTTTATTTAGAAGTTCCAACTGCGGATATCGCTGCTGTGCGTAACTGGTTGCAAACAGATTTTCAACCGGCATATGGGGAAAAAGTGCTAACTCCCGAAGGCTTCCGTCTAAAAATTACTAGCGCTACTACAACCGCTGGTGCTGCAATTTCCGAAAACTTGCCTGGAGAACTTTCTGTATTTATTTGGTCAGTGCAACGAACTACCTATTTAAAAGTATTTCGTTGGGCAGAACAACCCTTTCCCAACGAGAAAGAAATCCTGCAACACCTAACCAAAGAAATCAGAAGCCGTTTTCCGCATCATTATCCGGAACCGCCAGCCATTGATTTATCCGAACAATCGATTTTTGCGGCCCTAGCCCCTTACTACCCCCTCACTGTCAAGTATTTTCAGAAAATGCCCAACGGCGAATATGACCTCAAACGCGCCTACTGGTGGGAACAGCGATGGCGCCAAGGGGTACGGAATCCGCAGCAGCCCCGGCAAGTCGTGTTTTCGAGTCAAGGTGACTGGGGAAGAGGTAGGGGAGCAGGGGGAGAGAAATTAATTCTTTCATCCCCCTCATCCCCCTCATCCCCCTCATCCCCCACTTACGACATCATCTACATCGGCGGCGCACTAGGCGTCATCCATGCGGCAGTGATGGCAAAACTTGGATATAAAGTCTTGCTGCTGGAACGAATGCCCTTTGGGCGGATGAACCGAGAATGGAATATTTCCCGCGACGAGATTCAAAGCTTACTTAACCTGGGTTTAATCACCCCCGCAGAGTTAGAAACCATCATTGCCAGAGAATACAAAGATGGATTCAATAAGTTTTTTGATGCTAATAATCCAAGTAAACTGCGATCGCCTGTATTGCACACACCCACAGTGCTAAATTTAGGCTTAGATTCCGAAAAGTTGCTGCAACTATGTGGGCAAAAGTTGCAAGCGGCAGGTGGAGAAATTTGGGATGAAACAGAGTTTATCCGTGCAGATATAAATGAATCACAAGTTGCGATAAAAGTCAAGCATTTACCTAGTGAAATTGAAAAACAAGTCACTGGGAGACTACTAGTAGATGCGATGGGAACAGCCTCCCCCATTGCTTGGCAATTAAATAGCGATCGTGCCTTTGACAGCGTGTGTCCGACGGTAGGAGCGGCAATTGAGAGCGGATTTGAGCCGGGGGTATGGGATTCGGAATTGGGAGATGTTCTTTACAGTCACGGGGATATTTCGCGGGGAAGACAGTTGATTTGGGAATTATTTCCCGCAGCAGGTGATGAACTGACGATTTATTTATTTCATTACCACCAAGTCAATGCTGAAAATCCTGGTTCCTTGCTGGAGATGTACGAGGACTTTTTCACAATATTGCCAGAGTATCGCAGATGCGATATGGACAAATTGGTGTGGAAAAAGCCGACATTTGGCTATATTCCGGGGCATTTTAGTGTTGGGAGTAGCGATCGCAAAGTTGCCTTCGATCGCTTGATTGCCATCGGTGATGCTGCATCACTCCAGTCTCCCTTGATTTTCACAGGTTTTGGTTCTCTAGTTCGTAACTTAGAGCGCTTAACAAAGCTATTGGATACCGCCCTCAAACATGACTTATTGAGTTTCCAACACTTAAACCAAATTCGCGCCTACCAAAGTAACGTTTCAGTCACATGGCTATTTTCCAAAGGCATGATGGTACCCACAGGCAAATTTTTACCACCCCAGCGGGTTAATTCGATGCTCAACACCTTTTTTGGGCTGTTAGCAGACGAACCTCCAGAGGTGGCAGATAATTTCATCAAAGACAGATGTGATTGGTTAACCTTTAACCGCTTAGCACTCAAAGCAGCAAAGAAAAATCCAGCCTTGCTTTTATGGATTTGGCAACTTGCTGGGTCTAAGGATTTAGTCCGATGGCTTGGCAGTTATTTTAGCTTTACTCGTCATGCCCTGATTAGCGCTTTCCTGAGTCCGTGGTTCCCACAGTTTTTGAGCCGGGTAGGTTCTTGGCTAGAACCCCGAAATCCGGCATTATGGTTGCGGCTGCTAGCGATTAATTACGCGATCGCCACAGGCAAACCGCGATCGGCTACTCAGGTAGCAAAAACTACCCCAAAAGCCATAATTCAGAAATTTAGTCATTAATTATAGGCCATAGGGCATGGGGCACAAGAGGCAGAGGTGCGGAGGGGCAGAGGGGCGGAGGGGAAAAAACTTGTACAAAAACTCTCCCCTGCTCCCCTGCTCCCCTGCTCCCCTGCTCCCTCATCCCCCTCATCCCCCTCATCTCCCCATCTCCCCACTATTTCTCCTTGGGGCGAAAATTCGGCAGTTCCACAGATGCCAATGACTTGCGCCCTTTAGGTGGACGCTGGGGATAAACTACGGGTGAGGGTGAATTGGCATCGTTGGCGTTATCACCAGATGACTCTGGAGACGATTCCAACTGTGTCAATTGTGGAACTTCTGACCAGTAGTCTTCGGCTTCTTCAACAAATATCTGAGTACCAGATGAAGTAGAAGTAGTTGTAGGTGGGTTGATTTCTGCCTCCAACTGCTCCTGTTGCGGATTTTCTACTTCTTCATCATCTTCTATAATTGTTGCCAAAGTTTCCCAGATGGGCGCATCACCCGCATTACTATCCACATCTGTTTTCGCCGCAGGGGGTGGTGATGTAGATCCAGGTTGGGAGGTGAAAAACATTTGGATGAGACTATCTAATTGCCGATCTAAGTTTGCTGACTCCGGAGGTGAAACAGTTTCTGTTGTTTCTGGCGAATTATCAATTTCTGGAGAAGAAGCCGGTTGCGCTGGTTTTGGCGTGTCTTCTTTAACTGACCAGTTCCAAGAAGATGAGGAAGTCGGAGTTGGTTGATTTCTTTGGAATGGCAGTGGTGGTGACGGTTCTCCCCAAGAAGTATTTGAATCATCACTCAAGGATTCTGGTTCTGCTGACCAAGGTTTAATTGGCTGTGCATTAGGAAACAAAGACCGAGCTTTTCGAGAAAATCTTCCTTGTGAAGAGGTGATGTCTTTAGGATGTTTTGCAGTATCGTCTAAGGAATCATAGCCGGGAACAGGTGCGTCTAAACATTTCTCCAGAGCCGCCTTAAATTGTAGCGTCTGGCGTTGTTGGCGCATAAGTCTAGTGCGTAACTCGCGGCAAGCGTTTTCTGATTGCAATAACTTCTGAGACTGTTCGTTGTTATTCGTGTGTAGCAACGTACATTCTCGTTCTAGCTGGGCAAGGCGTTGTTGACTAATTTCTAGCTGTGCTTTATGAGTTTCAATAAAAACTTCCTGGCATTGAACAGTTTGTACAGCAGTTTCTAATTCTTGAAATAGCGACTTGATCTGTTCTTGGGCAGCAGCTAATTCCTGAGTTTGTTGGTTGAGCATCGACTCACTAACGCTAGAACGTGTTTTCTGCCACTGCAAAACCTTTTCAGACTCGGCTAGGTTGTCTTTTAGCTGCTCTACTTGTTCATATAAGTTATTATTAGCCGCACGTAATTCTTCGTTCAATGCCAGCAGCTTCTGAAATTCCGAGTCAATAAGTGCTTGTTTGCTGCTGTTAGGCTCTGCAACCCAGTCCTGCTGGGTAGTATCTTCTGAAAATTGTGTATCATCAGCTGGCATGAGCAGTGGCAATTTGGAAATTGCCATATTCTCATTAGGCATAACTGAGTAAAAAGGACAATTCGCCTGTTTTGATTGTGGCGAATTAGCAGAATTTAGGGATTCCATCACAGCCCCCTTATTTGAGGTGTCAGCTTCATTCATCACTCTTGACCCACTCGCTTAAAAATATTCAGCAGTGCTGGTGTTAGCATTGCCGATCAACTGTGTCCGATCGGGGTTTGCTCTAGAAGCTAAGTTTAACTCTCTCTAAGCACGAGTAATTAGTCATCAATCGGTATTACCCATTTTGTATCTAGACTGATGCCGTTATAACACTATGAGGCTCTTTCCCGTCAAGGAGAATAGAGGTTGGGGAAGTGGGGAACATGAGCCAGAGAGGGGAAACCTCATACTTAAAAAGGAAATTATCATATTGCTTGATTTAGTTTTTCGTCCAGAAAAACTGCAAGTCATTATACTATACTATTTTTAATTACATCTATCTTGGGATATATTTTAAAATGTGTTTCCGATCGCATTTTTTTGTCGATCTATTTTTTACTTAAGATTCATGCCTGTATAAACATCTATTATTCAATAGTAATTTTTTATCCAGAGCGATCGCTATTTGATGCCAGTAAAGAACTAACGAGCTTTTGTGAAAACTGTTATGTTATGGAATTTTGATAAATACGAATAAATACTGTGTAATTTCATAAATAATAGTAACAATTTTCATAAGTATAATAGTAAAACTTTTTTTAAGATCGATCTCAACTTACTACAAGGTTTTTTTTAGCGAGAAACATATTCCTGGCAAGAATTCTACCCTTAGTTAATCAGAAGATTTTTGTATTAACTTGGCTGAAATTTATGAAGTTTATTTAATAACTGTACGAAAATTCACTCAAGTATACTTAATTACTTTTAATTATTTGTTACAAAGTATAAAAAATTAAACAAGATTTTATTTAATTAAGTATTAATACTGCTTACAATTTTTAATTATTTATTAAACAATAACTGGAAACACGGAGAATTACACCCAAAAAACAGTAAATTAAAATACTCAGATTCTTAAAATATAATCTAGTTATTCTGCGAAAGAAAGCTTTGTGTTGTTGGGTTTGTGAAAAAATTAAAAATTTAAAATCAGGGTGCTAAAAATGACTAATACGTTCACATTCAATGCAAAAATCAAGCAAATAAATTCTCACTTGCCGCTATTTCCAGAAAATCTTGATAGTTTTTGGGACAAAGAAATCAAGCCGTTATTCACAGATGAGTCTCTGTCCTTCATGGTGAAAACTTTGAATGGAAACTATGTAAAGTACGTAAATTTGGATAATGGAGCTACAACTACTCCCTTTGCAAGTGTCAAGCAATATGTAGACCAAATGCTTGACACTTATGGAAGCGTGCATCGAGGTTCTGGGCAAAAGTCCGTCATCACTACACAAGAGTATGACGCTAGTCGGAACATGATTCGGGACTTTGTGGGATCGTCTTCACAAAACTATGTAATCTTTGCGAAAAATACAACAGAAGCAATTAATGGAGCCGCTACACTTTGGGCAAAAAAACCTGGAAAAATTTTAGTTTCTGATATCGAACATTCATCAAATCTGTTGCCTTGGATAACTAGAGACGAATTTGTGCAGTACAGAACCCAGCCAGATGGAAGTGTCAGTTTGAGTGAAATTGAAAATATCTTCAAGGCACATCACAATCGCTCCAAAGGTGAGCAAATTAAATTACTTACCATTACAGGTGCTTCGACAATTACAGGTTACAGGCCTCCGATTTACGAAATTGCAGCTTTAGCACATCGGTATGGTGCGAAGATGTTCGCGGATGTGTGTCAATTAATTCAACATGAACGAGTAGACATGCGTCCTGATGATGACCCATGTCATTTAGACTTTGTGGCTTTCTCTGGACACAAAATGTATGCACCTTATGGAACTGGGGTTTTGTTGGGGCCTAAGGAATTTTTTGATAGCTCTTACCCTTATCAAATCGGTGGTGGAAACCTGCCTTATATCACCAGAAACCTAGAAATAAAACGTTTTTATACAGAACGTGCCCACGATCCTGGAACACCAAACGCAATGGGTGCGATCGCCATTGCGAAATCAATTCAAATTATTGAAGCACTGGAACGCTCGCGCATTGCTCAGTACGAACACTCATTAGTTGAGTTTACATTTACACGGCTTCAGAATATTCCTGGTGTGAAAGTGTATATTCTAGGAGATAATTTAGCCCATGTCATTCCCTTTGATATAGATGGGTTTGACGGACGTTTAGTAGCAGAGATTCTGGCACAAGAATATGGCATTGGGGTTAGGGCTGGGGCTTTCTGCACATACGAATACATTCGCAAACTCAAGAATATTTCAGACGAGCAAGACCTTGAGATTGCCAAAGAAGTAGAAACAGGAATTACCCGCAACATTCCTAGTATTATCCGAGCTAGTTTTGCTGTATATAATACATTGGAAGATTGCGATCGCTTGATTAATGCGATCGCTCAAATAGCTAAAAACGGATTTGATTACTATTTGCCTTACTACACACAAGATGAAATTACCGGGGTTTGGACAGTGACAGACAGATAGTCTTTTTAGGGCATGAGGCATTGGTCGTTAATCATCAACAAATGACCAATGACCAATGACCAATGACAAATGACAAAGGACAAATGACAAATGACAAATGACCAGGAGGATTATCTAAAAGCACGGGTTGAAGAGTACATTTGGCAAAAAAGCACAGATGCAGGTATTTCACGCCAGCGGTTTCTGCAAATACTAAGCACTATGGTTGGCGCAACAGCCATTGGGGGGTTAGGTAAACCTGCCCCTGCTTATGGTCAGGCAGGTGTTAAAACCAAAGCAAGTAAAATACTTAAGCCATTACCACCAGGGTATATTTCTCATAGCAAAGGCACATTAGAGATGAACTGGGAAGCAATGTATGGGCGTGGCTACATAGTACCAAACGATTGGTTTTATGTTCACAACCGCAGTACCCCTCCTCCCTTTGACCCATCTACATGGCGCTTGCAGATTCAGGGAACTGGTGTTTCTGCCTCCTGTGAGTTCACTTACGATGAAATCATCGCCATGCCATCCATCTCGGTTACTTGCGCCATTGAGTGTGCTGCCAATGGTCGGCGCTTCTTTGAAGAAGCTTACAACACTCCACTATCTGGAACGCGGTGGAGGCTTGGGGCTATTGGTGTGGCTGAATGGACTGGTGTACCACTCGGATTATTATTAGAGCGAGCTGGACTCAAATCTACGGCAAAAGATGTACTCGTTGAGGGCGCAGATTTGGATTCACTGGATTCAAAGGATGCCAAGAAGTCCAAGTTCAACAGTGTAGTTCCGATTGCCAAAGCATTAGCAGATAACTCCCTTGTTGTGTATGCAATGAACGGAGAACCATTGCCTCCAGATCATGGTCAGCCATGCCGTGTCTTATTCCCTGGTTGGGGAGGAAACGCCAATGTTAAATGGATTGAGCGGATTGAAGTTTCCGAAATGCCGATATACACTCCGTGGGTGACGGAGCAAATGGTCTTGGTTGGTGCAGACTACCCAGCGATCGCTCCCTATAAAGGTAAGCTGATTACGTATCAAAATGTTAAGAGCGCCTTTGAATTGGCTTGGCCAGCTACACTTTCTGCCGGAAGCTACTTACTGCGCGGACGTTCTTGGTCTGGGAAAGGAAAAATTGTACGTGTGGAAGTCAGCCTAGATGGTGGTAAAACTTGGCAATTTGCACGACTGAGAGAACCAAATTTTCCATTTGCATGGGTACGCTGGGACATTGAATGGAACCCACTTCCTGGCGAATATTTTCTGCAAGCTCGTGCTACTGATAATTTAGGTAACACACAACCGAGTACAGTTCCGTGGAATGATTCTGGGTTGCTGTATGGAGGCGTTGTTAGTCATCCGGTGAGAGTAAGGTGAGTGGAGAATGGGGGGATGAGGGGGATGAGGGAGATGGGGAGGTAGGGGAAAAGGTTAAAGGGTAAAGGGTAAAGGGATAAATTTAACCTTTACCCCTTACCCCTTCCCCTTTCCCCCTTCCCAATGCCCAATGCCCATTCACCACTATCAGTTTCGTAAAAAAAGAATTACTATGAATGATTTTAGTTGGTTGATTTTAATGGCTGGGGGTTTAATATCTGGAGTTATAGCCGGACTTTTAGGAATTGGTGGCGGTATTATCACAATTCCTCTTTTAATCACACTAGGTTATACTCCCGTTCAGGCGATCGCTACTAGTAGCCTTGCTATTGTAATTACCTCAATTTCTGGAAGTTTACAGAATTGGTGGATGGGTTATTTTGACTTTAAACGAGTATTTTACTTAGGAATTCCGGCTTTTTTAACTACCGGAATAGGCGTATATTTCGCTAATAAAATACCATCATACATAATACTTTTTACATTTGGCATCATACTACTTGCAAATATCTATTTAATTGAGCTTCGCAAGGAACTATCCTTAAAGATAAAAGAGGATACAGCACCAATATTTAACCCATTGGTTTCTAAAATTGGTACTGGAGGGGCAGCAGGAATTTTAGCAGGTTTATTTGGCTTAGGTGGCGGTACGATTATGGTGCCACTGCAAATGTTACTCTTAGGAGAAGAAATTAAAGTAGCTATTCAGACTAGTTTAGGCGTGATTGTTATCACTGGTTTAGCTGCTTGTACAGGACACACATTAGAGGGAAATATTCTGTTTATTCAAGGTCTAATTTTGGGATTTGGAGGTCTTTTAGGCGTTCAAATGAGTACTCGTACATTGCCAAAATTACCAGATTCTACTATCAGTTTAGTCCTGCGTATCTTCTTAGGAATACTATCAATTTATATTTTTTGGGAAGCTTGGGCAAATTACCAATTGATGTAAAAGGGATTGGGGATTGGACATTAGGGATTGGGCAAGGGGTAAAGGGCAAGGGGCAAAGGGGAAAAAGAAAGATCTCTCCTTTTCCCTTTTCTCTTTTCCCTTTCCCGTTAGCGAAGCCATCTCCCTAAGGTAGCCACCGGGGACGAAATCCGGCTAAAGGGAGTTGTTCTGGTCTAATTTCTACGGTTGCAGCGTCGGCGATGGGCAATAAGGGCATTAACCACAGGCTACTGGTAGCGATCGCATCTCCGTCATCTGTTTTCAAAGTGTTTGTAGATAATGATGTCGGTGGGTTTGTTTGTGGTACTACTTGGTCAAATAACAAGCCCAACCCGTCAGCAGATAAACTCATTTGCACATTTCGCTGTTCGGGAGGAAGTAACAACAGTGGTTTTTGTTGCCCGGTTTTCAGGTCAATTGCCACTACATAAGGTTGTTCTATATATTGTTCCTTGGATATTAGCTGTGTCAACAAGCAGTAGAGGGTGGGTGAAGCGGTGTCAAATTGGCAGCTGAGAATTGAGCCTGTTGTTTTTACTAGTTGTTTCTGTACGCCTTGGTTTGTAACTAAAAACAAATCTCGCGTGTAATCTGTATTAAATTTTACCATTGCTGCTTGAGAACCATCTTTGGAGAAAGCCTGTACTAAACCAAACTGCGGTAGAAAATCTAAGGGTTTACTGGCATCTCCTTGCAGTGGTAAAATTGCTGCTCCCTGTCCTTGGGCAACTGCTACGGCTTTACTATCTGGGGTAATCATAAAATCTCCCCCTGGTTGGCTTTGCAAGCGTTTCGGGGTGGGTTTTTCTCCCGAAACGTCACTGGTTGCTGGCATAAACCATAGTCCAAAGTCGCCGGGATTAGCTTTGTTTCCCCGCTGGATGACAATAGTTTGTCCATCGGGCGATAAATCAAATTTGAGGTTTTGATAATCTTTGCTATCTAAAATCAGGTCAACTCTGCCTGCTGGTTCTACTTCTCGTCCAGATTTACCAGAAACGCCGGTTGTCACTGTGTACAGTTGGGCTGAAAGTAAGTCTTGATTTTTGGTGGTACGAGCTGAAAATAAAATTTTCTCCCCATCTGGAAATGACTCAAAGTCCATTGCTATCAAATCTTTGGGGGTAAGTACCCTTTTTTGCTCTTGGGTTAAGTTGTAAAGAATTAACCTTCCTTGCTCTTCTTGTTCGGTTCCTATGTAAAGAATGACGCGATCGCGTGTGCGAAAGCTACCCACAAAGGGCTGGATCGTCCGATTTTTGCCTTCTTGTTCAGCAAACTTATCTTTGGCTCCCTGTAACTGCACTTTATAATTTGTGCCATAAGGCGCTGGTGTGAGTAGCGTATAAACCATTCGCCGCCCCGCCCAACTGAATTTACCTGCTAGAGGCGGATCGATTTTCAATTTATCCTCTACGCTTTTGGTGTCCATTGGACGGCTGAAGGTGAGGGCAAAGGAGTTATCTTCTGCACCAATTTGCTGATTTTGCCAGGTAAAATCTCGGACACGAGCAGCTACCACATCACCTTGCAATATAATTAACCCAATCAGCACACTCAGCAGTAGCATCAATGCGATCGCTATTCGATCTAGTGGTTGAATAAATGCTTTTGATTTAGTCATTGGTTATTGGGCATGGGGCATTGGGCATGGGGTATTAGCAAATGACTAATGACAAATGACTAATAACTATAAGGATTCTGTGGTTGAGGAATCTTTTTAGCAGAAGTAGCAGCAATGGTCAGTTGACGTTTACCTGAGAGATTTTCTGTTACCATTTGTCCTTCTACTTCTAGCCAAGTATCAGCAGAGTAACGCTCTTGATTATTTGAGAGTTTGACGGGCAAACCCACAGGATAGGCATCAGCTGCACAGCAAGTTAAGACAAATCGTGCTAAAAACAAATATTCTTTTCCCAGATCTGGCGGATGGATGACAAATCCCTGCACCTTGACTTTTTGTCCTGTATATGTATCAGGCTCTGGATAGACATTTAGGGTGCGTACCCAGTCTACAAGCGATCGCTCTTCTGGACGAACAGATGCTCGAAAGGCTTGGGGTTTAACGCGTGTGGTTCCCAACAAATCAGCTGTCACACCTCTTTGCAGTGCTTTGTCACTAGCAAAAACTTGGGGTGTAATGATGAAGCCCAAAATTGCTGCAATCAACAACAAAGTACTGCCCCAACCGGGGGGAAATAAACTAATATGCTGGGTGTTTGGTATGACATCACGACGACGCTGCTGCCATAGTTCCAGCATTTTGAAGAAACCAATAATAATTAAGCTGATACCGCACACAATCACCAACCAAAAATAATTGGGATGAATTAATAAGTTCAGCTTGTTAGTTAGCCAATATCTCAACATCAAAATGCCCCAAACTGTAATTGCTAGGGCATCCAGCCAAGGAAATAAGAGAATTGGAATTTTAGGTTTGGGATTTTTTTTAGTCATTGGTCATTAGTCATTGGTTATTAATCATTGGTCATTGGTCATTAGTTTTATACAAAAATGACAACTCACAAATGACAAATGACAAATGGCAAAGGATTTTTAAAAGACATGTAAGTTGACGAAAAGTGTGAACAAAAATGTTAATTGCCCTGCTAAAGCAAATAAGTAAAAGACAGTTTTGGGCTTAAAAATGGATAACATCAAACCAACACCTTTGATGTCAATCATTGGACCAAACACCAGAAATGCCAATAATGAACCACTGCTAAAAGTTGAAGCAAAAGACAGAGCAAAGAAAGAATCAACTGTAGAACAAATTGACACCACTACTGCTAATATCAACATGACTACAATTGAACTAATAGGGCCAGCACCCAAACTGAGAATTAATTCACGGGGGGCTAGGACTTGAATAGCAGCGGCGATCGCACTTCCTAAAACCATGACTCCGCCTAATTCCCGAAATTCTTGGATGCTATTATCTACCACTAGACGCAGTTTATCTGCAAGGGGTTTATTGGGAGTAGAGACGATGGTAGATGGTACTGAATTAGGATCTATCCGTATCGGTAAACCAGCTTTTCCTCCTAAAATATAAGTCCCTGATTGCAAGATATTCGGTACTGCTGCTTCCTGTTGTACTTGGTAACGATTTCCACGCCGTTTGGTTTCAGGTGGCGCGGGAGGATTAAACTTCATATACCGAGCGATCGCGGGTTGGACTATAGGATTTAAGTCCTTTTGAAAACTGAAAACAAAGCCGACAATTGTGGCAATTGATAGGGAAAATACAACCCGTAATACTACTATTTCTGGCTGATCTCGAAAGGCTGTCCAAGTTGCCCAAATTACAATTGGGTTAATTGTTGGTGCTGCGAGCAAAAAACCAATTGCTACTGGTGTGGGTACTCCTTGAATTAGGAACCGCCGCGCTACCGGGACATTCCCGCACTCACACACCGGAAATAAAAAGCCGATCGTACTGCCAACTAAAGCACCCAACAGCGGATTTTTGGGCATTTTTTCGACTAATTTGCGCTCATCAACGAAAAACAGCAGCAAACTGGAGAATAAAACCCCAAGAAGCAAAAAAGGCATCGCCTCGACTAGCAGACTTAGAAATAGCGTAAAACCATTGTTGAGTTGATTCATGGGCGTCGCTGTCAAAAGCGGTTTTGAGTTTTTGGGTTCTGCCTAGTCATTCTATCGAAATGGGGATCAAAAGCAGTTCGGAAAAATTAAATATCATTTAAATAACAAGCTGCTGTACGGTTTTAACTAGCGCTTAAGCGCCACAAGCCTTGGATTCAAACGAGATAGTAATATTTACCTGAGTGCATTTACTGATGATGACCATTCCTAAGATTGTCTGAGTTGAGAAATTGTTCCGAGTTTAGAGGGCAAGTAGCTGCATAGATGATTTTGAATTTCCCTATGTTTATAGTTACAGTATTTTCCAGCAATCAGATATTAGCTGGGCCATATTTTCATCAAGGATTTACAGTTATTCAACATTTGGCGATCGCTGCTGGTTGCTACCATAATTGATTTTCGCTAATTTTGGCAAAATTTTATCTGAGCTTTGGTTGATTTTTTACTACAAAAACTCTAAAAATGCAAGACTTTCGATCGCAGATACGGCTTAGCTCCGCTATTAAACACCCCACCCCCTAACCAACCTGCGGTTGATATTGGTCGGAGGTGCTTTTGTCGTCAAGAAAGCCCTGTATGTAGAGGGCTGCCGTGTATACACAAGTAAGGGCACGGCAGTGCCCATTGGTGTCAACTTAAGCAAAAAGTGAGCAACAGATGTAATCTAAGAACATTGATAAAGATGTTCTTAGTGATACATCATGGCGAGAAAAAGACCAGCTAGAATTGGCAACC
>NZ_JACJRQ010000055.1 GCF_014697355.1 Nostoc calcicola FACHB-3891 | reverse complement strand
GGGTGATTCTCTGCTAATTGCTTAAAGGAAATTGCGATCGCTCTGGGGTCAACACCTTGGTTGTGGTAAAGGTCAAGGGTATCGAAAATTGGTTGAATAAAATCACCGAATTCTCCATCTGCAAACACTTCTTTGTGGTTATCTGGTTTGCGGAGGGGGTCGGGGTTCTCTTTTGTGGGGAGTCGCATATAAACGTATTCACACCGCACCCCATCAAATTTGGTGTCGGTGGTAATGCCCCAATCTTGAATGTATGCCCCGGTGAGAGTAGCCCCTGTGAAATCAGTTCTGTCTAACTGGGTTTGTACTAGCTTTGCCCTGGATAAATCAGAATCTTGGAAAGAAGCATCACTTAAATCTGCTGCGATAAAACTAGCATCGCTTAAATTGGCTTTTTGAAAGTTGATACCTCGTAAATCTAAACGGTCAAAATTCTTTTCTTGCCCCTGACCTGTTATTAAAACTTGCCGTAGATTTGCATATTGAAGATAGCTTGTACCAGGGCGAGTGCTAGAGAGTTTTTTGACTTGGTGGAAACAAGTACGAGTTAGATTCGCTTTTCGGAAATCTGTATTTTTAAGTATAGCTTGGTTGAGCTTTGCATCGGTTAAGTCAGCATTGTAAAAGCTAGTTCCCCTTATGGCAGCGAATGCAATGGCAATTTTACGAACAGAGTCATATTTTTTATCTCCAATAGAGGCACGCCATCCCACATAAATACTTAAGAACCAGAATGCTACAACTGGCACTATTGAAAATATAAATATGATTATAAACTGATTAGAAAACGAGCTTGTATCCCAGTTGAGAAGATGGCTGGCATAAACAATTGATACAATTACAGTAAAAGTTGAGACTATTCCTATAAGTGCGACTCCTATTCTACCAACAACAATACCAACAATTGCTACTGCAATTGCACTAGTAAAAGTACCTGCTATAACAAACAAGAGTACAATAGCACTAATAATTGCCTGTAAAGTACCGATAGTCACCATATCTATCGTTCCACTGTCCCTTAAGGAATAAAGCTTACTATAACTAGAACATCAACGATTAATCCTATGGCTAGTGCGACCGAAATTAATACCGCAATCACACTAAAAGTTTCGACTGTAAATCCTTGACGAATAATAGAAGCTAATACTCCGATAAAGATAGTCAAACTTATAATGTAAGAAATCCAACTAAATTTTGAAGCTGGATTTTGAAAAGAAATATATGTCCACAAAACTTGTAAACCAGCAGGAATAAATGTAAGTACCCCTATAGCTGATAGAACTAAAGCTACTAGCAATTGCAAAATTACCCAATTTGCCTTCAACCCAGCCTTGCTGCCTGTAAAGTCAGCACCTTTAAGAGTAGAATTGGTAAAATTTGCTCCTTGAATATCCGCACCGCTAAAGTTTGCACCCTCAAGGTTTTGTCCTTTGAAGGAGCGTCCTTGGAGATTTTGACCGGAGAAGTCCTGTGGCATGGTTGGTTACAGCATCCAAGTTTGTTTTTTGGATACAGATATACCACGAATAAATCCGTAATTACAAAGTTTTAAGCGATTCTTTTTTCTTAACGCCAGTTTTTATGCTTCAATCCCCGACTTAATTTTCTCGCTCTCCTCACCAATACATCATTCATTCACAATCAAGTTATAGTCGATATAACCGAGCATTGCCCCTCTTTTTATCGCCTCATAACGATTTTTTACTTGCCACTTGCTATACAAATCACTGGCATAATGTTTGACTGTACTAACAGAGAGAAACATTTCTCTGGCAATCTGTTCAAAAACTAAACCCTGAGCCAGTAAACGCAGGACTTGTATTTGGCGTTCAGTAGGTGGTTCAATCAAGTTTTTGTCAACGAAGTTGGGGTCAATATATCTATTGTGATAAAGCCTTTCTAACAGTTTTTTAGCCAGTTTGGGGTCAAGTAGACATTCATTATAGTAAGCTTTCTTGATGGCTAGTTCAATCAATTCTACATCAGCACTCTTGAGCATATAAGAATCAGCACCATGACGGAAAGCCGAGTTAATAAAGTCTGAATGAGTCTCATTAGTAAATATGACCACTTTACTATTAGTATTTATTTTAATTGAACGAGTAAGTTCTAAACCACTCATGTCAGGCAATATTAAATCGACTAACACAACATCAGGATTTAATTGTTCAATTAACTGAAAGCCTAGCTTTCCACTGGTGGCTGACCCTGTAACTTCTATATCAGGAGACTTTTCAATAGCTCCTTTAATGCCTAAGAGCGTGAATGTTTCTGGTTCAACAATTACTATTCTCAGCATGATGTTGATAATCTTCTAATAATAAATGGCTATTTATTGGCGGGTTTATTATTGGTGTCTAGCGGACACGTATTAGACACTTGGTGTCTGGGCGGTGTCTAGGGTGGTGTCTGCTGGTGTCTATGCTGTATAAGGTTTTCAGGCAAAGGGTGTCTGTGGTGTCCGGTGTCCATTGTCCGCGAAAAAAGGGTGTTTTTGGGGCTAGACACCAGACACAAATAGCAGTCAAATTTGATTGAGCTTGATAACACCCTCGCCTATCCAGTCTGCTAAAGATGCCCCAACAATTTCGTACATCCAGCCCTTGATTTGCTCTACAGTGAATCTCTCCCCGTTCACTTTAAAGTTGCCCTTAAACTCTCTTACATCAGCTTCAATTCGTTCAGTTCTGGTGAGATATTCATATAGTTTTTGCGCCATTGGTGATAGCTTATTTTTTTCATTTGGGGTATCACCAGTCTTGCCACCGATATTAAATTCCAGTTCATAAATGCGTTCTAAAGTGGCTTTATCTATGGGTAACGGTTCATCAGTTTTCACGGATTTATTAAGCCTAAAATCAATCCGTTTGTGATCCAATTTAGGCAGTTCAATCGGCAACCATTGACCATGCCCTGGTAATTTAATTTTCCCCATGCCCGATGCAGTAGCCTCAGTAGTCACCGGGTTAACTTGTGCGATTAACTCAATCTCCAGTAGTGCCGCATCTCTAAGTTTAGATAGTCCCTTAGCTTTGGCTAAAATCTCCATCGTGCGGTCGTGTGCCACAAATAGGGGAATCATCAACTGTTTGCGGCTTTCGGTCATGGCACAGCGAAACCATTTACCAATGAAATCTGGGTCAGGTTTCCAGTTGTCGGGCGCATCAGAGGGTATTGGCTCAATAATGTGATCCGTCCATGTAGTGAACTCCTCACAAATCACCGACAACTGTTTACCGGATGCCCTTAAATGCTGCGTCCATTGCTCCTCGGTCATGCCACTAGAGCGGTAAGCAGCGTAGCGCAATCGCATTTCATCCATGTACCATTGCATGAAATCAGCGATTTCCCTATAGCCAGTAATCAGCCTCACCCCTCGCCATTCAACTTCAGTTCCGTGAGGGTCTAAAGCTACAACATCCCATCCGGCGTTTACCTTCTGCCAGACAATCTCTCTAGTTGTCCATGACTTACCCGACCCCATGCCCCCAAACAGTAAAGCAGGGTAGCCAATAGCGTTTTTCATCCATTGGTATTTGTCACCGTTGGCGATGACTGGCTGCTGTGAAAGCTCCTCCACTGTTCCCGGTTCACCGTGTGGTAGCTGTGCCTGGGGTGGCTCAAACTTAGAGAAGCTTGCCCCACCGTCGAGTAAATGCCCAAACTCATAGTAATCCTCTGCCGACATCGCCATGAGTAGGGCTGTTACTTGCTGTGGGGTGATGCTGGCGATAAACTGCTGTCTGGCTTCAGCGATTTTGATACCACGCAGGTATCTCAGTAATTCATTGCCAGATAGTTCAAGCAACTGCTCACCCAGTTTTACTGAGTAATTAGCCCTCACGCCTTCAAATTGCTTGGTAGCTCGGTAGTGGGGTCTGATATCACTTAGATAATCCCTTGCCTTACTTGTAGCCCACAACCCTATCCCCCCGAATACCATCGCCCCTAATCCAAGGTGAATTTTAAATGGGTTGTCGGCAGGCAGTGAGCGAAAAACGTACAGGCTATCGTGCTGGAGGAATGCCCAAGGGTTATAGTTCGGGTTGCTTGTGCGGTACTGGTTAGCCTTAAGATAAGGCTCTGGAATTTGCGATCGCTGGTCGTACCTACAATACTTGTTACCTAGCAATAAACGCTCTGTGTCGCCATCAGCTTGGATTGGTGCATCATACACCCTTGCCGACTGGGGATAGAAGCACAGTTCTTTCTTTGCAATACCGTCGCCAACGTGGGCAGCAATGGCACAAGTCACCGCACCTAATACCGATGCCATCATGAGAAGATTTAGACGCGGTGGTAAATTGTATGAACGCTGATTAAGGTCTGATGGTTTGGTATCCATAATCATCTCTTACGGCAAGATAAAGCGAAAATCACCGCTATTACTGCGGTAAAGCCCAGAATTAAGGGAAAATGGTCTTGCTGCGGTTCTTGGATGCCCTCATACTGCTTTACCTGTTGGGTAACACCCGAAAAACTCTTACGGGCTATAGAGTTCATCTGTTGGGCATCAGAAGTTAACTTCCACGAACTAGCAGCCAGCATTAAGGTACGAGTCACCCCAAGGCCAAACTTTTGGCGATCGCTGATTGTGGGAATGAAACTGTTTTCAAAACGCAGATAGCACAAAGCCCCAGCCACAGAAAGCCCAACGGGTAAACCTGCCACAACTGCCGGGAACAGCCCTACACATCCAGCAACGTAGAGAGATTGAGTTGACGCAACTTGAAACCCTGCCAAAACTGCACCTTGGGCAATGCCACGAAGTACAGTTACACCGCTATCGGTTTGGGCGATCTGCTCTTGAACCAGTTCGCTGTCGTATTGTTCGCCCTCAATATGCTGTGTACGCTCGTCTACAATCTCTGCATCAAAAATGATTGATGGTTGTTTTTGGTTCTTGGTTAACATAAGGAACACCTAAAAATAGTTATCCCCCAGACGGCTGGGGGATGTGGGAGTTAGTCAATCAACCGTCTAAAGAACCCTTTTACCCCTCGCATCGCTGCTGAACCGTGCTTGTGGATATCGCGCAGGGTTTCTTTGGCTTTGTCTGCTGGTGTTAGGGACTCTTTCTTAGCGTGAACCTTCTGCCAGAGTTGAGTTTTCGCTTTCGTTGCGTCAATCTCAATCCCTCGTAGTTCGGCGCGGTGTGATTCACCCAATAAATTGAGTGTCCTAGAGTGCCGGAACTGTTCTTGACCTAATTGGTTGTCGGAGGCGATAACCTTCTGTTCTAAGCCGTAGCCCAAACGCGCATCACTTACCCGAACCTTTGACCAACCATCAGCCATTTTGTTAATGCTTGCACCAGCCTCAGTGAGAAACTTGGTTTCTTCTGCCATGACAGCTTCAGTTGCCTGTAGCCCTTGGTTTAAGTTGCCGAATACAGCCTTAGCATTCTGGGCGCGTTGGGTTTGTTTGATTCTAAAATCTGCCACAGTTGCAGCTGCTGATGGGTTACCGTCGAGGGCTTGGAATACTGTTTCTTGGCTGATGCCACTCAAGGAATGTAAGGCAGCGTAGGTGATGGGTGCATCTAGTTTGAGTTTGACTGTCCGGTTCATGGCTGCTCACCCCAAGTAAAGTTGTCCGGTTCATGCCCCGACTCGTCATCATCTGGCCAGTAGTTCATCTCTACAAAACGGTCATAGATTCGGGTTGCCCGTTGCCTTAGTGGATGATCAAGGTCATCACTGATGAGGTCAAAGCGGTTTTGTCCATGTGCCAAGAGATTGGCTGCGTCTGGGTCAATGCCATTACCAAGGAATTGACCAAATGCAGCAGCATAAGGATGTTCATCAATGGTGGAGTGAGTTGCTAGAAATTCAGTTCCGGTGAATGTTGGGTAATCAAAAGTCTCTTCTACGTCTGGGTCAACTGGCTCAATATCACCTGAAGCTTCTGCTAAAAGTTGCTGCAATCTCAAAGCGGAGTCAGTCAGGGGTGAACGCCCCCAGTCGTTGGGGTTTCTATAGTCAAGTGTCATGCTGGTAAAATCCTAATTGTGTGATGTACTTGATGCGTCAGATGGGCGTAAGCCTTGCTTTGGTCGGCGGTGCTTACGCTCTCCCATCACTGAAAAAAGCC
The DNA here is from genome assembly GCF_014697355.1 of Nostoc calcicola FACHB-3891. Lineage (GTDB taxonomy): Bacteria > Cyanobacteriota > Cyanobacteriia > Cyanobacteriales > Nostocaceae > Nostoc > Nostoc calcicola. The sequence continues at coordinate 40,314 of NZ_JACJRQ010000055.1, read as the reverse complement.
TTCCCTTGAAACGTCCACAGTAGAAGCTGTAGCCTCCCATTGCAGAGTATTGAAAAATAGGCTGACATCACCAATGGTTACATCGCAATCGAATCGCAAGCTTTGATAGTGTGGATGCTGCCTAATTTGTGTTAGCAATTGTTGTGCTTGTGCAACTAATTCTGGTAGTGGTTGAGTATTCATAATTAACCTCAAAAAATTGATAATTGCAGTGATTCCTGGCTGATAACTGAAGCATTCGTACTCATACCTGTGACTTCATAACAGCGAGTAGTCAAAGCCTTGTGATTGAGCAGTAAATCAGCCTTCTTCCGTTGTCCAGATAGAGGACGAAAGTGGTATTTTGGGTGTTGAATTGTGCCTGTTTTAAAGAGGTACTGGTATAGCGTTCGGTCGATTTGGTAAACTTTGGAATTGGTTAGTAGAGTTGAGTCATAGACTCTGTTTAAATTATTCATTGCTGCCTCTTAAAGACTTAACAAGAGTGTCACCGTAGTTAACCAACAGGATGGTAAATAACTGAGAGTAAGTGTTGATTCCTGTTTGCTCAATGATTTCTTTGGCTTTAGGAATGTGCTTTTCGTCTAGGACTACGCGCGTTTGACTCATAATTTAAGACTCCTCATTAATGCCTGACCTTTCGGCTTATCTATTGGTTGTGTTGGTTCAATTGGTGTGATTTCTGTTTGAATTTGTGGCTGTTGAATCACAGTTTTTGTTAGAGGTGTTTGAAAACTGGTTACATTGCCTGCCAAGTATTCTGAAATTAATAAATTTGTGGCAGAAGCTATATTTATCCCTCTAGATAACCCGTACTGTGACAACCAATCTAAATGGCGTTTATCTAGTCTCACTCTTGTTTCAGTTGTCTCAATTTGTGACAAATCAGAGAGTTTCAAGTCCCATTGATATTTGATTGCATCCAACAGCAGATTTACGGTATCACTCAGCTTTGAATAATCGAGTGAGATTCTAATTCCCTCTACTTTGGCAGCAACTTGCGTCGCTAAACGTACTTGCATTTCACATAGCCAACAATGCTTGAATGTTTGATAGATGAGGGTCAACAGGAATATAAAATCCTGGTTTTGCACTCAATTTCTGACGTACTAAATTGGCACATCCACCAATCAGCATGATGTTGGTTACGTCTGCTAAGTAATCATTAGCAGCTGTGGTAATACCGTCCATCAGTCCGTTAAACCAGTTTTCTAGTAAGCCAGGGAAGACTGAGGAAAAGTCATACTTCCTCCCGTAGGTGAAAGAACCGTCAGCTATAGCGTCCATCATCTTGGCCACCTTAAAGGCAACGTTATCTCGCTTGGCATAACTCTGCATAAGGTCAGAGTTAATGATGTCGTTAGCCAGGGAGACACCGCCTACCTTCGGGATTGAGCGACGGGTAAGCACTTCACCACCGGGAGTCATGACAACATAGTTAGTAGTGCCGCCGCCGATGTCGATGCCGAGTGTGTCGCCTTCCAAGTCGAGAAAGCCTTTTTTGTAACCGTTGACCACTGCCACATCGGTTTCTAGGTAAAACTCAACATTCTTGATGCGGTGTTTATAGCTTCTGCCATTAACTGTGACTTGATGATCTGCAATCAAAGTTTGACGAATGGTGTCTTCTTCCCATTGATTACGCTCTGGTACTAAGAAGCGGACAGTACCCTCAAAATCTTGCCGCAAGCCAGCCAGGGTGAAAGGTTTGACAAATTCTGGTAACTGCTTGCCTCGCTCGGCAGCGGTTTGCGGGTTCTTCTGCTTGGTGGCACGTTCTCCCAAGACTAATACTTTGTTGTCTAGTTTAACGCTGGGCGACTCCTCAGTGTCGTAGTCCCTAGCACTGGTGTAGGTCACATCTTGAAAGACTGAACGCATTACGCGAGGCTTTTCACCTTTGAGGGCAGTAATACTAGTGAAGTTGCCAATATCTGCAAAGTAAATGTTGATCACTTGCAATCTCCTATGAAGCTAGTAGCAGCCGTTGTTGGCTGTTGCTAACCCTTGAGGGCAGTTATTTTGGTTAATGCTTCCGTACTTATCTTGATTTTTGGATGAATTACTTTACTTACAAGCGTTTACGTTTATTTCAAGGCTAATAATCTTCCTATCAACATATTTGTCCTAGATTTGGTTTTTTACGCCTTTTATCGTCCGTCTTGCGCTCACATCTATAGATTAACACCTTTTATGGATTAATCCGTTAACGGATTAATGGATTAGTATACTAATAAGTTATAGATTCATACGTAGGATAAAGTAATATTTATCTGATGGATTTATCCGGTAAACCGATATAAACTTTATGGAGAATGAGAAACAGTATTTAAGAACGAAGATAGATAAGAAGTTACACAAGGAATTCAAAAAACTCTGTACTGACCTAGAGGTGACGATGGAACAGGTTACGGGAGAATTAATAGAAAAATGGGTGCAAGAGCAGCAACAGAAACAGAAGGGTAAAAGCTAACGCCTTCACCCTTTAAGTAATACATAATTATCAATATTAAGAATTTGTCTACGGCTAATTCATTAAATTTGATACAATCTCCATCTTCTAAATGCCCGTGAAATAAGTCAAATTATATTTAATACCACTACCATTAATAATATTATTAGTGGTAGTAAAATCATGTTTATAATATGAGTAAAAGTTTTTGAAAAGCTTTTATTGTGAGGCTTTGAGGAAAATAAATAAATTATTTTCTTTTTGAAGGTGACAATTTACTATTTATTTTTTTGTGAGATCAATTATTATGAAAGAGGACTATACCCTTAGTCCATCTTTTCTAAGTATTTTGTTTCTCAATATACATAAGAAAAGAATGCCTCCCCAAGACTCAACTTGTTGGTAGCAAGTTGTTCAGTAGTCTGAGAAGACACTCCCGTTTCTATATTCAAATTTCTTTATAACTCAATGCTATCAGTTCCGATGAACAGTAGCAACGGGTTATAGAGTAATTTGATTAAAACCTTGGTGAATCTTCAGGGGGGGTAAAGCCCACATTATTTACCCCATAAGGATTTCACAATGGTATCCCTTTTGAAAGGACACGAAACCGTTGATGGCTCCGCTATGCCAGGAGCGATCGCTTCCAAACCGACAGAAGTTACCAAGACTAACCCATGCCCCCACTGCGGCAAACCAGACTGGTGCTATTCAATCGGTGAATTAACAGTCTGCAACCGTTCGGCTGAACCAGCTAGTGGGTGGGAAAGGACAACCAAGGGAGATCGCAACGGACAACCATACTACGCACCAGCCACACCCAAAAAATCGCCACGTCCGCAAGGTAAGGAAGAATACGTTTACACGGATACAGAAGGTAATCCCTTAATTAAGGTGACAATTATCCGTCCAGGTAAGGTCAAAGATAAGGATGTCTTTCAGCAATATTGGGACGGTAAACGTTGGGCTAAAGCCAAGGATTGTTCACCGGAATTAAAACGCTCCCACCAACAACAAGTGACAATCTATCGATACGCCGAAGTACAAGGGGCGATCGCTGCTGGTAAACCTGTATTTATGGTTGAGGGTGAACGCCTAGCCGATAGCCTGTGGGCAAGGGGCATAGCAGCCACCACCAACATCGGCGGTGCTGGCAAGTATCGCTCCTACGGTAACTACCAAAGTGCTCTCTTAAGTGCTAACCTAGTTCTCTGTCCCGACCGTGACGAACCAGGGCTAAAGCACATGGAAGATATTAATGAAGACTTCCCAGATGCCAAGTGGTTGTATGCCCCACCGAGTGATTTTTACTGGACACACTTACCCAAACATGGCGGGTTGGATATTCAAGATTGGCTCGACGATGGAGCTACAACCTCAGACATCCTGCAAGCGATTGAGTCGCGGCGCGTCGTTGTTGATGCACTCAATGAAACTCTGGAACTGGAGGCTGAACGGGATAGACCAGCCCAAAGTAAATATAAACAAAAATTGAATGCCATTCGTGCTGTATGGGGCGATCGCCTGCGCTGGAACACGCTCAAAAAGCAAGTAGAACTCGACGGTAAGCGATTGCCACTTGACCGGATTGATTTAAAAGTGGCTATTGATGTCGATATCGATATCAGTAAAGAACAAGCCAAAGGCATTGTTTTGCAACTGGCTCAGGAACATTCTTACTCTCCTGTGGTTGAGTATTTAGAGTTAGTAGCACAGCGTTACCCCAAGGTAGATGTGAGTTTGTTAGATAAGTTGGCCGAACGTTACTTCGGCACTACTGACCCACTACACACTGCACTGATGAAACGCACTTTAATTGCAGCTGTAGCCAGGGCATTTGAGCCGGGGTGCAAACACGATGAAATTACCATCCTCCAAGGTAAGCAGAAATCCCTCAAGTCAACATTCTGGGAAATTCTAGCAGGTGAGGATTTTTTCACCGATGACCTCAACGGCACGGAGAAAGACGAGGTTTTAAAGATTAGTCAGTATTGGATTCTCGAATATGCCGAGTTTGAGAACGCCTACAAGAAAAAGGATGTCTCACAGCTCAAGGCGTTTCTGTCGAGAAAGAAAGACTCAATGCGCCGCCCCTATGGCACAGACATTGAGGATTTCCCGCGCCCATCCATCCTTGTCGGCACTACCAATTTAGATGAATTTCTCTATGACCCCACTGGCGAACGTCGCTTTTGGGTAATCAGGGTTTTATTCAAAAAAATACCCATTGACCTACTAAAGCTTGAGCGGGATCTAATTTGGGCTGCTGCTGTCGCCGCCTATCGCAATGGTGAGCAATGGCGGCTCACTGATACTGAGGATGAATGGTTAGATGCTGCCAATAAACAATACCAAAGCACTGACCCTTGGGAAGCAGCAGTGATGGCTTGGGCTGAGTTACAAAAGGAAACATCTGTGGGCGAAATCCTCACCGATGTTCTCAAAATTGAGTTATCCAAGCAAACCAAAGCCGAACAGAACCGGGTAGCTGCCATTTTACGTTCTCACGGTTGGACAAGCGGCGATCGTAAACGAGTTAACGGTCGCTTAATTCGCCCCTGGATTCGACCGCAACAAGAGGTGTCACAGCAGGTGTCACGGGGGGTGGAACAGGAGGTGGAACAGCAACAAGCCCATGTAGAACCTGAGTTACAGCCATTGTGTTCCACCTGTGACACCGATTCCCCCCAAACTTTTCCAAATTCTTCTAGCAGTGATGAAACTGTGCCAGCGACACCGCAACAAACAGCAGCGCCAGAAACAACACCATCACCTGCAAATGAAAAAAGTTTAGAGGGGCAGGGGGTGGAACAACTTTTGTTTGTGCCTCAAACCCAATCAGCACAAGCAATAGAACAGTGTTCCACCTCCTGTGACACCTCGCTATTTGCAGGTGGAACAGAGCAAGTTATGGCCAATGCCGAACTGATTAGGGAGTGCATAGCCGATCAATCCTGGGAGATGATTGATGCACTGTTAGAAGGATGGCCAACGGAGTTGAAAGCGGCGGTGTGGAACGTGCTGACACCACAAGAACGCTCAAGAGTGAAAACATTGAAGCGAGGTACAACCCATGAATAAACCTGTGAAATTTCCAAAAGTCTTAAAGATGCACCCAGAAATGGGAGATTTGGCAGATCAACAAATGGATGCAGATCGGGAATGGTTTATGAATCATCCTTTTGCCACCAAGTATTACCGCAAGCCTTTTGAATATGAAGTCATAGAGTTTGCTTCCCTTGAGCCGGGGCGAAAACTCAAAAAAATGCTGGTGATGAAAATGGATAACAATGCAAGAGTGAGGCAACCTATTTTTGAGGATATGTGATGAGAAAGTATTCGTTAGGGGAGTGGGAAATACCCGAATTAGTAGTTGTAGGTATAGTTATGCCTTGAAAGTGCAGTAAAAATTACCTGCGACCAACCATCGTTAAAGTCTAGTACCCAACCCCAAGACCCGGCGAACGGACTACAGATTTAAAGGCATCACCCTGCAAGAAAAGGTTTTTTGTACGCTAATAAAAATTATGAGCTACGACCCCGCAACGACTCTTCTCGGTCGGGGCTTCTTCTGCTTTGTATGCCGAACGCGTCAAAGACATGAATGAAGCCATAAGAGTTTGAGCCACGTATTCCACGAAATGGCTCAAAAGTGTAATGCTGCATGGATTATGAGCCTAAACAATAAGCTAACTAAAGATTTTCTTCATTAATTGCGTAATTTAGAACAAAAACCATGTGGTAATAGTAAAATATGATGCCACGCTGAAGAGGTAGTAGATGGAGCCATTAACTGCTGGTGCGATCGCGCTTGTAACTCTACTGTTAAATAAAACGTTTGAAAAAACAGGCGAAATTGTTGTTGCTAAAGCGTTTGAGCAAGGTGGCAAAGTTATAAAGTTACTTAAGGACAAGTCTCCAAGAACAGCAAGTGCGATAGAACGGGTTCAACAAGATCCTCAATTAGCCAAACAAGAGCCAGAGGATTATGGCGAAGCTGTTTTGGTAGAAAAGATAAAAGAAGAAGCTGTGGCAGATCGGGAAATTCGGGCAGCTATTGAAGCATTGGGAGAGATAGTGAAGTCGCAACCGCAATTAGTCAAAACTATTGAGAATTGGCAGGGAATAAATATTAAAGGTGGAACTAATACTATTACTGGTAACACCTTCCAATTTTGACTACAGTCGCCCGAACGGGAACGGGTAAAGTTAAATCCCCCACAAAATATTCCTCGGAGCGGTGTGATCAAGTTTGTTGGGCGAGATGAAGACCTGAAGCGATTACACACCCAATTGCTGCAATCGGATCGCATTATAGCTATTGCAGGTATGGGAGGCATTGGTAAAACTGAACTAGCGTTGCAATACGCTCTACGCTATCATAAACAGTCTTACCCAGGTGGAGTATGTTGGGTGCAGGCGCGAGGCTTTAATGTGGGTACTCAAATTACCACTTTTGCTCAAAAAAATTTGAATTTAGACTTACCAATCGGGCTGGACTTAGTAGATCAGGTTGGTTTTTGTTGGAGTCATTGGAGAGAAGGGAATGTATTAATAGTGCTAGATGATGTTGCTGACTATGCAGAGATTGAGCCATACCTACCACCTGTTGAACCTTGTTTCAACGTCTTGATTACAACCCGCTTGCAGTTGGGGCAATCGTTTAAGCAGGTATCAATCAATGTACTAGACGAACCTGCTGCTATAGCTCTATTAAAGTCATTAGTAGGGGAAAACCGAGTGCAGCAGCAACAAGAGGCTGCTAAAGCCCTCTGCTACTGGTTGGGTTATTTGCCATTGGGATTGGAACTAGTTGGTCGTTATTTAGCGGGAGATCTCGATTTATCCTTATCAGAAATGCAGCAACGGTTGCAAGCAAAACGGATATCTGAGCCAGCTTTGCAAGAGATGGAGCCTGGCATGACTGCGAAATTAGGCATAAAGGCAGCATTTGAGATAAGTTGGGAAGCTTTGAGCGATAAAGCTAAACAATTAAGCTGTTTATTGAGCCTATTCGCTCTTGCTCCTATTCCTTGGTCTTTAGTGGAACAAACTGTTGCTGGTCAAGACTCTAATGAACTGGAAGCAGTTAGACGTAATTTATTGAAACTGCATTTATTGAACCGTACAGCACAAGAAACATTTCAACTGCATCAGTTGATCCGAGAATTTTTGCAAGAGAAATTATCTAAACTATCTCAAAACAACAATATTAAATATTTATTTGCATCAGCAATGCTAGCTTTAGCAAAACAAGTTCCAAAGACACTAAATCGAAGTGTAGTTGCAAATATTTCCCCTTACATACTACATATTGCTGAAGCAACTTCTATATTAATCAACTTTCTTGGTGATGATGATATAAGATGGCCCTTTGAAGGCTTGGGTAGGTTCTACGCCAGTCAAGGACTGTATGAGAGAGCAGGTTTTTGGTACCAGCAGCATTGCGAAATCTTACATACTCGTTTAGGAATGAACCACCCAGATGCACCATCTAGCCTTGCCAATTTAGCTCTAAATTTATATCGGCAAGGGCGTTATGGAGATGCTGAACCTCTTTATGAACAAGCTTTGGAATTGAGTAGAAACTTATTTGGAGAAGTCAGTCTAGATGTAGCAGCTATTTTGAATGATTTTGCCTTACTGTATCAAGCTAGGGGTTGGTATAGGCAGGCAGAGCAGTTCTTTGAGCAGGCGTGCACTATTCGGGAAAATCTTGTAGAGAATCATCCAGATATTGCTGAGATTTGGCACAACTTAGGGTCTCTCTACTTATACCAGGAACGATACCATTTTGCCGAAGAGTATTTGAGAAACTCCTTAACTCTAACAAAAAGATTAATTGCTGCGGGAAACACAGAGGTATCCCCTATTCAGATCGCTGAAAGTCTCAACAATCTTGCTGAAGTTTATGCTGTTCAAGGATTCTACGATCGGGCTGAATCTTTACATCAGGAAGCTTTAAGTCTTAGAGAGAATTTACTAGGGGAAACCCATCCTGCTTTTGCTCAAAGTCTAAATAATTTGGCTGTACTGTATGCTCATCGAGGTCTCTACTATAAGGCAGAGCCTCTTATGGTTCAGGCATTAGAAATACTTGAGGTATACTTAGGTTCTAATCATCCTGACACTGTTTCTACCAAAAAAAGCCTTGAAAATATTCGTCGTGATAGGCAATCAAATCGTTAGACAGAAAGCAGAACCATCTAATTTACTTCATTATTAACAAGTCAGACTTTAAAAAGCAGCCATCAGTTAGATGCAACTCCTTTTCGTAAATCTTCTTCTAGTCTTGCTAATTCTTTTTGATGCTCTTTACTTGCTAGCCGAACATAGGATGATAAAAGCCTTAAACGATCCTGCTGCCATTTCGGTTCCTTGATACCTACAAGATAAGAGAACCTTCCATATAGCCAAGCTACATCTCCCGCTTTCAAATATTCTAAAACAACACCAGTTAAAGGAGAGTAAAGACCAGCTTTCACCGTATCAGCCTCCCATGAGAGTAAATCTTCTGTAGAGCAGCTTGCTATTGATTTCATACAAGTTGTTAAATAAGAATCAACATCCTTATAGGCTTTTATCTGTGCATAGATCAGATCCTTTTTCATTTTTTCTGTAATTTGTTTTCCTAGTTTCTCATCTTTATATATAGAAATGAAATTTCCTACATACAAACCCATCTTCGCAACATCAATCATATCGCCTGGTTGAGCATTCGCTGAAAGTTTAACAGCCTGATCCAAAACATTAATCGCTTTTTGTAGATTTTCGTCACCCTTAGTCTGAATAAGAACAACGGCTAAAGCGGCTTGCAATTGTGCATTATTTGGAACTGTGTAATATAGAAACTGTTGTGCCGCTAACTCCCATGATTTATCAAACAAAGCTATTCTTTGATTAAGAGTTTTTTCATCAGCTTTTATACCTTGTTGCTTTGCATCGTAAACGAATTTTAAAAGCTTGTAAGTATAATCCATGTTTTGTTGAACAGCGTCGTAAGCGGCACCCCAAGCTTGGTCGTTTTGTCCTGCATTGAAGGGTTGAAGACTGAGTTCGTCCCAACGGATACTCAAATTTTGTAAATTTTGAGGTATTATTTCACTAGTCTTCTTCAGTCTCAATTCAAAGTTGCGATAGTCTTCCCTCACCTTTGTCAGTTCGTTCTTTTGGGGTTCAGCCAGCAATTGCCGACAACTTCTTGGTTGTTGACAACCTGCTCTGATAATGCCCAAAGCAGCGGTCACAGATGCAGCTCGATCTACAGCTGGTAAGAAGGAGCGGTAGGTATTGGGGCTTTTCTTAACATCTTGCATTAACAACGTATAGGGGCGTTCTCCTAAAACCTGAACAGAGTCACTTACTTGCACGGGGTGACCATCTGGAGAACGGAAGAATACTTGGGGCTTGGCTTCCATCTGCACAAGACCGGGTGTAGAAGAAGTAAAAGACAGAAAAAGCTGTGGCCAGTCAGATGGTGGTGTTTTCCATAACGTCGGCAAAGATGCATACACATCTTTTGTGTCTAGTAACTGTAAAGCCAAGTTATAGGGATGCGTTGGTTCATCCTTTGGTATGGGAATTCTTCCCTGAACCATTGCTGCAAATTCTAAATCTGCTATTCCAAATAATTTTGCAAGGAACACTGTGTTCTTCTGTAGAGACTCGCTTTGGTAAAGGGTACTACCTCCAGCAAGGCTATCTAGAGATGTTTGAAATACTGTTTCCCTTCCACTTTGAACTAAAGCAACAGACTCATTTAGCTCTACCTGACTAATAGGTACTGTTAACGACGTTCCTTTGTAGTTAGCTCGAAGATAACCATTGCTATAGACAATATCTGAAGGAGCTAACACAAATTGTGAACCAATCTCTATTTGCAGACCTCCAATACCTGGTGCTGGTAACCCTACCATTCTTCCAGCATAAAAGGAATGCGCTGTCCAACTTGCTGACTCATACAAACCAGCAAGTGCTTTTTGGGGAATACAAACTACTGCTACAGCAAAGACAGTCACAATTTTTTTCAGCCGAAAATCTTCCATATTATTTAATGCTTATAAATTTATATTTTGTGTGACAAATATTTTTTGGAATCAGCCGTTTTTAAAGGGGCATCTACTATGAAGAAAAATATTTAAACTGCTTATTCACTTGTTTATCCAAAACTATATATTAATTTTTTAGGCAGATTTATCAAGGATTAGATATTTTTAAAACTTTGGTCAAACTTCTAGATGTAACCAATATAAAACTTATCATATTCTTTCCTGTAAACATAGAAATTATTTTTGCATAAAAAATCATTAAAAATTATCAAAATAGAAATTTTTTAAAAAAATATATATTTGTCTAGACAATTTTTAGATTATTTATTACTAAGTAAACTATCTAACTACAAAAAGATCAAAGCAAATTCCGCACTTTTGAAATAAATTTATTGACAACGTTGTAATACCGTACTCCCCCTCGACCCAAATTTTTACAAAAGCCATGAGGCATTGGCTGAGGTAGAACCAGTTTCAATTGCCTGTTCCACCTTTGGGCTAATTCGTGTAATGCAAGAGTAAAACCATTGCTTTGACATTGGTATAACAGCAGCTTGTTCGATAATTGCTGAACTAACCAACCGAGCAAAAATTTTTTCTGATGAAGCGTTCGTGGTGTCAAATGAGTAGTGATTCCAAAAGTTACGCGCTTTGACTCAATGAGGCGCTTTCAATACTGCGATGTATAAAGCAGCTATCGAAGATGGTATCGCCAGGAGATACTGCTCCCCTAGCAGCAGTCTCATAAGAACTACCTCCCAATTATCGATTCCGTATAGGAATTTTTAGTATTAAAATACACTAGTATTGTCATTCGTGATTTCGCGTTTATCTAGTGATAATTATCAGGCAAAGTAACGGCAGCTGATTGAAAATCATCTAAAAATCGCATTCTTTTGAAGCTACTTCCCAGTCAGCAGATTTTTGTAGTCTGAGAAGTGACAGAAAATGACAATATCATGGTACTGGGCAGCCCAGTGCCATGATATTGTATTCAAGGGGCGAACTCGCTTGCCAGTTCCAATATCTGAGTTGACTAAATATATAGGACTATGATTTGATTTCTGAAAAAATTCCGTATAACTCGAAAAGCCTCCAGCCCTAATTCCCTACTCCCTACTCCCCACTCCCCAACTACGAAAATCATTTCAAAAATCAAATATGATTTCTATATTGTCAACTGAGTCAAATTCCATATAATAGATAAAAGTAGATAACACCCCTGCCAAACTAATAGGTCATTCTGAAAGGAAGCCACCGATAAATTAATTTCGGTGGCTTTTTTAGTTGTTTTCATGAAATGTTTTTCCAAATTTCATGATGATGAACAGTGACCATTTTTTGGTCACTCAACTTCTCTTTAAATCAAAAAGATGCAAAAAAATCTGAGAAAAAAACCTGGGAGACCTAAAAGCCAAAAGAGTAGAATCCGTGAACCACGAGAGAAAAAGATTATCCGTCAAGGATTGAAATCACTTCGAGGACAACCAGAAGCTTATGATGAGCTAAAAAAGATTGTTTCTGTTAGCTTAACCCCAACTGCAATAGACGGATTGGACAATTTAAGCCGTACTTATATGATTTCCAGAAGTGAATTCATAGAGCGAATAGGTAGGCATATTATCCAAATAATCGAGGTAGATAATTCTGATTGAACACTGAGTGTAGCTGGCTGATAGTTAATAATTAAGCATCGCGAGCTTTTCAATAATAGCTAATCAGTCCTAACTCCCCAATTTTCAATCATTAACGAGCATAATTAATTGATTAATAAACGAGTTAAACAAGATGTTTAGGATTTATTTAAGACCGATTATTTATTGAAATACTTTTGTTTATTTATTAGATAAACCGCACCCAAAATCTCAGAACATCAGGTGTACCAGTGCTTTCAGACTATATACATCAAACCTGTGTACTGGTATAAAAAAACGTCAGTTCAACATTCACAATGGGTTTTAATAATAAATAACTAATCAACTGCCAAAATTCTGCCAAGTAAATCTATTGCCTACTTAAGTTTTACATAAGACCTCAATTAAAAGTTATCCCCAAAGTCAAACAGGAGAAATATTTATTATGGAAGGTCCCAACAACTTATTGGAAGTATATTACATGTATGTAGAAGAGATTAATGTCAGCAAGGCTGAGAAATCTCATACTATCCTCAATGAACTACGAACTGCTCTTCTACATCATTTACTTCCGGAATTTGGCTACGTTAGAACTGATTGTGCGCGAAAGATGACTGCCGATGAAGTAGAATCAGCCAAAAAGTATATGAAGACCTTGCCAATTAATAAACTTCTTCATATGCGGCAGGCACTACAGTCGGCTTTTGAAAAAAACAATGTGTCTAAGCACAGTCGTAATACTTATGGCAGTCGAATTGAACAATTTTTAAATTGGGCAGCACAACAGATTTGGTGGCCTGGTTCTCGGAGAGCCAAACTCAAGTTAGAGTGTAGTCCATCTATGCGAACTCAGCATGGTTCTACTTCCAGTAGTAAACTTACAGAGCGTCAAGGTACTTATCGTAAATATCTTCTCAAACCTCAAGAAACACCGCCGGCTCTGCGAGCTAAACTAGATGAATTGTATGCATATCTAACAGAATCTTATTACCCAGGAAGAATCATTCAGCCAGTAGAAAAGTCTACAGCTGATGAATATATGAAGAATATTAGGCTGTTTCTGGGTTTTCTTCATCGCTTCCAAAAAGTGCCACTTGAAGAGTTAAGCTTAGAATTAATTGTTCCCCTAGTTACAGAAGAACAGTTAGAGACTTTGACAGTTTCACAGCAGAAGAAACTGTGGAAACATCACAAAAAAGCTTTGGAACACTTTCTGTGTAGTTACTTTCAATTTTTGAAAGATTTTAACTCCTCTATTAGCCCACATACACAAATCGGCAAGCTGAATGCTATTGTCACAATTGCCAAATTCTTGTATGCCCAAGAAGTTGAAAATGATTCGGATTATCGAGCAATTCCTCTTTTTAGCACCATTGATAATCGTTTCAAAGAAGTGTCACTAGAATTAGAGTCATGGCGTAATAATAAGCATTCTGTTTCCGATTGGAGTAAAAAGTGGCCAGATGTCCCTCCAGGACAAACAGCACTACAGCTAATTCAAGAAAAAATTGTTGAACCGTTGCGCTTGGAGTGCAGACCCAGAAATAAACGCGGGGAATTTCGCCAAAGCTTATCAATTGCTTTTAGTTTTCAATCTTATTTGAAGTGGGCAGTGTTGACTTATTTACCAGCTCGACGCCAAGAAGAATATCGAAAGTTAAAAATTGCCTTGTCCTGTCCAATTGAACGACCAAAAGATATTCCACCCGATGGACTATATCAACCCCTGCCTCCAGATAATCAACGGGAACGTGGCAAAAACGGGATGGTGGCGGATAATTACCTTTACTTTACCTATAACCACGACAATCAGTACTACCCCAAAGGAATTTGGGTACTCTCCACAAACAAATATAAAACTATGAAAAAATATGGGGCGCAGTCAATTATTATTCCTAACCGGGAATTTGACGATGGCTATTGTTTTTACGATTATATTGAGCGATTTTTATATGGATGGTGGATAGTCGAAGGATATAAAAATCAACTCTTATATGACTGGTGGCAACCAGAGTTCCAAGGTCGTCGAGGCAGGTGGTTGAGCAATGGACGGATAGAATTTAATCCAATGGATGCTTGTTGCCTGCCAAGTAACAGTCAGTCAGCACTTTGGGCTTGGGGATACGTATTTGTAGTGCCAAAACACGGCATACCAGCTAGCCCTTCTGCCTTTGCAAGGATCTTTGAAACTGTCTCCCACCGTTTTATTAAAAAGCGCATTTCACCACATATGATGCGTTATGTTTGGGCGACTTGGGGTCTGAAAGTTGGTTTGTCTGACCTTGAATTGAGGTCATTGGCTTACGCAATGGCTCATTCAGTAGAAACCTTGCGCCAGATGTACGAACGTTGTACTCCTATAGAAAAACGACGACCAATTGAAGAAGCGATCTCCCAGCGCTTATTTGCTCCTTGTGACCAGCAAAGCCAAAGTCTGCCGTTGAATTTAGGGGTGAATGAATTGGTACAGATGGCAATACAGTTAACCCCCCAGGAGCGGCAACAGTTAATTGCAAGGTTGCAAAGCGTTACGTAATTATTGAATTATGGCAGTTCCGCTGCTGATAGAACCCTCTTGGAAGTAGAGATACTCAAGCATCTAAAAGTAATAAAATCAACAGCCGTATCAAGGATATTTTTACTAAAACCACGATATTTTGCTGCGGTAGCCTTCAGGACGAAAGCGACGGCTGTTCATTTGATTTTTAGATCTCCCTCAGTGTGGCGTGTCGGAGCTGCTTTCAGGTTCAAACTGAAAATTAACAAAGAAATCTAAAGGTTTTTTGTAAATCATTGCAAAGTCGGTTAGTTCTACCACATCTACTCGCCTTTCGCCGGACTCGCACCGTGAAACATAGGACTGTGGCTGATTGAGCTTTTTGGCGACTTCTACTTGTGTCAAATTAGCTTCTTCCCGAGCTTGACGCAATCGCTTGAGAAAAGCTTGGTATCTGACCGAGTAAATGGAACCTCCCATGTTGAGAGGCTACAGTAGCCGCTACAATATGCAGAAACAGCATATTTTTGTAATGAATCAGTCGATATTATTTATGCAAGCAAATAAATCATCGGAACAAAATTTGCATTTTGAGTACACAAATACTCAAGCAGCGTCTTTAGTACGTGGTATCGTCCGTGAGATTAACGCAAGAGTGCGTTTGGCGTTGGTAGGGTACTATGAAAGTGGCAGAGACCTGTGCCAAATCCGCCGAATTGTTGGCTATGGCAAATTCACTAGATGGTTGAAAAGCTCTGAGTGGGAATACTCAGCGCGCGCAGCATATAAATTTATTACTATCTATGAGCGTTCGGTGGAGCTGGGGATACAAATGGAATGGTTTGGGACTCTGTTGATGATTTCGGGATCGGAGCTTTTAGAAATACTTACACCCGAGAAACAAGCTACGGCAGTGAAATTAGTGGAACTTCTCAAAGCGGGAAAAAAAGTTAATAGAGAAGTGTTACGGCAAATTAACCCTGTTCTCAAACATCAAAAAAAGCCTGGTGAAGAACTTAGCAATCAAGCGCTGACGTTCGATTCTCAAGTTTCAATTTATACCTGGAAAGGATTACGCTTTCGTTCAAATCCGGAAGTGAAAATTGCTATAGCATTTGAGCAGCAGGCTGATGTTGCCATCTGGCCTAATTGCAGAGGTCGGCTCAATACTCCAGAAGGAAGACGGAATTTGGAACCGGATTTTTTAGTTTGCTACAAGGGGAAGTTAGGTATTTTGGAAGTGGATGGTCCTTTTCACACTCCAGAGCGACGGGTTGAGGAACAAGAACGAGAACGCTATTTCCGCAATTGTGGAATACGAGTGATTGAGCGTTTTGATTACAAGAGGTGTGAAAAAGAACCACTTGCTGTGGTAGAAGAATTTTTACTAATAATGAGAAAGATGTACTCAGAATTATTTATTTGTTAGATGGATATCACATTTTGTTGGGCGTGAATCAATCATAATGAAGTCGGTGTTGCTCCATCTAATACTGAACCAAGTTCGGCAGTTAAGTCATAAGCTATTTTTATGGTTCATTAGAGGCAGTCACTTTTTGTGAATTTCCCAAATAACGGTATCATTAACTACTATTTTTGGCGATGGCTACGCCCGCCGTTCGCGGAGCGTCTCGTAGAGAAGGCATCGCAGAACTTTTTGATCTACTGACTTTAAGTCACAGAGTGTTTGAGAGTTTTAAATGCGATGGCTTGCAAAGTACAGCAACACAAAAATAAGCATTCCAGGTTTTTAAGAGCAGTCACTTTATCCTTTGCGTGACACTTGTGGTCATTTTTTGGGTAAAAGCATATTTGGTATTGAGCCGAGATAGGGGGTATGACGAAATACGTGCAAAATGACCCACGTTGTAAAGTTTTGTAATGCAAAAGTCTCAAAACCCTTGATTATTCGATATTTCAACATCCAACTTCAGTATTGTCTTCAGAGCAAAACATTCCCTAAAAGGGTCATTTATGGGCAAGTTTGATGAAGTCGCAAGGGTAAAAAGTCGATTCTACGGTCATGAATATAAAAAGCTTCTTTATCATTTTTGGGCAAGTTAGTAAATTGAGAAAGTGCTTTCTGTAATTATTCTTTACAACGTGTCCCTTTTTACATGTATTTCGTCATGACCCCAGATATGTGTAATTTTGAGCAAGATGGTCTGAAAAAGCTTGCTGCATATAGCTTTTAGCGTTTTTAATAGTTCCGCCTGATTTGAGACACGCATACTTGCAGCGTGAGGGTCAATAATTGCTTTTCGTCTACCAAAGAGAATTATAAATATTGTGTGGTTAAAATGAATCTAATCTTTACCCTGTATGAGTTTCAGACAATTTATTGTGATAGATGCCCATTGCCTTAGCTGTAAAATCTGTAAATAAAGTTAATAGATACTCCGGTTTTTGTAGCGATAGATACCCAAGATTTGTACCAAAGTGTCAATTTCACTTGAAAATTGCTGAAACCTATATATAGTAGAAGTTTCCAGACCATCTTGCAGGTTTTTACACATATCTCGGCTTCACGTCAATTAGAGGGGCAGCGGTACAAAAGTCCAGCCAGAAGACAAGGTTATCCTTACAACAGCCAAGTTCCTCAATCGGTAGAACTTCAGCCATTCCTAGCAGAGAATTTAGCTAAAAGGTTGGGAGTTGATACAGCAACGCTGGCGCGTGAGCAAAAAAGTAAAAGTCAATCTGAGTTTGAAAGCTGGAGCCGCAATCGAGATCCAAGTAGTACAGCGTGGCGCTATCAGAATGACGGGCTTTTTCATCCCATCAAGTAAACTCCAGACCAAAGCGATCTCCTACCTCTGCACCCCCAATCATGGACACTAAAAAGCGCCCCCCTCTTGGAGAGCGCTTTCGATTTTACTGAACGTGACTGCTAATTAACCGTTGATAGCAGGAGCGGTTAGAGCTACAGGAGCAACATCAGCAGCAGCCAAGTCTAAGGGGAAGTTGTGAGCGTTGCGCTCGTGCATTACTTCCATACCCAGGTTAGCGCGGTTGATGATGTCAGCCCAGGTGTTGATGACGCGACCTTGAGAGTCGATGATGGATTGGTTGAAGTTGAAACCGTTGAGGTTGAACGCCATTGTGCTTACACCCAAAGCGGTGAACCAGATTCCGATTACAGGCCATGCAGCTAGGAAGAAGTGTAAGGAACGGCTGTTGTTGAAGGAAGCGTATTGGAATATCAAGCGACCGAAGTAACCGTGTGCTGCAACAATGTTGTAGGTTTCTTCTTCTTGACCGAACTTGTAACCGTAGTTTTGAGATTCGCTTTCGGTTGTCTCACGTACTAAGGAAGAAGTTACTAGTGAACCGTGCATTGCACTGAACAGTGAACCACCGAATACACCAGCCACACCTAACATGTGGAAGGGGTGCATCAAGATGTTGTGTTCTGCTTGGAACACGATCATGAAGTTGAAGGTTCCGGAGATTCCCAAGGGCATACCATCGCTAAATGATCCTTGTCCGATGGGGTAGATCAAGAAGACTGCGGTTGCTGCTGCTACTGGTGCAGAGAATGCTAGGCAAATCCAAGGACGCATTCCCAAACGGTAGGAGAGTTCCCACTCACGACCTAAGTAGCAGAATACGCCAATCAGGAAGTGGAATACTACCAACTGGTAAGGACCACCGTTGTATAGCCACTCGTCTAAGGAAGCAGCTTCCCAAATTGGGTAGAAGTGCAAACCGATGGCGTTAGAGGAAGGAACAACTGCACCGGAGATGATGTTGTTTCCGTAGACTAAGGAACCTGCAACAGGTTCACGGATTCCATCGATGTCTACTGGAGGAGCAGCGATGAAGGCGATTACGAAGCAAGCTGTAGCAGCTAGCAGGGTGGGGATCATGAGTACGCCGAACCAACCGATGTATAAGCGGTTGTTGGTGCTGGTGATCCAGTTGCAAAAGCGTTCCCAGACGTTGGCGCTACGGGCGCGTTGAATGGTTGCTGTCATTGTTTTATGATTGCGTTTGAATTTATGTATGTATCAGGCGGCTTTGTTTTTGCCTGTGAATGTAATTTACACTGCTTTACAAAAGTTAATCAAGTGCTAAGAATTTTGTAGAGTCAATGAAAATGATTAGCTTTACTTATTTAAGAGCTAGATGAGTGTCCAGGTAAGTCCTGGAAATGAAAAAAGAGCGATCGCTGCTTAGTCTGCCTTATTCAAGAAATAAAACTTATGGTTGACAGTTTCTGATTGGTGCCAAAACTGCTGCAAGAAGTCACTGACGATTTCTCCAAATTGATTAATTTTTATCGCTTTTTAATGTTAAGCAATATTTCGCCAACAGTGTCCTCGCTGATTTCACCCCTACAAAGGCGGTGCTTAAAGCCACTAAGATACCTTGATATCCATAATTCAAGATATCTATACTTATAGGTATCTTTTTATTTTGATATCTAAATATCTAGACAGTTAGGGTTAATATCTGTATGCTCTGCTATATCGAATTGGGGGTTTAACCCATGCGAACCTGCTCATGCATCTCCCTTTCCGGTGGACAGGGGAAAACAACGACTATCTTCTTTACCTCACTGCTACTAGCACGGCTTGGCTTACGAGTGTTGACTATCGACGCAGATCCACAAGCAAATCTGACTTTTTATTTAAATCACGAGGTAGACCCAAACCAGCCCAGCTTATTTGAAGTGCTAACTGGGCAAGTGACAACAGAAGATGGTATTTACCCTACGACCCATGAAAATCTATTTCTGATCCCAGCGGATAGGGGACTGTTTAAGGTTTCAGATTTCCTCAGTAGCAGTGGTACGGGAGCATTTATCCTCAAACTACGCCTCAAATCTGTAGCCAATATCTTTGATTATGTCCTGATTGACGTGCAACCATCGCGCTCCCAACTGTGCCTAACAGCTGTGGGAACGTCTGATTATGTCATCATCCCCGTCGAAGCCAACGTTAAGGGAACCAACAGCTTAATTGATACCCTAAGCTTCTTAACAGAACAAGCCAACTTAATGGCATTTACAGGGAGAGTATTAGGGATAGTTCCTTTTCGCGATCGCTGGGTAGGAAATACCCAAACCTTAGAAGGCAGGCAAAATATTGAAGCGATGCGAGAGTTTGCTGAAGACATCCCAATTTTGCCTTCTATCCGCGAGTCTGAGAAGTTTAAGAGTGCAATCCGACAAGGCAAGTTGTTGTCAGACTTGGGGCAATCCGACCTGCAATATCCGTTTGAGCAAATTATTGAGGCGTTAACTCATGAGTGATGCACTAGAGCGATTGAAACAGCGGAACCGTCCTTCTGTCAAGAGTCGAGATACTTCACTCAGTTCTGGAACTCCAGATACCTCGGTATCTAGAACTCAAGACAGTCAGATACCTAAAATTTCCGAAAATCAGGCTACTGTATCTAAACTGCCGTTGCAAACAAAGCAGAGTACGCTGCGGTTGGAGCAGGGAGTAAGCTCACGCCTACAAGAGGTGTGTCGGGAGAACGGCATTTGTCGAGAGGTTCTGATTGAAGCCATGTTTGAATATTGTGAGGCAAATCCAGAATTTCTCAGTGCAGTGTTATCTGAAGCGATAACGAAGAATGATTACAGGCAACAAGTAGCAAATATGCGACGGGCGAAGTCGATGATGCAAAAGTTCTCTTAGCGCATTCTTATGAATTGCCATCAAGCTTTGAGTAGCAATCGATGCTGTTGGCATTAGCTTGATTTGTAATTTAATGGATATCAACCAACAAAAAGAACAATTTAGCATCACCTATCTCAGAGCCATCTCCGCCGTTGCAGGTTATTCTTTATATAGACCAGAAGTCGATAACGACAGCGTAGATTTAGGCATAGTCACCAGAGGTGGTGATGTTTTAGTTTGAGGAATGCAGGGCAAAAAATCCGATGTTTCGGTTCTTAATATCACCAACAACCACACCCCGATCCAAAAAACGATTGAACTCTTCACAAGCTGTTTCAGGCACTAAAGCGCAGCTGTGGCAAGCTGCCAAGTTACATGAATCTGGCCCCTGTCCCCCTCTCTCTCCAACTTCCATACATACAGGATCAGCAGAACACCAACTAGCAGCCTCCAATAAAGAGCGCACCACTGGCTCAAAATTACCAGGCTTACCCATTCTGACAAGTCCTCCCATTGTGCCTTCGGAATCACCAGCAGCAGTGTAAATCAGCACTCCTGCCATTGGGGCATTAGGGTTATCTGAGACATAGAGCCTTTCTCTCAGTGCCGCTGAACTGTAACCACACTCAAAGGTCAACCTATTCATCAGTAAATGAGCAAATGTGTGTAATAGAATGAATCGCGGTGTGATACGGCGTTCCCGTAAATGCCTTTGCTCCTGTATCTTTTGATAACGGTTCACTAAAGGCTGCACTCTGGGGTAAATTTCATCGCCGTGTTTCTGCAACCACTGATGCAGAAGCTTTTCGTTGAATTCAATAAATATGCCTTCACCGTAGACAACATAAGCGGGTAGCCATGAATCTTTTTGCGGTGGTTGATGCCATAACTGGGATTGTAAATCTTGCAGGGGTTGCTCAGTTTCCGGCAATATGCGGGTAAATCCAGTTAAAACCCTGGTTTCTTTCAGCTTATCAACCAGCATAATTCTGGAAAAATAATCAGCCATATCGGGTTGATACTCACCCATTTTTATCGTTCGTATTTTGAGATTCTCTTCACGGCGCTCAGTTCTCAAGACGTTAAATTCTTGCCGACGAAACCTTGTTTCTGGATCATCCTCTTCCACATCATCTATATCAGATTGGGAATTATCTTCTAATAAAATTGTCTTTAAGCCACTACTTATTTCTTCATTAGAGAAAGCTTGCAGTAGTAGAGGATATTGCCCTTTTATAAATTCAGATTTAATCTCAATTTTAGCAGTTGACAAGGTGTTAATCAGAGTTGAAAGCGGTGGTTGTTCCAAAAGAGAAACAAGTTCTCCACCATTTCCCCTTTGGAGATAAATTGCACTGCGCGTTTGTGCATAGTAAACGTTGGAGGCACTTCGCAGCGCACCTCTTAGTTGACGAGAGCAGTGTTCACTGTCTTCTTTACCCAACCAAGGACGTTTACCTTGACAGTAAAATAAAGAATCACTCTCATCTATCAAGTTATTACTCTTATCTACTAAGTTTTTGCTGAGTCTTGTTTCATTACCATCAACTTCGGTAATCCCCCCAAGAGAACGTTTAGCACCACACTCACACCGCACACTCAAACCTGCAAGGGTTGCACTTCCAGTTCCCACTAGACGCAGTGGTTTATTACAAGTCGGCTTAACTGACCGATGCACCCATTCTCGCCAGGGGAAATCTTGGATATGACCGCGATCGCACATAGCGATAATCGGAACCTGTGCCATATATTTAGTTTTTTTCTTGCTTTCACATTCTGGGCATTTAACCTTACCACGGGCAGTCAGGGGAAACTTTTCCAAGCGATCGCAAGCAGAACAAAAATGCCATTGGGGAAAGCGTAAAAATGGGAGAGTTAAATAAGCATTAAGCACCCCATCGCCTTTGTTAGGTTTTCTAAAGTCCGGGGGTAAGCGAAAATGCTCCACTCCCAGAGACTGCGCTAAACGCCATTCATCTACTCTAAATTCGGATTTATCATCAGCTTCGCTACCATCTTCACGCTCGTACCAGTGATCGAGTCCTGCTGTAATTAAAGATGTGCCATCTGTTACCATTACCATTGCACCTACGCCGAAAGGGGCAATCAGCTGAGCGCGTCTTATCGGACCTTTAGGCATTTTCTTCGGTTCCTTCATTTAAGTAAAGATTAGTGATCTCCACCTGACATTCTGCGTCTACATTTCTCATTGACATCGGTGTAGCCCAAGACAAACGTTGCCATTCTGGACTGGCATAATCTCCTGCTGCCCTCAATAGAGGTATATCAGTAGTATCTCTACCCTTTCTCTCCCAGTTTGTCCGTTGCCAACGTTGCCATTGAGAAGCGCGTTTGTCAAATACATTTTCAAAATTTTCTACCTCAGCTTCATCAATTAATTGAATGCGAGGAATCAAAATTTCTCGTAGCTGTTCTATAAGATTTTCTGGGTAAGGTTCAGGGTTTTGAACTGTTTGTTGATTACCAGTTTGCCTCACATAAGTTGCCATGACAGCGTGAAGCGCTCTATCTAAAACTGGTGGGGAAAATGGGGTAATGCTGGTTGGTTCAACCTGAGCATAAAGCCGCTGGTGATAACTACGAAACTTCTCAAAATGGGAGCGATCTCGTGGTCTTGTGGGACTATATAAAGTAACTACTAAACCTGGACGTTCCCACCACCGACGACCAACACGGCCAGTTACTTGGATATATTGAGAAGTTGTCTTGGGCTGACCAACTACAGCCATCAGCGATAGTCTGTCGATATCAACTCCTACTTCGATAATGTTAGAAGCTAGACAGACATCAATAGGTAGTTGATTATTGGTATTATCGCATCTAACTTCTAATTTACTAATAGATTCAGGAACCTTATCGCTGCGTATTCGTCCAGTTAATTCCAAAATATGCCACAGGCGACGCATATTTTCCCACTCTAAACCTAATCGATTTTTAATCACTTTTAAATAATCAGGAATATCTGATTGCAAAAGTGATAAACTCGTTCCTAACTCCCTAATGCTATTAAAAAACAATAGTAAAGTCCACCAAGGATCTCGTTCTTTATTTGTCAGTAAAACAGGGGCTTGCAATATAGAAGCAAACACACGCTCCATAGCAGTTGGTAAAGATCTTAAACTAGGTGCATGAACACCTACATAAACCCGACCTCGTTGCAATTTTCCATCTGCATTTCGAGCATAGCGAGAGAAAAAAGAATCCTCCGCGTCAATTCCTGGTGGTGGAAATAGCACGACATCTACACGCCCATAAAGTGCTTTTACTTGGTCAGCATAGCGGCGTATGGTTGCTGTAGAACAGACAATTTTGGGTTTAATTTCTTGTCCATTGCGTCTATCAGTACAAAGCTCCTCTATAACAGTTTCATACAATCCGACAACTGAACCAAGAGGCCCAGAAATCAAGTGTAATTCATCTTGAATAATTAAAGCTGGGGGTGAATTTTCTCTCTCACCATCTGCGCCAATTCCAAATAAGGCTCGTGCTTTTTGTGCGTAACTCCAAGCCAGTCCTGCAAATTTATCCACCGTGCCAATAATTAAAGAAGGTCGTTTTTCATAAATATCCTCATCAATCACATAAACTGGTAATCCAGTATCGTGGAATTCACAAGCATTGTCAGAACATTTTAAAATGACAGTTCCACGGCTTTGCTGATAACCGAGAATATTCAACGCTTTTGGCATACCCCGCGAAAGTTTTCCTGGATAACGCCCCATCTGAGCGCTACACCAAGGACATTGACTGATAATGAAGGGATTTTCAGCCGATGGGTCACTTTGGAGTTTGTTCAACTTAGATACTGCATCTTTTCGGTTATTTGGAGTAGTTTCTCCACCTACCCAAATACCAATAGAAAATGGTTCTTTTCCCAGTTCTGTCTCATTTTGGCGGCGTAGATATTCCATCGAGCAAATCAGCGCAGAAGCTCGTTGAAACTGTTGTGCAGTTAGCAATCTTAGAGTGTATCGCATTAAGACATTAACGCCTACATCCGCTGAATTCTTGAGGCGGCGCATGAATAAAGAAAAAGCTGATAAGCCCAAATATGCCTCAGTTTTACCGCCACCAGTGGGGAACCAAATTAATTCAACAGTGCTGCGTTCAGGAACTTTACCCTCAGCAGTTGACTGTATAGACATCAGTAGAAACGCCACTTGAAAAGCCCGCCATTTTCCACGATTGCTATCAATTTTTAGAGGGTTAGGGGCTTGATAAATCGTTGAAAAAGTATATCTTTTTGCTATAGTATCGTAGTTAGCCTGACGCAGGTCGCGGCTATAAAATTGCTGTAGTAATATGGCATAGTTTGTCAGTTTAAATGCTCTCTTAGCAGGGGCATTATTTTGTAAGTAATCCAGCCCATTTCTCATCCTTTCAGATGCTCTTGTACATTCTTCTATATGCCAATTAGCAGCAGCTTGGTATTCTGCGTCAAGTAATAAAATTTCAGATTTTTTCTGATTAATCCACTGTTCATAACGGCTAACAACTTCTAACAGAGATGTAAACCCATCATCACCTTTTACTAACCCAGCCAAGGGAGCCATTGGTACTTCTATGTCAATATCAGGAGTAATACTTGGGGTTTCAAAAGTAGGAAGACATTCTGCCGTTACAGCTTTAACTCTACCAATACTACATTCTTTATCCCAATCAGATGCACAACCATGTCCCACCGCGTAGGTTTCCATTTTGCGGTAAAGTAGCGCTATGGATTGTTCTTCATTATCAGAGTTAAAGTCTGGTTTAGGATAAGGTAAAATATGCGCCTCACCCTTTGCGGAAATAATAGTTACTGTAAAACCTGCTTGAAATAAACAATCTTCATCACTAGAACCATTTGTCCGGTTAATCAGACAAACAGTTACTAAATGTATACCTTCTCTATTTTTTTGATCTGGTCTAGAGAACACCTCAATACTCAGTTCAAGTCCATCTATTTTTTCAGTTTTTACAAGCTTTCTCTCTTTTCTAGAACAGATATCCTCAGCAGCAAACTCTGTTGTAAAATTAACTGAGCTACGCAGCCACCAGGTTAGTTCATCCCCACCCACTTTAACTTTTTTTTGACGATAACGACCGCCATTAGAAGTTTTAACTACTAAAACTGAATTTTCTGGGAATTCTGCTAAAAAGCTTATCCCCATACTACTGGGTTTAGATGCATTAGCTGCTGATAAGTCAAAATCTTCTGCATTCTCTTCAGATATTTCGACTACCTCTTCTTTGAGTTTTTCGAGGCTTTCTTTAACCTTATCTGTAATGATATCTATTTCTTCTTGCTGATTATCTTGAATAGGGTTTTTATTTGACTGGGTTAATGTTAAATTCTCATCTTCTAATTTGGTACTTAATGGGTAAAGGACACCAACACCATATCTTATTCTAGGTGGATCTCTTTGCAGAATTTCCTCGCCGTTATCTTGCCGCCAGGGTTCATAGAAACCTTCTTTCGCAGAATTGAAAGTAATTTCACCAGAACAATTTCTTGGTTTTCCTTGCGGTGAAGGTCCTACAAGCTCTTCTCGAAGAGCTTGAATAATTTTGTCTCTATTTTCTATATGTTCAGTCATTGGTAAATTCACCATCTAGTTGAAAGGGATGTGCAATTTTTGAATAAGGAAGTATAATTACTTCTCTATTAATATCCACTACCCGAAATGCAGTCATGCTACCGCCATCTGCTTCGGAGAGTTCAAAATCCATTTTGCCTATTTGCTGTAGCTCTTGTAAGTTAGAGGCACGAACTTTGTGCAGAAGTAATTGACGAATATGTTTACCGGCTTGACAGTGAGCGCGGTAAATTTTTTCTGCGGCTTCATGAAACTCTTTTAATCTATCTTCTAATCCAACAAAAGTTAATATGGCGTTAAAATCTTTTTCATCCTTGGGTTTGATGTTTCTGTTAGACATCCAAGTCCGAATATTTTGCTCATGTTTAGCAAGTTTGGAACCTAAGTTTACTAGCTTCCAGCTAACATCATGTAAACTGCTCGAACTGACTTGGTTCTTGAGACGAGTTTTCCACAGTTGTTGTAATTCTCTAAAGTTTTGAGCTTTTTCCCCTAAGATATGATTGGCTAAGGGAATGATATAATCACCACCGCCATTTGTGCGGAGAATAATAAACATATCTGTCTCAATATCAGTAACAAGTTCTTTTTTAACCTGTGATTCACCATCTTCTACCAAATCAATTACAAGTGCTTTAGCATTAGTATCCAGGTAAACTGCTATTTCTCCGTCTAATAAAAACAAACGCGCTTCGATAGTTTCTTCGTTGTAACTAGATGGCGAAAATTTAGATAATTTTTTAGCAACCTCAATCCAATTTATGCTAGGAGGTATAATTTCATCTGGTTCAATGTCTTCTAGAACGATATCGGTAGTTTTTATGTTTACCTTTTCTGTGTTAGAAATCGGCAAATAAACAAAATTTGATTTTATTACATTATCTGGAGATGCGATAAATACTGGCTTGGGCTGCCATTTATCTTTTATCCAACTATAGTGAACTATGTTTATTTCATGAGTTCTTGGCGCAGTAAAAATGTAATCAGGAAACCAATGACTTGCACCAATAACGACTAACCTCTCATGGCAATTATTTGTACGTAACTGAGATGGTACTAATATCGTAATTTTGCGTAAATTAAGAGTTGTATATAATAAATGCTCTACTGGGGGAATCAGGTATGATTCTTTGAGCAGTAAAGATGTATTTGGATAATTTGTTGCTATAAAATTTAGCAGTGGATTATCATCATATTTTGACAAATATACTAGAAGATTCAATATCTCATCTGCTGCTGAGGCAAAATCTTGATACATAGATTTGCAATTTTTCAATTGCCTTTCTAGAAATTTAATAGTTTCTGGTTGACAAGCTACGGGATGGTTAAACGGTAGTGGTGCTACACACAATTTAAATCGATACTGTCTCAAGGGTCGCAAAAAATTTTTCCAGTAATCTTCCGCTGCATTTTCGCGGAGTGACTGTTCAAACTTTTTCAGTGACAGGCAAAAAATCCGAAAATTATGATGCTCTAACCGATTTTGGTAGATTTTGGTGCTGCTGCTACACGAGTAAATTTCATCTACCGTTGATAGCGAAATATAATTCATCGACAATAGTCCTGATAAACGACCATTTCAACACCAGAAGGTGTAGGAATAATATTCTGTATTTCTTCCCAATTTTGACGATTTATATAGTCGGTGTCGATAATTTCTACTGCTTCTTTAAAATGGGTATCTGTTCGTTCAAGTAAAATTATCCAATGGGATTTACGCCAGTCATCACGCCATTTAATAAAGCCAGTTGCGCCATCGAATATGGTTACATGAGGTACTAATCTATTTGTTGTTTGTGGAGATTTACTAAACTGTGATGGTAATATTTCGGACCGATACGCTTGACCTGCTGGTAAAAAATTACGTACTCGTAAAATATCCTGTAAATATCCTCTGTTCAACTCAGATGGGGATGAACAACTAGCAAATTGTATTTTTAATATTTCGTTTTCAAGACTGCTAATACGTCCAAAAACTGTACAATCTAATCGAGTTTTTATTGTGAATTCATTCGTATTAGCTTTACCGATTACGCTATCAAGAAAGTCATTACGAGTAAAAATAAGACTGCCAGATTGCTTTTTAGGAAGACTGATATTTGATTTTGGTGCGATCACTACATTATGGGATTCTTTGACAGATACCAGACTAGTTAGACCGCCACTGCTTTTATCTTCTCTTTGGATTCGTAGTCGCCGTTCACCATAAGTTTCATCGATACCCTGATAAATCCCTTTGTATCTCCTATTACAAGAATTTAAAAAAACTGATGTACCTTTTGGTAACTGACACAGTTGTTCAAAATGTCTATTGGTGTCAATCCTTTTGGTAGGAATATTGACTCTTCCTAGCACAACGCCGGAAGCTGCTAAGACGGCGGCGTAATTCCTAGTGGGAATAGCAAGAGCTAACACTAAGCGATTTTTTCTACTGTCACTTTGTGCAACCCAACGCCCTATATTAATGAAAAAATTTCCCCATGATGGTAAGGGAAACCATTTGTGATAATTATCGGTAAAGTAAAGATTAGTTTTGCCAAAAAAACTTTGTATGTTATGCGGAACTATTGCTGTCATGAATTAATAAACTACTTAAACAATATGTATTTTATATATTAACTAGCCATGAGCAATTAATACTCATGCTTTATGATATTATATTGGAAATTTAATACATCTTTTTACGTATTTATACTTAATATTTAACCTTGGGTGGGGTTAGCGATCGCTCCATAGTGATGGCATGATTTAATCAGCTATCCCACACTTTGCTTCAGAAAAACCTTGTTTATAATCAGACTTTTCACGGGATGAGATGTGGAAAAGTCAGTAAGGTGTGATGGATGCATTCCCATTCCCATTCAAAAAATTGCAAATCCCCCCGGTGGTTAGACTGGAGGGATTTGACGTTGCATCAGATCAGATTGATTCAGCTAAGAACAATTGTACTAACTGCTGGTTACAATATTTGCACTAGGTTTCTGACTTAGGCTTAGTACTGAGACAGATAAGAGACTTAGTGCTGAGATATACAAGGCAATTTCCAGAATAAAGACTTCTATGCTGGTGTAACTGACTCGTATATTCTTTGTATCTGTTGTATCCGTCCAATCATTCAACCAATCACCATCAACATCTTTAACAAATTGGCGAATTCCATCAACGCCCATAGCTCTTCTAGAGCGTCTCAATTCCCTAGATCTTTGGAGCGCTTCTCTAGCTCTACTAATTCTTTGTTCTTTAAGAGCTTCTAGTTGACTGGACATCATAGCTTTATTTATCCATGTTAACTACAGGATAGCAGTTCTCTGAAATGCGGTCACTATATTGAAATATATATTGGCCAATCTTTGACTCTACTTGATTCAGTGTTGGATTAAAGCTTATAAAGACTCCCCGTTTAATTCCCCAGTATTTTAAGGTTGACAACCAATCCGCCTGCTTTGTTTGAGCAAGAACGTCCCGTACACTTGTAAGTTGGACACATAATGGTAAATCTTTCACTCCAGAGGCAATAAGGTCTGTTGCCATTGACAAATCCGCAATATATGAATTTAAGGTGTCTCCACCAAGAAATTCTATCTCTTGAGAGATTTTATCAATTTGAGATGCATCACTTCCTTCAAAGTCACCTGCCATCAATTTTTTTTTCCAAGTACTCAGTTTTGGATCTCTTTCATTAATCCAAGCAGGAAATAAATATTTGTACCAATATTGCTCTGTTGGTGACAGTAGGGCGAATTCAGCCTCTCTGTCTTCTTCAGGTAGTAATTGAACTTCAAACCAAAAAGTAGCATCTCTGAGCAATTCTTCAATGAGTTGCATAACATGGGGTTTACGCATAAGAAGACCGGACCTTTTATCAGCAATCCAACGCCTCATCTCATCCAGTCTCAACGACAGATTGGGGAAAATAGCTTGAGTCTCTTCAATCAGTTTAATTAACTCAAACCTAATTTCTTCCGGATTTTTTTGCACGCTACCTATACTGAATAAGTGTTCAAACAATAACTAATCATAACAATAATAACTCTGTATATATGTAAGGCAATCACTAATCGAGAGCTTGCTTATTCGCAGACGCTCTCACTTGGATAAGCAAATTCCAGGCGTTCAGGACTTGTATAAATAGTCGGATTTTATCTTATAATCTGCTAAAACCTCGGTAATCATTTAGTGGTATTATCTCAACCTCTTTTAAACCTCTATTTTCTAATAATGTTTTAAGTTTAGCGTTATCATCTATACCAAATTCATTTAATCGTTTGTATGCAAAAGTATCAATTGTATATATGTGCTTCCCCCTGAAAAGCTCATCATTAGCAAGTTTTATGCCAGATTCTAAATCTGGCTTTTCAATGTAAGTAGAAGATATAAATCCAATATAGACTGGTGTAATTCGCTTTTGTGTCATGATTGTACTAATTTTAGTTTAGAAGCTTATTATACTTATGTT
The DNA here is from genome assembly GCF_014697355.1 of Nostoc calcicola FACHB-3891. Classification (GTDB taxonomy): domain Bacteria; phylum Cyanobacteriota; class Cyanobacteriia; order Cyanobacteriales; family Nostocaceae; genus Nostoc; species Nostoc calcicola. The sequence goes on along the minus strand of NZ_JACJRQ010000055.1, from coordinate 9,997 downwards.
ATCTCCAATGATTCCCATGCCTATTCGGCATTGAGTTAAAATCCACCCCTGTTTTCTAAATCAGTTCTGATATTGAGTCACTCATCTGCTTTTGCAAGCGCTGGCGGTTATCATCATATTTCAATACCGTTTGGACTTGGGCGTGTCTGCTAAAGCGCTGGGTAGCACGGTAGTTCCCATTGTTCAGATCCAAAACTGTAGTAATCGCACTGTGGCGGACACGATGCGGCGACATCTTCTTAGTAATTCCGGCTTGCTTGCATAGCCCATCCACCAGTCGCCTGATTGCCTCCCCGGTTAATCTCGCTCCATTATTGTGGTACGCCAGGACGGTGAAAAGGGGGTCATTGCCACGTTTCTTCTTACTGGCTTTTATCCAACTGGCTAGAGCGTCAGCGGTTTTGTCTGATAGGTCAAGAACTTCCTTCTGGCTACCCTTGCCTTTACCCAGGATAAAAAGCGTTTTTTCCTTGGGGTTAAAGTCACGCACATTTAAATTGACTATCTCCTGACGGCGCAAGCCATTATCCCAAAGTAACCGCAGAATGGCATAATCGCGCTTGCCTTTTAAAGTGTTCTGGTCAACCAACGCAATGACTTTAGCATAATCAGTAGCGGGAATACCTGTAGTGTCCCGGTAGGTTTCGACCCTTTCACCTTTGACATCATCTAAAGAGAAATTGCAGACACCCAGCCGTCGCCCCATCTCCACCATTGACTTGATAGCACTGAGGCGACGATTCACCGTAGCTTCAGCCAGTTTTTTCTTGATGAGATGTGCCTTGTACTTGAGAACCACAGCAACGGCGTGACGCTGTTCCAGGTGAAGAAACTCTAACACTAAGTCCCGGCTGGGTTCTTTTTTGGCAATGCACACAAAAAAATCTTTCAAGTCTTTTTGGTATTCGCGCTTGGTGTTCAAAGATCGCTTATCACCAATCAACTGCCCTATTACGTCGGGGTCATTTTCTAAAGAAAAGTCCTCCCCGATCGCTAAGGAGAGCGAGTTTTCTAGAACGCTAAGATTTTCCGGGTGGATCGGTGTCATGGTTTCGGGCAGGGCAGCGCAAGTTTCATGCTATTTCAACATCTTAGTTGTTAAGGGCGTGCTTTTTACTTCCAGTGGTGCGAAAAGACATATTGTCGCACTATCTCGTGATACAGCTGTGAGAGGGGTTTAGGAAATATTTGTCCTTTGATTTACCCTCAAGAAGGACGATGAGGCGAAATTTTCTTCAATAAAAGTGTAAGGATTGACGATCTCTGTACGTGATATGACGGTACATGAATAGGGCGTGGACAGTAACGAACACCACTATCCATCTTTCGGGGATAGGGTATTCCAGGGTGTGTTGATTAGAGGTAAGGATGAAAATTTTTGATAGCAATATTGCTATCAAACTTGTCTGTACTTGCTTATAGAAGCCCATTTGGTAAATTGTGATTTACAGTTCGTAGTTCATTGATTCCTGTAACTGTAAGTTTCCCAGCTTTATTATTCAAGTACGCCACATTCCGAGGTTATACCAGCTTTGTAAGTTTGCACTTATTACTATATAAGGTGGTGAGTAGCTTGCCTAATTGTCTAAACTTGCTTCTATACCCCCTGTTGATAAAGCCTCAATATAATTACCCAAAATAGTTTCATTATAGTTGCCACCGTTTGTATTAATATTCCTAACATGATTAATAATATTAATTATGTTTTTATCAGGAAATAAATTACTATTCATAATATTTTGTAGACTAAAAGGTGCTGCCTCAAAAGCTGGACGTTGCTCATCAAAATTTGTGATGATTACTCCACTATATTGACTCACATATAATTTAATCCAATCACAGGCCCTATCTAGCTCTTCGTTAGAATGAGCATCACAATTAACATAAGTTACTCCTTGGTTCAATCCATTTTCTATATCAGTTTTAGGGGTGAGAGATTTAGCAGTAAAAAAAACCATTGGAGAAATTTTGATTGGCTCTGCAAGTTTATCTGTAGAAACCACTTCTAAATTATCAACTAAAACGTAGATTTGTGGAATCCTGCTCATGTGTCGGAAATGCTTTTCTAAAAAATTGGGTAAAAATTTAACTTTACCGACAATATGGAAATACAATTTGTAGTCATCAAAATCAATTTTACTTGCAAGCCTGTCAGGAATAGCAAGCGGTATACCTGAATGACAATAGTTATCTGAAGTCGCAGTGCATAGTAAACATTCTTGATTCTCTACTGTCACAGGTTTAAATCGTACAGAACCTACGCCTCCTTGTATCATGTGATATTTTCCATCTGGGTTATAAATTTTAATGCCTTTTTCTTCACGAGAGTAGTGTTCAGCCTCTTTTCTTGCTAGTAAGCCATCTTCTGTATGATATAAACCTGGGGTACGCGGAAACCAATCAACTATCCGAAAGCTTTCTAATCTCAAAGACTTAAAAGCAGTATTACGTTCGCGTATTAACACTTTCCAAAAATCCTCATTTGATTTAAAGCAAAAATCAGTTCCATTTTGTTGAAAAGTACCCGGCTTTTGCAAATTTGCATTCTTGAAATGTTCTAATAAAAAATTGATGACTTGTTCCGGAGGTAGTTCTGCTATTACTTTTTGCATATTTTAATTAGCGTTAGAAACACCAGTGATATCGTGTCCGGTAAAAGACTTATCATTAAGACCGCAGAGGAGCAGGGGAGCAGGGGAGAGGGTTCTGCATTTTCTGCACAGATGTATCGAATCACAAGTAATTAGCCGGACATGATATGAACCCTAGCTGATTCAAGGAAAGACTAGTAGATAGCCGAAAACTAGTGTTATCGGCGTTTCGTTGAATGTTAATAGGTTTTGATTATAACCTTCCCCTTTTGAAAGGGTTGTATCTTCCTAATTCCGTTTGAACTCCATTTGCGCGAAGTGGTCTTGCAGCAGTCTATGGATGAAGCGGTAACGTCCACCAATACGCTGGAGCAACATTCGTTCAGTGCAGTAGTCGAGGAAGCGGGCGTAGTTCCAAGGAATATAATGTTTGAAGTAGAGAGTAAGGCGAAGGGAGAAGTGTTGAATGGCAGCATTACCACCACCTAATAATCCAAAAATTAGTCCTCCAATTAATCCTAAACTTATTCCTCCAGTTACTCCAAAAATCAGCCCTCCAATTACTATAAAAATTAGCCCTCCAATTGAGCCAAAAAAAACAGCATGACTAGTAGATATCCAAATACCTTGATTCGGGATTATTTTTGTTTTTATATCCAGAATGGGTTGCTTAGAATACAAGCCATTAATTATCCCAATAATAACTCCTAAAATCAATCCAAAAATTAAGGCTTTCCAAGCTATAATCATCCAAAAATACGGAACAAGAGGCAATACAAAAAACAGCCCAATAAACAAATCTTCTAGGCTAATATTTATCCAATTAATTATTTCAAATAAAAATATAGTTTCCGAAGTTAGTCCTCCAATCATACCAAAAATACATCCAAAAAGTCCCCCCAATATTAACCCTCCAAATACCCCAACATTCAGCCCTGCAATCAATCCTAAACTTATTCCAGTAACCAGCAAAATATTTAATCCAAAAATCAATCCGAAAAACAATTTATATATTTTTATTGAAGAGGTATTTACTAACCAATATGGCTGCATTTTTTCAATTAAAAATTCAGTCTCAGACGTATGCTGTATCTGCTGTGCTAGCCAATTAAGCCAATTTTTAGTTTGTCTAGAGGTAGGAAGTTTAGTTCCAACGTAAGAGTTGTTTTCATTTATCTTCCTTGTTAGCATTCGTTTCGTGTAAGCATATATTAAGTAATGAATACGACTTTCTCTTGACTTTTGCTCCTGCCATATTGGAATAGATAGCTCTTGTTCAGCCAAAATAGCAAAACTTAAAAATAAAGGTATAGAAACGAGTTCTAAAAGCTGCTCGTGAAAACGAATAGCTGACCATAGATCAGTCCGATTAAGAGAGACAAGGTAACTTCGTATTTGAAAGTAAGACAAAGGTTGGAGGCAAATAGCTCCTCTCAGTAAAAGTTGAGATTGATAAACTTTATATTCCTCAATCCGACTGCATACTACAAGATATTGAGTGCGATATTCGCTATTAAAAAACTGGTTAATTTTCTGAACGCAAAGTTCCTGACGAATTGATTGTAGTTCATCCAGTCCATCCAACATAGGTAAAATTTGACGTTCCTTTAACAAGTTTTTACTAAAAATAGATGAAACAGTATATTTAGACTGAAGTTCTGCTACTAACCACTCAGCTATAGATTGGTTATCGTCTTTCCAAGAGGATAAATTAAACAGCACTGGAATTGGATAATCAGCCTGTACTTCTGCTCGTTCAATCAAAGCTTGTGCAAGCTCTAGTAGAGTAGTGGTCTTTCCACTACCTGGCGTTCCTAAAATTAATAACCTACCCGCAATTTCTTCTTTATCAAAAACATCAATGATTTTTGTTGTCTGAGGAAGAGGTTCAGGAGACTTTGACCCTATTTTTATTTCTAAATCCCAAGGTCGATTTACCTGTTCAGGTTGTAATTCTTTCCCCAAATTTATCAATAAGGTACTATGCAGAGACTGCTTTAATCTTGATACAACTTCCTGTTTTACTTCCCCAAGCAGCATACGTTGGTTTACTGGTCGTGCAGGGTCGCCTATAGGTTTTGTTGTCTGCTGCCCTAAAATATTAAAAATATTTTGAAAAACATTACCTTGAATATAATCGCCTTCAATCCGTTCGTTATAATTACCTCCTCCAGTATTGATATTGCGGTTTTCAGGCGGTTTCGGCTCTTCCATATTCTTGCCTAAGCTAATTTTTTAACCTAGTAGGCTGTGGGTTGCTTCCTAACTAATTATTTTTATTCTCTTGTACTGGTTGAGTTTTTGAAGGTGGATCTAGATGAAAAATTTTTCTGATCTCTGTGTTAAACAGTCCACTTGCAAATATGCTAATTAAAGCAATTAATATGCCAAGTAAAGCGATTATTGTTTCTCTACTCAATTTTCTATTGGAAGGCTTTTCTTGTTCTTTAGGTTTATTAACATTGCCACTGTTTTCAACATTATCTGAAATTATTGGTGAATTAATCGGGTTGAAGTCTCCTCCTACATCGCCAACTTGAAAACTGCGGCTTTGATTGACATCTTTATTGGAATTACCTTGTATATAATCTCCTTGAATATTTTCATTGTAATTTCCACCACCTGTATTAATATTGCGATTCTCACTCATGGTTTTATCTCCTTGAACTACTCGGTAGCCGTCACCTTGAACGTTATTGACATTGCCGCCAACTGAGCCACCAGAAGATTTTGACAGGAGTTGTCCTGGGGCATGGTTGGGTGCAGTATTCAAATTTGTTTTTTGAATACAGATATACCACGAAAAATTCAGTATTTACAACGCTTTGAAGCAAATTTATTTTTGTAAAGCCAGTTTTTGTAAAAATGAAGAATAGCTAAATGTTACCAATTCCCGACTTAATGGTTTCGCTTTCTTCACGCTGAAATGGTTCATTAACAACTTACTTATAAAGTAATCTAATTTACTCAGCGTTATCAATATTATTTTTCCAATTATTAAATCTTATTTCGTCAATTTTTCTTTTAGCTGCTGATATAGCACTTTCTGAAAAATAATAAAACGATGAACCAATATATATTTTTTCTGTTGTTCTCAAATGATAATAAATATCGGGTTGAATTTTAAAAAACCAAAAATTATTATGGGCTTTTGTTACATCAATTACATATTTTTTGTAAAAATAAATATACCTATCTCTTTCTTCTTCCTCTAAATATGTCGGAACCGAGTTATCATTATTATTTAATCCTTGAGAAGTATAGTTAGGAATGAGTATTAGTTTAAGAATAATATTAACTAACTCTTTTTCGTTAGTATCTTGAGTAGCATTAAAATGGGGTTTTACTTCTGGATGGTTGTGTAATTCTTGAGCTAATTCTTGTGCAAATTTGGATATGGCTCCTATTGGATCTGAATTTTGAACTATCATCTGAGCAAGAATTTCCTTAAATTCGTCAAGTGTATGAGAAATATTGGCACTAACTTCTACTTGGTGTTCTTGAATAGTGACGTGATGATTGATATAATCACCTTGGATATAATTTCCTTGAACAGTTTCATTATAGTTACCACCTTTAGTATCAATAATCCTTTGAGAATATTTTTGTTTTTTAGTAAATGGATATATTTTGATTTTTCTTTTAAATGGTAGAATTTTATTTCCGAAAATACCTTGATTTCTCCATAATAAAAATATACTTAATAAAATTAAAACACAACCTATAACAATACCGGAGTTTTTTAGGTTATAAAAAGAAATAATTACGAGCAATAAATCATAAATTAATGCAAATAATAATATGATTGCTACTGTTAAAAATATTATTTTATAACGCCAAGATAACCTTCGATTTAGAATTTCTAATAACTTAGATATTTTCGCCTTAAAAGAATACATTTTTAGAATCGCTATTAATAATTAAAAATCTTAGTAATCAATATTTTTTGCTTGACATAGTATTACTAGATTATTACAGTTACCTCAAAATAGAAATACTAATAAATAGTAATTTTCAAGATTTTACGCAAACTTTATTTATTAGGTGTAGACTTCATTAGCATCCATTGCTTTTACTTGCAAGGATTGGTAATTAACTTGTCGAGGTTGTTGCTCTTAAAACTCCTGTGTACAAACAAGGTTAGGGGGTTGAGCCGCATATCTCGGCTCAACCCCACTCTGGGTTTTTGATTGGTAGCTAGTTGATAGGTTTTGACTATAAACTTTACTGCGAGTGATGGTTATATCTTCCTAATTCCGTTTAAACTCCATTTGCGCGAAGTGGTCTTGCAGCAATTTGTGGATGAAGCGGTAGCGTCCGCCGACACGCTGGAGGAATAATCGCTCAGTGCAGTAGTTGAGAAAACGGGCGTAGTTCCACGGTATGTAGCCGTTGCAGTAGAGAATGAGGCGTAGGGTGAAGTGTTTAATCGCCGGAGTTCCATTTTTGGTTATTCCAATAAATATTCCTAAAAATAATCCGGAAACTAAGCTAGATATTAAGGCTTGTTTTAAATCAATATCTGATGGTAAAACTATTTTAATTATCAATATTGATAATGTAGCCAATAAAGCAACTAATCCTGATATCTTTATAGTATTAATAATTGATTGATAAATTCCTTGATTAGGAATAAGCTTTTTTTCGGAATTTCTTACACCAATTCCGAAAAAAAGCCCAAAAAGCAGACTAAGATTTAATCCATAAATCAGCCCAAACTTGAGTAAATTAATCAGCGCAATCTTCAGATCGTAAAGCCCAAAAGTCAGCCAAATATTCAGTAAATAAATCAACGTAACAGAATTAAGCATAAGAAAAGTAAGTACAAAAATCAGCACAAAAATCAGCACAGTAAAAAAATTTTTTAGAGAAAAATCTATAGTTTCACTTGCCTGAATTTCATCTCCAATCAGTCCAAACATCAGTCCAAACATCAGCCCAGAAGTTAGCCCAAAAATTAGCCCAAGAATCAACCCAGAAATTAGCCCATTAGTTAACCCAAAAATTAGCCCATTAGTTAACCCAAAAATTAGCCCAAAAATCAACCCAGAAATTGACCCAGAAATTGACCCAGAAATTGACCCAATATTAAACCACTTTATAGTTGTTTTATTAAAAAATCTGAGAATATTTGAATAACTTTTTTCTTCGATCTTAATTTCTATAAACTCTAGAAACTGTTTAATTATATTTTCTATAGACTTACCAAGCAGCCCATTAGTCAACCCAAAAAGGAACCCAGAAATCAACCCAGAAATTGAACCAGAAATCAACCCAAAAAGGAACCCAGAAATTGATTCAGAAATTAACCCATAAATCAGCCCTCCTGTAACTCCCCAGACAATCAAATTATAAATAATTTTGGGAATTTTAGTTTTTAACAAACTGGGCTGCATATCTTCAATCAAAAACTCCGTTTTCGATTCTAAGAGCATTTGTTGAGCTAACCAAACAAGCCACATTCGTGTTTGTCTAGCATTAGGTGTTTTGTTCTTCAAATACGCCCTACTGTTAATATCCCGTTTCAACATTCGCCCTACATAGGCATCTAGCAAATACTGAATCCGGTCGGCTGTAGAGTCCAAATGCTCCCATTCTTCAACAGATATTTCTTGAGATGCTAGAACAGTAATGCTGAGTAGTAAGGGAGTTTTAACTAACTCCAGTAACTCTAAATCATTACTGATAGTAGACCACAGTTCTATAGAATTTATAGAGGTTAGATAATCACAAATTTGATTGCTGGTTAAAGGCTGTAAGCAGATAGCACCGTTAAGTTGCAATTGAGTAGCGTAGTTATTATATTCCTCACTCCGACTACAAACAACTAAATAAAGCGGTCTAGTTTCGCCTGCTAAAAACTGATTAATTGCATTAACACAAAGTTCTTGGCGCTGTGGTTCAAGTTCATCCAGACCATCAAGCAATGGTAGTAATTGGTGATTATTTACCCACTCTTGACCAAGCTTAGTTGAGACACCATATTTAGATTTAAGTCCTGCCACTAACCAATCTGTTAAAGATTGACGGTCATCTTTCCAAGAGGACAGGTTGAATAAAACGGGAACGGGATAATCTGGCTGTTCTTCTGCACGACTAACTAAAGCTTGAGCCAGTTCTAATTGTGTGGTTGTTTTACCTGACCCTGGCGCACCCAATATTAATAGTTTTCCTCCAATTTCTTCTGAATCAAAAACTTCTAAAATTGTTGTGGTATCAGGGAGAGATTCAGAAGGTTTTTGACCTATTTTTATCTCTACATCCCAAGGTCGCTTTACTTGTTGAGGTTGTGATTCTTTACCCAAATTAATTAGCACGGCATTGTGTAGAGATTGCCTTAACCGGGAAGTAACTTCTTCCTTGACTGCCGCTAAAAGTATCCGTTCATTCTTTGGTCGCGCCGGGTTGCCTACTGGGGGTGTTGTCTGCCCACCTAGAATATTAAAAATATTTTGAAAAACATTACCTTGAATATAATCGCCTTCAATCCGTTCGTTATAATTACCTCCTCCAGTATTAATATTGCGGTTTTCAGGCGGGTTCGGTTCTTCCATGTTTTCGCCTAAGCTAATTTTTCAACCTATAGCCTGTGGGTTGGCTAACTATGAACTTAGAAGTATATTAATTTAGTCTCCTTAATTTTGTGTTTCTACTTCCTGCCATCCTTTGATAGCACCAACAATAAAAGCACCTGCTGGGTTGTCAATTGCTTTTTCAAAAGCAGCCAAACCACCTGACTTGACAGCATTTATAACTCGTTCTTTCAATAATGGGTTGCTTTCAATGCGGTTTATGGCTTCTGCTGCTACTACCATTTGTTGTGATGTAGTATTGGTTGGGTAAGTTTGTTCTAATTGTTTTAGTAATTGTTGAATCTCGGCAGCAGCTTCAGCAAGACTTTGTGGCTGTCCAGCCGCGTAGTAATTACCTTGGATATAATCGCGTTCAATGCGCTCGTTATAGTTGCCGCCGCCTGTGTTGATATTGCGCTCTCCTGCCATTTTTGTATCTCCTTGGTTATGATAATTTTCTGCGTAAAATTTAGGGCTTTGTAGCGCCGTCATTACCATTGTTTGTAAATCACGAATTCTGTTATCTTTTTCTTCTAGTAGTAATTTAATTTCTTGCTCCGGTAAACCTTTTATCTGATTGTAAGTGTCAAAATATTCTGCACTCAGTTCGGATTTATCAGATGTAGTTGCCGTTTTAGCACGAAGTAAAAACTTATCTTCACCCCGCACTTCCATGCCCACAATTCGTAAATCCGCCTTTGGGTGATTCTCTGCTAATTGCTTAAAGGAAATTGCGATCGCTCTGGGGTCAACACCTTGGTTGTGGTAAAGGTCAAGGGTATCGAAAATTGGTTGAATAAAATCACCGAATTCTCCATCTGCAAACACTTCTTT
>NZ_JACJRQ010000054.1 GCF_014697355.1 Nostoc calcicola FACHB-3891 | reverse complement strand
CCCCAACCCCTCTCCTACGAGGAGAGGGGAGCAAAACCTTGATTTTTCTTGCTCCTCCCTCGCCTTTTAGGAGAGGGAGGTTGGGAGGGTGAGGTTTGTCGAACTCACGTTGAATTATTGCTGAACAAAAAAGTCTGTGACTTATTAGAGAATTCGGAAATATAAGCCTTGCGATTGATGTGTTTCAAATCAGATTGCAATATTGGCTTTTAGCTATGAAATATTAGTCATTTTTATTTATAGCCACTATTCCCTAGCAGTTTGACTTATTTTACTTATTAGAGAAGTACTTTGTTTTTGTCTTCACTTTGGTAGTAGAATGACGATGTTAAGTTTTATGTTTCATCATTCAAGACATAAAACTGCCAAAAATAAAAGCTGCTAATTTTCTAAGCTTCTGCAATAGCTTAAAACTTAAAACTGCTAAAGAGAGGATTTCACACAATGGCATTTGTACAGCCCCCCCTGCCCTTCGAGATTAATGCTTTAGAACCATATGGTATGAAAGCTGAAACTTTCGAGTACCATTATGGCAAGCATCACAAAGCTTACGTAGACAACCTCAACAAGCTGACTGAAGGTACAGAACTTGCTGATAAGTCTCTGGAAGAGGTGATCAAAATTTCCTTCAAAGACTCCTCGAAAGTGGGAATCTTTAACAACGCTGCCCAAGTTTGGAACCACACATTCTTTTGGAATTCCTTGAAACCAGCAGGTGGTGGCAAACCCACCGGTGAACTCGCAGCCAAGATTGAGAAAGATTTCGATAGCTTTGACAAATTCAAGGAAGAGTTCTCTAGTGTAGCCGCAAGTCAGTTCGGTAGTGGATGGGCTTGGTTGATTGATGATGGTGGTACGCTGAAGGTGATTAAGACACCAAATGCAGAGAATCCTCTAGCTCATGGTCAGAAGGCACTCTTAACCTTGGATGTTTGGGAACATGCCTACTACATTGACTACAAAAATGCCCGTCCGGCGTTCATCAAGAATTTCCTAGATAACTTAGCCAACTGGGACTTTGCTGCTCAAAACTTTGCCAAAGCTTAATCGACAATCGCTAGCTTGTAACAGTTGTCCATAAATTACCAGCAGTCACGACTTTTGCTCGTGGCTGTTTTTCGTTGGTTGGGTATATGACAGATATGGTGGGATATTAGACTTCTTGTATAAGTCGGGAAAAGGGGAAGGTGGGGTCCCCTCTGGGGATAAGGGGCGGGGGAAAGGGGGAAAGGTTTGGTATTTTCCCTTTCCCCAATAAAGATGCATCCCTTTTCCCACAAGAGTGCAAAAAGCACTTTTGCAAGAGGTCTATTGCGATCGCGTCCACAACAACACGGACTTACAGCAATTTTCAGGTAAATAGACCACGCGGTAAGGGCACAGCAATGCTGTGCCCCTACGACAGATGTGGTTCAAATACATGAAAACTGCTGTAAATCCATCAAAAAATGGATTGTCGTAAAAACTATACTTCAGTAAGTGGGTATAAATAATCAAACGTTTGTACTAAAGTTTTCAGCCGAGAAATATGACTGAAACCCTTACTGTGAGTCAATTTAATTATTTTGTATTACGTAACATAGTTTGGTTTATTCTTACCTACTTACTTAAGTAGAAAAAACCTGATATTGTAATATAAGTGTGTCATAAAATACAAAAAAACAAATTTAGGACTAGAGCAGTAATGCTGCAACTCTAGATAACATTAACGTTCATATAAAACATGAGGAAAATCCAATTTGGCGTCACTTTTGTGGCTGCTGTGTTAGCCAGACTTAGGGATCTGGTATCAAGGTTATCAAGGAGAATCAAAAGCGGTATAACGATCGCAGCACTGGTGGCGATGGCCGTGCTAGCTGGACATACTGTATCAGCGCAAGTATTACCCCCAACTTTTTCCCTAAAGACAGTGACGGTTCCAGAGCCGGACAACCTGGGAGAATTCGTTAAAGATAAGACCGCAGCGATCGCTCTGGGAAAAGCTTTTTTCTGGGATATGCAAATCGGTAGCGATGGTATCACATCGTGTGCTAGTTGTCACTTTCATGCTGGAGCGGACAACAGAGCTAAAAACGAGCTCAGTCCGGGGATTTTACGGGTGAATGCAGATAAAAGTCCGAATCCGGATAATACTTTCAGCATCGGTCAGCCAAACTACACACTCAAGCCAGAAGATTACCCATTCCACAAACTCGCAGACCCAAATAACCGTTTTTCTCCTATTGTCTCCGACAGTAATGATGTCACCTCCTCCCAAGGAGTTTTTAATTCCAAGTTCGTTAATACCGATCCTGGTACTCCTCTGGACGATCCGGTGTTCAATGTAGGAGGTATCGAAACCCGTCGCGTGGAACCGCGCAACACACCAACTGTGATTAATGCGGTGTTCAACTTCCGCAACTTTTGGGACGGGCGAGCGCAGAACGTCTTCAATGGGGTTAATGCGTTTGGGACGAGAGACCCCAATGCCAAGCTATATAAATCAAGCATCTTCGGTTCACTACAACCAGTTAGCGTCCGACTCAAAAATGCAGCTCTAGCTTCCCAAGCAGTAGCTCCACCGCTGAGTTCCTTTGAAATGTCCGCAGACGGTCGCACATTCCAGGAAATTGGTGACAAATTTGGGTTTGGGTTGCTCGACAAGATATTCGATGTTGTCAAGGGCAAGAAGCTGCTTCTTCCTAGAGAACTTGCTCACAAGTTACTTCCCTTAAGACCTCTTGGAAAGCAGATTGTCCATCATGATGACAGTGTACTAGGTCACTACAGCAGAGCGCCTCAAAAGGGTCTGACGACGCTCACCTACGGACAAATGATCAAAGCAGCCTTCAAGCCAGAGTGGTGGCAATCTACGCAGTTAATCCAGGTTGATAAAGCCAACGGTAATACCAGGAAAGTTGTACTCTTGCCAGATTTGTCAAGTACTACTGAAGAGTACACCCAAATGGAGTATAACTTTTCGCTGTTCTTCGGGCTAGCGGTTCAAATGTATGAGTCCACATTAGTATCTGACAATGCGCCCATTGACCAGTTCTCCGAAGGGAACACTGGCGTTCTAAGTCCCCAGCAGCAACGGGGTAAAGAGATTTTTGAGAACCCCAACAATGCTTGCATCTTTTGCCACAGTGGACCAGAATTCACTGCTGCTTCAGTGAGAAACGTGCAGAACACTGGGCGAATTACACGCTCACCAGCACCGGGAAATCCTCTCGAAGACACTGGTTGGTTCAAGATTGGGGTTAGGCCAGAGCTTGAAGATGTGGGTGTGGGGGCTGACGATGGAGTGAAACCTGTATCGCGGCCGTTATCGGAGGCGCGGCTGGCTCTGCAAGGAAAGTTTCAAGAGGTCTTTGGTGAAGCACCTAATATCATCCCTGGTCCAAATGATAAAGTAGAAGACGGATTGTTCAAGGCTCCTACACTCCGCAATGTCGAACTCACTGCCCCCTATATGCACAATGGTGGAATGTTAACCTTGCGGCAAGTGGTCGATTTCTACAGTCGAGGCGCTGGGGATGACAATGCAAATGTACCCCGCCTTCCTCCGTTAAATCTGAACGACGCAGACAAAGAGGCTCTTGTGGCTTTCTTAAAAGCGCTGACTGATGAGCGAGTTCGTTACGAAAAAGCACCCTTTGACCATCCGCAGTTGTTTGTTCCTAATGGACATCTAGGAAACGAAACTTATGCGATCGACGATGGCACGGGGAAAGCCAAAGATGACTTAGTGGAAATTCCACCTGTTGGTCGGAATGGTCGTATCACTCCCCCTGCCAACTTCCTTGCGACTCCCTAAAACTGGGGACTGGGTATTGGGAAAACTCTTCCCTAATTTCCAGTCCCTATTCCCCACTCCCCAATCGCTTTTAGGGAGGTAATTTTTACTGGAGCTAGAAGGATGCTGCCTCCTGTATCTTAAAATTAACGTGAGTTCGATGAGTACTGTTTTGACCTCACCCCCAACCCCTCTCCTACGAGGAGAGGGGAGCAAAACCTTGATTTTTCTTGCTTCTCCCTCGCCTTTTAGGAGAGGGAGGTTGGGAGGGTGAGGTTTGTCGAACTCACGTTAAAATTAGTAAGATTAAAATCAAAATATATGGACAGTCAAGAATTAGCGCAATATATCGAAGCAACCAATAGCATCAGTAAACCTTGGCTATTGGTTCAACTGCGCCTCAAGAAACTGCAAGAGCGTCGAGCTACCCTGACAGACGATGTTTACAGCAAAGAATTAGAAGATATTTACCAAGACTTGATGAATTTGGGGGAATGGTGGCGGGGTATTGAAGATGAGGTATTTTAAAGAGACGCGATGAATCGCGTCTGTACAAGAGTTAGGAGTTTTGGTAATTTATGATTTCTAACTTCAATTCATTAAGGTGTAGTAGGGAATGGATTATCGGGATGCAGGAGTTGATGTTGAGGCTGGTCGAGGCTTTGTAAATCAAATTCGCAACTTGGTTCACAGTACTTTCAGACCGGAAGTAATTGGTGGATTAGGTGGCTTTGGTGGCTGCTTTCAACTACCAGGGGGTTTTAAAGAACCGGTTTTGGTTTCTGGGACGGATGGTGTGGGTACTAAGCTGAAAATCGCTCACATTCTCAACCGTCATGATACTGTTGGCATCGATTTGGTGGCGATGTGCGTTAATGATGTGCTGACATCTGGTGCAGAACCGCTGTTTTTTTTAGATTATCTGGCAACCGGGAAGCTGGACAAAGAGCAATTAACTGATGTGGTTGCGGGTATCACTGCTGGATGTAAGCAAGCTGGTTGCGCTTTGTTGGGTGGAGAAACAGCAGAAATGCCCGGTTTCTACCAGTTGGGTGAGTACGATTTAGCTGGGTTTTGTGTGGGAATTGTCGAAAAAAGTCAGATGTTGGATGGTTCTCAAGTACAAGTAGGAGATGTAGCGATCGCCCTTGCCAGTACAGGCGTACACAGTAATGGTTTCAGCTTGGTACGAAAGATTGTTAGCGATGGCAACTTTGCTTGGAGCGATACTCCAGAATTGTTAGGTGGCGAAACTATCAGCGAAACTTTCCTCAAACCCACCCGCATTTATGTCAAACCGGTTTTGGCAGCACTACAAGCAGGTTTATCAATTCACGGTATGGCTCACATTACAGGTGGTGGTTTGCCAGAAAATCTGCCTAGATGTTTGGGAAAAGGTCAAGGGATTAAGATTCACAATAGCAGTTGGAATGTTCCCCCTGTATTTCAGTGGTTAGCTGAAGCCGGAGAGGTCAGTTCCGCAGCTATGTACAATACATTCAATATGGGAATTGGGTTTGTGTTGCTGGTGTCACCCGATCGGGTAGAGCAGACAATTAGCCATTTTCACTCACATGAAATTCCAGCTTTTGCGATCGGTGAAGTCATTACTGGTTCAGGAGAGTTGGTGGGATTACCGTTTTAATAGATATTTTTTATACATAATATAAATTTCGCTTTTACCTGAGAGCAAGAGACGCGATAAATCGCCGTCTCTACAAAACAAAGATTGATGATTGTAGAGGGGCTATCCATCGCGTCTTGAAGATGATTAAATTTAATATGCAATATTTATTACTACTTAATTTTCGAGGTTATTCCAACTATCCCTAACTACTGACGTTGAGATTTGCTAACGTAGTCTTAACATATCGAAAAATTTGCTAATAAAGCTGAGAAATTAGCTGGTAACACTAATTTACAGTCGTGAGTATTTCTCATCTGTAGGTGTGGCGTTTTAGTGTGTTAGAAATATATATTTTTGTTTAGAGGGGGTTATGGTTATAAATTTCACCCGCACTACTGCTTCCACAGAATTTTTGAAGCAAGTATTCCAGAACATTGATGCACATAGCTGTCCCACGTTATTCAACTTCCACATGCACACTGTCCATTCCGATGGCAGACTACAGCCGAGTGGATTGATGGAACAGGCGATCGCTATTGGGCTAAAAGGATTAGCGATTACCGATCATCATGGTATTAGCGGCTATCAAGCAGCACAAGCTTGGTTAGAGGATTGGAAGTGGAGTAATCCTGGTGCGAGCACTCCTCTATTGTGGAGTGGTGTGGAAATCAATGCCAACCTTTTGGACATAGAAGTTCACATTTTGGGTTATGCTTTCGAGCTAGAACACCCCAGTATCAAACCTTATCTGCAAAGAAGGCCGACTACAGGCAAAGAATATCAAGCAAGTAATGTGATTGCTGCTATTCATGAAGCTGGGGGATTGGCAGTTTTGGCTCATCCTGCGCGTTACAAGCGATCGCATTTTGACTTGATTCCAGCTGCTGCCCAAAAGGGTATCGATGGTGTGGAAGCTTTCTACGCCTACAATAACCCCAATCCCTGGAAACCCAGCGCCCTAGAATCAGAGCAAGTGCAAAAGTTGGCTAATGAATATCTTCTTTTCAATACCTGCGGTACTGATACCCACGGATTGAATTTGCTACAACGCTTGTAAAGCAATACCTTGCCCTAAAGGACACGCTAGGCGAACGCTAATTTACGAGTCTTGGGAATAGGCTTTGGGCTGGTTTTAAAGGTCAAACAACAAAAATCCTTGGTTAAATTAATCAACTGCAAGCGGAGCGTCTCTAGCTCCGCAAAATTCTTCTACGCTGATTTCAAGTTGCGATGTTTATTCAACAGATGTAATTTCTTTACTGACCGACTCAATCAATTTAGTAATTTCAAAAAAAATTGATTTGTCAATACCTATAAAGCCAGAAGGAAACAAAACATTACAAAAAAAATTGATGCATTTTTAAGTTTCGCAGGGGGGGCGAATCGGTAATATTGGGCTAAAGCGGCGGAATTCTGCTAGATACTGCTCTAGGGCAACAAACTGTGCCAGATTGAGGCTGTAGTAAATCCAGCGCCCTTCTTGACGAGGGCGAACTAAACCAGCTTCTTTCAGGGTTTTGAGGTGAAAAGACAGTTTGGACTGAGTGGTTCCCAAGTGCTCGCACAGGTCACACACACATAGTTCTTGAGAGCGCAGTAGTTCTAAGACCTGAATCCGTAGGGGGTCAGACAGGGCATGAAAGCCAGCAGCGATCGTGTCAGGAGTGGAGGTGCTATTAGGAGCCATCAAATTTTATTGAAGTATTTCTTTATGGTAAAGTCTAAATGATAGGTTAGTCATCTTGAGAAAATTAGTAGAGACGTTGCATTGCAACGTCTCTACATTGTTCGTAGGATAAAGGTTTTAGTCTTATCCCAAGCGTATTGGTTTATAGTCGATTTTTGGTTGGGATCACAATCATTGCGAAATACGGTACTTCTGAGGGATCAACTTCATCTAAGGGTAGGATGCGTTGCTGTGTCCTTGTTGCCCGCTCAATATATCTTGCCCGCGATGCTAGCCCTAATTTATGCAGGATGTCCCGCACTTTGGTAAAGTGACGACCTAGTTTCATAATTGCAGCTGCATCGGTCATCAACAGTTGTGTAGTCAGTTCTTCTGCTGGGAGTGGAGCAGGTAGGACTGTGAGAATATCATTGTAGTAAGTGAAAGGTACACCCAAGGCTACTGGACAAGCCATCAGTGAGGAAACTCCAGGGACAACTTCTGTTTGGTATTCGTCACATAATCGCGTGAACACGTACATGAAGGAGCCATAGAAAAAGGGGTCACCCTCACACAGCACCACGACATCTCGACCTGCTGCTAAATGAGCGGCGATTGGTTCAACTTCTTTGTCGTAAATTGATTTGGCTTTTTCTGGTTCCAAAGCGCGGGGAAGATGATATGATACTTCGATTTGATCCCCAGTCAGATATTGCGCGACGATCGCTCTAGCAATACTCTCTTTATCTGTGGCTGATTGATAGGCTACCACAGGAGCCGCACGTAGTAGCCGCAGCGCCTTGAGGGTCAATAATTCTGGATCGCCTGGGCCGACACCAATTCCATAAAGACGACCTTTGGTATTCATTATTCTTCCTCCGTTGCCAAGGCGTTAACTGCGGCGGCGGCGATCGCACTACCACCGCGCCGACCATGTAATGTTAAAAATGGTACATTCCTGCTGTCTGCTGCCAATGCGGCTTTCGATTCGGCTGCACCGACAAAGCCTACCGGAAAGCCTAATATTATAGCAGGTTTGGGCGCTCCTTCGTCGAGCATTTCTAATAGCCTAAATAGGGCGGTGGGGGCATTGCCAATTGCTACTACTGCGTTTTGGAGGTGCGATCGCCATAATTCTAAAGCTGCTGCCGACCTTGTAGTACCAAGACTTTTGGCAATATCTGGTACTTCAGGATTGTTAAGTGTGCAAATAACTTGATTGTTTGCAGATAAGCGTCGCCTAGTCACGCCATCAGCAACCATCCGGCAATCGCAGAGAATGGTTGCTCCTGCTGCTAGTGCTGTTCTTGCGGATTGTACTGCTGTTGGTGAATATCCCAAGTCTGTGACAATATCCGTCATTCCACAGGCATGAATGAGACGTACTGCAACTTTTGCTACATCTCGGGGCAGCGCATCTAGGTTGGCTTCTGAGCGGATGATGGCAAAGGAATTGCGGTAAATTTCGTCGGCGTCTCGGATGTAGTCGGGCATTGAATTTGGGATTTTAGATTTGGGATTTTGGATTGGTGGGGAGTGATGGATGTTTTTTTCTCACGCAGAGACGCAGAGGCAAGGCAGCGCGGTCTTGGGGGTTTCCCCCATGAGCGACTGCCGCGCAGAGAGAGGGAGAGAGAGAGTTAGATGGGGTTGGGCTGGGTTAATTGTCGATTGGCAAATTCTTGGAAGGATTCATGGGAGTTTTGGCGGTTAATTTTATACATTTGTAGTATTTGTTCTATTAATGCAGGTAGTTCGGGGAAGGTGACGTATTGGTATAGTTCTCGACCGAATTTCTGGCTGTTGTTGCTGTCGCCAAGATAAATGTGATATGCTTCGACTGTTTGACTGTCTGCCTCGAGGTTGACACCGAGTAGGGTGATGTCACTTTGGCTATGTTGGGCGCAGGATTTTTGGCAGCCGGTAAAGTGGATATTAATTGGGTGTTCGAGAGTGACGCGAGTTTCCAGATATTCTGCCAATGCCAAGGCGTGACTTTTGGTGTCGGTGGCAGAAGCGGCACAACCTTTGTTGCCAGAACAGGCTACTAACGCACTTTTGGTGTTGGTTGGTGAGGAATCTAATTCTAAGAGAGTAATTTGATTTTGGACATCGGTAAGCTGTTCTTGAGGAATATCTGTTAGGAGTAAGTTCTGCCAGGGGGTTAACCTGAGAGTTCCATTGCCATATTTTGCTGCTAAATCTGCTAAACCCCGCATTTGTCTACTCTCTACTCGTCCAAGAGGTAAGACGACACCAATGTAAAATAATCCTTTCTGGCGTTGGGGATGGATGCCAATATGCTGATATTTAGTATCTATTTTCTCTGCAACTGGGCAGGTTTCACTGGGGGAAAGAGGAAAAGGTAGACGTTGCTGAACTTCCTGAAGATAATTTTCACAACCCAAAGTATTTAATAAATCTCTCAAACGTAGCCGACGCTTATCATTAATATTAGTGTGATTCAGATAGACATCTGTCAAAGCTGCCAAGACGCTTAAACAATCATCTGGTGGTAACAAAATTTTCATGTCGCTGGGTGGTTGTCCTTTCGCGCCTGCACTCAGATGGAGGCGAAAGTAAACATCACCATTAACTAAGACAGCAGCAAATAGGATATCATTTAGGCGATCGCGCACTTGGACTATCCCACCACCATCAAAGCAAACGCTAAATTTTGCCGAAAGTCCCGACAACGCCGGATGTGCAGTAATATAATTATCCCATGCTTGGACAAAAGGACGAGTGTCAATTAATTCTTGGCGATCGATACCAGCAGTTGGGCTGGTCATAATGTTGCGGATGTGGTCTACATCGGTATTACAAGAACCGATTCCGATATTTTGTAGGTGCTGGAGAACTTGAGAATCGATCGAACTGCGAATTTCGCGGATTTGCAAATTAGCTCGATTAGTTACATCGACATAACCGCCCCCATACTGGTCTGCTATATCTGCGATGGCGCGGCACTGTTGACTATTAATAATCCCACCAGGGATTCTCATGCGAGATAGTATACCATCCTCAGCGGGTGTAGCATAAAACAAGCCAGGACAAGTGGCAAATCCAGAAAGCAAATTTAGAACTCCTTCCCCGTGCAACGCAGGGAGTAGACGGTGATTGTGTCTTGAGGACATCCTGAGAATTGGCATTCTGACTTAGGCAATCCCATCACAGTTGCGGCACAGTCCCGGAATTTCACCGGAGTTTCCCAACCCCAAGTTTTAGTAATTTAGCATGATAAGAGCGTCAGTAAGTTGAAGACTTCATATTTTGCATCAACCTGATTTGTGTAGGCGGGCAGAGACACGATTAATCGCATCTGTACGGAAGTAGGAAATAGGGAATCAGTTTTTTTACGCAATCAGGAGTACCATAACAGATTTCCGAGTCGCAAAAGCTGCGACCTCATTCAAATGAAAATCGCTATAAGTCGGGAATCTAATACCAATATTAAAAATGATTGCGAGAGATTGATTCACTCGCAACCCAAAAAAATTCAAAATAGTGTAAGCTTTTAGCGATCGCCAATCATCACAATTTTACAACTAACCTACTCAAAAACATAATTTTGAGCCACTTTCCAATAGCGAGAAAACCGTTTCAAATCAATATAGCCATCATAATCAAAAAATGGTTCCACCTCTAGCACTTCCACTTTTATGGAACGCTCAATTTGATTGCAGATATCATCAAACCGAGGACTCGGACTATCCACTGTCACCACTAAGTCTGCTTTGTTTTCTTCAGCAAAAGCCAAAATCTCTTGTACCACATCCCCACGACGGATGACAACAGGTAACTCTAGCAAACATTCGTAAATAAACGTCAAGCGTTTCAGACTGAGTTGCCATTCCTCTATCAAAGTCTCGTCCCAAACCCAAATAGCGGGAGCATCAGGGTATTCTTGTAATGCGGGATTATATGGACTGAGGCAGTCTCCATTTACCCAAACAATCGGTTTAGTCATTAGTCATTCGTTAGTCATTGGTCATTAGTCATTAGTCATCATTTTTTTAACAAAGCACAACGCACAAATGACAAATGACAAAAAATATTAGACGTTGTTAGAAAGACTGGGGATGTTAGCGTAGCGTCTGTGAAAAATAATTGCTGCGGAATTAATCACCAAACAGGTGATTGCTAGGGACATCAAGATATATGTAGGAGGCATCACCACGCCAACCATAAACCAAGTATATACGTGCAAAATCATCACGGAAGCGAAAAAGCTAGCAATTCCCGCAGACTGCCAGATTTGATGTGATGGGCGACGTAGCACTGTCAAAACCATTGTTAAAATTGTCACCAACAAATTTGCTGGTACAAGAAATGCACAAATAGTCACGCAGTTGGCGCGAGAGAATTCAGCTAGGGTGTTGAAATCGAACATTCAGATCCTGGGGATAGTGTTAGCAACCTATATATAATGTAACTTATTTCTAAATAATGAAATCTACCTTAGCATATATCGAGAGTATGAAAATTGAAAATTTAACATAATTTAAATAATTAAATTAATTTCTTATAGTAACAATAGTTAATCCTAATGAGTACTAAAAATTTTGGATAATTTATACCAATATCAAAAAAGATTGCGACAGATGGATTGCTCAAAAGGTTATGCAACAATAATTGTCTGACAACTCAAAATCCAAAATCTAAAATCTAAAATCTAAAATGATATTAGGGTGGGAAACGCCCACCCTGACTGAATTAACCGGGCAAAATCACTGTATCAATAACGTGAATCACACCATTATCAGCTTCGATATTTGCTGCCAAAACTGTGGCATTTTTCACTTCAAAGCCATCAGAAGAACTAATTTTAATGGGTGAACCTTCCACAGAATTCACCGTACCGATTTGTGCCAAATCTGTCTGCAACAGCTTTCCCGAAACAACATGATATTTTAAAATCCGCGTTAGCTGAGGAATATTTTGTAACAGAGTTTGAATAGTTCCGGGTGGTAACTTGGCAAAAGCATCGTCATTGGGAGCAAAGACGGTGAAAGGCCCGGGACTTTTTAATGTTTCTACTAAACCAGCAGCTTGTACAGCCGCTACTAGTGTTTTGAAAGACTCAGCATTAACAGCAATATCAACAATATCAGCCATATGTCGTACCTAAATCTCTGCAAATGATTTTAAAGGATAATAAACATATTTTAAGTTTTATGTTTCAAGTTCAGGTGAATGGGGTGGGTGCCTACCTTGAATGCAAGCAGACTAATGTTTTTCTAAATTACGTGACAAAATCAGTAATATCTTCTTTGACGCCCTGCCCTTACTACTCTAAACACGGCAGATGACCTCTAGGAGCCGAAATATTTGTGCATAGTTCAGGCAATGCGATCGCCTATCCGATCTCAATCGCTATTTTATACCACATCCGTTACCCTGACTCAAGAATAGGGAAAGATGTAAATAACGAGTTATCGGCTCTCTTGTAGTATGTATTTTGATAAAATTTCTTTCTTTTGTGATTGCTAAATAAATATCAAACTATATTCAGCTAGTTGATACTTACCGAGAAGGGGGAAAGGGGAAAGGGTAAGGGGAAAAGGGTAAGAATTAAAAACAGGGGTAAAGGTTAAAGGGTAAAGGGTAAAGGGATAAATTTAACCTTTCCCCTTTCCCCTTTTCCCCTTCCCCTTCTTCATTGATACACGTATTTTATCAACAAATATGAAGAAAAAACAATTAATAAAGATAATAATCGGCGACTTTACTTGGCAGAGATTGATGAAATCAATACTTTTTATTTATATATTTTTTGCTGTATATGTCTATTTTAGAGCAGACAGCATGATTTTTCTTCCACAACCATCTAGTTATCATGATAGTCAGGAAATTATCAAATTTATAAGTAATGATAATACAAAAATTTCTGCTAGATATTTGTTTAATCCTCAAGCTGATTATACTATTCTTTATGCTCACGGTAATGCAGAAGATTTAGGTAATATCAAACAAACTCTAGAGCAATTACATGCTTGGGGGTTTAGTGTTTTATCTTACGATTATCGTGGTTATGGTACGAGTGAAGGCATCCCAACAGAAAATAATGCTTATCAGGATATTGACAGTGCCTACAACTACTTGACAAAAGACTTAAAAATCTCACCACAAAAAATTATAGTTTGGGGGCGTTCTGTTGGGGGTGGTTCTGCTGTAAATTTAGCAGCCCAAAGACCAGTAGCAGGTTTAATCCTTGAAAGTACTTTTATTTCAGCATTTCAAGTAATAGTACCATTTCGGATTTTACCTTTTGATAAATTCTCGAATCTTGACAAAATTAAAAATATTAACTGTCCTGTATTAGTAGTACATGGTAAACTTGATGAAATTATTCCTTTTTCTCATGGAGAAAAATTGTTTGCTGCTGCATCATCACCAAAGCTTTCTTTGTGGATTGAGGAGGCTAGTCATAACGATTTATTCTGGGTAGCTGGAGACAAATATCAAATAACTTTAAATAAATTTATTAAGGTGTTGAAGAAGAATTCAGAATTCACCAGTCAGAATTAAGACCCTAGTGGACTCGCTACCGCTACGCTATCTGTGGGGAATTCAGATCTGCTATTCTCTGACAAAGCGATCGTCCTCCATCGCTACTGAAATTAAGTACTGATGCTTAATCATGTATATATATTCGTAATAACCATACAGATGACTGAGGCGGGGCTAAAGGTGTAGAAATGAAATGCATTTTGAGTGATAGCGAGTAGCGTTATCTTGAGCTAGGTGAACACAGAGTTGAAGACTTTTTTCATCAGTACTGAGTGCTGTTAGCAGTAACGGGGCGTTTAGCCCGTGCTGAGTGCTGAGTAAATAAGTTTACTCATTACTGATGTACTTGGTAAGAGTAACTCCCCCTCTGGGCGGAATCCTTTTCTTAAGAGAAAGTTGATACCCCAGGGTGGGTCCCACAGGGTAAACGCCCCTTGCCATTAACGGAACTCAGCACTCTTTATTCGCACGATCGAATACAATAGCTGCCTAATAGACAGGTTGCAATGCAAATTCTTAAAGTACTAACTAGAGTCTATCTTAGTCCCATAGACTTGGATGAGGCGATCGCTTTCTATGAAAACCTCTTTACAGAAAAATGTTGGTTGTGGTTTCAATATTCCGACGCTGAGTTGGAACTGGCTGGCGTCGGTTCTATTCTTTTAATTGCTGGTTCAGCTGAAGCACTTTCTCTATTCAAAAGTACACACGCAACATTTCTCGTGGACTCACTCAATGATTTTCGAGAAGCACTGACTCAGCAAGGCGCAGTAATTCTGACGGAACCTAACAAAGTCCCCACCGGAGTTAATATGCGAGCTATGCATCCTGATGGAACAATTATTGAGTATGTTGAGTTAGTTTGATTAATTTTTAGCCCAAAAAGCATCTGCTGTGAAGGTCTTGGCCTTTAACCTGGATTTCTCACTTGTGAGAAATCCAGGGGTGTGGGAGGTGTGGGAGGATGGGGAAGAAATCTTTCCCCCCACACTCCCCACACTTGCCACGTATGCGTGAGAAATTCGGGTTTAACTGAGTGTTGCCATTAGCCACTTAACGTTTGTTCTGCTGCTTGATTCTTCAAAGAGTCTATGATAATATCCGTGCAATTACAAAATACCGTAATCCCATCGACTTACCGTAAATAATAGCCGATCTGGATTATCTGGCATTTGCAAAGCTGCTTAATTGAATTAATCAGCTAAAGCTTTCATATAAATTTTCAGCCAATTGTCATTAGCGCAAACGACAAATACTTTGTGCTGAAAAAATAAAAACATTCAACAATTCCTAGTGCATTATGGTAGAAATATCCAGCAAATCTCATTTCAAGTTATTCAATTACTTTCTACTATCCTTAGTAGGTGGAGTATTCGCTTTATCCACCACTTTAGTCAGTTGTAAAGCGCCAAATACACCAGAAAAAGCAGCTAACGCCTCTAATAGCGCCAAGACTAGTACCGAGACAAAAATCCTACAGATGGGCTATATGACCGCTGGAGATCTACTCAAGATTAAAGGGCTGCTAGAAAAACGTTTAACTCCACTAGGAATTAAAGTCGAATGGTCAAAATTTGCTGCTGGCCCGCAACTTCTAGAAGCAATGAATGTGGGAAGTGTAGATTTCGGTTTTGTGGGTGAAACTCCGCCTATCTTTGCTCAAGCATCTGGTGTACCTTTTGTTTATGTTGCTAGCAGCAAACCTGGAACTGGTGAAGGAACTGCTGTTGTAGTGGAGAAAGACTCTCCCATCAAGACAATAGCTGACCTGAAAGGCAAGGGATTAGCATTTCAAAGAGCTACAGCACAACAATACTTTGTTATTAAAGTTCTGGAAGAAGCAGGACTAAAACTTAGCGATATTAAACACATCAACCTCACACCATTAGAAACTCGCGCAGCATTTGAACGTAAAAGCGTTGATGCAGCTGTAATTGGTGACCCCCACCTTGCTCTATTTCAGAAAGCTGGCAGTATTCGTGTTATTCGAGATGGTAAGGGAATTACGACCCAAGGAGGCTACTGGTTAGGCTCCCGTAATTTCGTCAAAGATAATCCGGAAGTAGTAAAAATTATTTTGGAAGAAGTCAACAACGTCGGCAAATGGGCTGAAGCTAACCCGCATCAAGTAGCCGAACTTATTTCACCTGAAGCAAAAATTGATGTTCCCACACTAGAACTCGTATCAAAACGTAGGCTTTATACATTAAGACCGCTGAGTGAAGAAGTTTTGTCAGGACAGCAAAAGATTGCTGATTTGTTCTATGAACAAAAATTCATCACCAAAAAAATTGATGTTAAACAAGCAACACTTTCTTCTGAACAATATGCTGCTGTGACTCCTTCAGAAGTTAAGCCTTACTTACAGCAATTTTCAGGTAAATAGACCACGTTGTAGGGGCGCACAGCTGTGCGCCCCTAGCGGGGATTGTGGTTCAAATAGATGAAAAACGCTGTAAGCCCCGGCGAATAGAATTAGCGGCTACACAGGCGAAGTCCGCCTTTCCTGCGGAACGCTACGCGAACGCGGACTATGGTCAGGTGATAATCCCAACCGAGATATCAAAGGAGCGCAGAAAATCGGCATCAGAGGTATTTGGATCGATCGTTCCAGAAAAACTCTCTCACAAAATATCTGTATTCCGGATGCTCAGATATCCAGCTTGAGTGAATTGCTCAATATAATATAGTAATCCGCTTTAATTTTTGAAATTATTTGCGTAGGTGGGGAGTAGGAAATAGGGAATCAGCTTTTTCAAGATGTACGGAATTTTTTTACGCAATAAATGTAGTAGTCCTAATAGATTGTTTTAGTATATCTAGGTTGCCATAACAAACCAAGACGGCAAGAATGAATCATTTGACGTTTAATTATTTCTACTTACTGAGCTACAAATTGCTTACATTACTTTTCGTAACAGTTTTATAAACTATCTCTAAATATTTGACTTTTATGTCACAATGAAACGTGAGAGTTAATTCGGGCGACCTCGTTTGTTTTTATTATTGACAGGCTTTTTCCTTTTGGTATTCACAGACTTTTCTCCGAAATCTAAATCTCTACACCTCTATGATTTTGGAGACAATTTATGTCAGTTTATGTAGGCAATCTTTCTTACGATGTTACAGAAGAAAGTTTGAATGCGGTGTTTGCAGAATATGGTTCTGTAAAGCGTGTTCAGCTACCTACCGACCGTGAAACAGGTCGTGTACGTGGCTTTGGTTTTGTGGAAATGGGCACGGATGCTGAAGAAACAGCTGCCATTGATGCTCTTGATGGTGCTGAGTGGATGGGACGTGACCTCAAAGTAAATAAGGCTAAGCCCAAAGAAGACAGAGGTTCCTTTGGTGGTAACCGGGGAAACAATAACTTCCGCAATCGTTACTAAAATTTAAAGATTTAGCTCTAAGAGCTAATCTATAAATTGAATTGAATCAAGGCTCAGGCAGGAATGCTTGAGCCTTTTTGCTGCAAAATTGGCTCGATCGGAAGTTAGGGACTTCCAGAAAATAAATTATCCCAAATTATTTGTACATTTTTCGGGTAGCACAGCTGTGCGCCCCTACTACTGTTGGGTTAAGCAAGAGACGCGATAAATCGCCGTCTCTACAATAATCAATTCTTTGTCTTGACGGCGATTTACCCTTGTCTTTGTCATGTAGAATTTTGATCTTTGAAAAATGATTGCCACAGATGCATTGATATAACCCTAGATTTAGAAAGCGATTCCCAATCCAAAATCTAAAATCCAAAATCTAGAATAGTATCAGGCGATCGCCACTTCACGATCGCCAACTTTGCTAAACTGATTTACCGGACGGGGTAAACCAAGATTCTCGCGTAGAGTTGCTGCTTCATACTCTGTGCGGAACAGACCCCGACGTTGCAGTTCAGGAACTACCAAATCTACAAACTCATCTAAACTTCCAGGTAACCAGGGGGGCATAATATTGAATCCATCGGCCCCGCCATTCACAAACCAATCTTCTAACTGGTCGGCAATTTGTTCTGGTGTACCCAAAATCTGACGATGCCCACGCGCACCAGCTATCCATAAATACAGTTGTCGGATCGTTAAATTTTCTCTTTGAGCCAAATCAATCAAGAGTTTCTGCCGACTTTTACCACCATTTGTCTCTGGTAAATCTGGCAGTGGCCCGTCCAAGGGATAGCCGGATAGGTCAAATCCACCAATCATCGATCCCAGCAAATTTAAGCCGACTACCGGATCGATTAATTCCTGAATGCGATCGAATTTGTCTTTAGCTTCCTGCTCAGTTTTCCCAATTACGGGGAACACACCAGGCATAATTTTCAGATGGTCGTGGGAGCGTCCATATTGAGCTAGTCTTGCTTTCACATCTGCATAGAATGTCTGGGCTTCTGCAAGGGTCTGCTGAGCAGTGAAAATTACCTCAGCCGTTTGAGCCGCCAAATTTTTACCATCTTCAGATGACCCAGCTTGAATAATCACGGGATAACCTTGAATGGGACGGGCGACATTCAGCGGGCCACGCACTGAAAAATGCTCGCCTTTGTGGTTGGGAATGTGTAACTTATCTGGATCGAAGTAAATACCCGACTCTTTGTCATGGAGGAAAGCATCATCTTCCCAACTATCCCAAAGCTTGGTTACCACATCCACAAACTCACGGGCACGCTCATAGCGTAGCGTATGCTCCATATGCTTTTCACGATTGAAGTTCAGCGCTTCCGCTTCAGTGGCAGAGGTGACAAGATTCCAACCGGCACGACCACCACTGAGATGATCTAGCGACGCAAATTTACGCGCAAGGTGATAAGGCTCGTTATAGGTAGTCGATACTGTCGCCGTCAAACCGATGTTTTCTGTAACCACAGACAAAGCTGACAACAAGGTGAGGGGTTCAAAGTGGACGAGTTTACCATTACGGCTTAAAACGTCGGCTCCTTGATTGCGTTGGCGTAGCCCGCCGTAGGCATCGCGGACAGCTACACCGTCAGCAAAAAATATCATATCAAACTTACCACGTTCCGCCGTCTGTGCCAGCCTTTTGTAATGCTGAAAGTTCAAACCACCGTCAGCCTGCGCTTCGGGATGCCGCCAAGACGCCACATGATGACCACTGCTTGGTAAAAATGCACCGAGTTTGAGTTGTTTGTTTTTCGTACTCATTATTTTTCTTTCTCCTATTTAGAAGAATTAATAACTAATGCCCCATGCCCTTTAAACCAATACGCTTGGGTTAAGAGTTAATGGTGTCGATAATTGGTCCAGAGAAGACGCGATAAATCGCGTCTTTACATGAGGGTTTTGTTGCTCATTCTGAACTGTATTGCCCTTTAAACAGGCTGTGGTCTGAGTAAATCTGTTTTGGTAACAAATTCACTAAATGTACTTGCAACTTGTTGCGGTAATGCTAACCCTGGCGTTTGCACTGGTAGGCGGGGAAACAGTAATTCTGCAACTCGATAGGCTTCTTCAAGATGGGGATACCCTGAAAATACAAAGGTATCAATGCCTAAATCAGCATATTCCAGCATTCGCGCTGCAACTGTCTCTGCATCTCCTACCAACGCAGTTCCAGCACCGCCACGCACTAAACCAACACCTGCCCATAAATTGGGGCTAATTTCTAAGTTTTGGCGATCGCCATTATGCAGTTGTGCCATGCGGCGTTGTCCTTCTGATTCCGATTGGGCAAACCGCCGATGTGCAGCAGCGATCGCTTCATCATCCACATACTGAATCAATTCGTTTGCTGCATCCCAAGCTTGTTGCGTAGTTTCCCGGACTATGACATGCATCCGAATCCCAAAACGTACCGTTCTACCTTGTTCTGCTGCTAATCGGCGTACCTTGGCAATCTTTTCGGCAACTTGATTTGGTGGTTCACCCCAAGTTAAATACACATCAATATGTTTAGCAGCAACTTGGAGAGCAGCATCGGAAGAACCACCAAAATATAAAGTCGGATAAGGCTTTTGTACGGGAGGAAATTGCAGTTTTGCACCTGCAACTTTCAGATGACGACCATTGAAGGTTACTTCATCACCTTGCATCAGCGATCGCCAAATTGTTAAAAATTCATCAGTCAGTTCATAACGCTGGTCATGAGCTAAAAAAATTCCATCTTTAGCTAATTCTTTTGTATCGCCACCAGTTACCACATTCAGAATAATTCGACCATTAGAAATCTGATCAAAAGTAGCAGCCATCCTCACTGCTAAAGAAGGTGACATAATTGCCGGACGAAAAGCTACAAGAAACCGCAAACGTTCGGTAACTGAAATGAGAGAACTAGCTACAATCCAGGTATCCTGCTTTTGTCCAGTACCAATTAACATGCCGCCGTAACCCAATTTATCAACAGCTTGGGCGATTTGCTGCATATAAGGATAAGTGGCTGGACGCCTGCCAATTGTAGTGCCTAAATAACGCTCATCTCCCTGTGTAGGCAAATACCAAAAAATTTCCATAATCACTCTGTCCCAAATTTATTCATTGGTCATTAGTCATTAATCATTGGGCATTGGTTATTAATTCTTCTCCCCATCTCCCCCAATCCACAAATCACTATCTAATGCTATTTCTGACTAATAGTTTCCGGTGTGATGGCTGCATATTGTTCAGTAGTCAGCATCGCTTCCTGAATATTTATAGATTTAGGAATTATTTTTTCTTGAGCAAATAAATCGGCAATTTTCTGTTGATTCTCCATGATTTGTGGAGTAATTGGTCTTAAACCGTAATTTCGCCTTTCAACCATTGTTGTCAAAATATCTTTATCAATTTTCAAATGAGGAGCAATAAGTTTTACAGCTTCTGCTCGATTTTTGTCAGCCCATTGACCTGTGTTATCTACTTCCTCAAGGATTAATCGCACTAATTTGGGATTTTCTGTAGCAAACTTTCGCGCCGCCATGTAATATCCGCCTTGAGTAGAAATGCCGCTAGCATCTCTCAAAACACGGGCATTTGCCTTTTTCTCTGCCACTGCTAAATAAGGGTCCCAAGTTACCCAGGCGTCAATTTTTCCTTGAATAAATGCATCACGAGCTTCCGAGGGAGGTAGACTCAGGGCTTGAATATCACTATATTTCAAACCACCTTCTTCTAAAGCTTTGATTAATAAATAATGGGAGGCAGAACCTTTTTGAAAAACTATTTTTTTACCTTTGAGGTCGGCTAAAGTCCGAATCTGAGAATTATTTTGAACTACAATGCCGCTTCCTTTACCAGTGCTGGGTTTGTTACTAGCAACGTAAACTAAAGATGTACCAGCAGCTTGAGCAAATATTGGGGGAGTTTCGCCTACAGAACCAATATCAACTCTACCCACATTCATTGCTTCCATCAGTTGTGGACCTGCGGCAAATTGCGCCCATTCAACGGAAACACCTAAAGGTTGTAAACGCTTTTCAACCAATCCTTTGAGTCGGACAATATCTCCAGAACTTTGATAACCCATGCGAACAACTTTAGCTTGAACACCAGTAGTTTTATTTTCTCCTTTTGGGGTTTCCACTGAGCAACTAACTAAGGTTGTTGAGATTGTTAATAATCCAGGTAAGACGAATAGGGAAAATCGTTGAAAAATTTTTACTTTTGGCTGTTTGAAGGCAGTAATCATGGATGTAATGTTTGATTTTTGTTATGTTCATTTGTAGGGGCGCACAGCTGTGCGCCCCTACGGTGTATTGCTTTTTAAACAGTTTGCAGTTGAAGATTCTTTTGGAAAAGTTCTACAACGTTTTTCCAAGCATCAGCAGCAGCTTCGGAATTATAGCTAGCGCGATGGTTGCAGAAAAAGCCATGTCCTGCTCCCTCGTAGCGGAAGATTGCATGGGGAATATGATATTTCTTTAATTCAGCTTCAATCTGTTGTGTGTGTTCTAAGGGAATTCCTTGATCTTCAAGACCGAAGAATGCATAGATGGGGCCTTTAATATCGGGAGTGCGTGTGATGGTTGGTTCTCCACCGCCGGGAGTTGAGTTTGTAATCCCACCACCATAAAAGGAAGCTGTAACTTTAATATCTGGTAATGTGGCAGCTAAGTAAACGACGTGGCCACCAAAGCAGAAACCAATGGAACCGATGGCATCTGCTTGCACATTTGGTAGAGCTTTTAAATAAGCGATCGCAGCCTGAACATCACTCAATATTTCCTCTGCTGTCGTCTGCTCCTTATATTGTCTCCCTTTTTGGATATCTTCAGGATTGTATCCCGCCTCGAAACCGGGAGCAGTGCGTTGAAATAAAGTCGGAGCGATCGCCACATACCCCTCTTTGGCAAATTTCTCGGCGACTTCCCGAATGTGTATGTTTACCCCAAAGATTTCCTGAATCACAATCACCGCTGGGAAAGTTCCCTTTTTTGCTGGCTCAGCTAAGTAAGCCTCAATTTGTAAATCACCGTTGGGGACTTTAACCTGAGTCGTGCGAATTTCTGTGTTTGTCATCGTTTGAGATTAGCTTCCAATCGCTTTTAGTTTCGTTTCTCGATCGTAAATCGAATAAAATACTTAATCTGTACCGATTTACCGTATTTTAGAAGTAGTATTTCACAAACAATGTGCAAACGCAAGTCCTGATTTGGGAAGCAAACAGGGCACGAAAACCTCGACACCCCTACACCCCGTCAGAGCGTTGAGTTAAGGCTAGTGGTCTGTCCCATTAGTTCTGATTGGTTAAGGAACGAACCACAGAGGCGCAGAGAACGCAGAGAAAGAGAGAAAGAAGATTGAGTTTACCCCGCAAAATTAATGGGACAGACTACTAGATCGCTTTGAGAACCCTCCTTGAGCTAATCTGAATTCAGATTCAATGAAAAATTTACACAGGAGTAGGGGAAGGAAAAGTCATATGGAAGTTTTTTTAGCTAATATTAATCATCTTGAAAGTCTGTCGATACTGTTTGATGAATACCGCATTTTTTATAATCAGGTATCAGATATTGAAGCTGCCAAATAGTTTCTCAAAGAACGTTTTAAGAATAATGATTCAGTAGTGTTTGCAGCTAATGAAAATGGAGAAATAATTGGGTTTACTCAGCTTTATCCGAGTTTTTCTTCAGTGTCGATGAAGCGAGTATGGATATTGAACGATTTGTATGTGAAAGAGTCGCATCGCCAGAAAGGAGTTGCAACATTATTGATGAGTGCTGCACAAGAATATGCCAAAGAGAGTGCGGCAGTTCGAGTAATATTAGCGACTCATATTTCTAACACAAATGCCCAAAAACTTTATAAATCGCAAGGATATATCAAGGATGAACAGTTTTATCATTAGGCTTTACGATTACAGTAATAGTATAACACTCCATTGTGTGTTACTTACTCAGTTAGAGTCACGTAAATCTTTTGAGGAATTACCCCCAGATAAATGAGTGGAGAGACAGAACTATCAACTTTGATTAAAGGGATGAAACCCCAATTACAACCAGGTGAATATGTGTTTTGCACTGTACCTGTGGATCGAGTACCAGCAAATATAGAACCAGTTTGCGTATTTCGAGAAGCAGAAGGTACGACATTAATTATTACAAAACAGCAAGCGGATAAGCTTTCGATTCCTTATTCTTTTGTAGCAGCATGGATCGCATTGACTATTCATTCGTCACTGGAGGCAGTCGGTCTGACGGCGGCAATTTCTCAGAAGTTAGCAATAGCTGGTATAAGTTGTAATTTGGTTGCTGCTTATTATCACGATCATTTGTTTGTCAAATGCCAAGATGCACAACGTACTATGGAAATTCTCACTTTAATGAGCAAGGGAAAGGATTAGGCTCTCAATTTTACCAAGCTTATGAAAGTTGGGTGGCACAGCAGGAAGCGCAATCTGTTTTTTTGGCTGTTCTGCAAGAAAATCAGCCAGGATTGACTTTTTGGCAGAAGCTGGGTTTTGAAGTGATACGCATAGCACCACCCCAGGAATTTGGAAACAAAATTCATCGGCGTTATGTGCTGCGGCGACAGGTGACTAAAGTTAATTTAATTGGACTGCACCTGTTGACGAATCCCACCCTGTAGCGCGATCGCTTTGCGCTTCATCTTTGCTAGTGCTACTTGGCTTAATTTAACTTGTTACTTCTCTTAACTCCTGCCCAAACGGTAAGCGGTTGTCCGACTTGTTTGTAAAGCAAACTCTCTAAAATCACGCCATTATTATTGGCTGTTAGAGCTTTATTCGGCTGACGCAGAGATTCATAGAAACCGTTATACCAACCATCTTTTGACTTGAGGTTGGCTTGGACAAAATCAAATAACTGGCGGGTGTAAGCAGTGTTATAAAGCATGTGCCAACCTACTGATGCCTTAGCACTTAAAAAGCGCAAATCATTACGCTGTTGTCGAGTGTCTGTGATGGTAGCCCAAGGTTCTCCATTGACAAACAAACTGCTGTAAACAAAGTAAGGAGCGCGATCTAAGTTGTCTTCGGTGACAGCAGTTAATTGTTTTGTCGCTTGATAGCGAGATTCTTGAGCAGCTAAAATTCTATCGGCGTAGGCTTTAGGCAAAGCTTGAAACCCAGTTTCAATAC
Source organism: Nostoc calcicola FACHB-3891 (assembly GCF_014697355.1). Taxonomy (GTDB): domain Bacteria; phylum Cyanobacteriota; class Cyanobacteriia; order Cyanobacteriales; family Nostocaceae; genus Nostoc; species Nostoc calcicola. The sequence continues at coordinate 22,986 of NZ_JACJRQ010000054.1, read as the reverse complement.
CATCTAAAATATAGGGTTCGCTCAAAACGTAGTTATTAGCTTCAGATTTTTTATAGTCACGTCGGTCGTAAGGAATTCCTTGTCCGTAAAGATTTACAAAAGCAGTATGGGACTGATAATCCAAGGCTTTTTTAACATCCAAGCCCCAAAGCTTCAGACCATAGGCAGCATAATTCTCGTAGCCCAAGCGACCTTCTTGGTTGTATTGTTCTTTACCTTTGATGATGGCAGTACCATACATTTGCCCATTTTTGGTGAGACGCTTGACTTGCCAATGTTTCCAAACATCATTGGAGAGCGATCGCATTTGGGGATACTTTGCACCAACAATCTTTAGCCAGATTGCCATTCGCCCCAAATCAATGGCAGACCAACCAATTTCTTCCCGTTTTTCTAATTGACCATAATTAACGGGTATGAGGGTTTTTGCGTTGTAGACCTTGTTGGGTAGTTCTTCTTTGTATAACGGCAGAGATGCCAGTGTTTTCAACATTTTGGTCATTTTGGCTTCAAATTCAGCCGCAGGCACGATATTGAGTTCTCTAGCACTGACTAAGGCGGCGATCGCTGCTGCCTGATCCCACATAGTCACGGAGGCAAAGCGATCAACAGAATTAACCAAGCCAGTTTCGTCATTCCAGTTGCGCTGGAAGTATGACCAAGCCTGACGGGCAGTTGCAATTTCTTCTTTTGTTAACGATCCTGCGCCAGGAGCAACATAAGGAGTGATGGCGATGGTTAATTGGTTGGGAGCAATGGGTTCACCTGGTAAAACCACAGATGTAGCATCAAGCTTGGCAATTGTTTCAGTTTCTTGAGCAGTAAAAGGAGTGCTTTGTATGGATTCCTTTGGTTGTGAAGCAGCTTGGGATGTAGATATTTCAGGTTTTTCTAGAGAACTTCGAGAAAGTTGCCCAGACCAAAAATTAAAACCAGCGATCGCGATGACAGCAGTCACCACTCCTCCTACGGAAGCCAGTATGGACAAACTCTTAGGTGGGGGTTGAAAATCAGAACTCATAAGGATTAAAGCCTCATTTGATAAATCACTGTTGCTTGTAAAATCTCACCAGACTTTATTCTTCCCAATTTTTAAATCTGATTAACGTCATCGCCTACGGTGGCTGGTTTCCCGAACCTCCTCGCGCCGGAGAATGAAGAAGGGGAAGGGGAAGGGGGAAGGGGGAAAGGGAAAGGGGGAAAGGGAAAGGGGGAAAGGGGAAAGGGGGAAGGGGGAAAGGTTAAATTTATCCCTTTACCCTTTAACCTTTACCCCTGTTTTGAATTCTTACCCTTTACCCTTTACCCTTTAACCTTTACCCCTGTTTTGAATTCTGACCCTATTGCGGCAACATCAGGGTGAACGCTGTTTGACCAACAGATGTTGTTGAGTCAAGGATCAGATCGCCGCGATGTGCGCGAACAATTTCACGGGCTAGGCTCAGTCCGAGTCCAATTCCTTCGACTTTGCGGGTGCGGGCACGATCGCCGCGATAAAAGCGGTCAAACAGGCGTGAGCGATCGCTGGCTGGAATATCTTTTGATGCGTTGGTAATTGTGATGTGGAGCGTTGTTTGAGTTTGATGAGCGTGAATTTCTATCCAACCGTTGGGGAGATTATATTTGATGGCATTACTCAACAGGTTTTGCAGAACTTGAATTAGGAGATCGCGATCGCCCTGTACCTTTAAACCATCAGGAATATCGCTGTGCAAGCTCAAATGGGGAGCTAGCAGTTCTACATCCTCTAGCATCTCCATCAGCAACTCAGACATATCCACTTCAACCAAATACAAGCTCATTTGTCCTGCATCTGCCAAAGACAGCAGCAAAAGTTTCCGCATAATGCCGCTCAACCGGCGCACTTCATCCAAGAGGTTGCTTAAGCGCTGTTGCACTTCCGATCCAGAGTCAACTTGTTGCAGTGTTCGTTCTAGTTCGCCTTGGAGAATGGTGAGTGGGGTTTTCAGTTCGTGAGCAGCATCAGCACTAAAGCGAGAAGCTTGGGTGAAACTGCGTTCCAGACGTTCTAGCATTTGGTTAAACACCCGAATCAGTTCCACAAATTCAACGTCCGTTGTGCCAATGGGAATCCGCTGATCTAGCCCTTTGACGGTTACCTGTTGAATGACGCCTGTTAATTGATGGATGGGACGCAAGGCACTACCAGCAACTACCCATGCCCCGACGGCAACGATCGAAAGCGCTCCGGGAATTGATACCAGAAAGATATTGCGAATGCTAGCCATCTCTTGGTTGACGGCTTCTAGGCTAACGGCAATGGCAACCTGAGCATTGGGAAATCGAGCTGCCCCAATTCGCCAAGTTCCTGTCGCTGTTTGCTGGGAGACAAATTGAGGTGGGCGTGGGGGAGGATTGAATGGGGGGGATGAGGAGGATGTTAATTCGTTATATTCTTGGGTTCTAGTACTCTGCCAACCCAAAAATGCTGGGTGAGGGCTGGGGAAAGGGGAAGGGGTAAAGGGTAAGGGATTTAAAACCTTTCCCCTTTCCCCTTTCCCCTTTACCCCGCTAAGTTCACTTGGCGAACTACTAGATGGTATTTCTGAACGCAACTTAGTATCAGGTCTTGGGGGTCGTTCTCTATTCAGGGGCGGTGGCTGAGGTGTCATCCCAATTCGCCCAAGTAACAGACGATTCAAGTCGAGGTCGGCTTGCACTTCATCGGATTGATAAACTGTGTTGCTGTTTGCGTCAAGCACTAACAGTGCAACGGGAGTTTTTGTATTTGTTCCTAAGGTATAGCTTAATGAGTCTTCGTAGCGCTGCCATCGTTCTGCTTCGGGTGGACGTTCGGGTGGACGGCTTGCCCGCATTAATTGATTTAACAATTCTGCGTCAAGGCGGCTGATTTTAGCTTCGTAAATCTGAAACCAAGAAACTGCACCAAACCCAACTAATGCACTTCCAGCTAAACCCGCAGACAATAGGGCAATTCGGAGTCGAAACGAAGGGCGTTTCATAGTTTATAACCTCGCCCGCAAGTGGCGTGGCTGTATTTAATTTTGAATTTTGAATTTTGAATTTTGAATTGATTCATCGTCTGGCTTGCGAAACCGATATCCAACACCGCGAATGCTTTCAATGAAGTCTGCTTGATCGATGGGGTCAATTTTTTTGCGAATTCGCTGGATACAAACATCGACGACATTGGTGTTGGGGTTAAAGTCGTAGCCCCAAACGTGTTCCAGGATTTGAGTACGGGTGAAAACTCGTCCGGGAGAGCGCATGAGATATTCCAAGAGATTAAACTCGCGGCTGGTAAGTTCGATCGCTCGTTGATTGTAGGTGACTTCCCGCGTGATGCGATCGAGCTTGAGCGACCCCACCACAAGCAAATTTTGGCGTTCGCCCACACTCCGGCGCACAACTGCATGAATTCGAGCTGCTAGTTCTTCTACAAAAAACGGTTTGGCTATATAGTCGTCTGCTCCCAAATTCAAACCGGAGAGGCGATCGTCCAGTTCATTACGAGCGGTTAATAAAATCACTGGTGTATTCCGCCCTGAGTGGCGTAGTTGTTTGAGAATCGATAGTCCATCCTTACCTGGCACCATGATATCAAGTACGATCGCATCATATTCGTTATCTAATGCCCGCAGATATCCGTCATCACCGTTGTCGCAGTAGTCTACGACAAATCCCTGCTCCTTCAATCCAGCCCGGACGAAGTTAGCAATTTTGGCTTCATCTTCGACAAACAGAATGTTCACAAATAATATTGATTACTTGACAATCATTACTCCATTGTAAATTCATTACCTTTGAGTTCAAATTACAAAAATGTAATTTAGAAACCAAGCCAGTTGTAATTTTGAGGTGGGTTAATCAGAAATGTCAGCAACAGTTTCGAGATTAACAATCATGAATATTCGGAGAGTTTTAGCTGTGGTAGCGATTCCTTTTGTAGTTGGTGCATTTGGTTTTGTTGCACCCAATCAAGCAAATGCCCAATCTCCAGCCAATGGCAAGGTAGAGATTTCACAACAACGCCCAACACCGCAAAATGAATTGCAAAAACCGGATAAAAAACCACAAATCAAGCATCAGCAACGACGCCCACAGCAGAAAAAACGCCCTCCCCAACCTCAAAATCAAGGCGCAAATCAAAATCGGATACCACACAATAACCGTTAATTGAAACGTTCTTGTATAAGGCTAGTGGTCTGTCAAATTCATTTTGACGGTTAGAGAGACGCGATAAATCGCCGTCTCTACAAGGAATTTATCCATCAATTATTTATTGACAGACTACTAGAACTTAGGCAACAACTCTCTAAAACTCTTATTTCTCCGTGCCCTCTGCGTCCTCTGCGGTTCGATTTCTCACCTTGTTTTACGAACCACAGAGGCGCAGAGAACGCAGAGAGAATAGAGAAACAGATGTATTGCGCCATATCTGAGAGATGGCGATCGCAAACCCTTAATTTGAAACCAGGGTGATGAAAAATAACATCACCAAGAATGCACAAGGTTACGCAGCAACTTTTGATGTGGGGCTGAAGATTACGTAGTTTGAGTACAGGGGTTATGCTTCAGTGACAAAAATTACAAAATTGTAATTCACAAGCAGGGCGATCTGTAATTTTGGGTTAGTTCAATTAGAAATGTAAACAATCTATCTTTTGAGTGTCGATTATGAATATTCGTCAAGTATTAGTGTTAACAGCAATTCCTGTTTGGTTTGGTACATTTGGTTTTATGTCACTCAATCAAGCAAATGCTGCTAATCAATCCCAGCAAATTGCCCAAGCAACAGATGTTCCCAACCAACCACCGTCAGAAAGGCCGCGTCCGCCTCGTCCTGATTTTAAAGCGGCTGCGGCGAAGTTGGGTGTCAGCGAACAACAATTAAAGGATGCACTGGGAGTACCTGCTAATCCTCCTGGTGAAGGCGATCGCAATCAGCGTCCACCTCGTCCTGATTTTAAAGTCGCTGCGGCAAAGTTGGGTGTCAGCGAACAACAATTAAAGGATGCACTGGGAGTACCTGCTCATCCTCCTGGTGAAGGCGATCGCAAGGGTCCACATCGTCCTGATTTTAAAGCCGCTGCGACGAAATTGGGAGTCACAGAAGCTCAGTTAAAAGCGGCGCTGGGAGTACCTGCTAATCCTCCAAGTCAAGGCCAGCGTCCACCTCGTCCTGATTTGAAAGCGGCTGCGGCAAAGCTGGGTGTCACAGAACAACAGTTGATAGACGCTTTGGGTATTCCACCTCGTCCTCAAGGCGATCGCCAAGCACCTCCTCCTGCGGACAGGTAGCGATTATTTGAATTAGGTTCATGGGTAGGGTAGCACAGCTGTGCTACCCTACGTGTCGATCTGTGGTTTTCTGTACCTTACTTATACGGAAACCAGTATATGTAGGGTGTGTTACGGCTTCCGTAACGCACCGTCCGAAGGGTTTGCGTTAGCCTACGGCATAACACAACGCCAGTCCGCTCAAGTCGGGAAACCCGCCTACACGGCTGGCTCCCCAACGTGTATTTCAAAAATCAAATATGAGTCCTATATACAAGTCAGTCAGCACAATAAAACCAAGATCAACTTAAAGGTTTTTTCTGCCAAGATATTGAGCCGTTAATTGCCATAAACAGCAAAATTACATAAAGTAAAGCAATGAATTTAACCTCTTTTACGTAATATAACCAAATGCCAATAATATCAACTACTATCCAGTAATACCAACTTTCAATCCGCTTTTGCACCATTAACCACATTGCGGTAAAACTCATAATTGTCGTGAGTGCATCCAAGTAAGGAAAAGAAGCTTTTTCTGGAAATAGTGTCGGCAGTATTAGATGAATTTGACTTATCAATGTTCCCGTTACAAAGGAAATGGCTATTGTTACCGAAGCAGCCAAAACAATTGCGCGTGGAGAGCTATATCTCACACTTAAAATTTTGCCACTAGCTGATTCTGGTTTACTCCATCGCCACCAGCCATAAAAACTAACAACTAAATAATAAACTTGCTCGATCGCATCTGAATACAATCGGATTTGATAGAAAAGCATCATGTACAGCAATACACTGACTATCCCAACAGGCCAAGTCAGAATTTTCCTTTTGGAAATTAGCCATACTGACCATAAGGAGAAAATAGTTCCCAAAAATTCAACATAACTCATGGGATAACCCACGACTGTGAAGGCAATATTATTAACACTCCAAAACTCAAACATATTAATTTATAGCAGATAGGACTTACGCGCTGTACAAACGCATCGTAATGTGAATTAACGATGCATAGGTTGTTTCAGGCTTTTCTTAATTATCCTGCGATGCCTACGGCGGTAAACTACGTAAATAGACCATGCTGTAGGGGCACAGCAATGCTGTGCCCTTACGAAAGATGTGGTTTTTAAACTTATTCATATTTGGTATTTCTTGTCAATGCGTAAGTCTTAGCAGATTCCAACAGGCGTGAGGTACAGATTCTTGTAAGGGCGAACTGCTATTCGCCCCTACTATAATCTCAAAAATAAATCTAATAAGTTATGATATTTTTGATAATGAGATAATACATTTTTCACAAAATTAATGCGTGTATTTAAATCACCATACAGAGTAAAAAAAGGAATTTTTCTCAAAATTACATCGTTCTTAATCTGTTTTTGAAATATATTACGGTTTGCTTCTCCAGAGCGATCGCTAGTATTATCATAGGGTATATCTGCTTCACAAAGGAATACTAAATCGTAGCGCGATACAGCTTGGTGTGCAAATTTTACTAACTCTGGAGCAACGGTTTGATGATAATATAAAGAAAATTGATAGGTTGTGAGTGCATTGGTATCTGTAAACAAATATTGGTTTGCTTGCAATAATAAAGTTTCTTCGCGTTCTAAGTGGCCTTTGGCAATTTCCACAAGTTGAGAGAGCGAAAGTCGTCTTTCTATTTGATGTTTTTCCCAATATTCGCGTCCATATTCTGGCATCCATACAGTGCTGTATTCTTTTGCAAGTTGGGATGCTATTGTCGTTTTCCCAGTTGAAGGAGCGCCCAGAAAAACAACGTTAGTAATTAGGTCACGATAAATGTCAGGATGTAAATAATCTTTGAAAGCATAAGGGTTTTGTCTGACTTGGGTTCCTGAAATTGGAAAAGTTTGGCGATCGCTATCTACAAGTCGATTAACTGCTCCCAATGCTAGGCTTACGTGTTCACCATAAAACTCACTACAGTAAAAATGCGTAATCCTTTTTGATTCTAATGCTTTGAGGATATATTCTTCGTGCTTTTTCTTAATTTCAGGCGTATCACCAATTTCTGTTGGCCCATCCCACGCCTCAATCACCTGAATCGTGGGATAAAGTTTTCTTAGCCAGTTAGCCCGAACTGTTAAAGGAATGGCAGTCACCTCTGGGCAATCATAAATTATCACTAGCACTTCATCCATCTCTGCTAAGGCAGTCTCAATCACAAATTGGTGTCCTTTGTGCAGAGGAGCATATTTACCTAGCGTCAGTCCGCATTTGCTAGCCATAATTCAATACAGTTCAGTTAAGGAAATTTATTTGTTAAGGCAGGCAGGGGAGGCAGGGGAGGCAGGGGGAGAGAAAAAAGCTTAACTGAACTGTATTGAGCCATAATTCATATAGTTAATTCAGCGCTAAAGCGCAACTACGAACCTTTTTTATTGCAACATTTTAGCCTTGCCACGCCACTACATTTGTTGCCATTAGCCAGGTAAAGGTAACCCTGTAATACCGTTTCACTTTAATTATGATACAAATACGTTGGTAGGGGCACGGCAATGCCGTGCCCCTACAGGTGTACTTTACGCTTATCGGGAAACGCCATAAGCGAATTGCAAACAGTTAGAGTTTACCCAGGTAGAGTTAACCCTGTAACCGCGATCGCACCTGCAATTGCACTAGCCGCAAGGGAAGTCAATGCTGTGCCAAATATCCACCACGCTGCATTTGCAACGGTTTTCTTGGTTTCTTCGGCTTGCTTTTTAGCTTGTTGCTGAATGGCTTTCAGGCGTTTTTGTGTTTCTTGCTGAATGCGTTCGGCTCGTTGCAATACGCTATCCCGCGCTGTTTCAATTTGGTCGATAATGCGGTTGGCGTCTGCTTCGGAAATATCCTCACGAGAACTCAACACGGCAACTAGGGTATCACGATCGAATTGACTCAGGCGATCGCGTAATGCTTCAAATCCTGCTTGGGGATCGTCAAAAACTTTACCAAAGTCTTGCTTAATTCCTTCATAGTTGAGTTCTGGACGCTCCAGAGAGTTAAGATAGTTGCGAATTCTGCCAAAAACTCCATCCAATACTGATTGCACTTTTTGTTGAATCTGTTGGAATTGTTCGACAATGGAACTACGAACAGACTCGATTCGATCGACAATTCGATTAGCTTCTTCTTCTGAGATATCCTCGCGTTGGGATAGCAACGCCACGATTGTCGAACGGTCAAATTTAGAGGCGCGATCGCTTAAACTCCCAATTCCAGCGCGGGGAGAAGACAACAACAATTGCAAATCGCGTTTGATTCCTTCGGGATTGAGTTCTTCTTTGTTAGTATTCCGCAAGTAATCTTCGAGATTACCTTCAAAATCTAAAACTTGTTGAGTGGTACGCTTTGCTAAACGTCGCGGCGCTTTCAAAATATCACGAATCGCATCTTGTGCGCGATCGATTATTTGATTAACTTGTTCTTGACTCAAGTCTCCGCCTTGACTCACAAGTTTAACCAACGTTTCTCGATCGACGTGAGAAAGGCGATCGCGCAATGCTAATGCACCGGCTTTGGGATCGTCGAGTAATCTTTCTAAATCGCCCCTAATACCTTCAGGATCGAGTTCTTCCAAATTGGTATTGCGGAGATATTCTGCGATCGCTTTTGTAGTTTTTTCGTACTGTTCTCTCGCTTGCTGCGGTACTTGCAAAATATTATCTCGGACGGCTTCAAGTTGATCGAGGACTTGGTTAATCTGTTCTTCGCTCAAATCTTGACGCTGACTGAGCAATTGTACCAAGGTATCGCGGTCAAATTGCGATAAACGCGATCGCAAAAGGCTAATTCCAGCTTGCGGATCTTCTAGTAAAACTCTAAACTCCCGTTTGATGCTTTCGGGATTGAGTTCTTCTTTGTTAGTATTCCGGAGATAATCTTCAACTTTTTGGCGTAATTCATCGGCTTTAGCTTTTGCTTGTTCTTGCAATTCTTTAGCACGATTCAAGATATTATCGCGGTTGCGTTCGAGTTGACTAACAATATTATTAGCTTCTTCTTCGCTAATATCTTGACGTTGTTGCAGCAATTGTACAAAAGTATCGCGGTCAAATTGCCCAAAGCGATTGCTTAAATCTTCAAAGCCAGCTTGTGGATCTTCTAGCAACTTGCCAAAATCCCGTTCAATACCTTCAGGATTAAGTTCTTCTTTGCCAGTTGAACGCAGATAATCTTCGATGCGACTGCGGAAATCTTGACCTTTTTCTCGCACTTCGGCTTGTTTTACAGTTTCTAAAACTTCCTGGCGATCGCTTTCCATTTGTTCGGCGATTTCTGTTACCCTGGCTTCGCTGATATCATCCCGCTGCTTTAACAAGTTGACGAAATATTCTTGGTTGATTTCTTCTAACTCACGTCTGACAGTTGTCGGGTTTGCATTCACATCATAAATGACTTCTTTAAATTCCTCTTTTAAGGTAATCCGGTTAAAGTGCCAAGGAAAGGAATTCAAAATATAGTCTTCTACATCTGCTTTGATTGTATTTTCGAGTGATATCGGCAATCTTGCAGTTGCTTGTTCTCTAAATTTTTGTAATTGTTCTGTAATTTCCTCGACATCGACATCTTGAACTTTTTCTTTCAGTTTTTGCAACTGAGTTGTAATTTTGTTCACATCGATATCAGAAAGATTTACCCTATCCAACACAGCTGGTACAGCAGCAGTCAAGCCATAGCGAACAGCTTGCTTGATTACACCATTACCACCTCCAACTGTAACTAATTCCTGGAGTCTTTCACCTAATTTTTCTGAATTGAGTTCTTCAGGACTAGCAGATTTGAGCAAACTAATTACTTGCTGGGTTGGATTTTTGCGATTCAAAGCTTGTTGCCAAGCACTTTCTAATTGGTCAACAATGCGATTGAGGTCTTCTTTAGATAAATCGGTGCGATCGCTAATTAAATCAACAAAGGTTTGGCGGTTGACATTTTGCAACAAATCGCTATTAGCAACAGATTGCAAATCTGTATCTTGAATCAACCGATCGAATTGATTGCGAATTTCTTTGAGATCCAACTTTGGTAATTGCACACCAGCCAAAGAACTTTGTAGCGTATTTCTGATACTTTCCGGGTCAAAACCTGATGTTAATTCTCGCCGAACTGCGGCTGTAACTTCTTCTGCTGTAGAAACTAATTGTTGTTTTGCTGTGTTAGCACTGATACCAGTGGTTGCAGTACCGAACAATGCTTGAAAACCAGAGGTAACAGTACTAGCAATAGAACCAATTAAAGAACCTACTGCTGATGAACCGAACCAAATCATCAGTGAAAAATAAATAGACCAGATGACTACACCGATAACTGCTCCGAGAAATGCATTTTGAACTAAGCTTAGTTTTACTGCTAGAAAAGAAGCAATAAATAATGCAATACTAGCGGTTATCAATGCCCAAAAACCGATTTTAGCTTGGACTTTACGAATCTTTTTACCCACACTTTCTGACTGTTCATCATCATCTGAATCAATTTCCCAAGATGAAATTCCGACAGCGACTGAAAAGTTGGTGAATAACAATTGTAAGGCAAAAGCGATTGAAACCCCAGCCAGCAAAGCTACCCAGAATTTAGGCCCAGAAAACAGAACCGATCCTGCTTCTGGAGTTAGTACTTGTTGACCTGAAGTCGTAGGTACTAATCCAAAAGATAGCAAATCCCATCTTAATATGGCTAAAACACTTTGAAACATACTATTTTCTCACTTCCATTCAATTAAATAGCCATCTTTTTCAGAAAATGGTCTATTTATCAGTCTAGATAGTAAGTTCGCTAGGCTTACACTTTCCCAGGTAATAAAGACTTTCGTCAAAAGTCGTACTTTTATAATAAATATTGGTTCTTTTAATTTAGTGTATTAATAAATTAAAAAATATAATGCTGTATTGATGTATTTACAAGTGGCAGTTTACTAGTAGAATTTTTCTTCGTAAACAGGGGATATTTAAAAAATATAATTACCTAGCTGTGCATTAATATATGTAGTAATCTTCCACATTATTATCTAAAGTTTTAGTAAAATGCAATCTCAAAGTTAATTAATATTATTATTTTTGTACATGGAAAAATAATAATATTATTTTGATTTTATCTATCTAATTAGATTTTATACTGTTGTTTTTTTACTTTCTTTAGATAAAACCCCCTATGCCTGGTGATAGAGGAAAAAATTCTTCCAAGCGATTGAGGAAAAATAAATATAAACATGTATAAATAGGGATTATTACGAGCAATAACCGAGCTATGGATTTTTGAATAATTGATTTTACTGTTTCTGGAGAAAAATAATGGTTGTAGGTGTACATAAACGTGCTGTAGGCGTATTTTCTAATCGTAGAGATGTTGAACATGCGCTACATGAATTGAAAAATGCCGGCTTTGATATGAACAGAGTATCTGTTATTACGCGGGATGGAGAGCGTGATGATATTGCTGGCGCCGAAGTCCGCGATCGCATTGGCGATAAATCCGATGAAGGCGCTGCGGTGGGAGCCGTATCCGGTGGTGCTTTGGGCGGATTAACAGGCTTATTAGTCGGTCTTGGTACTTTGGCAATTCCCGGAATCGGGCCAATTATGCTGGCTGGAGCCGCAGCAACTACCCTAGCCACCACTCTCGCAGGAGCTGGTATCGGTGCGGTAGCTGGTAGTTTGCTTGGTGCATTGATTGGTTTAGGAATTCCCGAAGAACGAGCCAAAGTATACGATGAACGCGTCAAACGAGGACAGTATTTAGTCATCCTTGATGGTACAGACGCAGAAATTGCCAAAGCAGAAGCAATTTTACGTCACCAGGGTATCGAAGAATTTGGCATTTACGACCATCCAGATAGCACATATCCCACTACAGGTGTTGCTCATCAGGATGTAGTTAGTGGCAAATATGCAGTAGGATATTTTTCTCATCGCCGAGACGCGGAAGCCGCAATTAATGATTTGCGAAAAGCGGGTTTTCCTTTGAGTCAAATTTCCTTAATTCACAAAGACTCTTTGGGACGGGAACCTTTTGCAGACGTTCATGTGAGCGATCGCTGGGACTCCACGCGCTGGAGACTACCAGATAACCGCACTCATTTTTATAACGAACGCATCAATCAAGGCGATTACATCATCCTCGTGAGTGGTACAGAAGCTGAAATTCAACGTGCAGCTGCTCTCATCAGTCAACACGGAATTCAACAGTGGCAAATTTTCGATCCAACTGGATATACCCCTGCAACTAGACCTCAACAAGTAAGCAAACGCGCGATCGGTGTGTTTTCTCATCGTCGAGATGCAGAAGCAGCACTGACAGAATTGCGAGATGCGGGTTTCCCAATGAGTAGAGTCTCAATCATTGCCAAAGATACAAACGGTCATGGTATCGCTGGTGTAGGTAATAAAGCAGACGAGGGTGCAAAAGCTGGTGCAGCTACAGGTGGCGTTTTAGGCGGCTTGACAGGCTTATTAGTTGGTCTTGGGACTTTAGCAATTCCCGGAGTCGGCCCAGTACTCGCAGGTGGCGCAGCAGCTACCGCCATAGCAACAACACTGGCTGGTGGTGCCATTGGTGCCGCAGCTGGCGGAATCGTCGGCGCACTGGTTGGTTTAGGAATTCCCGAAGACAGAGCTAGAGTTTATGGCGATCGCTTCCAAAGAGGCGACTACTTGGTAATTGTCGATGGTACAGAAGCTGAAATCTACCAAGCCGAACCCATTCTCAACCGTCGAGGTATTGAAGAATTCGCCATTTATGACGCCAGCGATATAGGCGATCGTCGTTCAGCTTTCGACCAAGGAACCCATCACAACGCAGGAGTTTTTGGGAGCGATCGTACCAACTACTCAACAGAAGCTCATAGAGACGATCCCGCTGTAGTGATTGTTGACCGTCGTGAAGAAACAATCTAACTCAAAGAAGAATTCAGAATCCAGAATTCTGAATTCAGAATTTAAAATCCTGTACATCTACAGACAGAATTCATCGAATCTCTACTCCTGAATTCTGACTCTTGACTCCTTGCTCCTCACTTGTGCCGTGAATTTCCAAAAATTTCACTTTCTGATTCAGAATTAAACATATGCAAAAGCTAACTCCTTTCGTAATTAGTTGTCTTTTAGTTTTTGGTGTTGCTGCTTGCGATAACGTTTCTAAAACAAGTGAATCTGCACCTGGTAATGTTAACGAAGCTCCACAAACACCGAGCGCTCAAACAACAGAAGCTTCTCAAAAAGATGCACAAAGTGAACTCCGCAGAAGACAACTAAATGAAGATATTCGCGCCCGCGAACAACGCAATAATGCCACTGGTGGGGATGCAAATAGAGCCGAAGCTGACATAGCAAGTGAAGTTCGCTCTAAATTAGAAGCTAACATCCCTGGTGGTCAACTAACAGTTGCAGCAAAAGATGGGACTGTTACTGTAGGAGGAACCGTACCCAATCAAGATCAAATTGCTAAGATTGAACCTTTGTCCAAGGAAATTAAAGGCGTCAAAACTGTAGTTGTGAAAGCTGCTGTCGCCCCCCCAAAACCCTGACAAGGTTAACCAAAATCCAAGTGAGTAGGCAGCCATAAATAGACTTACAGCAGACTTCAAATTGGCGAATTCGACAAACTAAACCAGTCGTCTGTCCCATTAATTTTGCAAGGTTCGTAGTGAGCAATTTATCGCTCAATTTCAAACACTGAAGTGCTTACTACGAACTGTTCTCATACCGTTTCACTTTCAGGTTGATAAAAATACATTGTGGTGGGGGCGAACGGCTGTTCGCTCCTACGGGAAATATATATGTATCAAGGTTTTCGTCAAATGATATCAGCTATATAGTAATACGAGTTGATTTATTGCCTGACCGAAAAAGGCAATTCACAAATCCACGAGTAATGGTATACTTAAGTACTGACGGTAAATAATTGACAACTGACAACTTTAGTAATTATATTTATTGACGCTCAGTCAGTTATAAAAACTCCTGTAATTGCTGAAAGCCAAAACTATGGAAACCCAACAACAGCAACTCGAATCCATCAATCCCTCTTCATTACAAGCTACCCTAGCACTTGAAGGGACAAACACTACAAAATTGCCAAAGCTACCACCAGCATCCGAACCCGAATGGCAACGAATTGGTAGACAAGTTTCCGAATTTTTCGAGCAATTGCCCCAATACCTGAGTAGTTTTTTTAAGGACTACAAGCAGGCTCTAATAACTCTGAGTTTAATTTTTGCCGCGATCGTCACAGTCAAAATAGCACTAGCAGTTTTGGGTGCAATCCATGATATTCCGTTACTGTCACCAATTTTTGAATTAATTGGAATTGCTTACGCCACCTGGTTTATTTTGCGTTATCTAATTAAGGCTTCAAATCGGCAAGAATTAGCCCAGCAAATTCGATTGCTGAAAAACGAAATTGTGGGCGAATAATTTTTTGGAGAAGAATTCAGAAGTCAGAATGGGCTAAACGCCCCGCTATCGCTAACAGGAATCAGAATAAATCAGTCCGGAGTAGCACCCGCGACTGATTGTACTCCTTATCTACGAGACGCACTCGCGTTCGGATAACTCGCAGGGTAGACCACCAAATTTTCAATTTGGTGGTCTACAATTACTAGCGGGTCTAAATCCCCCACTAAAAAGATTGCTGAATTCTGAATTCTGAATTCTCTTTGAATACTAGTCTTTTGGATACATCTCAAGATAGAGAAAAGGATATATTTTGAAACTTAAATCACTTCTCAAGATAGTAGATTCTACATTAAAAAGAGCCTAATCTAGTTATCGAAGTTATTCAAAAGATTCTTTAACGAGGACATAATTTATGACTAATGAATCAGTTAAAAAAGGTATAGATTCATCCGATCGTGCAGAAGTAGATACATACGATCGCGGAATTATCCCCGCTGAAACAGCGGCTCGGAAAGAAAGAGAAGGAGATAAATTCAAAACACTCCCCACAGAAGAAAGAGAAGCAAGTTCACCTACCGATGACCAAACCGATTCCGAGAGTATACGCACCACTGACGGTTACACCGTAGACAAAGAAGGTTTGTTGAATAACTATGCGGTTGAACCGGAAATGTACTACGAAGAACCGGGTGATGCACGCAAACAAGCAGCAGAAGATACGGCAGAACGTGTTGAAGAACTTGGGGAAATTAACCAAGATGAAGAAGGTAAGTTGACAGAACAGGGCGACAAGCGTGGTAGAGGCCCAGGAATCATTTAATTAAACAGCATCATTGAATTTTAGATTTTAAATTTTGGATTTTGGATTGAGGATTCAAAATCCAAAATGTCTAAAAGTAAACGACTTGATTTGTGAAATCTCAAATTCAAAATTGTTTTAGTTTTTCCTGGGTACAATTACACGTAAAAAGGCTAATGAGCAAGTTTTTAGAGACGCAATTATTGCGTCTCTGCTTTTATATTTAGTAAGTACTTCGACAAAATATTTACTATAAGACTCCTATTTACAGCATATTTCAGGTAAATGAGGTACACGGGTAGGGGCGCACAGCTGTGCGCCCCTACAATTATCTGTACCTCACCAACTTGCAATCTGCTGTAATTTTTGAAAAAACTCTGTACACCTCGAAAACGCTAATTCCCTACTCCCCAGTCCGTTTTACGGATTTCTTAGCTTTTGATACATTGGGTTTGGAATAATTTGTGGCGTATCCATGTCAGAACAAAAGCCCTTAGTTATCACCAGAGAAGATGAAATCTTACCACTATTTCCACGTCTACCAATTCTCACGAGTCTTCAAGCAGGTTGGCATGGCATTTCACTGGCATACATGTGTCAACCTGCTTCCGCATTTCCAGAAGTTTCCACTCCCCAGTGGCACTCTCTACTGATTTTCACTCATGGAGCGCGGGTGATTCATGCTGAACGGAAAATGGATGGACGCAGACATCGTGACGCTGTACTTGGAGGCGATATTCTGATTACTCCCGTTAATGTTGGGCATCAAGCGGCTTGGGACGCTGAAGGCGACTTTATTCTACTCGCAATTCAACCAAAGATTTTTGCTCGTGCAGTTGACGAAACAGCAGATACCGAACAGATTGAACTGATACCGCGCTTCGCCACACCCGATCCTCTGGTTTATCAAATAGGGCTAGCACTCAAAGGCATTCTGGAAAGTAACCCCTTAGGTAGTCGTCTTTATGCAGAGACGATGGCAAATGCCTTATCAGTACATCTCATGCAACATTATTCTACGCGCAAACCGATATTAAAAGCATATAAAAATGGTTTATCACGGCGTCAATTACAGCAAGTTATAGACTACATTCAAGAACATCTTGACCAAAATTTAGGTTTAACAGAATTGGCGGCATTGATACCAATGAGTCCCCATTATTTTTCCCAGCTTTTCAAACAATCTACAGGAATGACTCTTCATAAATATGTTATTCACTGTCGGGTGCAACGTGCCTATGAATTATTGCTCAAAAGAGAAATGCCAATAAGCGAAATTGCTCACTTGGTTGGTTTTGCTAGCCAAAGCCATCTAAATTTTCACTGTAAACGGCTAATGGGTGTAACTCCGAAAGCTATTCAACAAAGATAGGAAAAATCTGCAAAAAATCGGACGAATTTGCAAGACTCCAGCCCCTAAACCCTCTAAAATTTTCAAAAATAGCATCTTATTGAGAAATATTAAGGATTAGGGAAACTTTTGATTTATGGTGAGAATTGAAACCAAGACCGAGCCAATGGTGATTAACTTTGGCCCTCATCACCCGTCTATGCATGGGTGCTTTCGGATTATTGTCACCTTGGATGGCGAAGATGTCGTTGATTGTGAACCTGTCATCGGCTACCTACATCGGGGTATGGAAAAAATTGCCGAAAACCGTACCAATATTATGTACGTACCATATGTGAGTCGATGGGACTACTATGGGGGGATGTTTAATGAAGCCGTGACGGTGAATGCTGTCGAGAAACTGGCAAATATCACGATCCCCAAACGTGCCAGCTACATCAGGGTAATCATGCTGGAGTTAGCTCGAATTGTCAACCATTTGCTGTGGTTGGGGCCTTTTGTGGGAGACACTGGCGCACAAACTCCGATATTTTACACTTTGCGCGATCGCGAAATGATTCTCGACTTGTTTGAAGCTGCTACAGGCTACCGGATGGTCAACAATAATTATTTTCGCATCGGTGGAGTTGCTGCTGATTTACCTTACGGCTGGGTGGATAAGTGCGAAGACTTCTGTAATTATTTTGTACCAAAGATTGATGAGTATGAAAGACTAATTACCAATAACCCGATTTTTCGCCGCCGAGTTGAGGGTGTGGGAGTTTTAAGTCGGGAAGAAGCGATTAATTGGGGAATTTCTGGTCCGATGTTACGGGCTTCTGGCGTGAAGTGGGATTTACGAAAAGTTGACCACTACGAATGCTACGACGATTTTAACTGGGAAGTACAGTGGGATACAGCAGGAGATTGTTTTGCTAGGTATGTCGTCAGACTTGGAGAAATGCGTGAGTCAGTCAAGATTATTCAGCAAGCACTTAAGGGATTACCTGGTGGCGCATACGAAAATTTAGAAGCTCAACGCATGGTATCAGGTACTAAATCTGAGTGGAATGGGTTTGATTACCAGTTCATTGCCAAAAAAGTTGCGCCCACATTTAAGATTCCTCAGGGTGAAAACTATGTCCGTGTAGAGTCAGGCAGAGGAGAATTAGGAATCTATATTATTGGAGACGATCGCATTTTCCCCTGGCGTTGGAAAATTCGCCCAGCCGATTTCAATAATTTACAAGTTTTACCTCAATTAATCCGAGGTCAAAAAGTAGCAGATATTTTCGTCATCCTGGGAAGTATTGATGTTGTGATGGGATCGGTAGATCGGTGAATGGGGCATGGGGCAGGGGCAGGGGGAAAGGGGAAAGGGGAAGGGGGAAAGGAAAGATCTCTCTTTTCCCTTTAACCTTTACCCTTTTCCCTTAGCGAAGCCATGTCCCCACTCCCTAAATGACCAACGGTTCAAGTTCCCGTTTATGCCATTGTCGTTGATACCATTCGGCAACCAAGGGACGAACAATAAATTTGGGATGACCTTCGCCTTTGACATCTATGCGTAAACTGGAGTAAGGCCGTCGCTTATGAGAACCGTGACCATTACGACCAATGAAGAGATGCGATCGCGCTACTAATTTATTTTGCTCCATCAAATCTGCTCCCTCAATCCGCTGGCGTCGCAAACTAAACCCACTCCCGCCACAAACAACCCAGGGAATATGAGAATCACCGTGTCCCGTATCCATTGTTTGCAGATATTCTAGACAATGGGCGTGTCCATTCAATACCAAATCGACCAAAGGACGCCCCTGATTTAGAGAACCTATTTGTTGAGCAACTCCATCCAGAACATCACGTAGGTGGTTGCGAATTGCCAAAGTTTGTGCTTGTTCCCACTTTGTTGCCTCAGTCACATAAGGAGGATGGTGAAAATAAATCACCCGTCCCCGAACTTCGTCAGTATTCCAAGATTCAATTAGTCTGTGTTTGAGCCACTCAAGTTGTTCAATGTCAGTCTGGGTTGGTCGGTCTGTGGCTAGTTGCTTATCGATATCAACAATAATTTCTTCAATTTGCGACAGCTTGGCTTGGAAGTCCTCTAACTTATCGTCTTCCCTGGGGTTTTTGGGATTTAGCTTCGCCGAGGTTTCCATGATTTGCAGCTTTTCTTGCTCTAAATCCTGACGACGTTTTTCCAAAATTTTACGATTTGCTTCACCTTCCCTCGTCTTCGGCAGTGGTGGTGGATCGTTAAATGTATTAGAATCCAAGGCAAAGAAATCAATACCGCCATAGCGAAAAGTGTAGTAGCGATTGGGCAGGCGGGTAAAGTGCCCTGGTTGATAACGAAGACAACGACCTGTGTCTGTCTTGGCAGTGTAGTAACGATTTAAATGATCTTCTAACTCTGTTGGCAGATCGAATAGCTGGAGATAGTCTAAAAAAGCTCGTGCGTAAGCGTCACCTGTTCCTGAACCATGCAACCCCACATCTAAATCTAACCGCGATCGCAACAGTTTACGAATCGGTAATGTTGTCAGGGATGCTAAGCCTAAGAAAATCGGCAAGTCATAATAATCATGATTTCCCGGCACAGGTAAAATTGGCAGCTTAAAAACCATCTCGTCATAAGTAATTTTCCTGGGATGCTCTCCACCCAAGATAAACTCTCGGTAAGGGTGAATGAAGTTCTGCTGGTAGTACTCACTCGACCCCACTAAATAGATCACATCCCCGGTGTGTAGCATGAAACGACATTCATTGTGATGGGGCAGCATGAGTTCAGCCACCTGTCGCTGGGGATTTTGCCCCTGATGGTTTCCAGAACCACTATCACCTACAACTAAAAACGAAAACTCCGAATCGTCTGCATGATCATCATCTAGCACTAATCGAGTTTGGTCGATGTTACGTTTCACAATCAACGGGTCTTGCCATCGTACCCGCTGATTCATTTTACGAATTTTTTTAGCAATGGGTGGGTCGGATACTAGTTTCAATGCAAGCTAACTCCTGAATCTTCAATTAGAGGGGAGTGGGGAGTAGGGAGTGGGGGAGGCAGGGGACAGGGGGAGAATAACTTATAACTCACGTTTAATGTGAATTAGCTTTGAAACCCTTGTAATTTCATAGGTAATCCCAAAACTATGATTTTGAGCGAATCTACAAACCCTTATAGAATAAGCGGCGTTTGTAATTCACATCAGACGTAACTCATAACTCCTAACTCATAACCCCTAACTCAGCACTCCTAACTCCTAACTCCTAACTCCTAACGCCTCACTCTTCTACTGGATTTTTCATCTCAATAATCAAGTTGGGGAGTCCCTCTAGTTTTTCTGTAGGTTCAACTTCTTCTATTAGTGGCACAAAAATTTTTAAGCCTGCTGGCACGCACTTCACTTCTATCGGTGTTGTGCCGATGATTTCGCCATCTAGAACAACTTTTTGTGGTGGCTCTGTGGTGATTTTAAATTGTTTGGCTCGCAGGTAACCGATGTCATCGCGTTCTGCTGCGTTGCCTGTAGAAGCTGTTTGAAATAAATGGAATGTAGCGGCGATCGCTCCAGCTTTACTTGTTGGAGCTACAATCGTTAAATCTAGTAGCCCGTCATCATAAATCAGACCTGATGGCCCCTGTGCTAATACTGAAGTGGGAGGTGCGGCATTGGCAACTGTCACTGCACAAGCGCTAGTTTTAATTATTCTGTCCTCGGTTTCAATTTCAACATCAAAGTTATGTAGATTTCTTAATTGCTGAATTCCTGCTAAAACGTAGGCCATCATCCCAAAACGATTTTTGGCTTCCCGGTCTGCTAGTTCTACAGTTTCAGCTTCAAAGCCAATACCTACTAATAGTACCATTGGCAGATCGTTGCAATAGGCTACGTCTACATTGCGGGTTCCTCCCTGCAAAATTGTCTGACATGCAGCTGCGATCGTATCAGGAATTCCTAAAGCTGTGGCAAAGGCGTTGGCTGTACCTCTAGAAATTATACCAAATGAAATATCAGTACCGACTACTGCCGCCGCCGCTGCGGAGAGGGTGCCATCTCCCCCCGAAGCAATTATCGCATTTACCCCTCGCTCTACTGCTGCATACGCCAAGGCGTCAGCACCAATTTCCTCAGTTGTTAGATGAATGTCTAAATCAATTTCTGGCTCTAATATTGCTCGAATTTCTGCCAGTTCTAATTCTGGGTCACCTTGACCGGCTACTGGATTGAAGATCAGACAAGCGGAACGATTCATAGGGGATGACAAGTATGCTTGGATCACTAAGATATCATTTTTACCATTCTTGTAAAATTTTGACTTCCTTCTACTGGCTTGATTGCATTCAGCACGAAGCTGTCTTCGATCGACCTTAACTGTTTTCTCATTGTTTCAATATTGAAAATAGATGTGAGAAAAAGTGAGCTTGAGATTTTGTAAGTAAATATAATAACATTCTTAGTTACAAATCAAACAAATTATTGTTGAAGTGCATTATATAAATGGACGACTGAAAGAAATTATAACTTTATTACAAAATAAGCAATTCACTAAAATTGAAGTTGAGCAAGAACCATTTTTTCTAAATAGCTCTAAGTTTAGTGTCTATGTAACAAAACAAAGTTAAAATCTATTAAGAAATCTAAATATATAATAGTTTAAACACTTAGCATTGTAAGATAAACACTGGATTTTGTCGGTTAACAAATTAAGTGAAGCTTAGCTATTGTAGATATAATCAGCACTTTCATTTCACTAAATTAATTTTACGGACGGGTCTAATTGACGAACCACTCATTTTTCTATTATTGGTTTTTCTTCTTCGTTATCACTCTTGCCCGATATTTTCTGATAGCTGGGGGAGCGTACTTGCTCTTTTATTCAGTTTTGGGAAAGTCTCTTGCCAACAAGAGTTTGCGTTTAAAACCGTTGATGAATTCTTCCATTAGAAAGGATATTGAATTATCGGTACTCTCCGCAGTGATTTTTGGTATTTGTGGAGCGTTTATTATTTCAGAGTATATTTCGGGAGCAACGCTATTATACACTAATTTATACGAGTACGGGCTGTGGTATTTGGTAGCTAGCTTTGTTGTGGTGCTGATTCTTCAGGATACATACTTTTACTTTATGCATCGGATGTTTCACCACCCTCTAATTTTTAAATGGATGCATTATGGACACCATCGTTCGGGAGAACCAACGCCTTGGAGTTCTTCGGCGTTTGATTTTCCAGAGGCGATCGTACAAGCGCTTTTCTTTGTAGGTGTAAGCTACATAGTTCCGCTACATTTTATCACCTTAGTTGCCGCACTTATAACTATGACAGTGTGGGCAGTGTTTACCCATCTCGGATTTGAGGTATTTCCTTCCTCATCTAAGACCCACTGGATAGGAAAGTGGCTCATTGGTTCTATGCATCACTCAATACATCACCGCAAGTATAAAATACACTACGGTTTGTATTTTACGTTCTGGGACAAGCTGCTTGGTACTGAAGACCCTCATTATGAAAATCAAACTGACACATAAGTAAGGGACTTCCAACTAAAAAAATATACTATCGCTAAGTCAGCAGAGGGGCAGGGGAGCAGGGGAACAGAGGAGAAACAGAAAATATGACTTGACTAAATTGGATAATTTATTTTCTGGAAGTCCCTAAGTCGGCACAGTCAAACCAAACTGTCTGACGAAAAGTAAACAATGCTCAAACCCTTTCTCCCTGTGCTAATACCGTTTCATACCATTTCACGAAAATCGTGATACATATAGATTTACCGTAGGGGCGCACAGCCGTGCGCTCCTACCAAGGTATTCGTATCAACTTTAATTATGATACAAATACGTTCGTAGGGGGCACGGCATTGCCGTGCCCCCTACGCGAAATCTATATGTATCAGGGTTTTAGTCAAATGGTATACAGCTATTTTCAGGTAAATAGACCACGCGGCAAGGGCACAGCAGTGCTGTGCCCCTACGACAGATGTGGTTCAAATACATGAAAACTGCTCTAAGGCTCAAGTCTTATTACTTTGACATACTCACTGCCCTTGAAGGGCAGTGATTCTTGACAGTTCACAGTAACTAGCTGCTTGGTACAGTCTTACAGTCACTCCCTGCCCGTTTAAGGTCGTGCCGATGCCCCATGCCGACCATTTCTATATTTCTAGATGCGTTGTGATCCCTTTCCTGCTCAGTCC
>NZ_JACJRQ010000053.1 GCF_014697355.1 Nostoc calcicola FACHB-3891 | reverse complement strand
CCATTGCCAGGGATTAAGCTGTAGGTGAAGGTGTCACCTGCGTCGGGATCAGTGGTTGAGAAGCTGCCAATGGTACTGAGTGCAGCTATATTTTCATCAACATTTAGCTGACTTAATGTTAAATCTGTGGGAGTTTCGTTAACATTGTTAACTGTAATTGTGAATTCTTTTTCAGTTGATAATCCATTGGCATCAGTCGATTTAACGCGAATTTTGTAACTTGATTGAGTTTCAAAGTTGGGAGAGTTTTTGATTTTGAGTTGATTGCCATCAATGGTGAAGGCGTTATTATCAGTATCGCCATTGCCAGGGATTAAGCTGTAGGTGAAGGTGTCACCTGCGTCGGGGTCAGTGGTTGAGAAGCTGCCAATGGTGCTGAGTGTAGCTATATTTTCATCAACATTTAACTGACTTAATGTTAAATCTGTGGGAGTTTCGTTAACATTGTTAACTGTAATTGTGAATTCTTTTTCAGCTGATAATCCATTAGCATCAGTCGATTTAACGCGAATTTTGTAACTTGATTGAGTTTCAAAGTTGGGAGAGTTTTTGATTTTGAGTTGATTGCCATCAATGGTGAAGGCGTTATTATCAGTATCGCCATTGCCAGGGATTAAGCTGTAGGTGAAGGTGTCACCTGCGTCGGGGTCAGTGGTTGAGAAGCTGCCAATGGTGCTGAGTGTAGCTATATTTTCATCAACATTTAACTGACTTAATGTTAAATCTGTGGGAGTTTCGTTAACATTGTTAACTGTAATTGTGAATTCTTTTTCAGCTGATAATCCATTAGCATCAGTCGATTTAACGCGAATTTTGTAACTTGATTGAGTTTCAAAGTTGGGAGAGTTTTTGATTTTGAGTTGATTGCCATCAATGGTGAAGGCGTTATTATCAGTATCGCCATTGCCAGGGATTAAGCTGTAGGTGAAGGTGTCACCTGTGTCGGGGTCAGTGGTTGAGAAAGTGCCAATGGTGCTATTTACTGAAGAGTTTTCAGCTAGGCTAGTGTTGTTCAGCGTCAAGTTGGTAGGTGTCTCGTTGACGTTGGTGATGTTGATGGTCAGTTCTTTCTCATCGAACAAGCCATTCTGGTCAGTGGTTCTCACTTTGATGGTGTAGCTGTTGTCGGACTCGAAGTCGAAGACAGCATTGGCTTTGAGTTGGCTACCATCAATAGTAAAGAGGCTATTGTCGGGGTAGCTAGCGCCACCGACAAAGGTATAAGTGTAAATATCTGTACGGTTGGGGTCTGTGGTGACAAAGCTGCCAACAACGGTGTTGATGGGCGAATTTTCTGCAATGCTGCTGAGATTTAGCACCAGATTTGTGGGAGCAGCATTTTCTAACTCGAAAGCTCCTATGTCATCAAAAGCACCTTGGGGACGGGTAATGCCGCGCTGGTCGGTGGTGAGAGTAGTGTTGCCTGCACCAATGGCTGGGCTACTGGGTAGGAGGGCATGGGTGGGAGTGGAACCGCCATTGTTTTGCAGAGAACCCAGCAGGGGATTGATGTTTCTCAGGTCACCAGTAGCTGTGAGGTTGCCGCTGCCATCGCTGCTGATGTTGTAGCCTAGCGATTGTACTACTGTCCCCGTTCCGAAATTTCCTATGTTTGCCGACCCTGTGTTGTTGGCAAAAATGCTGTTGTTGTATTGGGTGACGGCACTAACGGCACCAGTTTGACTGATGTTGCTTAGTGCTGAACCAAAAGCAGCGCTGTTATTGGCGATGGTGACATTGGTTAAGCTCAGACTGCTGGTTCTTCCGGTGCCAGTGGCAAGATGACCAATACCTCCTCCCGTGTTGACAGCACTGTTGCCGCTGACGGTGACGTTGCTCAAGCTAGCATTAAGGTTTTGCAGCCTAATCCCGCCGGCGAAGCCAGCAGTATTATTGCTGACGGTGCTATTGGTGAGGTTTAACGTTCCAAACCCTACGTACAGACCACCTCCAGTGTTACCTCCACTGTTAGCTGTATTTCCGGTGATGACGGTGCGATCGATGTTGAGGGTATCGTCCCCATCGTTCATGTTAATCCCACCACCAAAGCCAGTGCCATTACCGACACCGTTTCCTCCGGTGATGGTTACGCCCTCAAGGTTATAGGTTTTGCTACCACCTCCGCCGAACTCGAAGACGCGAGAGGCATTATTGCCGTTGATGGTGAGTAGGTTGGCTCCAGTTCCGGTAATGGTCACACTGTCTGTAACCGAGAGTTGTCCACTGGTGAGGGTGATGCTGTCGGGGGTGCTGTCGGTGAACGTGCTGCCTGCAAACGTAATCGTGTCGGCTCCAGCGTTGGCATTGGTGTTGAGGATGGCTTGGCGCAAGCTGCCTTCGCCGCTGTCGTTGGTGTTGGTCACCGTATAGTTTGCCATTAATGATTAGTTTCCTTTGGTAAATAAACTGGTATTGATAAGTAATGACAATGCCGCCTTTTACCTGACTAAAGAGGGGGAAGGGGAAAGGGGGAAGGGGGAAAGGGTGTAAGAAAGAGTTTTTAAACATGGAGCAAAGTTAAAGATGTATTTCGAGATACGTAGTACGAGAAATACAGCGTCACAGTATCAAGCCCCCTACTTGTGGTGTGGGGTTCCCTTTCTCCTTTAACCTTTAAGATGCCCGAAGGGCTTGACTGCGCTATCCAACGGCGGTGTCAGTAGCGCAACAGACTTTGCTCATACATCTCCCCTCATGCCAGCAAATTCTCAAAGTGCCAAATTTGATAACGTATGCTAATATGTATGCGGTTGTTTGATGCATACATACCCATTGGTTTGTCAAACAATCGCTAGTATTGAATTCGGCACTAATTTTTGACAACACAGAACAGCCTCCATCACCTGTTAACAATTAGGTATGAAGTCAGTGCCTCTTAATGAGGTAATGTTTTTTAATGCGATTAGTAAATAATACGGTGAAAGCTGAAGTACTTGAGATAGCTTCATCAAAAATTCAATAAGATAGTTGCTTAATCGCTGAAATTTCTGCCTATAAGCAAATAAATCCCCAATTTATTCATAAATCGGGGATTTGGGTGAGAACTTTTGCTGTTTTAAGTGGTAACTGGGTATGCAAAAATATTTATGTCGTTGCGAACGAAGTGAAGCAATCCCAAGTCCTTGCGATTGCTTGGTTCCGCTTATCTACGAGACGCTTTGCCTCCGGTCAGAATCAATCAGTGGGGGATTCAAACCCGCCACTGTCTCGTTGACGACCAGATTGAAAATTTGGTGGGGGTCTTATACCCGTTTATTCCTTCACCAGTCGCACAAAATACCCAACTGAATTCTGACGACTGATGCCAATATTGCTGTTTGGTAAAGTATTTCTTTAAAGAAGCCATTATCTATTTAGATTAGCGATCGCCACTACTAACTTTACCTTTTAACAACTACCAATGAAAATTTGCAAACATTTATACCAATTTTTCATCACAATTCTGACTTTCCCCACTCTTGCTTTGCTACAAGCACTGGTGCGAAACTACGTAATATTAACTTTGTTCTTCTGCTTGAATTTCATCAATGTAACTCCAGCGATCGCGGCGAATTTGTCTAGCGATTTGCTCAAACAACCAGCTACAGAAATTACGGTTAACTTGGGTAATGCGGCTAACGAACTCAAATTTGAGCCAAATCACCTGGAATTTGTAACTGGCAAACGCTATAATTTGAAGCTAGCTAATCCCAGCCAACTGAAACATTATTTTACTGCCAAAGATTTTGCCGATGGTATCTGGACACAAAAAGTTGAAGCCGGAAAGGTAGAAATTAAAGGAGCAATTCACGAAGTAGAACTTAAGCCAGGTGGTGAAGCAGAATGGGTGTTTGTGCCTCTGAAATCTGGCAGTTATAGTTTACGTTGTCCAATAGCTGGACATACAGAAGCAGGTATGGTTGGGGAGATTGTTATTAGTAATTAGACTTCTTGCATAAGTAGCAAAAGGGGATTCGGGTTCGGGAAAAGATTCTGTATTTTCCCCTTTCCCTTCCCCTTTTCCTACAAGAGTGTAAAAAGCACTTTTGCAAGAGGTCTATTGTAGACCACCAAATAATCATAAGTCGTGGAAAGAAACCTTTCTACGACTGAATACTGAGGACTGTTTTCCTAATAAGGGACTTCCAATTAAAAAAATATCCTATCGTAGGGGCGCACAGCTGTGCGCCCCTACAAATGTACAAATAATTTGGGATAATTTATTTTCTGGAAGTCCCTAACTAATACCCGACTTGCCTACTGGAGTTTTAAGAACTTATCTAAAGCTACTACCATAGTCCCAGGCCAACGACGGATATTTTTGACCCAGTTGATGTCTTTATAACGGTTATCCAGTCCATAAGCTGCTACCCAGTTACTCTCAGCTTCCCCTTGTTTGCCATTCACCCAGTAGGCAGCTGTGAGGGCGGCACGCATATCAGCAAATTTGGGATATTTGCGGACGATATTTTGCATTTCGCGGATTGCTTGGTCTGTTTGACCAGTTTCATACAAGGCAAGGGCGTAGTTAGCACGGGCGAAGGCAAAATTCGGGGCAATTTCCACTGATTTTTTGTAGTCAGCGATCGCCGCATCCCATTTTCCTAAACCACCTTCAGCATTACCGCGATTATTATATGCCATCGCATCGTTAGGATCGAGTTCTAGGACACGATTATAATCTGCGATCGCCGAATCCCATTTTCCCAAACCTTCCAACGCTGCACCCCTATTCAAATAAGGATCTGTGACATTTGGGGCAAGCTCTATGGCTTTGTTATAATCTGTCAGCGCCTCTTCTAATTTGTTCTGACTTACCCGCGAATTTCCTCGGTTACTCCACGCCCCCGCATTGGTAGGAAATTGCTCAATAATCTTTGTCCAGTAAGTTTCAGCCGTGGCAAAATCACCATTATTTGTAGCGGCAAAAGCCTGATTTGCCCACTCATCACCTTGTTTTAATTGCTCTTGAGTAACACTTGGCAATTGAGATTGTGCCATCACTGGTGTACCCCAGCCAAATACAAGTAACAAACTGAGAAAAATACTAATCAACTTAATCATCTGGATTTACCGTAAGTGAGTGGGGAGTGGGGATGAGGGGGATGAGGGGGATGAGGGGGATGAGGGGGATGAGGGGGATGAGGGAGTGTGGGGAGATGAGAAAAAAGCTTCCTAAGCCTTCCACACGTCCCACACTCTCAATGCCCAATTTACCCTAATTACAATAACGACAACTGTCCGCTAGGCGGTGTAAATCCCAAATGCTTGTATGCTGCTTTTGTTGCCATCCTGCCACGGGGAGTCCTGGTTAAATATCCAATTTGCATCAGGTAAGGTTCGTATACCTCTTCAATTGTTTGGGTATCTTCACCTGTTGCGGCTGCCATTGTTTCTAACCCCACAGGCCCGCCGTTAAATTGCTCAATGATTACACTAAGCATCTGACGATCTGTCCAATCTAAACCACACGGATCTACTTGAAATAGTTGCAATGCTTCAGATGCAATGCTTTCGTTAATTTTTCCAGATAACTTTACTTCCGCATAATCACGTACTCTTTTTAGTAATCTATTAGCTATGCGTGGCGTTCCCCGCGATCGCCGGGCAATTTCTGTGGCACCATCTTCTGTAATGGGAGTTTTCAGTAATTCAGCAGTTCGCAGTACAATTTTACTCAGTTCATCAACTTCATAAAATCGCAGTTTTTGAATTAAACCGAAGCGATCGCGCAGTGGTGAAGTTAAAGCACCTACGCGGGTTGTAGCTCCCACCAGGGTAAATTTTGACAGCGGTAAACTTCTAATGCGAGCGCTGGAACCCTTACCAATAGTAATATCTAAACGATAATCTTCCATCGCCGGATAGAGAATTTCTTCTGTCATCCGGGACAGGCGATGAATTTCATCCACAAATAAAATATCACCTGGTTTCATGTTCACCAGTAGCCCAACAATATCTCGTGGACGTTCCAGCGCTGGGGCACTGGTAATTTTGTAACTTACCCCCATTTCCGATGCTAAAATCATTGCCATTGTGGTTTTACCCAATCCTGGCGGCCCATAAAGCAGCAAGTGATCCAGCACCTCACCACGGGACTTGGCTGCTTTGATGGCAATATCTAGTACATCCTTTAAATCCTTTTGCCCAATGTAATCAGCAAATCGCTGCGGTCGAATACTTTCTTCCTGTCTGTCTTGTTCATCAATAGCAGCTTCAGGTTGCAAAATATTGTCTGTGGATGCTGCTTTCGCCGATTCCCGACGCTGTTTTGGTTCTCCGTTGGGTTCTGGAGGCTGTTTTTTCGAGGAGATTATCGCCATAATTCAGCTATCTACTTTTTAGGGGACTGGGGAGTGGGGAGGTAGGGGAAAGGGTAAAGGTTAAAGGTTAAAGGGTAAAGGGATAAATTTAACCTTTCCCCCTTACCCCTTTCCCTTTTACCATGCCCCAAACTCCATACTTGTGAAAATTTTCGTTTGCAAATACCCGCGCCAATTTAAAATTTAAATTCCGGTCTATTACTTAGAAGTACAAAAATAATTATGTTATCTAAAAGAATCTTACCGTGCTTAGATGTGAAGGCGGGACGGGTTGTAAAAGGAGTTAATTTTGTCAACCTCCAAGATGCAGGCGATCCCGTAGAACTGGCAAAGGTTTACAACGAAGCTGGTGCTGATGAGTTAGTGTTTCTGGATATTACGGCGACTCATGAAGACCGAGCTACTATTTTAGATGTGGTTTACCGCACTGCTGAACAGGTCTTCATTCCATTGACTGTGGGTGGCGGTATTCAATCCTTAGAAAATGTTAAAGCTTTGTTACGAGCTGGAGCAGACAAGGTTAGTATTAATTCTGCGGCAGTGCGTGAACCAGACTTGATTAATCGGGCAAGCGATCGCTTTGGTAATCAATGCATAGTTGTTGCTATTGACGCCAGACGCAGAATTAACCCGGAAAACCCAGGTTGGGATGTGTATGTACGCGGTGGCAGGGAAAATACAGGCTTAGATGCCCTACTGTGGGCACAGGAAGTTGAAAAACGGGGGGCCGGAGAACTGCTAATTACAAGTATGGATGCTGACGGAACCCAAGCCGGATATGACCTAGAGTTAACCCGGAGAATTGCAGAAGCTGTAGAAATTCCAGTTATTGCTTCTGGTGGGGCAGGCAATTGCGAACATATATACGAAGCGGTAACTGAAGGCAAAGCAGAAGCAGCACTACTGGCATCGCTCTTACATTACGGTCAATTAAGCGTAGCTCAAATCAAAAATTATCTACGCGATCGCCATGTACCAGTACGCTTGTTTTAGAGAATGGTTATTTGTTAATCAATGGCATCTGTCTTTGGTTAGACACACTTATTGAAAAGGGTGTTAATATTAGTTTACATGTATTAAGAAATATTAAGAAATATGTTGCTTCCTATTTTACTTTTTGATGTAGCCCTAGTTGCATGGTCGCTACACCTCATGGAAAGAGCGTACGAAAATAAGGAATTTTCTTTGATGCTGGCTGGTACATTGGTTGCTTTGGCGGCTGCTGCCATGTTAGTAGTTTACTTTTTAATGGGTCATTGTATGACCTATTTGTTGCAGGTATCTTAAGAAAGTGCTGAGTGGTAGAGGAGATACGTAAAATTCACTTTCCACAAAAAACTTGACAAAGTACCAATAATTAAGCGATAATAAATAGTGTATATTTAAGGGGTTATAGCGCAGTTGGTAGCGCACCTCAATGGCATTGAGGGGGTCAGCGGTTCGAATCCGCTTAGCTCCATTCAGAATTTAAAATATTTAAAACATCTAGCTGTCACTGGAAGCATAACTTTTCCGTCACCGGAAGCTTATGCTTCCAATTTTTAGTTGACAAAAACGCCATAAAATAGTCACAGATATAGAGATATTTAACACCTCTGATTAAATAAATCTATATAGCGATTCCCGACTTTGTGGAGTAAGTTTTTAACGCTACTAACCTACATTATTTATTTATACTTTTGTACTGAGCTAGCAGCCAAAACCAGGTAAATCTTAACTGGGATTAATAATTTTGTACTTTGTAGAAAATAAATTTTCATCTAGAGTAGGACAAAGATACCTGCTGTTGACCACATAAACAAAAGCTAGATCGAGCCTCTGGCTTCTAGCTATAGGAAACCAACTTTAATTCTTGAGAGTCTGGTTTCAAAATGGGTAACAGCACCATTCCCCATCAGCTCGATCACCTATGCTAAAAGTTATGCACTCGGCCACCAACTCAGCCACTCCAAATGCCCAGTGGGAGGATTTAATCAAGCTTCCAGCCCCAAACACAGTTCAATGGGACAATATCAAAACCCAATTAGACTTGGTGCTGTTGGCGCTAGAAACCTTAACTGGGATTGGTTCTGAGGCTATGCTTTCGGCGGCAACTGATTTGAATTTAGAGTCAAGAGTGCCAGACCGCGTAGCTTTATGGCGACTGCGCCAATCAAATCCCCTACGCAAAGGTCAAGGAGGGCGAAAAAAGCTAGATATAGAAGAAGCGCGATCGCTTGTTCTGATCGTCTGCTACCTAGCCAAACAGCACCAGGAATTGATTCGTCGGGCTGTTGGTTTGTTAGAACAAATGGCAGAAAGTAACCGGGAACCTCACCAGGCTGCTTTACTTGGAGATTATATTGATGCTTTTTGCAACACCTACCAAGAGCGGATGGAAGAGAACGAGCAAATCTCAACGGATTTACTTACTAACCTGGCACTAAAACTGCTTGTAGATTTACTTTTTTACAGTGCCCCTGGTGGGCATCGCCGTCTTTGGCTAGCACTTATAGACCGTTCTACAAAATTTTAAATTTGACTTTTGAGATTCCTCAATCAAAATTCGCCGATGTAAGTTTGCTAGCTGAAGAAGCCCTTTTGATGATCGTTAGCCCTTGGGCAATGCGCCATCAACATTGGTTCTTGCTTGGACATTAGTTTGCACTCTAAGTTGCAACTTTTATTTGCAAGCAGCTAACTCAACTTTTGTCTCCGACACGCTACGCATAGCTTGCTTCGACCTAGTAGTACGCAAAATCCCAAATAGTCTTCTTCGCAGTTCCTGCCATGCCTCTATCAAATACTGTGATTCGTCGCTACACACCCCCTACTTGTACGCTAGAAGTATTCGCCCAAAGCTCACCTTTATCGCGGTGGATGGGGAAAACTGTCCTCAAGCAACTTAGCTTTGAGCTACGTTTTGACGATCCTCGACTACCAGAAGAACACAGAGTTCCCATTCGGGGCGATCGCAACCAACTGGAAGCTTTATCTGATGCAGTCACCAGCTATGTACAAGAATTCCTCCAACAGTCTCCAGAAAGCTTTTGGGTCACTTTCTCAGGTACCCAACAGTCAAGCATGGTGCTGGATGAGCCAGAATTAGAGCTATCGACAAAAACATTAAATTCTTTTAGTGCCCAAGTTACAGGCACAAATATACATTTAGAACCCAGCAGCTATTTAACTCACAATCTATTTCTCGGTTCTCTCGCCAACCAAACATCTGGTTCAGTGATTCAACTGAGTTTGTTGCAATTATTCGATTTGGCAACTGCTTTAGATGAATACTCAACCGACGTAATGGCACTACCAACTCTCAACAGTAGGAGTTCAGATATGAGCTTCCCCGCTTGGGCACCTATTGCCGCAGTATTAGTATTAGGTGTGGGCTTCTTACCAGTTACCTGGCAATATGCCAACAATATCAGGCAAAAACAACAGCAGACAGCCAAAACCGCAGATTCAACAGAGGTACAGACTGCACTACAACCTTCACCCCCACTAACCTTTCCCACACCCCAACCTGGACTCACCACCCCAGCAGATAATTTGCTTGGTTCCACCCCTCCACCCGCGATATCTAGTTTGCCCCAAGCACCTCTAACATCTCCTGGTTCCAGTTTGTCTACGGCACCATCTGTATTGCCAAATAATCCACTGGCCATACCCCCCATACCTCAGGGGAAGACTCCAACTGTTAGCAAAAATTCAGCCATCGCACCATCCAGCAAAATCCCCGGACAGCAAATCGCCATATTACCAAATCTGGGACAGAATCCCACAGCCCCAAATCCCCAAGCTGAGGCTCTTCCTAAAAGGCGGAATTTACCATCTAGCCTATCTTCTAACACACCCAACTTTTCACCCAATATCTCACCAGTAGTTCCGCCCTCTATTGCCACCATACCCAATAGTAATCGTGGCAATATCCCCACCCAAGCTTCCCCACTCAACTCACAACAACTAGACGAAACAATCAGTGCCCTAGAAGCAAATTCTCCGAGAAATAAACCCTCCTCAGAACTGCCCTCCTCTGGGACTGTTAGTACTAATCCATTTATCGATCGATTAGGGAGCGCACCGAAAGCCCCCACATCCAGAGAAGTAGCAACCGGCACATTATTTGATACACCTCAAGTAGCAGAAGCTAGAGAATATCTCACAAAGCGCTGGCAACCACCTGCGGGATTGGGACAAACACTAGAATACAGTTTGATAGTTAGTGTTGATGGCACTGTTGAACGAATTTTTCCCCTGAATAAAGCAGCAAGAGAATACTTTGATAACGCTGGTATGCCACAAGTTGGTCAACCTTTCGTTTCCGCTAATACACGCGGACAAAATGTCAGAATTAGAGTTGTTCTCAGTCCTGATGGTAAAGTACAGACTTTTCCAGATGAATAATTGAGCCACTCCCCCGAATTCAATTCGGGGGATTCAGGCATCAGACAGAGATTGCAGTCTGAGACTGTCTGACATCTCCTACGCCCAAGGTTGAACTCCCAACCTTTTTAATGTTTAAACTGGCGTTTTCATCTCGGCCATTTTCTGATTGACACGAAGGGCAACGCCAACGTCTAACCGATAAATCCAGCGATTCTAAAACATGACCACATCTTGAACAAGTTTTACTGCTTGGATACCACTGGTCAATATAGACCACTTGTTTGCCTTTCTTCAATGCTTGCCACTCCAGAATATTCAGAAAGTCTCGAAACGCTAAATCACTAACTTTCCTTCCCCAAAGACGCTTCATGCCCTTGAGGTTAAGCGTCTCAAAGCACAGAACATCAAATCTATTAGTTAGGTCATGCGCTAATTTCCAAAACCAATCTGTTCTGCGGTTGGCTATGTCTTCATGGGCGCGTACCAAGTTCTTCCTTGCTCGTTCCCGATTAGAACCCACATTCCGCACCCTAACTGTCACACACCAACAAAAAGCTGACAGAGTAGTACATAAAAACTAAGTTTGATTCAAAAGTTAAGACACTTAATGATAATAGCTAGCATTAATTATCTTAATTGGGCGAAAAGAGGAAGTTTTATGACGAAGACAAAACAAAGGAAAAACTTCATATTTAAAAAATAATTGATAACAAAAAGATCAATGAGAGAATTGCAACAGAGGTTGTGGAGAATACTGTTGTAATGTTGAGTGAATATAAAGCCCAGCAGTCCTGCGAGAGGGGATTTGCTTTCCTTAAAGACCCATTATTTTTTGCCGATAGTATTTTTCTCAAAAGCCCTGAGAGAATAGAGTCGTTAGGAATGATTATGGGTTTATGTCTGATGGTCTATACATTGGCTCAAC
Source organism: Nostoc calcicola FACHB-3891 (assembly GCF_014697355.1). Lineage (GTDB taxonomy): Bacteria > Cyanobacteriota > Cyanobacteriia > Cyanobacteriales > Nostocaceae > Nostoc > Nostoc calcicola. The sequence continues at coordinate 37,486 of NZ_JACJRQ010000053.1, read as the reverse complement.
GTCAAATCAGAGCCGCACTCAGAGAGTCTAAATCAACGATTAAAAACCAGTTAGGTAAAGCAACTTACCGCCCTACTTTACGTTGGATATTTCAATGCTTTCAGTGTATTCATTTAGTTGAATTTAACAACGAAAAACACGTCTCTAATTGGACTCAAGATAGGGATTTTATCCTGAATCTTTTACCAGATGATTGTCTCCGTTATTATCAATTAATCAGATAATTCTTATCTTTGTTAATTTAATATAGACGTTACCTGAAGCTCATCGTTTTGATTCATAGCTCTAATTTACTATGTCAAAAATCTAGTTTCGCTACTTCAATTCATTATTTTAATTTATGATTTTAGTCTTTAATATCTTCTTTTATTTATCTAATCCGAATCTATTTGCCATCAGTTCTTATTGCTCCTTATTGACAATAGGTTTTGATGCCATTTTTGCTGATTGATGACGGCTCTTATGTATTTTTTATCTAAATATGTCTGCTTTTATTCTTGTTTACCTTTTTTCCCTCAGTAATTTCCGTTTGTGACACTTGGGGTGCGGAATGTGGGTTTTAATTCTGAATTCTGAATTCTCCCACATAACAAAAAATGCAGCAGATTGCAAGTTGGTGAGATACCAATACGGTTCAGATAAGCAGTATGAACTTCCCTTGTAGTCTGGGAAAAGGTTAAGGGGTAAGGGGTAAAGGATGTATTTAAAACCTTTCCCCTTTCCCCTTTAACCAAACCGTATTGGGTGAGGTACAGATCATTGTAGGGTAGCACAGGTGTGCTACCCTGCCCGTGTACATCATTTACCTCAAATACGCTGTAAAAAGACTGATTGCACCAGTCCTCGATCGCATTCGTTCAAACTTTTTATCTTAATAACGGGATTTTTTGGTCTTTAACTTTTGCTTTTTACGTCGCCGTTCGCTAGCAGCAACTGCCTGTTCTACCGGATAACCCACTACAGGAATTACCTGATATTTGCGCTCTTCTTCTAAATTTTTGAGTTCAGTGTAATCAACCCAGTGGATGCAATCAACCGGACAAGTGTCGATTGCTTCTTGGATAATTTCTTCGGCGTCCCCATCTTGGCGAATTACTCGCGATCGCCCATAATCTGGTTCAATGTAAAAGGTGTTACGCGCAACATGAGCGCAGTGCTTACAACCAATACACGTGATTTCATCAACATAAACACCGTTTTGGCGAAGCACACCGCCCAATTCCGGTTCTAAACCAGAACGTTCTGGGGCATCCCGTAAAAAACCCCCTAATTCTGGTTCCAAACCGGAACGGTTGTCTTCTTGTTCTGACGGCGAAGGCGGAAAATCAGCCATTACGCACTCCAGCGTTGTACTACCAGTCGAATAGAACCATCTTCATTTTTTTGTTGTTCAGCCACTTGAAAACCAACACGAGCGGTTTCTTTCACAACTGTTTGGTAAGCATAGCGCTGTGTTACCTGGCGCAAAAATCCATCCACAGAAAGATCTTGCTGCCAATATTGCAAGTCAGCCACCAGTTCATATTCTTTGCCATTCCATCTAAAGCCGATGTCGTAGCCGTTTTCCTGCTCGATACTAACTTCCGCAGGATGAGTTTGACCGCGATAGCCGCGTACTTTGCGTGGGCCTGGTTTCCAATCTATGCCTAATTCAGTCAGGGCATCTTTCAAAGATTCAAGGTTACGGATTTGAGTCTTAATTTGGCTAAAGTGTGACATGGTGGTTTGAATTAAATGACACTAAACTACTGTGAAAACTTACCAATCGCTGTAAGTGGTGTGCGTATTCGCCACGTTCGATTGCTGCACCTTGGCGGCGAAGTATTCTGAGGTTGGCTCATTCTTAAGTACTTGCCCCAGCTGAGCCTCTATTGCTGCTGTAACCTCAGCGCAAGAAGCACCCACAATGCCAGTGACTTTTTCCTGTACCCGACCATCTGGATAGATTATGAATTCTAATGTCTCCATGCTCTTGGCCAACCACGATAAGTACGTTTGAATTGTACTGCCTTAGCAGAAGGCTATAAATATAGCCATCGGAACATTTTTACTTAGATACAAACTTTCTATTTGTTAACTAATGTTCCATCTATCAACACATATATCTCAGAATCTTTACAAAAATTATTATTTTTACTAGTCTACACATCAGTCTTTAGTTAGTGTCTCTTAACCTCACTAATTAGTCAAGGTAAGCCATGAGTATGCTAAGTAAGCGCCAAAAGTCCTAAAAATAAGCACTAGACGTAGTATGGCCAGCCAGTAAAGTTACAAAAATATAAAAATTATTGAAAAACTTTAGCATTATGATTAAATTTGGCGATCGCTGAGGTGAAATTCAGCCTTGTCTAGGGCAACAACAAAATCGATGAAGACCTCAGTACAGAAGGAATGCTGCGTGGCGCGCCTGTACCAAAAGCTAAAGGGTAAGTTAAGCGATCGCACTCAACACCCAATAGGCGATCGTATTATATTCATAGTTCGTATTCTTCGCGGTGATGAAGGAGTTTCCATACTTGGCGCACTATTTTATGAAAAATCCTACCGTAACGACCGAAACAATACTCGACCTGGGTACGCTTCTTCGTTAATCCGAGCATAAACCCGCAGACAAGCTGATACTTCTCCTGGGATACCACCTTTGTCAAGTTCTAAGTCATCTTTGGAGTAAGCACAGATATCAGCATAGGGACCCCACAACGAGCGGATTTGTACTTTGAAACCAGCTTGACGCGCAGCAGATGCCACCTTTTCTAATGTCCGTCTTGCTTCCTGTTGCAGTTTACCCCACCAAGAGTCCCGCTCTACTGGCGGCAGATAAACTAAAGAATGTATGGCTTCATCTAAATCTAATCTAGCTCGTAAACTTGCAACTAAATCTTGATTTTCTTCTGCTAATTGTGCCCGTTGCCAACAGTCGAGCAAAACAGCGACATACTTGGTGCGTTCTGCTTCTGAATTTAGAGGCTTGACATCAAAACGATAAACGCTCTTGAGGGCATGGTGTAAAGTAGAATCGACTTCGATATATTTTATCCAAGTAGAAACAATACCAGCTAAAAAATAAAGGTCACTATCTGACTGTTCTAGTTTAATGCGGGGGTCAAGAGGTAAATTTTTTGATAAATATAAACCTTGAGCCTGCACACTACCGCTTAAACCAGGGTAAACCAACTGATTACGAATAAACGGAAGTTGTTTGCAGTCATTGTTATCTGGAACAGCCCCAAATTCTTGAACTATTTTTAAGGAATGCTTCTGCCAAGTTTCTGCTATTGTTATGGGAACTTGCAACAATAGACGTTGGATTTCATTCCACAAATCAGAGTCGGTATAGCTTTGTAGTTGAAAATTACCCAAATATTTTTTCAGTTCTAAATCCGAGATAAAAGCCTCAGCCAAATGATTCAATTGTAGTTGGAGAGTGGATGTTGGTGTTGCTGGAGGTTCCTCTAGTTTAATAACAGGCTCAAAAGGATTATGTGAGTTTGATTCTTCTTCTTTACTCAAGCTAATATCCAAACTTGCCGTAGATTCTATGAATTGTTTAGTTGATGCCTCTAATAAATTATCTAACTCTATCAGCAACTCACGGCACTGACTAATTCCTGGATCTTCTTTTTTTGCTGTATTCAAAGCTTCTTGTAATTCAGCACGTAGCCCATGCAAACTCAAACGCAGAACTCGCGCTAAATCGGAGTTGTTAATTTCTAAAAGCTGGCTGAGGTGCTGCATAAGCCTTTGAGGATTTGATTGAAGTTGTTGAAGAAGAATACAGAATTCAGAATACAGAATACAGAATTCAGAATACAGAATACAGAATTAACGTTTCACTGTTTAGTCATCGGTCAGTCTTATAGCGGTTCCTATTCAGATGCAGTGCAACATTATATCGCCAGACGTAGGGGCACGGCACTTCCGTGCCCCTACAGGTGTACCTCACGCTTGTCGGGAAACGCTATAGCTTAGGACTTACGCACTGTACAAATTAATCATGGTATGCGTTCACGAAAATAGTTCGTTTCAGGCTTTGATTAATCGTTCTTTGATGGTACGTAAACCCCGCGTGGTAGGGGCACAGCACTGCTGTGCCCCTACGATAGATATGGTTTTCAAACTGTGCATACTTTGTATTTTGCGTCAATCCGTAAGTTCTATAGCTCTGACTTTACCCTAAATCCCTGACTAAAAGATTGCTGAATTCTGAATTGTGAATTCTGAATTCTTCCTCTTAATGTTTTCCACAAAATGGGTCGCGTTTTTCATCCGTATCGTTAGGTTGTAGCTCTAGTTCTGATAGATAAACCCATCCCTCTTGGTAAGCGAGAACTGCTGGAGAATCCGACTTGCAATAAGGCACTTCCCCAACGTGAAGCCTCAAAAAACCTTTTTCGTCTAAGGTGACACAATATTTACATACATACTCAGTCGAATAGTCGAAAGTGCTAAGTTCACCGATTAAGATCCATTCCTTAGTACCTGGTAGACGAAAATAAAAAGTATGTTTACCACTGCGCGGAAAAGGAGGTACAGGTTCACTAATTAGTCCAGTTACTGTTTCTTCTGTAGCAGCATTTTCGTAGTGAAAAAATTGCAAAGACTTTTTATAATCTTCCGAGGCTCGAAATACTAAATGGGAAGCTTCTGGTTTGTCAACTGTTTGTGCTTCTAGAATATTGACCGCAATATCACACAAAACTTTGCCATCAATAATTACGTCTGGTGTGCCCAACACTTTTTTGAGATCTAATTTTGCTAAATTTGCTTCTATCAAGTAATGAGGATTACCTCGACAAAGTAGTAATTTAAACTGTAATTTGTAGTTAACTTCAAACTGGACTTTGATTTTATTTTGAAAATCTTGGTCTATCATGCCCAATTGATTGCAAAGGGCTTGTCCATTAAAACTTCCCCAGAGTTGTGGTTCAATTCCTTCAAAATCTAGACGTTTGACTAAAGTTAACAACTGTATACCCTTCCAATCACTAAGTGCTTTTGCCTCTGAGTCTTTGGGGTCTAGTTGATATAATTGTTTTCCCGCCTCAAATAAGGGTATAGGAGGAAATGCTTCTAAAACAAAAGAACAAGGTAAAAAATAAAATAAGTTTTTGACATTAATATAAAGTTGGTTAGCTCCTTTCCGCAATAGGTCTATGGAGTCTCGTGGATTAAAAATTAATCGGCGTAATTTTTCTGCATAGCAAGCTCCCGCAGAGGTAGCAAGTTTGGTAAATTCCGGGACAAATGTCACTCGTTCTGGATTCCAAGTAAAATAATTATATTTGCTAAATTCACGCCGAATTTCGTCTTGAAGCAAGTAAAAATTACAGGTTTTACCAGATAAAATTAACCAATCAACTTTTTGGATCGCTAAATTATCATTGCTTTGGTTATCTGGTGATAATCTACTTTTTACCAATCCTTTAGCAATACTAATTGCTTGTTTAATAACTCGCGCAGCAGCTTGTTCAAATTGCTGTTTGTTGATTTCTACTCTCAAGTTATCAGGATTTTTTACTTCAAATTTAATGCCACTATTAATCATTATTTGTGAAATTTCACTTGCTGAGAGAACAAAGATTGGGGATATATTATCGTCAGCAGTGGTCTCGGCAAATTTCAATTTTGCTTCTTCAACGTATTCCCAAAGCGTGTAAAAATTCTGTGCCTTTGATGCCGAATTTTTTGATACTTTCCACTGGGTAGGTATGACTCTTTCTGTATCTTTCAGGGCATCTTCGTAGGCAGCAGAATCTGCCTCTGGGTTCTCTTTATCTACACAAGCGATGAGTGTACCTTTTTTGAAAGTACCGTTTTCTAAAAAACGGGGGTTTAAATCACTAATTAAATTTTGTAGCGTTTCACTTTCAATACTGCCATCGATTACTGCACTTAACAAACAATCAGCGATCGCAACTTTTAAAAATCTAAATATCCATAAAGTAATTAACTCGCCGCCCAGCTGCAAATGACCTGAAGAACCTAGCAATGTGGGAGTAAGTACATAGTAACGTCCACCAGCGCCTCGGTCTTCACCACTTTCAAAGGGGTCAATTTCTTTGAGAGTTAGACGAATCAACGCAATATCCGTAGTTCCGCCACCAATGTCTAACACCAAAACATTTTGTGACCATTTGTCACCATCCAAATGACAACGAGTTTTGAAAGATTCTATACCTAAATTCAAATCACCGCCAAATTCCCGCCAAAGAAAGAAAATTGCTACGGAAACTGCTTCATCGTAGGCGATTTGGACATCAGGAATACCTAATTTTTTTACTAATTTTTCTATATCACTACGTACTACCGGAGAAGCGATCGTCGGATAAGTTACTACTGCTGTGGTAAAACGACCTTCAGCAAAACGATTGGCGTTTCTTTGACGAAAATCGTCAGTTAATTGAATTAGATGACCCCAAGCTGCTTGAATCAGCTGGTTGACTGTAATTTTTTGCTTTTTACCATCCAGAGTGACAATAAATTCACTGTTTTGGCCAAAGTAACGTTTTGGTGAATGGTAAAAAGCACCTGCAATTTCATCAGCATCATTTGCCCCTTTGGCAATAGCTTTTAATCTTTCTTGTTTTACACGTTCACCCATCAATACTTGTAAAGGTTCCAAGTTGGTAATTTGCAACTCACTTTTGATTTCGCTGAGGCGACGAGCAGCATCCAACTCAACTGAAAATAGACTTTGTGACTCTAGGGGAGGAACGCGAAATGCTTCGTGGTAAATTTGGCTAAGATGGTTACTGGCTGCTTTACGAAACAAGGACTGTCGTTTTGCTACACAAAGTTCAATCTGCTTAATTCCTTCTAGGAGGCGATCGCTTTTTCCTGTTGAAAAGATATCTGCAAAACTACTAGATGGCGTTAGATCGAGATTTTTCTTCAAATCATTAACAAAAGTTTCCCATTCACTGACATTAATATTAGGTAAAGCCTCCGCCGGATTAGAATTTAGCCATTCTACCAATCGACGGCGCAAACGTGTTTCTTGCTCTTGAGGCAGAACATCCTGTGGTAAACTCCGACGAGGGTCAAAAAGACTAACTGTAGAGTTAGATGTACCAAAATCCAAAGCAAACCAACCGGGATAAGAAATTTCTACTGTTGGTGGTGGCGGTGGCAAAGGTGGAACAATGGGAGGTCGATTAAACACAGGTGGAACAGCGGGAGTCACCATTCGAGTAAACATTAGACTGGTAGCAGTTGCATTCTTTGGTATCGAAAAAATCGCCGGATTTCCACTAGAGTCAGAATCAAAATACTCAATACTAACTTGCAAACTACAACTGACGTTATCAGGTAATGGTTCATCTAGCTTACAAAGACTTTGCTTTAATCGTTGTGGATTGGCAAGTAAAATAGGCTTGTCGGAACTAAATTGTGAATATACAGATGCAATTTTTTTGGCTAGTTCTTCAGGTGTTCCGGTGATAGAACAACTGATACGGGAAACATAGGGTAAATTGCCATCGTTTGTAGGAGCCAGTTCGATGACAGGCAACTCTAGAGTATATTCCTCATCGATTGTACGCAATTGGAAACGAGGCACAAGTCTAATTTCCACAGGCATTAGTTTTTCCCCTTTTAGTAGAATGGCAGAATATTCAAAAATGAACGAGGCTCGATATCACATAATGTACAGTGAGATGTTAAATAATATCTGGTTCGGGGTTAGAAGTAATATTGTCTAAAATCTGTAGCCAAGTCGGAACTTCCCCACTACCTTGTGAATCTTCTGTGGCAATATCCCGCAATAGTGCTTCATTTCTCAATAAAGCTTGCAATTCATTAATCAGATTATTGAGTAATTCTCCAAGGGTATTATTCAGATGTTGATTCACTTCACTAACTAATTCAACTAATCTTAATCCAGCACAGGCTATCATCTCGTCTCGCAATCGCAGCACTAGAATTTCATGATTAGCTGGTTTTGGTGTATCTTGATTACTCTGATATCTCCTTTGCAGATTATTTCCCCAATCAAAATTTTGACCATTTTTATTATTTACAGAACGCGCCAATGGAAAAATATTTTCTGGTTTAGTTGTGTAGGTTGTATTTGCTTCTGGTTGGAGGTTGCATTTCTTAAAAATGTAATCTTGTAAAAGATGGGGATTAACGGCAGTTCCTGAAAGAATTTGCAACGCTCTGGCGTTATTATATTTCTCTCTTAATTTGTTAGTACGTTCCTGTAATTTATCTCTAGGAATAATTTTCGACAGTTCTTCTTTGTGAACAGATACTTTGGCACTTAAAGAGTTCAATAAGTCAGCAACTGCTTGTCTACTCAAAGTCCGGGCAAAAATTTCTAACTCTTGGATAGTCTTTTCAAACGAGGTATAAAAATCGTCACTTTTAGTGGGAATATCATTCGATGACTGCGTATCTAAGCCAAAGATAGCATCATCCAAAGCATCTTTTTCTGGGAGTGTAATAATACCTTTTTGTGACCTTTGAAACAAAGAATTCCATTCTGGCCAATCAAACATTTTAAAGGTCAATTCTTGATAAACAACATCGCTCAGAGGAACTTGAGAACGGTCTTTTAATGGCTCTTTATCCAAATCTCTGCGGAAGTCGTTATAGATGTTATACAATGTTTCAACTATTTGCCGCAAGTTAGCTATATTGGGATTTTCTTCTACAGGAATACCTTGGTCTTTGATTTCATTGAGTATATTTTCTAATTTTTTTAATTCTTGTTTTAAACTTTGATAACATCTCTCAGTATCTTCATAAACTTGCTGAAATCCATATTCTTCTACGTGTTTTTGTAGCAATTCTCTGAGTTTACCGATACTACCATCATCAGCGAAATAACTTAGTTGCTTACCAAGTTCACTCCGAGAGTTGGATTCTAGCAGCTTTTCGCTTAATTTTTCCCAGTAGGAACGCATCCGTTCGGCTTCATCGAGGAAACCAGGTGTTTCCAATTTTACTAAAAACTGTTGAGAGCCAATTTGAATTGTCCGCGATCGCTTTTTGAGTTCTGCTAATCCCAACAAGGGTGAGAGCAACAAAATTCGGTCTTGACGACTCGTAAAAGCTTGTGCTGTGGCGATCGTTGTGTTCAGAATTTTTAGTTTTTCGAGTACCTTTTGCTCGTCTAATTGTTCCCCTCGTGATTCCGATCCTATTAAAGGGTCTTCCAGGTCTTCTTCCCAAGGAGAAGCACTATTTTTAATTAACTCTTGTAAAACTAAATCTTCACCATCGTCTTTCAAGGGCAGTTTATCAAAACGTCCAACACCTACAATGATTCTGTCTTTGATATTTTGTCCTTGTTTCTGCTGCTGTAGCATGGTGAAAATTTTTCCTGCCCGGTCATTTCCTGGAGATTCACCATTAAGCAAAATCAAAATTGTCTGCACTTTTTTTAATTCATTCAGGGATAAAAATGAATCTCGGACTCCGGAATTAGCGGCTCCCAACCCTGGAAAATCAAGCAAAATAAATTCGTTTACACCCTGTAACCCAGAAAGATTCCAAATTTCTTTTGATATACCAACTTCTATCTGAATGCGATGAATCAGAGAAAAACTGCGTTGTAATAGCTGACTTGTTAGCTGTTGTGGGGATTTTTCTATAGCTACTAAAGTAGTTGGTATAATTTCCACAAACTTCAAATTTTGGATATCTTTTGGTGGAGGAGTCAGCTTTAATCCTTCCTCGGCAGTAGTAGCATCAATTGTATAGGAATTATTGCATATAGCTGTTTTATATGCTTTGTAAGTATTAATAAATATGATTAATTCCCGAATTAAATAACGTAAATCTGGGTTGTTGCTAGCATTCCATGCTTGTTGACTCCAGTTGGTAATACTCTCAATAAACCCATCATTGTTAAGATTTAAATTCTTGAGAGTTTCTCCTAAAGAAAGTCCAGCAGCTAGGGTTCTCTTGGCAGCTTCATCTAACATATAACGCAGACATTCTTTCACACCTAATTCATCTAAATATTCCACTGTAAATGCAGAAATTTGAGTTGTCTGCAAATCATCTTGCGGTACTAGATGTATGGCTGTTACATTCCCTGTAGTTGGATTGGCACTTACAGGTAAAGCATCTGCATAACCAATCAAACTACCTATGAGTAAAGTTTTACCAGCATTAAATTCTCCCATGATGCCAATTTTCACTGGCGAGGAGGCATTTTCAATTGTTTTTTGAGCAGCAGCATCCAAACTTGTTAAAACCTGTGGTAAGTCAGGATGAAACCAACTCGCTTGTGATGAAGATTTAAATGAAGAATTATTTAATACCAAATCTACCTTTTGACGGATTGACTCAGCGTATTCTTTCCAAATAAGAATTTTTTCTTGCTTCACAAAAGTGTTCTCCACTTGACAAGGGTTGCACGAAATGACTTTAAAAGATTACTGTAATTTTTGTATCTATAATATTTTTTAACTATTCATTCACTTAAGTGTGACTATATTAACAATAAATTAATAATCACACCTAAAATATACTTAAGTAAGTATGCAATTCTTGTTATAAGTTTATAAAAACCTTTACGAAAGACAGATTTTATTCTCTAAAATTTATTTTTAGGTGTATTTTTATCAGGAAAGGCTTCGTAATTTCAAGATTATTGTGCATTGTAATACAAACAATTTTTACGCATCAGAATAAAACTGACGGCATAGCACAAACAAGCAAATTTTAGCTTTTATATGATTTTTTTCTTATTTTAGTGGTGCGATCGCTTGATTAGATAATTTCTTCAGCCAAAAGTTGACCTTTGACTCGTTCATATTCATCCTCAAGAAGCCATTCTTGGGCTGCTTGGTAGTTGGAATGAGTGACTACGAGTTTATAGTTATATGCAGGGTTGAAAATACGACAAGTGCCGTCTTGAGCGCCAATTAGCATAAGAATCTTAGGCGGGAAAACAACCGGATCGACCCAGAGTTCTAGAAATTTCCAGGTTTTAGCTTGTTCTGCGAGGTCTGGTGCGTGGGATTGCATGATACTCACCTGTAGTTTTCAGAATTCATGAGTTGGGCGATCGCACGTTATCTCAGAACCGCCATTGTCAGCGATTGTACTGCTTAGGATTGATAAACTCAAGCAGATGTATAACGAATTGGGCAGCAAATGATTTACATATTTTAGTCTTATTTTAGTGCTGCGATCGCTCTGGCCACTATCGCTTAAGCTGTCACCATTTCCGGGACTGATTCAGGGGATGCTGGCTCAAAATGTAACACCATAATTTGCTCTGGGCGTAAGCCGACAGATTCGTATGTGCGGCCGTGGCGATCGCTAAATTCAACCTCAAACGCAGCACCGCCAGCTAATAATTCCACTACTGTACCAACTTGACCACGCCAGAGATTGTATTGGGGTAAGTCAACTACCAATGCTACTACATCCAGCAACTTGACCGTATTTTTAGTCATTTTCTCTCACTTCCAAATATTAACATAGGTCAAATTTGCATCAATTTATATTCTCGTAATTAAAGTTTTTAATTATACTCGTTATTGGCATTTTTTAACAAGTGAAGCTGCTCCATTCCAAAATATGAATAATCAGATTTAGATTCAAACAAATGATAACTATCAGAATTAAAGTTGAATTCTAGGTGAATATCTAAAGAAGTAGTAAATGATTTTAAGATATCAGGAAGTGCTAAGCGATAGAACATAGGAAGATGAATACGTAAAATATCACCCTCAAGTGTATACCATTGCCATAGCCATAAAATAGATGGACTGCCAAATTTTGTCTCAATTCCTGCCTTTCTAAGATTGGATTTTACCTTAATAATGGAAGACTCATCATTACCAGAAAACTTAAATCGCATTGATTGCCCGTAAAGACTACTACAGTCCTTATATGCATCTCGTACAACTCCAATAGGAATATCAGCACGAACGGTTGAACCATCAGGATAAATTACACTTGCATGAAAACCTGGATATGTTGATTTGAATCGAGTCTCTAGCCATTTTGATATAGGCATCTGGCGGTTTGCAGCACGACTGAAAGGATACTCATCAGACCGAAGATGTATTGATTTCTCATAATGTGTAGATTTGCCAGAAACTACAACTTCAAATCTTTCAACATACCGTATTCGTTCAAGAATTTCTTGATTTACTCGCATTGTATTCAAAATTTTTTTGTAGATTAAATTTATTCTGATTTAGAAAAATACAAATTACATTAGATACGTGATGCAATTATACTTAAGCATCATTATTACTAATTGTGCTACCGTATTAACACTGATACCTCTTGACGAAGCCCAAATGATCAACCAAGAATTTTTGGTAAAAAAATATCGGTCAGCCGAAGAACCAAGGATAATGAAGCATAATTAGCTTCTATAGCTTTTAGCCATCAGCCATAAGCTGAGATAGTGAATGCTGAAAGCTATTCACTCAACTTAAAAAATTGACTATGAATACAGAACAAGCGAACAAAACAATCCGCGTGGGAGTACTGGGGTTTGGCGGACTAGGACAAGCCGCCGCCAAGCTACTTGCTGGTAAACGCGAAATGATTTTAGTCGCAGCCGCAGATCAAAAAGGCTACGCTTACGCCGCTGAAGGTTTAAATACTCAAGAATGCATCGCCACCTATCAGTCCCAAGGCTCAGTAGGTTATCTAGAGCCAGTTGGGACATTAAGCAATAACAGTATTCAAGATTTAATCGCTACCAGTCAACCTGTAGATGGGTATTTTCTAGCTTTACCCAACTTACCCAATGATTTTATTCCCTCTGTTGCCAAGCAGTTTATTGAATCTGGTTGGCGGGGTGTCCTAGTGGATGCAATCAAGCGCACCAGTGCTGTAGAACAATTACTGGCGATGAAAGAAGAACTGCAAGCCGCCGGAATTACCTACATGACAGGATGCGGTGCCACACCTGGACTGTTAACCGCCGCAGCCGCTTTAGCCGCCCAAAGCTATGCCGAAATTCACAAGGTAGAAATTACCTTTGGTGTCGGAATTGCTAACTGGGAAGCTTACCGCGCCACGGTTCGGGAAGATATCGGGCATATGCCTGGTTACACAGTGGAAACTGCTAGGGCGATGACTGACGCAGAAGTAGAAGCCCTACTAGATAAAACTAATGGCGTGCTGACTTTAGAGAACATGGAACACGCTGATGATGTGATGTTAGAAGTAGCGGGAATAGTGGGGCGCGATCGCGTTACTGTTGGTGGTGTAGTCGATACTCGCAATCCGAAAAAACCCCTCAGCACCAACGTTAAAGTCACAGGACGCACCTTTGAAGGTAAAATTTCCACCCATACCTTTACTTTGGGAGATGAAACCAGCATGGCGGCGAATGTCTGCGGCCCTGCTTTCGGCTATCTTAAAGCCGCCAAACAATTGCACCAACGTAGCATTCATGGCATATTTACCGCTGCGGAAATTATGCCGCAATTTGTTAGGTAATAATTAGGAGTTAGGAGTTAGGAGTTAGAAAGCTCATCTGGAAACTGAAACATTTGTAGCTTTACTCAAAATTTGTAATTTAAAACTCCTAACTCCTAACTCCTAACTTCTAACTTTATTCCTAACTTCTAACTTTAAACTCCTAACTTTTTCTACGCTGGTGGAATTTCTGGAGAAAAAGTGTCTGCATAATTCTCTTCAATTAATAAATTTGATGTTTCGATAATAAATGGAAGTTCTGCTCCTACCAAACCTCTTTGAATACGTTCTGATGTCTCACTAAAAACTACGAATAAAGGATATATGCTATTAGCTCCCTCACTCAAAATATGGCTGTGACGAAAAGGCATCAACCATTCATAATCATTGTCTAATAAAACTTGCGATTGTCGCCAACGTCCTAACAAATCAGAAAAATCTTCATGGGGACGATGGATAAAGATTAAAATCTCTACTCCCGTTTTGATTTTCCACTCTGGATCGCACATCAAAAGTGCCACATCACAGGGTAAACAAATTGCTTGTGGCTCTGTTATGGCAGTTTTGCGAAGACGAACAATCGGTAAAGGGATGGCGATTACACTCTCATCTGGACGGCGGAGACTGGGAAGCATCTCCAAATATGGACGGTGTTGCTTTAGTAAAGCGATCGCAGCCTGATGATTACTGTACTCTGCCAAGCTCGCTTCGTACTGAGATTTTTGTACAGTCATAGTAAATTAGTTAGGAGTGAGGAGTGAGGAGTTAAGAAAAAATTAGTTAGTTTCTAGTTAGAATCCAAGAGTTAAGAAAAAATTAATTATTTAAAAATCAAAAATCAAAAATCAAGAATTTTAACTCCTAACTCCTAACTTTTAATTCCTAACTTTTAACTCCTAACTCTTAATCCTCTATCCCAGTTTTTCAAACACCTTGAACATCGGTAAATACATTGCCAGCAAAATTGTACCAACCATTCCTCCTAGTACCAAAATCATAATTGGTTCCAAAACGCTAGTGAGTGCTTTTACTGCTTGCTCAACTTCATCTTCATAGAAATCAGCAACTTTCATCAACATCCCATCTAATTCTCCAGTTTCCTCACCGATACTAATCATCTGAATTGCCATAGCCGGAAAAACTTTATCTTTTTGTAAAGCAATGCTAATCATGCCTCCTTGTTGAATCTCTGCGCGGGCTGCATCTATGGCATTTGCAATTACTTGGTTTCCTGAGGTATCTCTGACAATTTCTAAGCAAGTTAAAATTGGTACACCGGAACGAGTCAAAGAACCAAAAGTTCTGCTAAAACGAGCAACTGAAGATTTTTGAATCAAGTCACCAAACAACGGCATCTTCAGGGAAAAACGATCGATTGTGATGCGACCAACAGGAGTTTTACCGTATTGTGTAAAGCCAATTTTCAGTCCTACAAGAGCGGCGATAAGCACGAAAACCTTCGGACTTCTCAAAAATAGACTAGCATCCATCAAGAATTGCGTTAGAGGTGGTAATTCAGTTCCAATCTCTGTAAAAATCTTCGCAAAAACGGGAATCAGAAAAATGGTCATGCCGAGGAAGATAGCAACTGCTATAAAACCCACCACCGTTGGATAAGATAATGCTGATTTAATTTGGTTTTGTAAGCGGGCAACATCTTCTAACAACTTGGCTAAACGATTCAATACTTCATCTAAAACACCACCAACTTCGCCAGCTTGAATCATACTCACATACAATCCATCAAAGCAGTCAGGATGCTTCCGCATTGCCTCTGAAAGATTCATTCCGCTTTGCACATCGTTGCTAATTTCCACGAGAGCTTGTTTCAGTTTAGTATTACTGCACTGTTCAGAAAGTACTCCCAAACTTCTAACGATCGCAACTCCCGCATTCATCAAAACGGCAAATTGACGGGAAAAAACGGCTTTGTCTTTAACAGACACCTTAACTAAGGAATTCTGAAAATTTTTCAAGGCAACATCTGGCTGAAATCCCTTAGATTGCTTGAGTTCTTGGATTACAAAACCTTGTTCTCTGAGATTAGTACGAGCTTGTACCAAGGATTCGGCAACAATTTTTTCTGTTCGAGATTTTCCTTGCGAATCCCGAACACGGGCAACGAAGTTTGGCATAAATCAATTCAAAATAATCATTGGGCATTGGGCATGGGGCATGGGGAAGAGGCAAGGGAGCAGGGAGCAGGGAGCAGAGGGGAGGGGCTTTTCCCCTGCACCCAGCAAGAACTGCCCCTCTTCCTCATCTCCCTCATCCCCCTCATCTCCCCAATCCCTCCTATTAATGCGCTTTAGCAGCCACACCTGATTTTGCCCCTGCTGCTGCCTGGGGTGGTGTGGAAGTACCGATGAGACGTTGGATTTCATCTGGCTTGGAAGTCTTAGACATTGCTGCTTCAAAGGAGATTGTTCCTGCTTTGTAAAAATCGGCTAAAACTTTCTCCAGAGTTTGCATTCCCAATTTGCCACCAGTTTGAATAGCTGAATAAATTTGCGAGGTTTTGCCTTCTCGAATTAAGTTAGAAATAGCGGGAGTAACAATCAGAATTTCTTGAGCCATCACCCGACCATATTCACCGGGTTTAGGGTTTTTCTTAGATACTAATGTTTGGCTAAATACTGCTACGAGTGAGTTTGATAATTGCACCCGCACCTGAGTTTGTCTTTCATGGGGGAAAACGTCGATAATCCGGTCAACAGTTTGGGCGGCAGAACTGGTGTGTAACGTACCAAATACTAAGTGTCCTGTTTCCGCAGCAGAAATCGCCAAAGAAATCGTTTCCAAATCGCGCATTTCCCCCACCAGAATAATATCTGGATCTTCCCGCAAAGCTGCTTTCAAAGCATTAGCAAAACTCTTGGTGTCTTCTCCTAGTTGCCGCTGGTGAACCAAGCTTTTAATTGGTTCATAAACAAATTCAATTGGATCTTCCACCGTTAAAATATGCTCTGCTTTGGTGCGGTTAATCAAGTCAATCATTGCCGCTAGGGTTGTTGTTTTCCCCGAACCTGTGGGGCCTGTTACCAGAATTAGTCCTCTGGGCTTATCGCACATTTCCCGCACTATATCTGGCAGACCTAATTTTTCAAAGTTAGGAATTTTAGAACTTAATGCCCGTAAGCAAGCAGCATAAGCACCACGATCTTTATAGACATTCACCCGGAAACGAGCCAAACCTTTAACACCGTAAGAACAATCTAATTCCCAGGTCTGCTCTAAGGTTTTACGCTGGGTATTGTTGAGCATACTAAAAATCAGCCTTTGACACTGATCTGCCGTCAAGATATGCTCACCGATAGGAGTCAGTTTGCCACTGATGCGGAAATAGGGCGGCAAACCTGCGGATAAATGCATATCCGAACCTCCCATTTCAATCATCTGCTCCATCAAGTCTTCAATCATCATCTCCATAGTTTTGCTTCCTTATTAATGTTTGTTATTTGTCATTTGTCAGTTGTTATTTGTCAGTTGTCCTTTGTCAGTTGTTTAAAGTTACTAACCATCTACCAATGACCAATGACTGATGACCAATGACCAATGACTAATCTTGAAAACGAGATGTCAGACAGTACGGACAATCCAGCATTTCTGGTTTCAATATGGCATCACAAGTCCGGCAGGTAAGACCTGTCTTGCGTTTGGCTTTTAACTCTGCTTCCAAACCGGTATCTGTAAAGGTCACCCGTTCTACTTCTTCTAAGGTGGTGGAACCTTGGCGTACTAAGTCCAGACTGTAAGCCAGCAAGGTTTTCATGCCTTCTTCTACCGCTACTTCCTTGATGCGTTCTGTGGGTGCTTCTTCGTTGATCAGGGTTTGGAGGTTTTCTGTGACTCGCATGACTTCATAAACACCACAACGCCCTTTGTAGCCAACGCCATTACAGGCTGGGCAAAGCTGATTTTTGGTTTTGGCTTCTGCGATCGCTTCTAATGTCAAAGTGTTAGCTTTGTAGAAGGTGATATCCACTTCAGAGGAGGCTGATAGACCATAACGAGCCAATTCTTCAGTTGTGGGAGTGTAGGGAATCCGACATTCAGAACATACCCGCCGCACCAGACGTTGAGCCAAAACGCCAATTAAAGAACTAGAAACCATGAAAGGCTCAATGCCCATTTCTCCCAAACGAGCGATCGCTCCTGGGGCATCATTGGTATGTAAAGTAGTTAATACCAAGTGACCAGTCAAGGCAGCCTCAATCGCTGTTTTTGCCGTTTCCTTGTCCCGCGTTTCACCCACCAGTAACACATCTGGATCTTGCCGCAAGAAAGCCCGCAACGCTGTAGCAAAATCCAGCCCTTTTTCCCGAATCACTTGTACTTGCGTAATTCCTGGAAGACTGTATTCAATTGGGTCTTCCACAGTACTGATATTAATTCCGGGGTCATTCTTTTCCGCTAGTGCCGAATACAGCGAGGTTGTTTTACCGGAACCAGTCGGCCCAGTCACCAAAATCAGACCAAAGGGACGACTAACCATATCCTGGACAATATGTAAAGTCTCTGGATCGGTAATTAACTTATTTAATCCGAGTTGGGTGGAAGAATTATCCAAAATCCGCAGTACCACCTTTTCCCCGTAGCGACTGGGTAAGGTATTTACACGAAAGTCTACTTTGCGTCCCTCAAACATCCGCCTGATGCGTCCATCTTGGGGTAAACGCCTCTCAGCAATGTCTAGATTGGAAATGATTTTAAACCGGGCTGTCACCGCCGGAATGATTTTTTTCGGCATCACCGGGAAAGCTTCACGCAGCACTCCATCTTTACGGAAGCGGATGCGTAAGTTTTCTTCTTGTGGTTCAACGTGAATATCGGAAACTTTTTCATGCAGGGCTTTAGCCAGGATTCTGTTGACAAGGTTAATAACTGGGGCATCTTCAGCGCCCTTCATCGCTGCCCCTAGATCGGCCTCCATCTCCTCAGGGGCATCTTCAATGTCGAGATTTCCGAGATTTTCTAAATCTTGACTAATATCTGTAGAGTTTTCTCGTTCTAGGTGCTTTTGCCGCACAGCCAGATCGTCCAAATATTGGTTGATTAGCTGTTGGTAGTCTTCCTGTGTAATCACCATGCGCTGCAATGCCAAGCCTTGGGGGCGCAAGATGCGATTCAGGTCATCGGAAGCCTCCAGATTATCCGGAGCAACCATCGCCACTAAAACCGAGGGTGGGGTTTGATCTTCGTGTTTTGATAGTGGTACCAAACGATGGCGACGGCAGATATCCACTGGGATCAGGGTATCAATCAAGCTTCCCACCATTGTGTTACCAACGGAGTTGACTTCCGGATCGAGGAATTCAACTCCGTAGAGTA
Organism: Nostoc calcicola FACHB-3891; assembly: GCF_014697355.1. Lineage (GTDB taxonomy): Bacteria > Cyanobacteriota > Cyanobacteriia > Cyanobacteriales > Nostocaceae > Nostoc > Nostoc calcicola. The sequence goes on along the minus strand of NZ_JACJRQ010000053.1, from coordinate 18,751 downwards.
TTTTTAATTCAAATAGCTGTTGTTTTTTGTATTGCCTGAGCAGCTCAGGTGATAATTGTTGTCCAGTAATTGACTCTAATACTTCTGTTAGCGGTCTGCCAGATTTGCGGCTTTCAATTAGCGCCTGTCTCATCTGTTCGGTATTAACATAACCAGACTGCACTAACTTGTTGCCAAAGGGCGAAAACTCTGTTCTAGTAGTTAGAGCGGTACTGCGCCGTTGTGGTGACGAGTAAGTCATAAAGGGAGCAATTGATTTGGGGAAACCTCTGGTTAAAGTATTCCCAGCATCTGACACAGAATTCTCATCCATTAAAAAAAGTCCTCACCAGAAGAGGACAAGGGAATGGAGTTTCATGTTGATGGTTGACTGTTGACGGTTAACACTCAACAGTTAACACCTTTTTAGAAATCGTTAAATTTTGAGTAGTAACTCATTAAAAACCCGATCCATAAATTCAGATGAGGGCTGAATCAGATTCAGCGCCACTCTTGCAAAATACTTACTCCTAGAGCTACGCTAGCGAAAACCTGGGGTTAGAGCCTCGCCCTTAAGCGGGCGACTTTATTCTACTAATCGAGCAAGCGATTTGTAGAATTCTGATAAAATAGAGTCAGGAGGTAACAAGCGTGTTTAACCTGACTTACGAATTCAAGCTAAAACCAACACAAAAACAAATATTACTGTTTGAAGAATGGATAGAAACTCATAGACGGGTTTACAACCATGCTTTAGCTGAACGCAAGGACTGGTATAAGTCCCGTAGTTGTCAGATAAATGCTTGTAGCCTCCATAGCTGCTATATCATTCCTGCTGAGGCACCGCGCCCAACATTTGCAAGCCAGTGCAAATCTTTAACTGCTGCACGTCAAGAAAATGAATATTTAAAACGAGTTAATGCTCAGTCTTTACAGCAAACATTGAGGCGACTTGAAAAGGCTTTTGTGAGTATGTGGGAACAAAATCATGGGTTCCCAAGATTTAAAAAGCCAGGACGGATGCGGTCTTTTTCTTTCCCGCAATTAGGGCAAAATCCCCTAACCAATAATCAGGTAAAATTGCCTGTAATTGGTGCTGTAAAAGTGCGTCAATCACGAAGCATTCCTGATGGTGGAATAATCAAGCAAGCGCGTGTGGCAAGAAAAGTTTCTGGATGGTATGTGATGCTAACCATTCAATGGGATGTATCCATACCAGAAAGGTTGCCACACGGAGAAGCGGTAGGAATTGATGTAGGTTTAACTAATTTTGTTGCAACTTCTAATGGTCTTTTAGTTAAGCGTCCAAAGTTTTTTGTTGATGCCGAACGCAAGCTTAAATTGCTGCAACAGCGCGTTAAGAAAAAACGTATAGGCTCGAACAATTGGCGTAAAGCACAAAGGAAAGTTGCTTCACTGTATGAATACGTTACCAACTGCCGCAAGGATTGGCACACAAAGCTATCTCATCAAATCTGTAACGATACTGGGATGGTTTTTATTGAGGATTTAAACCTTGTCGGACTATCCCGTGGAATGTTGGACAAGCACTGTCTAGATGGGGGATTTGGGCAATTCTTCAGTATTTTGGATCGGATTTGTTTTAAGCGTAGTGTCTATTTTCAAAAAGTAGATAGCCGTAAAACAAGCCAAATCTGCCCAAACTGCCAAAGCGTGACAGGCAAAAAAGATTTGTCAGAGCGTATTCATAATTGCTCAAATTGCGGCTATACAACCCATAGGGATGTCGCCGCCGCACAAGTAGTTCTCCAGAGGGGACTTGCAGCCGTGGGGCACACGGTCAAGATGCTTGCTGAGGGTAAATTCGTCGGAATCCCTGTGAAGCAAGAATCCTCAGCATAACGGCTCAGGAGTGTCAATCGTTCGGGTTACCGCACTAGAAGCGTATCAACTAGCGCGTTCACCATTTGTCACAATAAGATGACGGTGACATCACTCCAGGAACTTGTCGGCAATAAATCAACCTCAGTTGCAAGCCGCGAATGACGACGGTTGCAAGCGATGGAGATGTACTGCCGTAAAAAGCATCTGGAATCAGTAGACAATGATGGATGAAAATAAACAGATAAACGATACAAGCCAGCAATTGGGTGAACCAACAGAGGTAAAGCAAGCAATGAAGAGCGACTCCCCAGCCCAAATCAATTCCAATGAATCTGGCAGCGAAGTTACTGAGCAAGTGGCAGCCCAAACCAATGTAACGGTGGATACGGCTACTCTTGATCGAGAAAATGGCGGCGCTGCAAGCGAGAAAGCTGAACTGCAAACGGCAGCTTTGGCAGAACTGACTCAACAAAACGAGTCTCTCAAAGTGCAACTAGAAGAACGTAGTACTCAATATATGCGGATTGCCGCTGATTTTGAGAATTACCGGAAACGCACTATTAAAGAAAAAGAAGAATTAGAAGCGCTGATGAAGCGGAACACGATTCTGGAATTGCTACCAGTAGTCGATAATTTTGAGCGGGCGCGATCGCACCTCAAACCGCAATCCGATGGCGAAATGACCATCCATAAAAGTTACCAAGGCGTTTACAAACAATTAGTAGATACCCTTAAGCGTTTGGGTGTTTCACCAATGCGTCCTGAAGGTCAAGAATTCGATCCTAACCTGCACGAAGCAGTAATGCGGGAACCTACGGATGAACATCCTGAAGGAACAGTGTTAGAAGAGTTAGTGCGCGGATATTACTTGGGCGATCGCGTGCTACGCCATGCAATGGTCAAAGTCGCTGCTCCCAAGGAAGATACACCTGCTGCACTAGAAGATCAGTCGAGTCCAGCCGACAGTTAAACTGCAACTGCTCGCCTCGCTGACCAAAAGTGCCTGGGTTCTAGCAGAGGCGAGCATCGTTATTGAGTATTGGGAAGATGAGATGAGGGGGATGAGGGGGATGAGGGAGCAGGGGAGGCAGGGGGAGAAATAACCAATGCCCAATGCTAATGCCCCATGTCCAATGCCCTATTCCCTATTCCCTATTCCCTATTCCCCATTTCTAGATGCTGAAGTTTTGAGCTAGCCTTAGTTCGCAGCAAAACAAGTTAGTCCGCGACATCATAATTACAGCATAAAGACTCAGTAAAAATACTGGAAAGTATGGGAAAAGTTATTGGGATCGACTTAGGCACTACTAACAGTTGCGTCGCAGTTTTGGAGGGCGGTCAACCACTTGTGATCTCCAATTCTGAAGGTGGACGAACTACTCCAAGTATTGTGGGATTTGGTAAGAGTGGCGATCGCTTGGTCGGTCAACTGGCAAAGCGCCAAGCCGTAACCAATGCCGAAAACACAATTTACAGTATTAAACGATTCATCGGTAGGCGTTGGGAAGACACTGAAGTAGAACGCAATCGCGTACCCTACAACTGCGTCAAAGGTCGAGATGATACCGTTGATGTGCAAATTCGCTCAAAAAATTTCACGCCACAAGAAATATCTGCCATGATCCTGCAAAAGCTGAAGCAGGATGCGGAAAATTTCTTGGGTGAAACTGTTACTCAGGCAGTGATCACCGTACCAGCATATTTTACAGATGCCCAAAGACAAGCAACTAAAGATGCTGGCACTATTGCCGGACTCGAAGTCCTGCGAATTATCAATGAACCAACGGCTGCGGCTTTAGCTTTCGGATTAGATAAACAAGAGCAAGAACAGTTAATTTTAGTCTTCGACTTGGGAGGAGGTACCTTCGACGTGTCGATTCTGCAACTTGGGGATGGTGTTTTTGAAGTTAAGGCTACTTGTGGTAACAACCACTTGGGTGGAGACGACTTTGATAATGCGATCGTGCGTTGGATGATGGAACGCTTCCAGCAACAGGAAAAAATCGATCTTTCCCAAGATAAAATGGCACTCCAACGCCTCCGGGAAGCAGCGGAAAAGGCAAAAATTGAACTCTCTAGTATGGTTAATACCTCCATCAACTTGCCGTTTATCACCGCCGATGACAGCGGTCCCAAACATCTGGAGATGGAACTGAGCCGCTCTAAATTTGAAGAACTTTCAGGGCAATTAATCGAAGCTACCATCGAACCGATGATCCAAGCCCTCAAAGACGCAGCTCTCAAACCGCAAAACATAGATCGGATTATTTTAGTAGGTGGTTCTACCCGCATTCCCGCAGTCCAAAACGCGCTGATTAAATTTTTCAATGGCAAAGCTCCCGATCGTTCTATCAATCCTGATGAAGCTGTAGCACTAGGAGCTGCTATTCAAGCAGGGGTTTTGGGTGGCGAAGTCGATAATCTCTTACTATTGGATGTCACCCCCTTGTCTTTAGGGATTGAAACCTTGGGTGAAGTGTTCACCAAAATCATTGAACGCAACACCACAATTCCTACTAGTAAGTCACAAATATTTTCCACAGCAGTTGATGGGCAAACCTCGGTGGAAATTCACGTCCTCCAAGGTGAACGCGCAATGGCACGAGATAACAAGAGTCTCGGCAAGTTTCTCTTAGCAGGAATTCCCCCATCACCCCGTGGTGTACCGCAAATTGAAGTATCTTTTGAAATTGATGTTAACGGCATCCTCAAGGTTGCTGCCCAAGACAAAGGTACAGGCAGAGAACAAAGTATCAGGATTACCAATACAGGTGGTTTGAGTACCAACGAAGTCGAACGGATGCGCCAAGAGGCCGAATTGTTTGCTGAAGAAGACAGAAGACGTAAAGAACTGGTTGAACTCAAAAACCAAGCAGATAATCTCTTGTTCAGTTATGAATCCACCATCAAGGATAATGGCAACTTTATCGGCGATCAGATGAAAACCTTGGCTAGTGAAAAAGTTTCACAACTCCAAGCTGCAATGACTGACTCCAGCATCTCTACAACGGAATTTAGGCAGCGCTTAGACGACTTCCAACAAACCCTGTTTGCCATTGGTGCCGATGTCTACAACCGAGCTAACAGCCAAACCGACGAAATTGAGGAAGTTTCAAGTGGTGTGTTTACGCCAGAAGTAGACTCAGCAATGAATGGTACACTCATACCCCAATTCAACTTTGATTTTGATGAAGAAAGTACGGCGCAAGCTGATTATGAAGCGATAGATTAGGGATTGGGGATTGGGCATTGGGCATGGGGAAGAAGCAGGGGGGCAGAGGGGAAGATTTTCTCCTCTGCCCCCTGCGACGCGAAACGATGATGGTTGTTTTAATGAAGCGATACGCTTGAGCGAAGCAAGCCGGAGTACTTCACTATATCTAAATATATTGATGCTAAATTTAGCAAAGTTTCACAAGACCCCAGCGGTTTGCTAGATTGTAGAAGCAAATTACTGTGGGCTGGTGTGCTAGTTGAGATGCGATCCAAAGCATATGGGTGGTTTTCCACACCTGATGGTGCGGCTAGCCCCTCTGGTTGATGGGCGGGGTTTTCCTCTCCTACGTAGCACAATTGTAAAAGAGACAGCAAACTCGGCAGCGAGAAGTTCGAGCAGAGGTTTCCTTTGTTTGTAACTACTTCTGCAACTTTTGTCGTCTCCCACGAGGAAAGCACCTGTTGCTTAAGATTTGTCGGTGATTTTTGTAAAAGGTAAAGGGTAAAATCAGTTATTAACAAAAATTTATTTTATCTTCTGCCTGTCCTCCGGCAAGCCGCCCTCCCAAAGACGCTTTCTAGGTAAAACGCCTTTTTGTAGGGTAGGAAGTAACCGTAATGTTCTACTGCCTCCTGCTTTGTTCCTTCTAACTTTTACCTTTGCTATATGGCCCGCGACTATTATGAAATCCTGGGTGTCTCTCGTGACGCCGACAAAGAAGAAATCAAACAAGCCTATCGCCGTTTAGCCCGGAAGTATCACCCAGACGTGAACAAAGAACCGGGAGCGGAAGAGCGCTTTAAAGAAATTAACCGCGCTTATGAGGTACTCTCGGAACCAGAAATCCGCGCTCGTTACGATCGCTTTGGTCCAGAAGGCGTGTCAAGCGGAGCTGGTGCAGGCTTCCAAGATATTGGCGATATGGGTGGCTTTGCCGACATCTTTGAAAGTATTTTTAGCGGCTTTGCTGGGGGTATGGGTGGCCCGGCGCAACAACAAAGACGCCGCAGCGGTCCCGCACGAGGTGATGACCTGCGGCTAGACCTGAAGTTAGACTTTCGGGAAGCAGTATTTGGCGGTGAAAAAGAAATCCGCATTTCGCATTTAGAAAATTGTGAAGTTTGTAACGGTTCTGGTGCTAAACCAGGAACACGTCCGCGTACTTGTTCAACTTGTAGCGGTTCGGGTCAAGTTCGTCGTGTTACCAGAACACCCTTCGGTAGTTTCACCCAAGTCTCAACTTGTCCCACTTGTAATGGCACAGGTATGGTAATTGAAGATAAGTGTGATGCGTGTGATGGGAAGGGCGCAAATCAAGTAACAAAAAAACTCAAAATCACCATTCCCGCTGGGGTGGATAATGGTACACGCTTGCGGATTTCCAATGAAGGGGATGCCGGTCAACGCGGTGGTCCTCCTGGGGATTTGTACGTTTACTTGTTCGTGAATGAAGATGCGGAATTCCAACGGGATGGCATCAATATTCTCTCGGAAATCAAAATTAGCTACTTGCAAGCAATTTTAGGTTGTCGGTTAGAGGTCGATACGGTAGATGGGCCAGTGGAACTAATCATTCCTGCCGGAACCCAGCCGAATACGGTGATGAAGTTGGAAAATCGCGGCGTACCCAGATTGGGAAATCCCGTAAGTCGCGGCGATCATATGCTGACGGTATTAATTGATATTCCCAACAAGATAGCCCCAGAGGAGAGGGAACTGTTGGAGAAGCTGGCTAAAATTAAAGGAGATCGCACTGGTAAAGGCGGTCTAGAAGGATTCTTGGGAAATTTGTTTAAGTAATGAAGTCCTCTTCTATTTCAACTCCCGATGCTCAGCTTGATTTACGCGGCACCCCTTGCCCAATAAATTTCGTGCGGACAAAACTACGTTTAGAGAAAATGCCACTGGGAGGTTTGCTAGAAGTCTGGCTAGACCCAGGAGAGCCAATTGAGCAGGTTCCCGATAGTTTGACAATGGCAGGTTATCAAGTGGAAAAAATTACAGACTGTAGTAGTTATTTTTCCCTGTTAGTGCGTCGTCCAGTTAGCAGCCAATGATAGCGGAAAATTTTCCCGCAACTGGGCAGTTATTGGGTACTGTGGTGGCCGTGCAGGCTAATTTTTATCGGGTACAGCTGGATCGAGAGGATGGGGAGATGAGGGGGATGAGGGAGATGGGGGAGCAAAATCTCCCTCATCCTCCTCATCCCCCTCATCCTTCTTATCCCCCTCATCCCCTTCTCCTGCTTTGTACTCGCAGAACACGGCTGAAAAAAATCGGTCAACAGGTGATGGTGGGCGATCGCGTTGTTGTAGAGGAGCCAGATTGGGCTGGAGGACGGGGAGCGATCGCTGAGGTTTTACCCCGCCAAAGTGAATTAGATCGTCCAGCGATCGCCAATGTCAACCAAATCTTATTGGTATTTGCTGTTGCCGATCCACCTCTGGAACCTTATCAATTGAGTAGATTTTTAATTAAGGCTGAGTCTACTGGCTTGGATGTACTTTTATGCTTGAATAAAAGTGATTTAATTTCACCACAGGAACAGCAACAAATTAGCGATCGCCTACTTGGTTGGGGTTATCGACCGTTATTTATCAGCGTCAAAAATAGTATAAATATTGACCAAGCTGCGACCTATCTAAGCAATAAAATTACTGTAATTGCTGGAGCTTCCGGCGTGGGCAAATCTAGCTTGATTAATGGGCTAATTCCCAATGCTAACCTGCGAGTGGCGGAGGTTTCTGGTAAATTGGCTCGTGGTCGTCATACCACCCGCCATGTAGAATTATTTGAATTGCCTAGCGGTGGTTTGCTTGCAGATACTCCGGGTTTTAATCAGCCTGACATGGATTGTAACCCAGAAGAATTAATAAATTATTTTCCAGAAGCAAGAAAGCGCTTAGCAGTTGCTAGCTGTCGATTTAATGATTGTCTGCACCGAGATGAACCTGAGTGTGCAGTGCGGGGAGACTGGGAACGATACGAACATTATTTGGAATTTTTGGATGCAGCGATCGCTCGTCAAACACAACTCCGCCAACAAGCCGATCCAGAATCCACTCTCAAGTTAAAAAGTAAAGGCAAAGGGCAGAGTCAATACGAACCCAAGTTAGAAAGTAAAAAATATCGCCGGATTTCCCGCAAGACTCAGTTACAGGACTTACAACAGTTGTATCAAGAAAGCGAAGAATAGGAGAACAAGCCGTCAAAATAATTCGTAATTGATAGTTCGTAATTCGTAATTCAAGACTTTACCTTTAGGTATGGGCTTTAATAATGAATAAATTGATTTTTTCATTAATAAATTAAGTGACTTGTACCCAATCATCAACGAATTACGAATTACGAATTACGAATTACGAATTATTCGGTCACGATAGCATAGATACAAATACAAAGATTCTGTTGTATGTCTCAGCCCCTGACCACCACCCCTAGTGTAAAAGATGTCACTGAGAGTATAATTTTCCCACCAGGTGATATTTACAGTGACGAACCCCCCTTGGAATCTGACTTACACCGCGAACAAATCGATTTACTGATTCGCTTGATTAAGTGGTGGTGGTGCGATCGCGAGGATTTCTACGCTACCGGTAACCTGACTATTTATTTCAGTCCTAACCAAAAAAAGTCAGAAGAATTTCGAGGCCCTGATTTTTTTGTAGTTTTAGATGCAGAAAAAAAAGACCGCAAAAGCTGGGTTGTGTGGCAAGAAAACGGCAAATATCCCAACGTGATTATAGAACTGTTATCTGATTCCACAGCCTCGGTTGATAAAGGTTTGAAAAAGCAAATATACCAAAATATATTTCGGACTCCGGATTACTTTTGGTTTGACCCCAATAACCTAGAATTGCAGGGATTTCACTTACTTGATGGACAATATCAAGACCTTGTACCTACTGAGTCAGGTTGGTTTTGGAGTCAACAGTTAGGGCTGTATTTAGCAGTCTATTTCGGCAAATTACGCTTTTTTACACCAGATGGACAGCTGGTGATGTTACCAGAGGAAGAAGCAAATCAACAGTTAGAGCAAGCAAACCAACAACTAGAAGAAGAACGTCAACGGGCTGCAATATTGGCAGAACGCTTGCGAGCCGCAGGTATTGACCCTGAGTAAATATTTTCAAAATAGAATTTCATTTCTCAAGTAGACATGGAAAGATAGTCCTATGAACCAAACAATATCCGATGGAGTCCGCTGGACAACCTCAGACTTAGAATTACTCGCTACTGATGAATGGAAGCGCTATGAAATTATTGACGGAGAACTATTTGTGACGAGAGCGCCTCACTGGAGACATCAGCGAACTGGTGGTAATGTTTATTTTGAATTAGAAATTTGGTCTCGCTTGAGTAAGCTGGGTGAACCTATTGCAACTCCTGGGATAATTTTTACAAATGCTGATAATGTCATACCCGATGTAGTTTGGATCGGTAATGAGCGTTTAGCACAATTACTAGATGACGAAGGACATTTGAGAGGAGCGCCAGAACTGATTGTGGAAGTGCTTTCTCCTGGGACAATCAACGAACGTCGAGACCGAGAAGCCAAGCTGAAACTATACTCATCCACAGGAGTCCAAGAATATTGGATTGCAAATTGGCAATTACAGCAGCTAGAAGTTTATCGCAGAGAAAGCGCTCAATTAAAACTGATAGCAACTTTGTTGGCTGATGATGAAATCACATCCCCACTGTTGCCAGGTTTTAGCGTTCGAGTTCAGCGCTTTTTTGTATAATTCTGGCGTAGGCGTAGCCAAACCTAGACATCGCTGTTCAAACTGAACTTCAGCAACAAGCCTACGCCAGAATCCATCTTGATGTGAATGCGTAAGTCCTATATTTTTTTGAAGGGTAAGGACAACTAGCGATATCGACCCTAATCTAAAATTTAGTAGTACTTTGGTGACGCCTGGGATTTTGCCTAAATCTCCAGATAGCGACACTGAAAAAAACTTGGCTAGCTACTGACCCCGTAGATTGAGAAAAAATCATTAAGTACTTTTAGATCCCCATAAAGTCTTAAAATATTGTTAATTTCAGCCCAACCTCTCGACCTTCAACTTACAAGTATCACCCCAAAATCACTATGGCTATTGGCTATGTCGCGCTTGTCCTTCATGCACATCTACCCTTCGTTCGTCACCCGGAAAGTGACTATGTGCTGGAGGAAGAATGGCTCTATGAAGCCATCACAGAAACTTACATCCCTTTATTAAAAGTATTTGAAGGCTTAAAGCGAGACGGTATCGACTTTAAAATCACGATGAGTATGACACCACCTCTAGTGTCAATGCTTCGCGATCCCCTGCTGCAAGAACGCTATGACGCCCACTTAGCACAACTAGAAGAACTTATAGAACTGGAGGCTGAGCGTAACGTCCACAATGGACATATTCGTTATTTAGCGGAACATTATGCTGCTGAATTTAACGAAGCACGTCAAATATGGGAACGCTACAAGGGTGACTTGGTGACGGCTTTTAAGCAGTTCCAAGATAGTAATAACCTGGAAATTATCACTTGCGGTGCTACCCACGGCTACTTACCGTTGATGAAAATGTATCCGCAAGCAGTGTGGGCGCAAATTCAGGTAGCTTGTGAACACTACGAGGAAACTTTTGGACAAGCACCGAGAGGTATTTGGTTACCTGAATGTGCTTACTATGAAGGTGTAGACCGGATGCTAGCAGATGCTGGATTACGCTACTTCCTCACGGACGGACATGGCATTCTTTACGCCCGTCCCCGTCCCCGTTTTGGCACCTATGCTCCGATTTTCACAGAAAGTGGTGTAGCTGCCTTTGGCCGAGATCATGAATCATCTCAACAGGTATGGTCTTCTGAAGTTGGCTATCCTGGGGCGGCAGAATATCGAGAATTTTATAAAGATTTGGGCTGGGAAGCAGAATATGAGTACATCAAGCCCTACATTATGCCCAATGGTCAGCGAAAAAACACGGGCATTAAATATCACAAAATTACTGGACGTGGTTTAGGGTTGTCAGATAAAGCACTGTACGATCCTTATTGGGCTAAGGAAAAGGCCGCAGAACACGCTGCTAACTTTATGTATAATCGAGAGCGGCAATCTGAACATCTTTATGGTATAATGCAGCGCCCGCCGATTATCGTTTCGCCTTATGACGCGGAATTATTTGGACACTGGTGGTATGAAGGTCCTTGGTTCATTGATTTCCTGTTCCGCAAGTCATGGTATGACCAAGGAACCTATGCAATGACGCACTTGGCAGATTATCTGCGATCGCATCCAGTGCAGCAAGTCTGTCGTCCTTCGCAATCAAGTTGGGGTTTCAAAGGTTTCCACGAGTATTGGTTGAACGAAACAAACGCCTGGGTTTACCCACATTTGCACAAAGCTGCTGAGCGAATGATTGAAATATCCCAGTTGGAACCTGAGGATGAACTGGGCTGGCGAGCATTAAATCAAGCAGCACGGGAGTTATTGTTGGCACAATCTTCTGACTGGGCTTTTATTATGCGGACGGGAACGATGGTACCCTATGCAGTGAGACGGACGCGATCGCACCTGATGCGCTTTAATAAGCTTTACGAAGATGTGAAAGTTGGCAAAATTGACAGCGGTTGGCTCGAAAAAGTTGAGGTAATGGATAATATCTTCCCTAACATCAACTATCGGGTTTATCGTCCGTTGTAGTAGTAGGGTAATTAATTAAGCAAGAGTAGGGTGGGTAAATAACACCCACCCTAATATTTTATCGACATTCTAGTAAGCTGCCTTTATTGCTATTGGGGCAGGTTGCGGCTGGTGTAAGCATCTATCGCATATGCAGGAGTGCGATTTGTGTAGTCTATATCCAGTCCAGTGAGAGACTTAGCCAACTTTTCAAAAGACTCAGAACGCCAGTTACGCTCGTGGATAGGCTTGCTCTGTTCGCCCAGAAAATAAGCCAAAGAGCCTAAAGCTGAAGCAGCTACCCAACCCACAACTATTAATGCAATTAAGATACTCATCGCAAAACCTCTGTTTTAACTTTTGTAACTTTATGTAAATAAATATAACTTGGTTGAAATAAAACTTGCAATCTATCTGGAGGTGTCTATGCCGATAGTATAGGTACGGTATTCGACACTAGACAATACTAAGTAGTGGTCGCTAGGTGAAAGTAACCCCCTATTGTATTGATATTAAAAATAAAATGCATTTTTTGGTTTTAGGTTAGAAAATTGCAATACCGTTAACCCTAAATCACCAAGAAGCGATCGCCATGACTAGGAGGCTGTGAAATCACCAAAAATTCCAAATTATCTGGAGACTCATTGAGTATCTGATGAGGAATATTAGGCGGAACTTCTACACCTTCGTGTTGAGAGAGTACTTGGCGATAACCATCGATTTCTAGAGTTGCTTTTCCAAATAAAATCAAGAAAAACTGGTGCGATTGCTGGTGATAATGTTTAACTTCAAAAGTCCCTGGTGGCATTAGTTCGTGAATCACACTAAACTCTGGTTGCTTCACAAGATGCCAACCATGACAATTATTACCCCATAGATAATGCTCGGCAGTTTCTTTACTAATCATTTGCTCTGTGCTTCAAGGTTTGCTAATTAGCTGTAAATAATTTTTGATCGAGTACATATACTTTTAAAGCAAATTGGATATCAAGATCGGAGTCTCATAGACAGACTTAAAAGCACAACATATAAAAAAGACAGGCAAGATGCCTGTCCGACAAGGAATGAATAATTTAGCAAAGAATTTAGAAATTCATCTCAGCAGCTTGGACTCTCTCAACCTGCTTCTTCTTCAGCACTAGCATCACTTGAGCTAGCATCACAAGAGCGATAAATGCAATTAAACCTTTGACTCTGCCGGCGTCTTGGAGTACGATTTCTGCATCTCTTTGACCGAATCCACCGACGTTGGGGTTATTGGTCAAAGCATCACCAGCTTTAACTGCTTGTCCTTCGGAAACAATCAATTCTGGGCCAGCAGGAACTGTATCAACGACAACATCGCCGGACTCTGGTTGAATGTTGACCAGATATTTAACGTTACCGTCTTCATCTTCCTCTTTGGCAATTTTGGTAATTGTGCCAGTGGCGGAAGCATTGTAAAGGTTGTTGTTGCTCTTTTCGCCGGTGGGATAAACTTGTCCGCGTCCACGATTACCACCTACGTGAACTGAATATTTACCGAAGTGGATGTTTTTGTCGGTTGCGGGGTTGGGAGAAAGAACTGGGAAGACGATTTCTTGGTACTGTTCGCCGGGTAAGGGACCGACGATGACGATATTTTCTTTGTCTTCGCTGTAGGGTTGGAAGTAAGTGTCGCCGATTTCTTCTTGAAGTTCCTCGGAAATGCGTTCTGGAGGAGCAATCTTAAAGCCTTCGGGTAACATCAGCACAGCGCCAACGTTCAAGCCGACTTTAGAACCATCGGCACCAACTTGCTGGACGCTGGTATCGTAGGGAATTTTCACCACAGCTTTGAAAACAGTGTCAGGTAGTACCGATTGGGGAACTTCCACTTCTGTGGGCTTGGCTGCTAGGTGACAGTTAGCACAAACAATCCGCCCGGTTGGTTCGCGGGGGGTTTCAGGATAGGTTTGCTGCGCCCAAAAAGGATAGGCAGCAGCAGATTGGGGAAGGGCAAGATCGCAACTGAAGTAAAATGTCACGGTGGCGATCGCTATGAGCAATGTTTTTACAATTGCTCTAGCACTGCGAGTTAACCTCGCTTTTACAGAAGCATTTCTCATCTCTATAAGGACAATCATTGAATTAGTCATTAGTCGTTGGGCATTGAGAGTTAGGAGTTAGGAGTTAAGAGTTATGAGTTAGGAGTTATTCTCCTCATCTCCCTCATCTCCCTCATCCCTTACTTAGCACTCAATTAACCCCACCAAGGTGCATCGCCGGTGCGGAAGTCGGTTTCAGTCCAAGGACTCAAGACAATTTTGTCGTCTGCGGAATTGGCGTGGGCTAAAGCCAAAGACAGTGGTGCTGGACCCCGAACAACCTTACCAGTTTCGTCATACTGAGAACCGTGACAAGGACACTTAAATTTGTTCTCAGCAACGTTCCAAGGAACGACACAACCTAAGTGGGTGCAGATAGCATTAATGCCATAATTTTTGATGGCCTCTTTGTTTTCCACCACAATATAGGTTGGGTCACCCTTAAGCCCTTGAACTAAAGTGCGATCGCCTGCATTCCGGTTTTCGAGAAATTTGGCCAGACTAACATCGTTGCCCAACTCATCTTTTGCTGTTGCACCGCCGCCAGCACCACCGCTAGCAGGTGGAATAAAGTACTTGACAACGGGATACAATGCACCCAGAGCTACTCCAGTGACAGTCCCAAAAGTGAGCAGATTCATGAACTGACGACGCCCCATATCTGGCACGTCTGCTGATTCTGAAAATTGAGCCATAATCTACGCGCTCTTTGTGTATTTTGTTAAGCATTTTGACAGGAGTACTTGTACTTGAGCAACTCTTGTCTAGGTTGAAATGCTAACGCTTACGGCGATGCCATAATTCTCTGTTCCAAGATATATTTAGCATCTTTTCTGTTAGCATTACATTTCTTTATATCCTTATCATACTGGAGTTACGGAACTTAACATCATAACTAAATGTAAAATCTGATTGAGAAAAGCTATGACAGGACAGGAATTACGTCAACTGCTGGTTGAGAAGTGGGGATACTCTTACGATGTCCAGTTGCGGCGGGCACAGGGGAAGATATTTTTGCAAGTAATGTGGAAATATTTGGAGCAAGCTTCTTTTCCCTTGACTGAGGCAGAGTACCAAGAGCATCTTGATAGCATCGCTAGTTATCTTCATGCCTTGGGTGGAACAACACAAGTGCAAACATTTATCACTCAAACACGCGATCGCCCCCGACTCGGCAAAGCTGTTAGCATTCCTCTAGATCTGGGTGAACGAGCTTCCGAATGGATCTTATAACCTGTTGTTACTTGAACATTAATCAATTTCTCAGTTATTACATTTTCTATCAAAATCTAAGTTTATGACCTCAAACGTGCTATAAAATTCTTTTCCCAAGCGCTACATCTCTATCTGGCTGAATTAACACAACCTCCCCATCATCTAGAACCACTCCCAAGACTAAAACTTCCGAGATGAAATCAGCAATTTGACGGGGTGGAAAGTTAGTAACAGCTAATATTAATTTGTTGATTAATTCCGTTGGATCGTAAAGTTTAGTAATTTGGGCGCTAGATTTTTTGATGCCCAAATTCCCAAAATCTATCCACAATTTATAAGCTGGTTTCTTAGCTTTCGGAAATTCTTCAACTTTGATAATTTTTCCAACATGAATTTCGACTTTTTCAAAATCATCAAAGCTAATTTGTGCCATTGAATTTGAGATTTTAGATTTTAGATTAGACCTCTTGCATAAATATTTTTTATCTCACGCATGAGGCAAGAGAGGCGCTCCAGAAGAAAGCGCAAAGCAAGACTTTTGCAAGAGGTCTATTTTAGATTTTAGATTGACCTTATGCCTGTTCGCGCAGCGTTGCCGCAGGGTAACCAGTGGTTTGAATGAAGAATTTGGGATTTGAGATTTTCCCAGGTAGCTTGGTTATCCCAGAGGAGTAGACATTCACCTGGTCTTAGACATGTTTAAGTTTTGAATTTTTAATCCAAAATCCAAAATTTAAAATCTAAAATTCCCTGGGTTTACATTTTAATTTTTTAATTTTTTCTTGAGCTGGGCGATCGCTATTTTCCTGTAAGTTTCACCAAACCAATCCCACCAAAATAAAGTCCCAGAACTGCGCCAGCTAAAAGACTTTGGGTGAGGGGGTCAGTAGAAGGTGTGAGAATAGCTCCTAAAATCACTGCTCCCATAATTACGTAACGCCAACCAGACACCATCTTCTCGGACGAGACAATATTCAAGTTACCGAGTAACAGTTGAATGATGGGAATTTGAAATGCTAAGCCAGTGCTGAATAAAAGTAGCAGCACAAATTCAAAATATTTGTCAATTGACCAAAGTTGTTCAACTACATCCGCTCCGTAGCTGATGAAAAATTTCAAAGCTGCGGGAATCAGAAGCAAATAGGCAAATACTAAGCCAGCTGCAAATAAAACACTCGATCCTAAAACCACAGGCCCCAATAAACGGCGTTCGCGGCGAGTCAGTCCGGGAAGCACAAACTGGATAATTTGGTAAAGAATGAAAGGACTAGCAAGTACCAAGCCAGTGTAAGCTGCAACTTTGAGGGAGACAAAGAAATATTCTCCAGGTGCAAGTTGAAGAAATTTTACTCCTTGTGCTGGAACCTCAAGTAGTTGGACAATCGGCTTCACGGCAAAGAAACAGCCGATAATGCCTATTGCCACAGCAATCAATGAATAAAAAATTCGCTGTCGCAACTCTTCTAGGTGGTCGAAAAGCGACATTTCGACTTCACCCGGCAACTCATCTAAAGGATCTGTTTGGGAGTTGCCATTTGCTTCTGGGTTGATATCAGGAGCGGTTACAGTATCTACGTCTTGTGAAGGCGTCATGAGTCAGTTAGTAGGCAACATTTGTAGCTGAGTGCTAAGTTAGGAGTTAGGAGTTAGGAGTTAGGAGTTAGAAGTTAAAAGTTATTCTTCCTCATCTGGCTCATCTCCCCATCTGGCTCATCTCCCCATCTCCCTATCTCCCAACTCAGCATTCTTAACTATTTTATCCGGCGATCGCAGCTACTAAGATATGTTTTTGAGTGCTGTGGGTTTTTTGTCCTGTTTTTTGGGGTTGCATCTGCATAAGTTAGTAGGAAGCCATCTTGTAGGCAATGCCTAACCTCAAAAAGGGTGGAACCGATAATTTGTAAATCACGTCTCTGCGGCTAGTAGGACTGAGTAAATTAACACAACATAAACAATGCTCAGTTTTTTAACTCCGGTTCATCAAGGTGGCATCTAAGTTTAGCGTAATCGGAAATTTTTAGCTGAGGTTGTATGAACCGGACAATTTGCATTGGTCTGATGGCATTGCCTATTTATTTATCCAATGCTGAGCTAGGCAATGTTTGTGGTAATGTGTCAATTGTCAAAAACCAGCTTCCTAAGATAGCTGCTCTCGTGGTTTACACCACAAATGCCCCCTCAGGTATATTGCCGTGGCAAATATCGGCTAGAGATGACCAAACCGAAGATTGTCTGCGCTCTGGTATCTGCAAGGATTGATATTTGTCATTTGTCATTTGTTATTTGTCATTTGTTTTTTACTAATGACAAATGACGGTCTGGAGCAGAAAATGCAACATTTAGTGGCCTTAGCTTAATTCGTAAGTAGGACACATAGAGAAATATTACAGCAGTTTCATAATCAAAAAACTAATGGTTGCAGGAGATTATCAAGGTACAGTCGTGATTACTGGAGCCTCAACAGGAATTGGTCAGGCCTGTGCTTTGCTTTTAGACAGGTTGGGATTTTCTGTTTTTGCTGGTGTGCGTCAAGATATTGATGCTCAAATACTCCAAGAAAAAGCTTCGCAAAGACTGATTCCGATTTTTTTAGATGTTACTGATGCTGAATCCATCGCCTCTGTAGTTAATAGGGTAACAAATACAGTCGGTGATGCTGGGATTTCAGGTTTAGTAAATAATGCCGGAATTGCTGTCCCAGGTCCTTTAGAATTATTAGCGATCGCTGAATTTCAGCACCAGATGAATGTTAATGTCACTGGACAATTAGCTGTGACGCAAGCATTTCTTGGTTTATTACGTCAAGGCCGTGGTCGAATTGTCAATATGGGTTCCATTTCTGGTAGAAGTCCTACCCCGTTTTTGGGCGCTTACAATGCTTCAAAATTTGCCTTGGAAGCACTCACTGATGTGATGCGTATGGAATTACGACCTTGGGGAATCTCAGTTTCAATTATTGAACCTGGTTCCATTGCTACGCCTATTTGGGATAAATCCCTGACTCAAGCTGAAATCGGACGGGAGAATCTGCCACAACCAGCACTCAATCTCTACGGTCAGGCGATGAGTATTGTACGTCAGAAAATGCAAATTATTGCATCTAGAGGAATTTCTGCGGATATTGTTGCTCAAACTGTTGTCCATGCGCTGACTGCAAAGCAGCCAAAGACGCGCTATCTCGTTGGACAAGATGCGAAAATTCAAGCTGTGCTGAAGCATATTTTGCCCGATCGCCTCCACGATCGCCTAATTTTATATTCAATGGGTTTGTAGATCGATCTGATTGAATATAATCAATCTTTTACGTTGTTGTCTATTAATATTGGGCATCTAAAGACCGTTCCATTGCTCGTCTAATGTAACGTTGATAAGGTATCCCTTCTTTCTTGGAGTAGCAGTGTTTCCAAGAGAAAACCTGTTAACAAGTTATTTCCCCCAGAACCAAAGGGCGATCGCATCCATCTAGCTCTTAAATAAGTAAAGCTAATGATTTATACCAGTTTTCTAAAATCCCCAACACTTGATTAAATTTTGTAAAGCAGTGTAAATTACATTCACAGGCAAAAACAAAGCCGCCTGATACATACATAAATTCAAACGCAATCATAAAACCATGACAGCAACCATTCAACGCCGCGAAAGCGCCAACGTGTGGGAACGCTTCGCCAACTGGATCACCAGCACCAACAACCGCTTATACATCGGCTGGTTCGGCGTACTCATGATCCCCACCCTGCTAGCCGCCACCGCTTGCTTCGTAATCGC
>NZ_JACJRQ010000052.1 GCF_014697355.1 Nostoc calcicola FACHB-3891 | reverse complement strand
AACTCAAGCAGTATCGAGCGATCGCAACTCGCTATGATAAACGGGCGACCAACTTTCTCGGTGCAATTTATCTGGCTGCTTCTGTCATCTGGCTCAATTGATGACACGCCCTAGGGTATTTCACCCGCAACTTGCGTTTGTTTGAGGCGAGTTTCTGGAATATGTTTGTTGCTGCGATAAATAATTAAACGAGAATTTATTGAATTTTATGTTTAGTGTTTTTGAATATGTATTAATAGCGGTTTATGTAGCAGTACTGCTCGTCGTTAGTCGGTGGATTGGGCAACAGGCGTTTTCTTGGATGCCTCCCCAAGCTACAGCAGAAGCACAACGGGTAGATGATTTATTTAGCTTCTTAGTCTCAATTGGAGCATTTATCTTACTTGGGCTAATTGGCGTTATGGTTTATGCGATCGCATTCCATCGCGCCCCTCCAGAAGACTACACCGAGGGACACCCTTCTAGAGGTGATGCGAGGCTAGAAATATTGTGGACAGCAACCCCGACTTTGTTAGTAGTGTGGATTGCTTTCCAAAGCTTCAATATTTATCAGCAGTTAAATATTTTAGGTCTAAAGCAAATTGTGCATTTGCATACACCCCAACAAGAAGCAGGGGGAAAAGGAGCGGGGGGCAGGGGGAATGCTCTTTTTCAGATGCCTCTTTTTGAATCTGCACCTGCATCCGCCGCAACCGTAGATCGCCCCAAGCCTGCATCTGAAACTATTGATGTTTTCGTTAAGCAGTGGGATTGGTCTTTTCGTTATCCAAATAATGTTATTAGCAATCAACTGCATCTACCTATTAATCAAAGCACTCGCTTAAATCTGCAAGCGCAGGATGTAATCCACGGTTTCTATGTCCCTGAGTTTCGCTTAAAGCAAGATATTATTCCAGGGCGCAACATTGATATCGTGCTGACACCCACTCGCCCAGGGAAATATCGGCTGAAAGATTCTCAATTTAGCGGTACTTACTTTGCCTTAATGGAAACAGATGTATACGTTGAATCCCTCGATCGATATAACCAGTGGCTCGCGGAAACTTCTACTAGCAAACTAACTCCAGTAAATCAGGCGGTTGCCGAAAATATCCAACCACGAAAAACATTGTTTAATAGCGGCTGGTACACCGTCACACCTGCTCAACCTGACATTGCCAAAAGGAAGCAAAATAATGACACATGATTTTAGTCAAGAGATTGCCAGCGATCGAGAATCGGAAAATTATCAGAACCAGCAGGGTAATACTTGGCGGCAATATTTCAGTTTCAACACCGATCATAAGGTGATTGGAATTCAGTACATGGTGATGACCTTCATTTTCTTCCTGATTGGCGGGCTGTTGGCGATGCTGATCCGGGCTGAGTTACTCACCCCAGAATCGAATCTGGTCGATCGCCCCCTTTACAACGGTTTATTCACCATGCACGGGACAATCATGATTTTCCTGTGGATTATTCCCTTCAATGCAGGGCTTTCTAACTACTTAGTGCCGCTAATGATTGGAGCGCGGGACATGGCTTTTCCCTTGCTCAACGCCATCTCCTTTTGGATTCTGCCACCCGCAGGTCTTTTACTACTATCTAGCTTCTTTCTCCCAAACGGCACTGCACAATCTGGCTGGTGGTCTTATCCGCCAATTAGTCTGCAAGTTCCCGGCGGTGAACTGATTAACGGTGAATTTATTTGGATAGTCAGCCTAGTTTTAATAGGCATATCTTCAATCATGGGGGCTGTCAACTTTGTGACAACCATCTTTTGGATGCGCGCCCCAGGGATGACATTTTTTCGGATGCCCGTATTTGTTTGGTCGGTTCTCAGCGCCCAGTTATTGCAACTGATTAATTTGCCTGCCTTAACGGGTGCATTGATTCTGCTGTTGCTTGACCTCTCCTTTGGTACACAATTTTTTAAACCAGATGCAAATGGCGATCCGATTATTTATCAACACCTATTTTGGTTCTACTCTCACCCAGCAGTTTATATCATGGCACTGCCAGCCTTCGGTATTTTTGCTGAGGTTCTGCCTGCATTTTCTCGCAATCCCCTATTTGGTTATCGGTCAGTGGCGATCGCCACCTTGGGTATTGCTTTAATCAGCATCTTCGTTTGGGTACATCACATGTTCACCAGTGCTACCCCTGGTTGGATGCGGATGACCTTTATGGCTACCTCAATGTTAGTTGCCATACCCACTGGTATTAAAGCCTTCGCTTGGACTGCCACCATTTGGAGAAGCAAGCTACATCTAGAGACACCAATGCTGTTTGCAATGGGAGGTGCAGCCATGTTTATTTTTGGCGGTGTTACTGGTGTAATGCTTGCTGCCACGCCCTTTGATATCCACGTTAATAACACCTACTTTGTTGTGGGACACTTCCACTACATCGTTTTTAACACGATTACAATGGCAATCTTCGCGGCAATTTACTACTGGTTTCCCAAAATAACTGGAAGAATGTATGCTGAGGGTTGGGGCAAGTTACATTTTTGGCTGACCTTTATTCCTGCCAATATTACCTTCTTCTCTATGCACCCATTAGGTTTACAAGGGATGCTACGCCGAGTTTCTTCCTACGATCCACAATATCAAGGATGGAACGTTATCGCTAGCTTGGCATCATTTTTACTAGGAGCATCCACACTGCCTTTTATTGCTAACATCGTAGGTTCTTGGCTTTACGGGCCGCGGGCAGTTGACAATCCTTGGCACGCTACTGGATTGGAATGGACAACTTCTTCACCACCTCCACGAGATAACTTTGAACAGATTCCAATTGTCACAAGACCTCCTTATGACTACGGCAATCCAAAGTACTCAGTAATCGAAAACTCTGATAATAATGAGTGACTCAATTTTGGATTTTGGATTCACCCCATACACACCATTAATTCTGTAAAAAATTAGACAAATTTTAATTACGAATTACGAATTACGAATTACGAATTACGAATTATGCAACGTCGCACTATTCATATAGATGAAAGTCCTATCCGTTTTGATTTGTGGCGGCGACGCTTGCCAAATTGGTTACAGCGCTTCCTACCAAGTGGTGGCGGGAGTCATGAAGATCATCATGGTAAAGGAATGTTCGGATTTACCGTGTTCCTGCTGTCAGAAAGCATCATTTTTTTGAGTTTTATCTTTACTTATGTTGCTCTACGGCTGAATACTGAAAACTGGCTACCGCCTGGTATTTCAGGGCCAGAATTGTCTACAATTGTGGTTATTAACACAGTAGTATTACTTTCTAGTAGCTTTGTCATTCAACCCGCAGAAAATGCCCTCAAGCGTAATCAACTCAAGAAATTTCGCTGGCTATGGTTAATAACGATCGCAATGGGAAGTTACTTCTTAGTTGGTCTATTAATTGAGTGGAAAAGTCTCGATTTTAAGATTACTACAGGGTTAGTTGGTTCGACATTTTACTTACTAACAGGCTTCCACGGTCTACACGTCCTGGCTGGTGTTGTACTTCAGATAATTCTGCTGATTCGTTCATTTATTCCAGGCAATTATAATCAGACTCACTTCGGTACAAGTGCAACAACTCTGTTTTGGCACTTTGTTGATATAGTTTGGGTCTTTCTTTTTTCACTTCTCTACCTTTGGCGGGCATAAAAATATTCAGAAAATTCAGCATTTTTAGGAGTAATTTAATGAATTTATTCTTGCAAGAAATACCAGCCTCAGAACTCGCACCAAAAACAATTCAGGAAACTCCAGCACCAGGTAAAGATCCACTAATTGCACGCGGATTACAAAAAGAGCAATATGCTGGCATTATTGGCCTAGCGATCGCTCTGATTGCTGCTATCGGATTTTTTAGTCGCAGAGTTGAATACGCTATTGGATTTGCTGTGTTTCTCAGCGCTATTTTGATAGCTTTGTTATTATTCATCTAGCATAGCTTTCATTATTAAAGAGGGAACTCTTAACGGACAACAGGAAACAGAATGTAATGTATGGGAATTTAAAACCAACACATAACTTGCTACTTGATAGTTGTAGGGGTCTGTTACTAGGAAATAGGAAAAACTGTTCCCTGTTCCCTATTCCCTGTTCCCTTCTTGGATAAAACATCCTGATTTAACAAGATTTGCGAGGGATTTTATGAACAACTCTGTTTATCAAACTGTGATTATCGGCGGTGGTTTTACCGGGCTATTTACAGCCTTACACTTAGCTCACGAACATTATCCTCGTTCTGTTATCTTGATTGATAAAGATGAGCGCTTTTGCTTTAAGCCACTACTGTATGAATATTTCGATGGCGAGATGGATACCTTTCAAGTAGTCCCGCGCTTTTCGGAACTACTTAAAGGTAGTGGTGTCATCTTTGTACAAGATACAGTGCAATCGATAGACTTGCATCAACGGGAAGTTAAATTAGCTTCGGGAAACTCTTACAATTACAGCAACTTAGTATTAGCTTTGGGCAGTGTTACTGGCTATAATCAAGTTGAAGGTGCGAATGTTAATGCCTTTCCTTTCTGGACGCAAGCAGATGCGATCGCTCTTGACCGTCATTTACGTGACTGTTTGCACAAAGCCGTCCAAACTGAAGATTCAGAACAACGCCGAAAACTATTAACAGTAGTCATAGTTGGTGGTGGTGCAAGTGGTGTAGAAATGGCGGCAACTTTAGCTGATTTTCTCCCACATTGGTATAGCGCTTTAGGAGGCAATTCGAGTGAAATTCGCGTGGTATTGCTCAATCATGGTCAAAAAATCCTTGATGGTGATATTAACGATCCACTACGCCAAATTGCTGAGGAAGAATTACAAAAACGCACTATATCAATTGAAATTCTTACGGGAGCAGAAGCCACTGCTGTTCACCCTAACGCAATTGAATATAAGAGCAATAATCAAGTTAACATACTGCCAACATATACCACAATTTGGACTGCTGGTACTTCCATTCATCCACTAATTCAAGACTTACCAATTCCCAAAGAGCATCGGGATCGTCATAACCGTCCCCTAGTCACTCCCACCATGCAATTGCTCGACTTTCCAGAAGTTTTTGCCGGCGGTGATTGTGCAGCAGTTCAAGATAGTTCACTACCACCTACAGCCCAAGTTGCTTATCAACAAGGAGCTAATATTGCTCACAATTTGAAAGCGATCGCTCTAGGAGAAGACCTTAAGCCAGCAAAGGTTAATATACGCGGAACTCTCTTAAAATTGGGGTTAAATGATGCTGCTGCTAACCTTTTTAATGTTTTTGAAGTTGCAGGCGAATCTGGGCATTTAATTCGTCAAGGCACTTATTTAACGCTATTACCAACACCAATTCATGACTTTAAAGCAACAACGGAATGGGTGGATGAAGAGATTTTTCATCACCACATTGACCCTCATGATGTAGGTAAAAAAGTCGTGCAAGCAGTCGAAGTAGTTGGTGCAGGAGTTGTAGGTGTTTTAGTTGCCAGAAAATTATTAAAAATGTTGGGAGACGGGGACAAAAGTAAATAAGAATTTGGGAGTGAAAAAAAGCTTTTTTCCTTGACATAATCTCTTTTAACAGAACCTTAATTATAAGTACAGAGGCTGTTGAATATGTCTAGTGAAACCGATGTAAAAGTACAAAGAATTAGAGCTATTGGCTTAACAGTAACAAACTGCAATCGCTCTTTGTATTTCTATACACAAGCGCTTGCTTTTGAACTTGTTTATGACATTACTGTTGAAGGACAGAATTACAACGATTTAGAAGGTGTGACTGGGGCAAAAATTCGCATTGTCACTTTGCGATTAGGTGACGAACTTATCGAGTTGATGGAGTATCTTAATATTCAGGGTAAACCCATCCCCAGCGATTCACAAAGTAATGACTTGTGGTTTCAACATCTGGCGATTGTGGTAAGTGATATGGATCGTGCTTATGCTCACTTGCGTTCATTTCCCATTGAACCAATTTCAGTTGCTCCCCAGACAATACCACCTGAAAATAAAGCGTCTGGTGGTGTCCGCGCCTTCAAGTTTAAAGACCCTGATGGTCATGATTTAGAGTTAATTTGGTTTCCGCCTGATAAAGGAAAAGATAAATGGCATCAAAACAGCGTAGACGCGGAGCGGCTTGTCGGTAGACATCGCTTGTTTTTGGGAATCGATCATAGCGCGATCGCTATTTCCAATACCGAGCAGAGTCTACACTTCTACTGCAACCTCCTGGGAATGCAAATTGATAGCCGCAGTCTCAACTGGCGTGCAACCCAATCTCGCTTGGATAATTTACCAGGAGCCGAAGTCAAAATTACAGCACTGCGAACTGTTGAAGATGGTGTGGGAATTGAACTGTTAGACTATATTGTGCCTGGAAAAGGTCGGACTATACCGAGTGACTGGAAAAGTTGCGATATTGCACATATGCAAATTGAGCTTGTTGTAAATAATCTTGAACAGTTAGTGGATAAGCTAGGGCGTAACGGAGTTCAGTTTGTATCGTCGCGGATTGTACAGTTTAGCGATCGCTCTTTTCCTTATCGGCAAGGTTGTCTAGTTAAAGATCCTGACGGACACGCAATATTGCTAATTGCGGAATGAGTCAATCGAAAGTTAAAAGCCTTTTATCGTCCAAAAATCAAAGCATCGAGCGAATAAGCACCAGGGCCTAAAACCGCGATCGCAATCAGCATAACGCAATACATAAAAGCCTTTTCCCAACTTGGGGGTTCACCTTGTCCTAAAGCACCTTGATACTGTTCTGGAGGAATTAAGTATGGATCTTGAGCTACAAAAGGCTTACTTCCAGAAATGTGCAAATATATCGCAAAAATCATTGAGCAGAGAATGGGCAAAGTTGCTAAGAGTGTGAGAAATCCAATAATCAGAAAAATTCCGCCACCTAACATCGATGCAGCTGATAAAAAGCAAAGAAAAACAGGCATTTTTAGAGACTCAGCCCACCGTCGAAGATGCGTTATCTTGGGATAGCCATGTAATATAAACAACCAGCCAAGGCTAACTCTGAGAAGTAAAAGTGCCAATCCTGGGAATCCGTCAGGATACACCGGAGAAAGTGAACTTAACAAGTGTGGACTGAGCTGTGGGAAATTAAATGCAGCTAGGAAAAAAGCGAGTTCCTTCGGAATAGCTCCGCTTAACGCAACACCCAACCCAAATTGATAAATCATAGCTGTACACCACGGGTATTAAGGTCGATAACATATAACGAATGACCGGCTGTGATAAATAAGCGTTCACGAAGTGTCCCTGAAAGGGAATCGCCTTTTTTACCACCGAAAGTCAGGTTAGCTGATGTCTCAGGTACAAAAATTTTTCCTAAGCGAGTTCCATCGGGGGCGTATATCTGCACGCTATCTTGAGAGCTAGTAAAAACATTGCCATGTTTGTCAACCCGCAGTCCATCCGGTTGTCCTGGCTCAATGACTGCAAATACACGCCCATTCTTTAGATAGCGATTGTCTACAACCTCATAGACGCGAATATGATGAGGCCCTCCAGGAATATTAAACGCCGCTGTATCTGAAACATACAAAAGGCTTTCGTCTGGACTGAAAGCCAATCCATTAGGGCGCACCATGTCTGTTACTACAGGATAAATATCAGCAGTTACCGGGTCGAAGCGATACACGTAACTTCCAGGTTGTTCCTGTTCGCCGCCGTAACCTTGATTTGGCTCGGTAATCCCATAAGGCGGATCGGTGAACCAAATCGTGCCGTCGCTTTTGATTACCAAATCATTTGGACTGTTCAGGCGTTTATTCTGGTAGCGATCGACTAAAACCTTCCATTCACCGTCTTGTTCGCGTCGGATAATAGCACGCAAACCAGAGGAACAGGCAACCAGACGACCCTCTAAGTCACGGTAATTACCACTTTGGTAATCAGATGGATCTCGTAGGACAGTCACATTGTCAGTAGCACTCCACCGCAACAGGCGATTGCCGTGAGCATCGCTCCACACAACACTGTCATCTTCATGGAAGTAAACAGGCCCCTCGCTATGGACTGCACCGTTGGCAAGCTTTTGAAGTGAGGCTCCTGGGCGTACAATAGCAAGGAGGCGATCGTCATAAATCTCAATGGCTTCAGGCATAGAAATCTCCTGTTATTTAACTTGGCTACTGACGATAAATAGCAGGTCTAAACTAATACTAAAATCTTGTAAATATCTACTTAATATCGTGCAACAAACTGAGTGTAAAATTTTCAGCTATTTTCATCAGTTACTAAATACAATATTGAAGTTAATGATTATAAAGCTAATTCTTACTATATCGATCTCTATTAACATTGAACCATAGATATAGATTGCACCAAAATCCTATTCTTGTTTAAGATTAAATATTTTGTCACACAATCGAATTAATAGCTTCATCAAAGGCAAAGCAAAATTTATTTACTATTTTTGTAAAGAGATTACATGGCTAATCCACATAATAGAAATGAAAAATGAAATTAAAATGAAATATTAACCTGTCTTTAGGCATAAATAAATATTAATCCATTAGAGAGAAGCAATATTGTAATTAAAGCTTTAGTCTAAGCATAAGAATCTGTCTTTAGAGGGTGTTTAAAAAGCTATATTTATTAAACAAAGTGTCTAATACCCCCCCTAACCCCCCCTTGTAAATGGGGGGAATAATCTCTTGAATTACCCCTTTATAAGGGAGTTGGGAGGGTAATGTCAGAATTTAATGTGTTATGTAACGCTTTTCAAACATCCTCTTAGAGCTATTTAAATTTTGGGAAAACTTTTGAAGAAGAATTCAGAATTCAGAATTCAGGAGTCAGAATAAATCAGTCGGGGATTTAGACCCGCGACTGATTAAAGACCACCAAATCTACGATTTGGTGGGGGTCTTAAACCCGGTAATTCAGACGCTCCTGCGTCGCTAACGCAACGCTTACCGCCACTCGCACAGAAAACATTGCTTAATTCTGACTCCTGGCTCCTGAATTCTGTTCGATAAAGTAACTTCAAATATTGCCAAATTAATTTGTTGATTAAAGAAATTCAACCGTAATTAATATGAAATTACCAATTATCAATTATGACTAGCATCACAGAACATTACGACATCATTATTATCGGTACAGGAGCCGGTGGAGGTACATTAGTCCATCGCCTTGCACCCACAGGTAAAAAAATTCTAGTACTGGAAAGAGGCGACTTTTTACCGAGAGAGAAAGCTAACTGGAATCCAGAGGAAGTCTATCAAAAACATCGTTACCATACTGATGAGCAATGGTATAACAAGGAAGGTAAAGCCTTTCAACCTCAGACAGGCTACTGGGTTGGTGGCAATACCAAACTCTACGGTGCAGCCCTAATTAGATTCCGGGAGCGAGATTTTGAAAGGGTAATTCATAAAGGAGGAATTTCTCCAGAATGGCCTTTGAAGTATCAAGACTTTGAGCCATACTATACCCAAGCAGAAAAGCTATATGACGTGCATGGACAGGAAGGAGAAGACCCCACAGAACCACCTCGCAGCGAACCATATCCCTATCCGCCAGTGAGTCATGAGCCAGATATGCAGTCCCTTGCTGATGGCATTCGGGAACTGGGTTACTACCCATTTCATTTACCACTAGGATTAAAGCTCAATGAAAGCGATCGCCTAAATAGCCCCTGCATTCGCTGCGATACTTTTGACGGATACCCTTGTCTCGTAGACGCAAAAGCCGATGCTGATGTCAACGCCATTCGTCCGGCTCGTGAAAAATATGCCAATGTTACTCTTTTAACTAATGCCAAAGTCTTGCGGCTGCATACCAGTGAGTCGGGGCGAGAAGTGACGAAGGTAGAAACTGAAATTGCAGGAGAGCAACATTGGTTCACAAGCGATATTGTGGTTGTTGCCTGTGGTTCTGTTAACTCAGCTGCTTTGCTGTTACGCTCTGCTAATGACAAACATCCCAACGGATTAGCAAATAGTTCCGATCGCGTGGGGCGGAATTTTATGAAACAACTGGAAACGGCCATAGTTTCCATACATCTAGAGGTGAATCACGCCAACTTTCAAAAAACGATCGCTGTCAACGATTTTTACTGGGGAGAGCCAGATTTTCCTTATCCGATGGGCATGGTACAGAATACAGGTAATGTACTTGCCGATATGATTCCTGGAGAAGCACCGCCACTGATGGCTCCATTTGTCAAGCTGATTCCTCATTTTGAGCGCCATTTGCTGGCCGAGCGATCGGTTGGCTGGTGGTTGCAAACAGAGGATTTACCAGACCCAAATAATCGGATTCGGGTTGTGGGCGACAAGATTCATGTTGACTATACACTGAACAATACCGAAGCAAGCGATCGCTTAATTCATCGCTGGACATCTGTACTCAAGTCAATCCCTCACTCTGCCAAACACGTCCTGCCATTTAGCCTTTATCCCCGCACTCACATACCAGAACAAGCAGTTGCTCATCAATGCGGTAGTTGTCGATTTGGCACAGATCCCAAAACCTCAGTCCTGGATCTAAATTGTCGTACCCATGATGTCGAGAATCTTTATGTTGTAGATAGTAGTTTCTTTCCGTCAAATTCCGGTGCTAACCCTACACTGACGATTATGGCAAATGCATTGCGTGTTGGCGATCTGCTGGCAGCAGCCCTGGGTGCAAAGCACACGCTCCGCGTAGCAAGATCCCAGAGGGTACGCTAACGCATAGCTGAAGGATTGAAGTAGAAAGCTATGAAAAAAGAGGCATCACAAGATTCATTAATTAATTTAATATTGCCCCTAGCGCTCATACTAGGGCTAGTTCTGCTTTTGAGTTTGAATGTGGAAGCCGGAGGGCAGGGCAGAGAAACTACTCCTCTAGAGACATGGCTGAAAGTCATTGTTGGTTATTTGGCAGCAGGGACAGAAATTGCCGCAGCAGTTGTGATTGGTGGAGCAGTAATCCGAGGCATTGCTGCTTATTTGCGACTGTTGTTCTCTCGCTCCAAGCAACATTTTGATGCCACGGAAGGAATTCGTCTGCAATTGGGGCGAGTACTGGCATTAGGGTTGGAATTTACTGTCGCCAGCGATATTTTGCGGACAGCAGTAGCACCCACCCGCCAGGATATTTTGAATTTAGGAGCGATCGTTTTGCTGCGAACCTTGCTGAATTATTTCTTAGAGCGAGAGATTCAGCAAGGAGAACAACGCCGTCCATCAGAGCCGGAGTTCGGTAGGAGTATATGATGAAATCCCATCGTTCCAGCTTAAAACCTTTGGAAGGTGCAAATCGCTCGCTCCGCCGCCGCCTCGATTGGAAAGGTGAGTGTTTCAAATACATCCTTTACCCCTTACTCTTTAACCTTTTCCCAGACTACAAGGGAAGTTCATGCTGATTATAGTTTCAAGGAGAAACAGATTATGAACGAAGAACACTCTACTTCTAACCGAGAAAATGAAAATCAAACGCCTCCAAATACTCATCCTATTGCAACAGGATTGGGAGCAGTCGGAGGCGGAATTGCAGGAGCCGCACTAGGCCGCTCAATTGGTGGTAAGGTTGGTGCTGCAATTGGTGGCGTTGCAGGTGCGATCGCACTTGGAGTTGCAGCCAATGAACTGGCAGGATACACCGAGCAATTCATTGAAGAACTCCAGCCGACAGTAGGCTTAGGATTAGGAGCAGATCGCAAACCAATTGAATTACCTAGTCACTATAGTTGGGAAGAACTCCAAGCACTATCAAAACCTCAGGGTGAAAAAATGCAACCTAAAGAAAGCTTTTAGCACTGTGTTAACTATGCGGCTGATATTAGTTGAGGATGAAGCAGATTTAGGTGCAGCAATCAAACAAGTCCTGAGCCATGAGGCGTATATAGTTGACTGGTTTCTAGATGGGACTCAGGCATGGCAATATTTAGAAACTGGTTGGACTGAGTATACACTGGCGATTTTTGATTGGATGCTGCCTGGAGTATCGGGGATAGAGTTGTGTAAATGGTTGCGATCGCGCCAGTTAACTCTGCCTGTATTAATGCTAACGGCTAAAGACCGGATGGAGGAAAAGATTATTGGTCTAGATAGCGGTGCAGATGATTATTTAGTTAAACCCTTTGATATGGCAGAATTGCTGGCAAGATTGCGAGCATTACAACGGCGATCCTCTTATGTAGGAGCAACGCTGACACCTCAAGTCCAACCCCGACGCTTACAAGTAGGTTGCCTGACTCTCAATTACAGTACTCATCAACTTATTCGTCAGTATTGTAACGGACAAAATCAAGTATTCTCTTTAACTGTAAAGGAATTTCAATTGCTGGAATATTTCATGAGACATCCTAACCAAATTGTCAGCCGCGACCAAATTATTAATCAGCTTTGGGAAATTGGTGCAGAACCAGTTAGTAATGTCGTAGCAGCACAGATTCGCTTATTGAGACGTAAATTAGGAGAAGAAGAGAACGAATCTTTAATTGAAACTGTTTATGGTGTGGGCTATCGTCTCAATATTCCGGCTGCGGAAATAGGCAGATGATTTCTGCTAACTCGACAGCGACACTTTCAGCAAGGTTATAGAAATATGGAACGCAATCCCATCTTCCACCAAACTCGGTTGCGGTTGGCAGCTTGGTATACCCTCGTCATGGGCGGTATTTTAGGGCTATCTAGTTTGGGAGTTTATAGTGTGGTTGCCCATGCCTACTATGAAACCATAGACCAGGGATTGCAATCAGTCGCAAATGCACTCCATAAAAGGATTGAACCGACTTGGCAACAACCCGGACAATTACAACGCTTTGCTAAAGAATTTTCTTTAGAATTATGTCTGGCTCAGACAAGTTGTTTGCCTAAAAAAACATCCATTAAAAAATCAATCGCAGAGGCGGCAAATCGAGTTAATTACTATATCCGCTTATTGGATCGCTCAGGAAAACTTTTTGCTAGTGGAGGTATGGAATTTGACAAGTTACCGATTACCTCAGCATTAGAGCATTGGCAAATATTAACAGATTCTTCTGGCATTCGATACCGCGAAATCACTTTACCTTTGTATACTCAAAACCACGTTTCTGGTTATCTGCAAGTGGCACGTAGTATCACTGATTTAGACCAGCATCTGGCTTATTTAAGATTAGCTTTAGTGTTGGGATTGCCAATTTCCATGATTTTCGTTGGTTTGTCTAGTTGGTGGTTGGCAGGAAGGGCAATGCAACCAGTATATCTTTCCTACCAACAAATGCAACAATTTACTGCTGATGCTGCTCATGAGTTTCGCACACCTTTAGCAGCAATGTATTCTACTATTGAAGCTGCTATCAAGTCACAGCAAGAACCAAAATCCAATGGTGGAATTTTAGATGTACTCAAACGCCAAAATCGGCGACTATCACAATTAGTAGGAGATTTATTGCTATTAACAAGGATAGACCAAAAACAACTAACAGGAGAATATCAGCCTTGCTGTTTGAATGATTTAATTAGCGATTTAACTGAGGAATTAGCATTCTTGGCAGTAGAAACTAAAGTCAATCTTTCTAAACAGGTGCAAGTCTCAGAAAAACTGTATGTGATGGGAAATGAAGAACAGCTTTATCGCTTAATTTCCAACTTAATTGCTAATGCAATTCAAGCTACATCTAGCGGTGGGAAAGTCACGGTTTTTTTGGAAAAAAGTGAGCTTTACGCCATGATTAAAGTTGAAGATACAGGAATTGGTATTGCTGTTGAACATCAACAGCGAATTTTCGATCGCTTCTACCGAGTAGATCGCGATCGCTCTCGCACCTCTGGCGGTTCGGGTTTGGGATTAGCCATCGCAATCGCGATCGCGAGAGCGCACAAAAGCAATATTCACGTTCAAAGTCAACCTGGGCTAGGTAGTACATTTACAGTTCGACTTCCTCTTTCATCGTGATTTACAGCAGATTGCAAGTTGGTGAGGTACAAATAATTGTAAGGGCACGGCAGTGCCGTGCCCCTACCCGCGTACCTCATTTACCTGAAATACGCTGTATTACAATAAATGTTGCTATCTAGTGCATCATCTATGCTCTAATTGAACAAAGTGCGATGTATAGGATGGGCTACGCCTACGCACTATCATCTGCCAGATACAACGAACAAGCAAAGCCATATCACGAAAATCATGCGTTTGTTCATGAAAGCGATGCGTTTGTTCATGAAAACGATGAGTTTGTTCATGAAAACGATGAGTTTGTTCATGAAAACGATGAGTTTGTTCATGAAAACGATGCGTTT
This sequence comes from Nostoc calcicola FACHB-3891, assembly GCF_014697355.1. Lineage (GTDB taxonomy): Bacteria > Cyanobacteriota > Cyanobacteriia > Cyanobacteriales > Nostocaceae > Nostoc > Nostoc calcicola. Next base: position 35,370 of record NZ_JACJRQ010000052.1, on the reverse strand, counting down.
GTTCATGAAAACGATGCGTTTGTTGACGAGAGCTTATACAGCGTTTTTTAGGTAAATGAGGTACACAGGTAGGGGCGCACAGCTGTGCGCCCCTACGATTATCTGTACCTCACCAACTTGCAATCTGCTATATCTTTACGTGCGATCGCTTATGTGATTCGATCGGGACTTACCCAAAAATAGGTAACTTCGGTTAATTTATCGAACCGCCTTTGCGCTTCGCGTCTCGTAGAGAAGGCGCCAAGAACGCCAAGAATTCCTAGAGTGTGCGTAAGTCTTATTGATGATAATCGTGTTTCACTGAAAAATCTGATGGTGCGTAGGCGTAGCCCATTAATGTTTAAAGAATCTCACGTTTTGCCAGATATTGGTACATCTGCCAACGTGCATCTACCTCGGTTTGGGCTTGTTCTAATAGATGCTTGGCAAGTTCGGGTTTGCTCTTGGTGAGCATTTTGAAGCGATTTTCTTGATACATTGAATGTTCTACAGGTTGTGTTGGCGATCGCATATCCAATTGCAAGGGATTTTTACCTTGTTTTTGCAACTCTGGATTATGCCGATACAGCAACCAACGTCCTGATTCTACCAGAGTTTTTTGATGATTCATGCCTGTAGTCATATTAATGCCGTGGGCGATGCAATGGCTATAAGCAATAATCAGCGATGGCCCATCATAAGCCTCTGCTTCCAAAAATGCCTTTAGGGTATGTTCATCCCTGGCACCAAGGGCTACACTGGCTACGTAGACATTTCCGTAGGTCATGGCAATCATACCCAAGTCTTTCTTTGGCGCAGGCTTACCACTGGCGGCATATTTGGCAACTGCGGCTCGCGGTGTGGCTTTGGAAGATTGACCGCCTGTGTTGGAATATACTTCTGTGTCCATGACTAAGATGTTGACATTGCGACCGCTAGCCAGCACATGGTCGATACCACCAAAGTCAATATCATATGCCCAACCGTCACCGCCAACAATCCAAACGCTTTTTTTCACCAGGTAATCTGCAAGGGATTTGAGATTTTGGATTTTGGATTTTAGATTGGGGTCTAGGGATTTGAGATTTTGGATTTTAGATTTTAGATTGGGGTAGAGAGTTAGAATTTCATCTAACTTTTGCTGCAACAATTCTATTCGTTCTCGCTGTTCCCAAATGTCAGCTTCAGATTTTTGTTCGGCTTTGAGGATAGATTGAACTAAATCCTCAGGAATTATTTCCCCATTCCCCAATTGTTGCAAAAGTTCCGCTGCAAATTCGGCTTGTTTGTCCACAGACAAACGGAAGCCAAAACCAAATTCGGCGTTATCTTCAAATAAATTATTCGACCATGCAGGGCCGCGTCCTTGGGCGTTGGTTGTCCAGGGAGTTGTGGGGAGGTTACCGCCGTAAATTGAAGAACATCCTGTAGCATTGGCGATAACGGCGCGATCGCCGAACAGTTGTGTTAATAATTTTAAGTAAGGCGTTTCACCACAACCCGCACAAGCACCAGAGAATTCAAATAAAGGTTCTTGCAATTGTTGTTGGCGAATCTGGTTTAATTTCAACTGCCGTCTGTCAGGATTTGGCAAAGTTAAAAAGAAATCCCAGTTTTTTTGCTCTTGTTCCCGCAATGGCAATTGTTGTGCCATATTAATCGCTTTCCGCAATGGCTCAGCTTTATTTTTGGCAGGGCAAATTTCTACACAAATCGCACATCCCGTACAATCTTCTGGAGCTACCTGAATGGTAAATTTTTGATTGGCAAAGTCTTTATCTTTGGCATTAATTGACTTGAAGGTTTCTGGTGCGTTAACTAACTCATCGACTTGATAAGCCTTTGCGCGGATAGCACTGTGGGGACAAACCATGACGCACTTACCACACTGAACGCAGACATCCGGCTCCCACACAGGTATCTCTTGGGCAACGTTACGTTTTTCCCACTTCGCAGTACCTACGGGAAAGATGCCATCAGCGGGTAGCGAGCTGACAGGTAAATCATCACCTTCCCAGATCATGATTTTACCCAATACTTCCTGCACAAATTTGGGGGCGGAGTTAGGAGTAAAGACGCAATTAATCGCGTCTGTACAAGAATTAGGAGTTTGTGGGATGTCTACTTTATGTAAGTTGTCTAAGGTGTTGTCTACGGCTTGCAAGTTCATGCGGACAATTTCTGCACCTTTTTTACCGTAAGTCTTTTCGATCGCTTGTTTGATTTTAGCGATCGCTTCTTCTTGTGGCAAGACACCGGCTAAAGCAAAGAAGCACACTTGCATAATAGTGTTAATTCTGCCACCCATGCCACTTTCACGGGCGACTTGATTGGCATTAATTACATATAACTTCAACTGCTTTTCGATAATTTGCTGCTGCACCTTTAGCGGTAAATTTTCCCAAACGCTATCTGCATCATAGGGACTGTTAAGCAGCAAAATTGCCCCGTGAGTAGCAGCTTTTAAAACGTCTATACGTTCGAGAAATCCCCAATGATGACAACCAATAAAGTTAGCTTGGTCTATTAGGTAAGTCGAACGAATTGGCTCTTTACCAAAGCGCAAATGAGAAACGGTCATCGAGCCAGATTTCTTAGAATCGTAGACAAAGTAACCTTGGGCATAATTATCGGTTTCTTCACCAATAATTTTGATGGAGTTTTTGTTAGCACCAACTGTACCATCTGAACCCAATCCATAGAACATTGCCCTGACAACACCATTTGATTCTGTGGAAAAATTGGGGTCAAAGTCGAGAGAAGTGTAAGTAACGTCGTCATTAATACCAATAGTAAAATGCTTCTTCGGTTGACTTTGAACTAAGTTATCAAAAATCCCCTTCACCATCGCCGGTGTAAATTCTTTGGATGAAAGACCGTAGCGACCACCGACGATTTTGGGCAGAGGGGCAGGGGGCAGGGGGCAGGGGAAAAGCTCCTCCCCTCTGCTCCCTGCTCCCTGCTCCCCTGCTTCTTCTCCCCATGCTTCATGAATCGCAGCCACCACATCTAAATACAATGGCTCACCTGCGCTACCTGGTTCTTTGGTGCGGTCGAGAACGGCGATCGCTGTTACACTACTAGGTAAAGCTGCAACAAATCTCTGGACATCAAAGGGGCGATAAAGTCGCACTTTCACCACACCAACTTTTTCACCACGGGCGTTGAGATAATCTACTGTTTCATGGACGGTTTCGCAGCCAGAACCCATAAGAACGATGACGCGATCGGCATCGCTAGCTCCATAATATTCATAGATTTGGTAATACCTCCCTGTGCGTTCTCCAAATTTGTCCATGATGCGCTGGACAATTTCGGGACAGGCGTTGTAATAAGGGTTAGCGCCTTCACGGGACTGGAAGTAGACATCCGGGTTTTGGGCAGTACCCCGCAACACTGGGCGGTCTGGGGTGAGGGCGCGGCTGCGGTGGGCGAGTATTAGGTTATCATCGATGAGCGATCGCAAATCATCATCTGCAAGTAGTTTGACTTTCTGCACTTCATGGGAGGTGCGGAAACCATCAAAGAAATGCATAAATGAGACTCGCGCCTCTAAGGTAGCAGCATGAGCAATGAGAGCAAAATCTTGACTTTCCTGCACTGAAGCGGAACACAGCAGAGCAAAACCAGTAGCCCTAGCCGCCATAACGTCGCTATGGTCACCAAAAATTGATAAAGCATGAGTCGCCAGGGAGCGTGCTGCAACGTGAACTACAGCGCTAGTTAATTCACCAGCAATTTTGTAGAGGTTGGGTATCATCAACAATAATCCCTGAGATGCGGTAAAGGTGGTACTCAGGGAACCTGTTTGCAATGCTCCATGTACAGCAGCTGCGGCTCCTCCTTCACTCTGCATCTGCACAACACTGGGAATAGTCCCCCACAAGTTCGGACGACCTTCCGCCGACCAAGCATCCGCCCATTCACCCATTGCTGAAGAGGGGGTGATAGGATAAATGGCGATCGCTTCATTTAATTTGTAAGCAACACGGGCAACAGCTTCATTCCCGTCGATAGTTGCAAAGGTTTTGTTCATAATTTGATTTTTGTCCTTGGTCATTTGTCATTGGTCATTGGTCATTCGTCATTTGTCCTTTGCAAATGACTTTGACTCTAGACATTTGTCATTAGGAATCCGGTTTGATTAAAAAAGCTGAAGATAAGCACGCTGTTGACCTATTGCCTATTGCCTATTTCTGCTATGAAGTTAACTTTCAATACATATTGCAAATATTATTATCTCATTTGCAATATGGCATCTATTAATATGTATTAATTATGTACTCAAGAATCAAAGTTTTGATGAGATAAGGCTTTAGGGTAGTTGATTCTTTTTTGTGGGGTATGGGGTCGGGAATCGTTGATATTTTAGGTTGCGATCGCCGTTGTCAAATCGCAAAGCAAAGACAAGGGTAAATCGGCGTCTCTACAAGAATCAATCTTTTGTAGAGACGGCGATTTATCGCGTCTCTTGTTTTAACGTTAAAAAAACATACAATAGCCTAAGTACAGTATTCAAATATTGATGGATGTAAAATCGCCACCAGCAAATGACGTAAAACCACGTAACTTGAAAGATTGAGCCAATAAATTTTCTTGTGGTGTGGACATCTTGTCCGCACCGGACGGGCGAGACGCCCATCCCACAAGAGTCAAGTTAATGCACTATTTTAAGCTTGTCACGCCACTACAAGAGCAGCGATCGCACTTTAAAAGTTTCTTGAGAATTAAGGTTACGTTTGCCATTCAATATATCTAAAATTGTTTCTTCTCCATCGAATATTCCTAAAAAATCCTGAACTTTTAGATTGTAGTCTTTCATTAAAGTTTGTAATAATTCTCCATCAGCTAATTCAGGAAATGGTTCATTTTTTTCTTCATAGTCATAGATTAATATCCCTAATACTCTGAGATAATCTCGATCGTCTTGATTAAGATTTTTATTATCTATTATTGAGTTTATTCTTTGTTGAGTTGCTACTAATTCAGCGTCATTGGTAATAGGACGGGGTGGAAATTCTGCCATTAAATTCAGGTAATAAGGGCTAGGAGTTGTTAAACCAGTTGTCATTTTTCCAGTTCTCCTTATCATAGTCTGCGTGGGTTAAAACGGCACGAATAAAAATCATTTGTGCTTGATAGTCAATGTAAGTAATTAAGCGATAATTATTGCCACCAATATTAAAAACAGTGAAGTTTTTAACCACATCAGCCGAGGGAAACAGTTGACGCAATTGAGCCAAGTTCTCAACAGAGGATTTACTGATTCTGTCATACCATAATAATAAGCTATCTCTAGCCGTTGAGTGCTTTTCCCAAAATTCTCGCAAAGTCCTCCGGCTAATCACCCGCATGGTTTTAAAAGATCGACGGTCACGGTTAATAATAACTGATTGGTCAATAGACCTCTTGCAAAAGTCCTTCTTTGCGTTCTCTTCTTTGCGCGGCAGTCGCTCATGGGGGAAACCCCCAAGACCGCGCTGCCTTGCCTTTGCGCCTTTGCGTGAGATAAAAAATTATTTATGCAAGAGGTCTAATAAATAGATGGTGCGTTACATTTCATTAACGCACCCTACAAGAACAGCGATCGCACTATTGGTTAAATTGACAAGAAACAAGCGTATTGTTAATCATAGCTCATCAGTTGAGGTATGTTTTTGACCCTAGAAGATCGGGCGATCGCACTTCGCGCTGTAGCTGCTACATGGGAAAGTCCACTTTCTGCTTTCTATTCTGCCTCGGATCTCCCAATGACCTTCTTGTCTGCAACTAGCCCCATAAATACTTCAGCCGATGTGCCACCACCAATTCCCAGACTAAACCCAGCTTCACCACCCTCTGACTTCACTCCAACCTTGTCTGGTGCTGTGCCCTCATTCGTTGAGGCCTTTCCGAATGAGTCGCTCATCCCTTCTTTTATTAATGTGCTTTTTATCAAATTTGGCACAGTCTTTCCCTTTACATCCGGGAACGCCATTATCCCACTACCAAACAACTCCCGTTCGGCTCCGGGATGCAGTGTAAATTCTATAAGTACTTTAGGCTCAGGGCTTTTACGATACAAGTAGTTTTGAGCCTGTTTGAAGTCTCCTAAATGCCCACTTAGCTTTGCGTTATTACCTCCTTCAAGTTCTTTCCAGTCGTCTAATTTCATTGTCCGGTATACCTTCAATGTCTCAGGTTCGCCTTCCCCTTCTCCAGGAGCGGTTGTTGATTGCTTTGCAGCCTCGCGTTTTTTCCAGCCGTAAAGTGTCATGTACTGCTCTTGTAAGGTATGCTCCTCACCCGACATACTCTTATTTTCGATGTCATAAATTAGTGCTTCGGTAAAATGTTGTTCGTTCTCGAATTCTACATCCGTCGAAAAGAGCTGTTTGAGGTGGAATTCAACTCTGTGTTCATCAAAGTTGCGTTCAGCGAGACTGAGCATCAGTGTCTGATAGGACGGGGACTTTTTAAAAGCAGCAAAATTTGCGTATGTTTTTGTTTTTTTACCCTTAATTTTAACGTTCCGTTGCACTACCTGCCCACTTGGTAAAGCAGTCGTCAAGCTCGTGGTTGCTTTTGTAAGGCTTTCTTTTTTCTGGATGGGTGGCTGTTGTTGAGCTGGGGATAACAGCGATCGCTCCACCATCCCCCCGTTCTGCTGCACCACATGAGTCAACTCATGCGCTAACAACTCCTGTCCGCCCCGACTCCCAGGATTATATTCCCCCTGCCGAAAGAACACATCCTGTCCCGTCGTGAAAGCACGCGCCTGAATTGATTGATTCAACTCATCTGATTGACTATCTGTGTGAACCTTCACCCCACTGAAATCTGCGCCAAACGCCTGTTCCATCGGTCCGCGGATGTTGTCAGCGATCGGCTGTCCACTTCCCCTTGCTTGGTTGATGGACGCTTCTAAGTCCGGGCTAGCAGCCATCCCAGCCCCACCCTGACGCTGCACCATCGGCTTCATTTGTAATTCTTCCTCTTCCTCTGGCGCCGACTCTCGCTGTAGTGTGCTAGTGTCGAGAGATTTCATTTGTAATTCTTCTTCTTCTTCCTCTGGCGCCGACTCTCGTTGTAGCGTGCTAGTGTCGAGGGGTTTCATTTGTAATTCTTCTTCCTCTTCCTCTGGCACGGACTCTCGTTGTAGCGTGGTAGTGTCGAGGGATTTCATTTGTAATTCTTCTTCCTCTTCCTCTGGCACGGACTCTCGTTGTAGCGTGCTAATGTCGAGAGGTTTCATTTGTAATTCTTCTTCCTCTTCCTCTGGTGCCGACTCTCGTTGTAGCGTGCTAATGTCGAGAGGTTTCATTTGTAATTCTTCCTCTTGTGGCATTTCTTGGCGCTGGATAGACGAAGAATTTCCAGGTTCAGCCAATCTTCCCACGACTTCCTGCGCCATTTTATCAGCTTGTTGCTCGTAAATATCTCCTGGCTGATTAACCGTGAGTTTGGTTTGGGGACGGCGCAATGGTATTCGACTAATGTCGTGGACTAGAGAGTTATCTGGCGCTGCTGGGGATACACCAGAGGACTGTGAACCGAAACCGCGTGTTGGTTGTCTGAGTGCAGGTATTGAGAAGGAATCTGTGGTAATTTTTTTGGGCTGAATGATGCGTTCTTTCATATTTTTCTGATGCCCAACCAGTTGGTAGATGAGTATTTTGCTGATACTAATATCTAGTCTAGAGCGATCGCACTTGTAACACAACTGACCAACTATTAAAAATCAATCCGAAACCGGGTTAGTTATTGGACATAAAGCTTTTGCAAATGACCAATGACAAATGACAAATGACTAATTCGACTTTTGGCTACTTTTGATTCTGATGCACTACCTTTAGCCTGGATTCTAGGAGAGTTTTTTTATTTATGGACTCAAATCAGCAACAAACTTTGTTCACATTTAATGGAGACGTTGGCGGCACTGCTGGATACGCTGGGGTTTCAGTGACTTCTGATGCTGGCAAAGTCGCTCAAACTGCAAGTAAATATCTCAACGATTCATTGCTGCTAAACCAACTCACAGAGCAGGTGTATAAACTTTTGCAAGAAGATTTGCGATCGCAGCGGGAAAGAATAGGTAATTATAGTTCTCAAAGGTGGTCTTAATGGCTGGAAATGGTAATAACGGCAACGTTACTCACGAATTAAATTATGTCACTAGTAATCGTTTTTACGTGGAAATAGATAGTTCTATTGCTGCATCTTTCACTGAATGTACGGGTTTAAGTGTTCAAATTAAGAAAAACGTTTTTCAAGAAGGTGGTGTCAACGACCAGCAGAGAATTTATTTAGGTCATACAGAATTTGCAGACATAACTCTTAAACGTGGAGTTACCGACCATCCAGGTTTTTGGAACTGGATAAATGCAGTTTTTGATGAACAAAAGAAAACATCTAGACGGAATGTCAATATCCTAATTTTTAATCAATCTGGTGAAACGATGATGAGTTGGACTTTGATTGGTGCTATCCCAGTAACTTGGAAAACACCTACACTCCAAGCCGATGGCAAAGCAGTTGCTATTGAAGAATTAACTTTAGCTTATGAAGGCTTAAAAGTTTCCAGAACTACAGGAGGAGGCAACTCTGTAGAACGAAATGAAAAAACAGGATATTTTGTTTCTAGTTAATTGATTAATTTTCACTATAAATATGCAAGTAATTCAACCTTTATTAGGAAACAATATTCATCCACTTGGGGTAATATCATCTTTATCTAATAGTCACAGACTAGCCTTAAGAAAAGAATCTGATTTTCTGCATTCAAAAAGTAATTTTATCAGCACTAGACAAACCAAACCACCATTAGTCACATCTTCTCAATTTTTGTTATCTCGCGAACAAGAACCATCGATCCAACCAGTAATAGGTTGGGATAGTTGGGATAATCCAGATATCAATAGTGGATTTCCATTTCTTGATTTTGACCCTTTTGAGCCAATAGAATCAGAAGAAAATAATAACTTGACTTCCACTGAAATAGTAAAAAGCAATATTCCAAAAATCCTGCCAAGTGTTATTGAGAATAATACAATTAATGATGTCTCACCAGAAATAAATATTCAAAAAAAAAGCAACCGAAAAAATCAAACTAAATCTCAATCCAAACAAACAAATAAATCTCAACAGCAACCAAAAACAAAATCTACCACTAAAAAATCAGTTAAATCATCTCCGTCCAAGAATGTTGTACAAGCTGCCGCCAAAAGCAATATTCCTATTAATCCCCATCACGATAACTTAATATCATCAGATAAACCTCCATCTCCAGAAGTTAATCTGAGCATTCCCCAAACCAAAAATGAAAATTATATATTAAACTCTCAAACTCCCTCTCCTCTCCGCGCCTCTGCGCCTCTGCGTGAAAACGATCATCCCAAAAATTCACAACAAAATATTACCGTAGACAACACTACAATTGATGATGAGCCTATTAGTAATACCACACCTAACATCACGGCATCTACTACGCCTAATATTCAAGAACAACCAACTTTATTTAACAACATAGCCAACGAAGAACCGCAAGTAATTTCTGAGTTACCATCTAGTTTACCCAGTCCAAACCCGTCTACTTCAGAAAAGATTTCGTCATTACAACAAAATAATAAATTAGACGCAAACACAAGTGAATTAGCAGATAATTCGCCTAGAGAATTTACTTTGCCTCATAATGTCGAAAAAACATTTATTCCATCTAACAATTTTACCAACAATCAACAAGAAATAATCACTGAAACCTCGGAAATCAGTCCAACGTCACCACAACAATATATTGAAAATAATCAATCATCACAAAAAGTTGATATCCCAGATCTTTCAGTTAACCCAACCTCACTGCAAGAAGATATTGGAATTACTCAATCATCACAAAAAGTTGATATCCCAGATATTTCAGCTAGCCGAACGCCGCTACAACAAGATATTGAGACAGAAGAATTTCCTTCTCAAATTGAGAATCAAAGCACTGCTTCTCGAAGAAATGTAATTGAAAAAAAAGAAATACCACCAATCCCAAATTCTCCATCAACGGAACAAAAATCGCTAAATACAAATAATACCATTGACTCAGATTTAAGATCGGAAAAAGCCACGAGCAATTTTGATGCGGGTAATTTTGTCTCTGATAATTCTCTAGAAAATTTACCCTTCTCGTCAGCAATTACTTCACCTGGCATTGATGACGCACCTACTTTACTTTATCCTTTGGCGAATGATGAAAATACTGTAGAGGCGCACAACGATAAACCCCTACCGCCTGTTGTTGTAGATAATTTTGAGTCTTCAGTTGTAAAAAGTCCGATTGTGGTACAACAAGAAATTGACTCTAGTGTTACAAATGAATCTTTAGCCTCTGCGCCTGTTCAATTAACACCTACCTCAGCCAATATTAAAGAGACATCAAATTTTTTCACAAAATTTGATGACAATGAACAGTTAGCCACTTCAGAGTCGCAATCTACTGTGGCGGTTAATGTCTCAGATGTCCCAGCAAATGTAATTTCACTGCAACGTAACGATAATCTTGAGAATACTATCAGCGAGTCTACAGAAAGTCAGCCTATCTTAGCACCACCTAAGATTATTGAAGCACCAAAAGTTAGCAATATCTCTCCTGAAATTGTTGAAAGCAAAATATCGTCTGAGATTGTTGAAGTACCAAAAGTTAGCAATATCTCTCCTGAAATTGTTGAAAGCAAAATATCATCTGAGATTGTTGAAACACCAAAAGTTAGCAATGTATTCCCTGAGATTATTGAATCACCAGTAGTCAACGCCACATCGCCGGAGATTGTTGAAACACCAAAAGTTAGCAATGTATTCCCTGAGATTATTGAAACACCAGCAGTCAACGCCACATCGCCGGAGATTGTTGAAACACCAAAAGTTAGCAATGTATCCCCTGAGATTATTGAATCACCAGCAGTCAACGCTACATCGCCGGAGATTGTTGAAACACTAAAAGTTAGCAATGTATCCCCTGAGATTATTGAAGCACCAAAAATTAGCGATGTGTCATCAAATGTTGGGGAAACATCGAATATTTTCCGAAAAATAGCTGAAAATGAACAAATAGTAGAGTCAGAATTATTAGGTGCGATCGCCAATTCTTCTGAAATTTCAACCTTTGTTGATACCCCAGATTACCAAGATATCTCAGAAAAGCCAGCTTTTCTCCAAAATCAGGTAAGCACACCACCTGAAGTTGAACAAAATACCACCATTCAAAATTTGCCAGCACCTAAAGGTTATGCTACTGGTGGTCAAGTAACAGACTCCCATATTCAAAATAATCAGCACATCGCACCGTCCGATACCGTACCTGCAATGCTGACACCTGGTGAGTTTGTCATTAATACCAGGGATGCACAAAAAAATCTACCTTTACTACAGCACATCAACACTGGCGGTACACCGGACGATATTATTCTTCCAAGTTTACAGCCACCCAATACCAAAAAACCAGAAAAAACAACTTCTCCAGAGAGTTCGACTAAAGTCGATTCTTTTCCAGACACTTCATTACAACTCAAGCCTGAAGAATCTAATTCTTTAATTCCTGCTTCCTTGGGGTTGAATGTTGGAAAACAGAAGCTTTCGGTACTCAATTCTCCACAGCTTAATACTGTTGAAAACAAAACGAGTGATGCACTTGTTACTTCACCTCAATATTCATCGCCTCCCCTAATTTTTAGAAAAGCAAATTCTACTACTAATACACCTTCCCAACGGTCAGATACACCTTCTCAATGGTCAAGTGTGCAAGAATTATTAAATGGAAATCATGATGAATTCACAAGCTTCTTTAACGGTGGGGAATCTAATAATCAAAATTCCGAATTTTCTGAAATTTCTACATCATCAGAATCATCACAAATTTTTGCTAAACATCTTCCTGCACCTAGAGGGTTTGCTGATGGTGGAGAAGTCACTGCACCCACATCTGAAAACACAGAATCAATAACGGAGACTGTACAAAGCACTTCTGCAAAACAGGAAGAAGATAAGAAAGATGATACGGCTGATATTGAAGCTTTAGCCCGTGAAATTTATAGCAGATTACGCCAACGTTTGGAAATTGAGAGAGAACGTCATGGTGGTTACTCGGGTCGTTTATCTTGGTAAATTTTATTCAAAAAATATCGGAGAAATACTCAAATGGCAACTCCAGCAATTATTGTTACTCAAAAGCGTAAACCACAACTTGAAAAAGCAAAACTTGTAGCTTATAACAATGAAGCACCAGATATTGAATTAATGTTTAATCCTACAGAAGTTAGTTTTGCTCGAACTGTTAAATGGGAAAGCAAGCAAGGGAATAGAGGAACTACTTTACTTCCTAAAGTGAACTTTTCTGGTGTTGACCCTTACAAATTCACCCTTAAACAGTTGCTATTCGATACTTATGAAACTAAAGAGTCGGTGATGGAAAAGTATATAGACAAAATCAAAAAAGGTGTAGAAACTATCGATAGAGCGAATGACAAGCGCCCGCCAGTTTACATATTAACATGGAAAACAGAGTATTTTTATTGTGTAATTACAAGTCTAACTTACACTTTAAATATGTTTCTGAGTGATGGCACACCAGTCAGAGCAATGGTAGATATTGCTTTGCAAGAAGTAGATAAAAATAACCTTCCTGGAGGACGACAATCTGCTTCTAAAGGTGGAAATCGCCAGCCAAATCAACGACTAGGAAAAACTTAAGATTTTGGATTTTGGATTATTTCAATTTTGGATTTTGGGTCACATCTTTGGTGCGCTGGAAGCGCAAATTATAGCTTATGCCTAACGAAAACCTTTATTTAAGCGACCCTTTAGTTAAGATAGAAGGACAACCGGCTTCTGATGAATTGCTCAAAGATTTGCTGCAAATGACTGTAGAAGAAAGTCTGCATTTGCCAGCAATGTTTACCTTGGTAATACATAATAGCTATATTCCGACATCTGAGCGATCGCAAAATCAACCTTGGCGACACGAACAGATTTTTCAAATTGGTAAGAAAGTAACGTTAGGTTTCAAATCGAGTACTACTCAAGATCAAAATTTTAGAACTGAAAAAACAAAAACTCTCATTGAAGGCGAAATTACAGGGATGGAAGTTCACTTCAATGAAAAATCTGAAGCTAATATAATTGTTCGCGGCTATGATATTTCTCATCGTCTTCACAGAGGACGTTATAATCGTTCTTTTTTAAATACAACTGATAGCGACATAGTCAAGAAAATAGCTAAAGAAGTAGGTATAAATCTTGGAACAATAGACGACAGTGGTGAAGTCCACAAATATGTTTTTCAAGAAAATCAAACTAATATGGAGTTTTTGCAAGAAAGAGCAGCACGTATTGGTTTTGAACTATTTATTACAGAGGATAAGATAAATTTTTGCAAAGTAGATAGTCAAGCTTCTTTAGATTTGAAATGGCTAGTTGATATTAGTAAATTTAGTACCCGTGTCACTAGTGCTGAGCAAGTGAGTTCTGTGGAAGTGCGTGGCTGGGACTACACCCAAAAAAAATTGATTAGCTCAACAGCCAACAGAGAAAAGCAAATCACCAAGACAGGTAATCAGCTAGGAAGTAGTACCAGTAGTAAATTTCGCAATCTGCAAACTCCGAAAATGATTGTTGTAGATAAACCTGTTGCTAGTAAAAAACAAGCAGATGTGATGGCTCAGGCTTTGTGTGATGAACTGGGAGGGGAATTTATTTATGCAGATGCCAAAGCAGTGGGAAATCCTGAAATTCGACCGAGGCGAGTGATTCGTCTGCAAGAATTAGGCGATCGCTATAGTGGTCAATATTATGTCACAGAAACGCGCCATTTCTACAACGGGCGGGTTTATGAAACCGATTTTAGCGTCCGGGGCCTACGTGCTGGTAACTTATTCACAACTCTATCCACGAAAAAACATTTACAGCCATCTGAGACTTTATTAGTCGGAATTGTGACTGATAACAAAGACCCAGAGAAATGGGGTAGAGTCAAAGTCAAGTTTCCCACTCTCACAGAAGAACATGCAAGCGACTGGGCGAGAGTTGTAGCCGTGGGAGCAGGGATAAACAGAGGTTTCGACTGTTTACCAGAAATAAACGATGAAGTATTAGTCGGTTTTGAACATGGCGACATCCACCGTCCCTACGTTATTGGCGGCGTATGGAATGGTAAAGACGCACCACCAGAAAAAGTAGATGATTCAGTTGGTAGCAAGGGTGTCAGATTACGCACCATAAAAACTCGTGTTGGACATGTTTTACAGTTTATTGAAGAAGATAAAGCCAGCAGTAAAACAGGTATTCGCGCAGAAACTAAAGCCGGTCACAAAATGTATTTCAATGATAGCGATCGCCACATCGAAATTAAAACCGCCGGCGGTCATACAATCAAAATGGACGATAGAAGTAAATCTATTTCCATTGAAACCACAGGCGGTCATTCAATCGAAATGAGCGACGCAAGTAAATCTGTTTCAGTGAAATCAAAAGGTAATCTTTCATTAGATGCTCTTGGCAATATAGACATTACCGCCAACGGTAACATTACAGTCAGAGGTGCAATCATTCGCCTTAATTAAGTCGGGAACGGGGAGTCGGGAGTGGGGAGTGGAGTCTTGATGTGCGTTTCACTTTAATTATGATACAAATACGTTGGTAAGGGCACGGCAATGCCGTGCCCCTACGCGAAATCTATATGTATCAAGGTTTTAGTGAAATGGTATAAGGCACCCTACTTAAGATTTAGGAAATTACTTTTTCTGTCTTACCAGTAAATTTGGATGACTTGTTACGTTTGAGTGCTGAAACAACGCCCAGAGTACCGAAGGCGAGTAAGCTAACAATAGATGTGGATTCAGGGACGGTGACTATACTTGCAGAAAAACTAATGGTTAACTCACTATCTTCTGGCCCGAAATTTTCAAAACCTGGTGTTAATGGCGGCGCGGAAAAAACCTCTAAATAACTAGGTGTCGGCAAAAAACTAGCGAAAAATGGACTAGAATAATTTCCCCCAGAAGTAGAATATCCGAAACCGTCACCTGTTAACTGTTGAGCATTAAGACTAATTAAATTGTCCACATTAAAAGGTTCGTTTCCTGGTATTGGAGTTCCAGTAGGTTGCAGACCAGTAATTGTTTCACCATTTCGTGTACCAGTAATTCCCAAAATTTGGTAAAAACCCAAATCATCAGGAGTGTCATTAGTGATGAAAGTACCGTCAGCCGTTATGCCAACACCAGAATAATTCCAGGTCCAATTTAAAGCAGAAGCGGCTTGCATTGTCCCGAAAACTAATCCTGACGTAGCAGCAATAGCTGTAGCAGATAATAGAGCTAAATTTTTCATAGACGTTGTTAGTGCGATCGCGGATCTTGAAAATCTTTAAGCTACAGCGTACCCCAAAACCAATGGCAGTTTATTAAAGATACAGCAAAGTGACAAGTGCTGAGTTTGTCATTTGTCATTTGTCATTTCTCCCCCTTCCCCCTTCCCCCTTCCCCCTGCCCCCTGCCCCCTGCCCCCTTCCCCCATCCCCCCATCCTCGACCTTTGGCGAATAGGCTTTCCCCCTTTGTGCCGATATCTTTGAAGATATACATGTCACAGCTGTCTAAGTGCCAGATATGGTTTATGGTCGCGATCGAGCCTATTTGGGAACCGGTTTGGCTTATCCTCTGCGCTTGAATGTGCAAGGTGGGATACAGCTTAGCCGTGAAGAACAAAAAGTTAAAGAATCTATTTGGATTATCCTCCGCACTGGAGTAGGTGAGAGGGTTTATCGACCTAATTTTGGTTCGCGGTTGTCAGAACTGGCGTTTGCACCTTTAAATACTGACACCCTACTGCGAATTCGGATTTATGTTTTGGAAGCTTTAGAAGTTTGGGAACCACGCATTTTTGTCGATGGAGTTCTCACTGAAGCTGACCCTGTACGCGGCAGAGTAGATATTACCATCAATTATCGGCTCAAAGAGAGTCACGATATTTATAGCTTTGTTTATCCTTTTTATTTGGTTTCAGCTGGGGAGGAATCGTGAACTTTGACTTTTTACCAAAATTACCTTCTTCCAACTTAGACGATCGCGCTTTCGATGACTTGGTAGACGAATGTATAATGCGTATTCCCCGGTACTGTCCGGAATGGACAGACCACAATCTCAGCGACCCAGGAATTACGCTGATTGAGTTATTTGCTTGGCTAACTGACCAAATGTTGCTCAGATTTAACCAAGTACCGCGAAAAAATTATGTGGCTTTTCTAGAATTACTGGGTATTCGTCTCCAACCTCCCGCCCCAGCACACACAGAATTAACTTTTTATTTAACCGCTGAACTACCCGAAGCTTACACGATTCCGGCAGGATTAGAAGCTGCAACTATTCAAACTGAAACAACAGAATCCATAACTTTTAGCACAGATGCGCCGCTAGTTATTGGCAAACCCCGGATACAGCACTTTTTAACCGCCCAAACTACCGAAGATATTCCCCAATCTCTGCGCGAAAGAGTCACAACTTCCTGGACTCGTCAATCTAACGGTTACTGGACAGGTAACGAACAGCCAATATTTGAAGAGGAACCCCAGCCTGGTAACTGTTTTTATTTAGCGATCAATTCTGACGATGCATTAGATGCTAATGTCTTAGAAATTACTTTCCAAGGAGCTGCGGCTACCCCCGCTGGGATTAACCCCAATCAACCGCCCCGGAAGTGGGAAGCGTGGGATGGCGAAAATTGGCAACCGGTTTTATTGCAAGAATCAGATGATAAAACTCGCGGCTTCAGTTTTTACGAAATGGCTCAACAAGGTGGAAATCCGGCTCAAGGAGCAGAGGTACGTTTGCATCTCCCTCAAATTTGGCCTGTAAGTAACTTTACCTCTTACCGGGGTCGCTGGCTGCGCTGTTCCTTTGCCATCACCGAAACCAATCAATCTGGTTACAATCGTCCGCCGCGAATTACTGGTTTATCAGTGCGGTCAATAGGCGGTACAGTCAGAGCTAGTCACAGTACACTGATTCTCGATGAGCGCTTGGGAATTAGTGATGGTACACCAGGTCAGGTTTTCCAGTTACAAACTTCACCAATTTTAGAGCGCAAAGAAAACGAGTATATTTTAGTTACTCCCGCTGGCGGTTTACCTCAGAAATGGACTGAGGTGAGAGATTTTGCTGATTCTGCACCGCATCACTTGCATTACACCGTAGATTCCCTCACGGGTGAAGTGCAATTTGGCCCGTTGATTCGGGAACCCGGTCAAATCAAACAGCAAACACAAGTGCGAACCCGAATTCAGCAACCACGATTAGACGAGACATCTGTACAAGTCAGCACCCTGGAAAACAGAGAATCTCAACACCAGTATGGGGCGATTCCTCCCCGTGGTGCAGAGATTAAAATGGTTGCATATCGCACAGGCGGCGGTAGAGAAGGCAATGTGCAAGCCGGGGCAATTCAGTTTTTGAAATCTGCATATCCATACATTGCCAGCACGATCAATCGCGTACCAGCAATGAATGGTGCCGATGCCGAATCACTAGAACAAGCAGTGATGAAAGCACCGCGAATTCTCCGCACCCGCGATCGCGCCGTCACCGCCGAAGATTTTGAAGTTTTAGCCCAACAAGCCGGCAGAGGAGCGATCGCTCGCGTCCGGTGTTTGCCAGCAAATTCACGTAGCCAAGCAGGTATAGTTAGTTTAATAGTAGTGCCATTTGCCAACACAGATGCGATCGCTCAAGGCGATGGCATGACACCAGAAGAATTTGGTCTGAGTCATGCACTCCAAGACCAAATATTGAGTTACTTAGATGAAAGACGCCTCTTAGGAGTACAAATAGAACTACAAGAACCCAATTACGTAGGTGTTTCCGTACAAACAGAAATTGCCCTAGAACCCGCCTACGATAATCCTTACGCCAGAGAAGAAATTCGCCGCAATTTAAGAGTCCTGCTGTATAAATATTTAAATCCATTAACCGGAGGACTCGACGGCCAAGGCTGGCCATTTGGGCGACCAGTTTATACATCGGATATTGTCGCCTTACTGCAACAAACCCCAGGCGTCCGTCATCTAGGTCCCGTCCTGTTATTTCCCATCCGCAAACAAGGAGAAATTTGGAGACGACAATCATCACCAGAACAACTAATTGACCCAGGTCCAGAAGGTTTGATATGTTCTTGGGCTGATACAAATCTGCGTTCAAATCACGACATCCAAATCATTAATCGCTAATAAGTCATTAGTCATTAGTCATTAGTTATTTCTCCCTCATCTCTCTCATCTCCCCCATCTCCCCACTCCCCACTCCTATGGTTCAAAGTCGTTCTAGTCCCGCTGTACGCATTCAATTAACCCCAATGCAAATTCCCGAAGCATTACCTGTAGGGGGTTTAACCTTTGCCAACGAAGAAAACGCAGATGCAGCCGGACGTAGTTTACTCTTGCATCCTGGACATCCAAGCGAGATGATTGTGCAAGTGCAAAACTTAGAACCCCGTCCCTTGCGAGTCAACTTCAGCGTTGAAGGAAACTTTCCGAGTGAGTGGTGTCAAATTGGCACAGAAGGTAGTGAAATACCACCTCGCGGACAAATGGATGCAGTCCTCTACTTTTCCATTCCTGACACATTTTTTGAAGATCAACAAGCCATAAACCCAGCAAAAAAAGACAAACTAACACTTAATTTTCGCAGCCTAGTTACTCTCCATATCGACCCAGGCACAGACAACGAACAAACCCACAGAAGCGAGTATTTTGATTTATACATCCGTCCCTACACAGCCTACATGGAATTCTTGCCAATTTTGTATCGGGAAGTAGACTTTATTGGTCGCTTCATGAAAATATTTGAGCAAGCTTTTCAACCAATAGTTGATAGTTATAACGTCATGTGGGCAAACCTCGACCCCCTGACAGCACCGCAAGCACTACTACCCTTTATGGCTCATTGGGTTGCTTGGCAAGTAGATTCCGTCTGGAATCTCCAGCAACAGCGGCGTTTAATTCGCCGTGCAGTAGAACTTTATCGCTGGCGAGGAACTCGTAAAGGATTGCGTCTTTACTTACATCTTTATACAGGCTTACCTTTAGACGAACATTTACCTAATGAAGCAGATAAACATATTAGTATTACAGAACCTTTTGGCCCAAGTTTCATCATTGGAAACGCACAACTCGGAAATGCAGTTTTAGCCGGTGGACAACCATATCATTTTGTAGTCCGTTTGCGTTCCAACATTGCTAGTGGCATCATCAACGAACAACTTATTCAAAGAATCATTGAACAAGAAAAACCAGCTTTCTGCACCTACGAACTAACTATCGAAAATCCTGCTAATTAAAAAATAATTCATAATTCATAATCAATTAGTATAACCCACCATTAAAAATTAAAGGTGCGTTAGCCTCCTGTATAACACACCCTACATCTAATTTAAAATCCCAAATTTAATAACTATATTTTTTAAATTCCCATCACAAACTTCTAATCCCAAATTGCTCAATCCAAAATCCCTATGTCCCACCCTTTCCCACCCCCACCAATTAAATCCTTTGAACGCTTGCAAGCCACAGACGGATTACTAATTAATGCTGAACGCTGGCAGACAGCCCACAATTACCATCGTCTGCGGCAAAATGCCCAATATCAAAGCTTAAATCAACCAGGAATTGTCTGCGGTTTAGGTATTCGAGATATTACTGCACCCAGCCAAGTAGAAGCTAGATATCGAGATGGACGATGGGTACAAATTCAACCTGGTATTGCCATTGATTTAGCAGGTAACTTAATTGTTGTACCGACTTCTTATGACTTTCCCATTGATATAGAAGTAGTCACTTCAGAACCAATCACGATCTACTTAGTAGTCAGCTATGTAGACCCTGATGAATTGCGGCGCATACAGCAAAGAGATATCGTCCAAGAAACTTATCGAATTGACCAAAGAAACTCCACACCAATCAGTTCAGAAATCGAAATATGTCGAATCCTCCTGCAACCAGGACATACTGATATTATTCAACCTGCGGATGCTTTTTTCCCCGGATATAACAACATTGATTTGCGTTATCGTCGTCAAGCACAAATGCGTCCCCAAGCACTTGTATGTATGGCGCAGGCCAATCATAGCGACCCAGAATGTGCGCGTAATTTTTTCAGCCTTTCATACTTATTACAAGCAGTAGAACCGTTATATCCCAGTTTGCGAGGGGCTGATGAACCAGGTCAGGTTTCTCTATCAGAAAATATCCAAGATTATGACCTACTTTATCTCACAGGCGGACAAGCCATATCTTTAAATAGTCTCGAATTTGAATCCCTAAAAAATTACTTAAACTTAGGTGGTGTGCTTCTAGTTGATGCACCAGTCAATGCTAACGCCTTGATTGAAAGTACTCAAGCATTAGCACAACAGTTAGAGAGTCCTTTAAGACCTTTAGAAGAATTGCAACGGAGTCATCCTTTAAGAACAAAACCTTTCTTATTTGCCGGGTTACCAATGGTTAATCAACAGCAAATTAAACTGTTAATTGGTGGAGGAATTATTCTAGTAATTGGTGATTTAGCAACTGCTTGGGGATTGGGAGATTTAAATTTACCCCGATTAACCATTCGTACCGCTCAAGAACTCGGAATTAATATCCTTCACTATGCTTGGAAACGGCGACAATTAATCGGTTTGCAACAAGAAGATAATTCTGGGCAATGGTGAATATATGAGCGTCAAACTTCTACCTGTTCTATTTTTGTATTTGTTAATTGGTCTATTTCTATGAACTTCGGCTTAACAATGAGAACTGTAACCATAGTAATATTTTTTGATGTAAACATTTCTTATGTAAATGTTATGAGCAGGTAAAGAAGTGGCGAAAAAGTGTATCTTGAATTCTTGACTAAGAAGAGAGATATGGCTACAAAGTATGGGTTTACATCTATTATTCTCAAATCAGCTTAATAATTTGCAGATTTTATACTTTTTGTATCCCTGAATACTTGATTTTAGGACATAAGGCATAGAGACTAAATGTGTCTTTAGATACTAAAAGTATGAAAAAAACTAGGCTTTTTAAATTTTTGCTGCCTTGTGTAGCTATAGCCTTACCTATAGCCCTGATTGGATATTTACGCCCAACAAAAGCACAATCATCAAGTGTGCATCTAACCTTGGGCAATCCAAGTAACGCAACAACAAACGTCTCATATCCAAACAATTATTTATTATTAAAACCCCAGTATGCACTCAGTTACAGCCGCGACAGAGGGACTCCAAATTGGGTGTCTTGGCAGTTAAATTCGTCGTGGCTTGGTTCAGCAGCAAGACAAGACGACTTCCGTGCTGATACCAGCCTCCCTACAGGATGGTATCGAGTAGGTGGCTCTGACTATTCTGGTAGCGGTTTTGATAGAGGACACATGACACCTTCTGCTGACAGAACAAGAACGGTGACGGATAACTCTGCAACCTTCCTAATGACAAATATGGTGCCACAGTCGCCCGATAATAATCAGGGGCCATGGGCTTCACTAGAAAACTACTTGAGAAGCTTAGTGAGCCAGGGGAAAGAACTATATATTATTTCTGGCACCTACGGCATTGGTGGAACTGGCTCGAATGGCACAAAATATACAATTGCCAATGGCAATGTTCAAGTTCCGAATAGAGTTTGGAAGGTTGCTGTAGTAAATAACCCTGGTGCTGGGGCGTCTGGAGTTACGACTAGCACGAGGGTTATCAGCGTTGATATGCCCAACACCCAAGGCATAAGAAATAATGATTGGAGAACATATAGAGTCTCTGTTGATTCAATTGAAGTCAAAACAGGCTTCAATTTCTTATCTAATGTGTCTACGTCTGTTCAATCTGTGATTGAATCTAGAGTTGACAATTTGTAGTTTAATCAAAATTACACAGCTTTATAGCATTTCTCGCTTTCGTGAGGTACAAGGTAGGGGCGCATAGCTATGCGCCCCTACTGTGCGCCCATATTATAGCGGTTCCGATTCATATGCGGTACAAGATTATATCTCGGAGTGTAAGGGCACGGCAGTGCCGTGCCCCTACCGATGTACCTCACATAAATGAACGTGAGTTCGACGGCTCTAAAAACCCCGCTTCCATTCCTCTCCCCCACAGGGAGAGAGGCTTTGAAACCCTAATTTTTTCGTTGGAAACTAAAAATATTTCTGCCCCTCTTCGCCTCGGAGAGGGGTTGGGGAGAGGTTCATCGAACTCACGTTAAATGAGAAAAGCTATATGCGTCCCTACAAATTTCTGTACCTCATGTAATTGGGAATTGCCATAACATAAATTTGTAATTCGTAATACTAATTTGGGGCGAGTTTAGGAATTATGAATTAACTGCTAGGTTTCTACAACTTTGGTAGAAAGCCCTGCTAAATCTCCAGATGGGGTTTTGCCGAGAATATAGACATCAATATTTATCGTACCTATGCGATAAACTTTGATTTCATGAAGATTATTTTTAAGCGTCTGGACAAGTGTTTGAAATTTTTTAACATTCTGTTTCTGTTGTTCGTCGTGCCACTCTTTTTCATAGGCACAATTCCGAAATAAATAATCTAACTCTATTTCCTCAACCTGCGAATCTTGGGGATGATTTGTTAGCTGGAGTAGTTTTTGAGTTGTCAGGCTCTGAGCTTGACCAGTCCATAAAACAACCTCAAAAGGGTAGTCTGACTCACTGTTCATTAACAAATCAGCAGAAGACTGTTTTAATTTTTCACTTATCTCATTAGTCATTAGGTGTTATTTTTTGATAAATTTTTATGGCAATGAACTTGATTTAGATTGTGAATCTATCGATTGAAGAACGTTGAGGATATGGCTGCTGGTATTGAGCCAAATGACTGTTTTTATATTCAAAATTATAGTTTAATTTTTCCATTTTTTGAGATTTAAAAAAAACAACAAAAACTACGCTTGCTTGAAAAGCATTGTACAAGGTAAAACCCTATATATAAACATTTCACTTATGCGACGCCGCGTCTTGTCAGCTAGCAGCAAAGCTTGTTGACAATGGTACAAAATTTAAGGTAGAAGATAACCACAAGTTGGAAAACTTACCTAAAATCACTATGAGTCTTTTTTGTCTCGTTCACGGCGCCTTCCAAGGCGCTTGGTGTTGGGATTTGTTAATTCCTTACTTAGAAGCGCAAGGCCACAAAACGGTAGCAATGGATTTGCCAATTGAAGATGCATCTGGAAGTTTATCGCAATTTGCAGATGTCGTATTGCAAGCGCTTCCAAAAACTGATGATGATATTGTGCTGGTTGGTCACTCAATGGCTGGTACGGTTATTCCCCTTGTTGCAGAAGCCCATCAAGTACGTCAATTGGTGTTCCTGACTGCGCTTATTCCATACCCAGAAACCAGTACACTTGACCAATTTTCTCATCATCTTGATTCTGATAGCCTCAAATCATTAAATTACGAACCAAAACAGTCACGTCAACTTGAACAATTCGATGATGAACCTTATATGTTTAATCCAATTTCTGCTGGTAAAGACTTTTCAGATGAAGCAGTATTGATGGAATTTTTCTATCAAGATTGTCAACCGGATGTAATGCGCTGGGCATTCTCAAAAAGACGTTTGCAGCAATCAATGGCATATATTTTTGAGGTCAATCCTTTGAAGGCTTTACCAAATGTAGAGTGTAAATATATTGTTTGTACTGATGACCGGATACTCTCTCCTGAATGGTCACGCTACGCTGCACGTAAGCGTTTGGGAGTTGACGCCATAGAACTACCTGGAGGACATTGCCCACATTTATCTCGTCCTGCTCACCTTGCTTCAGTATTAACTATTGATAGGGAGTAGCGAGTAGAGGAAAAAACCTTATGGGTAGTTAAGTTACTGACACAACAGCACGATCGCTTACTAGTTTGCCATCTTCCATATTGACTATGCGATCGGCAATATCTAAAATGCGGTTGTCATGAGTAACTAAAAGAATTGTACAACCTTGTTCTTTAGCTAATTTTTGCATGAGATTGACTACATCTCGTCCTGATTTACTGTCAAGGGCGGCGGTGGGTTCATCCGCTAACACAATTTTAGGACGACTGACTAAGGCACGAGCGATCGCTACTCTTTGTTTTTGTCCCCCGGATAAGTCATCAGGATAGTAATTCAGGCGATGTCCTAATCCTACCTCCTCTAACATTTCGGCTGACCGGGTTTTCATTTCTGAGGGCGAAATATTTTTGTGTACTTCCAAGCCCATTCTGACGTTTTGCAGTGCTGTCAGGCTACCGTGCAAATTGTGCGCTTGGAAAATATAACCGTTATTGCATCGCGCCTGGGTGAGCTGTCCTGCATTAGCGCCACAAAGTTCTTGTCCCAAAATCTGCAAACTCCCAGATTGAGCAGAACGCAACCCACCAACTAACGTCAACAGTGTAGTTTTACCAGAACCAGATGGCCCTGTCATAATAATAATTTCGCCAGCGTTAATTTCTAAGCTGATATCAAATAGAACTTGCTTGCGAAGTTGACTATGACCAAAGTAGTGGTCGAGATTTTTAACAGAGATAACGGGTTGACTAGTCATAAATAGCTCAATTAATTGTGATGATCGTCATTTGTCTTTTGTCATTTGTCCTTTGCAAATGACCAATGACCAATGACCAATGACAATTTTTAAAACATATCTGCGGGGTCGGCGGACTGTAATTTGCGAGTGGCGATCGCACCGGAAATGATACACATAATCATAGTCAGGGCTAGGACTGTGGAAGCTCGCGCTAGGGTCATGTAAAGTGGTAAGTTGGTGGCGTTACGAGTTAGATGGTAAAGTCCTAGAGGTGCGATCGCTCCTGGAATAAAGCCCAGCAATGCTAGAATTATTGCCTCTTCAAATACTACACCTAACAAGTAAAAATTGTTATAACCCATTGCTTTGAAGGTAGCATATTCTTTCATGTGAGCATTCACATCTGTAGATAGAACTTGATAGACGATAATCACGCCTACCATAAATCCCATCGATACGCCCAAGCTGAAAATAAATCCAATGGCGGTATTTGTTTTCCAGTAATCCTTTTCAAATTCGATAAATTCTGCTTGAGTTAAAACTTTGACATCATCACCAAGGTGTGATTTTAAAGCTGTTTTGATCTGGTTTGGGTCGTAGCCCGGTTCTAGTTGCACCAAGCCGAGACTGACACCGCTGGCTTCTCGCCGGGGAAATAATCGCAAAAAGTTTTGGTCGCTGGTAATCAAAGTACCATCTGCAATGAAGGAAGCCCCGACTGTAAATAAGCCGCTAACGGTAATTGTCCGCCGTTCTATTTCAGTGGTGACGGTTTTACCTTGGTCAATTTGGGCGATCGCTTCAGTATAATCTCCTCTGGAAGCGCGATCGAAAAGAACGGTATCTGGTAGCTTCACAGCATCTATTTGCCGATTCACATCCGCTAAGTTAAATGCTTGTTTATCGGGATTAATCCCCATAACTAAGATTGTTGTCTTGTTACGTGTTTGAGGATTTTTCCAATCCACAATGTTAATATACATACCTTCCGCTGATTTGACCCCCGGTATATCCATCGCCTGATACAGTCGTCGCCGTGTAAAGGTAGACATATTTGCAAGGTTACGCGCTTGGGGGCTAATTACAAACATGTCAGCCTGCATACTTTGATGTAACCTGGTATTACTTTCAAATAGAGCAGCCTGAAACCCTAACTGCATAAACATCAAAACATCAGCAAAGGCAATACCTGATAATGCTACCAACAGACGACCTTTTTGATGACTCAGTTGCAGCCAGCCAAGAGGAGTTCGGCGCTGGAATTGTTCGATTAATTTCATCATGGGGAGTAGGGAGTGGGGAGTGGAGGACGCGGGGACGCGGAGAATAATAAATGACTAATAACCAATGACCAATGACAAATGCCCTTCAAAGTTCAATTACCGTTTTTACTTGCAGGTTGGTCAATTTGGCAGCTTTGGCGCTAGATGCTCGATCTAGTCGCACATGGACTTCTACCACTCTGGCGTCAATATTGCTGGAGGGATCGCTGTTAATCAGATTTTGCCGCTGTACTTGCATTCCAATCCAATCAACGGTTCCCTGCAATTCTTTGGGCAAGGAATCGCTTACTACCTTGACACTTTGTCCGGGTTGCACTTTGTTAATATCACTTTGGTAAACTTCTGCAACTGCATACATCTGCTCGGTTTGACCTAGTTCCACAATCCCATCATTGCCAACGGTTTCTCCTGCTCGTGTATTAATCTTCAAAATTTGCCCGGTTTTGGGAGCGCGGATGTATGCTTGATTTAGTTGCGCTCTAATTTTCTCTACGGTGGCTTGAGCGCTGTCTACTTCTGCTTGGGCGTTGGCTACATCTGTGGGGCGAACTTCAGCAGTTTGGTTGAGGGTGGCTTTGGCTTCGTTAATCTGCTGTTCTAAGGTGGCGAGGGTTTTATCCCGGTTGGCTCTGGCTTCGTTAATCTGCTGTTGTAGGGTGCTTATAGTTCTTGTCTGGGTGGCTTGGCTTTCGATTAACTGCTGAGTGGATGTCTCTGCACTCAAACGCCTGTTATCAACTTCCTGATTGGAAATTGCACCTTGTTTGTATAATGTCTCGTAGCGTTGCACGTCAGCTTCGGCGTTGCGTCTTTCGGCTGCTACACGAGCCACTGTTGCTTGCAAGCTCTGTTGTTGTCCTTGCAATTCTGCTTCTAGACGATTGATTGTAGCTTGCTGAGTTCTGATATTTCCTTCTAGTTCTACTTGCATACGGTTGACTGTAGCTTGTTTGGCTGCAATTTCTCCCTGTTTGGCTCCCGCTTTCACTTGGTTAAGCCGGGATTTGGCAACTTGGACTTGTTTTTGTGCTTCAACCAAACTAGCTTGTAAGCGATCGCTACTGTCCATAATCGCAACTACTTGTCCAACCTTGACGCGATCGCCTTCTTTTACCAACAGTCGCTCAACCCGATTCCCTTCATTAGAAGAAGGCGCAGACAGTTTTATAATCTCTCCATCTGGTTCCAACCGTCCCAGCGCTGTTACTGTTTTTACCACTGGCTGCATTGGCACTGCTGCTTGTTGGCTCTTTTTCGACTGGCTCTGAAGCTGAGTTACCGTGTAAACACTAGCCCCACTGACAATTAAAGATGTAATTATTGCTAGGGCAATCGGCGATCGCACCAGATTTTGAGAAGACTTTAAACCCTCTAACTTCCAGTTTTGCACCATAGCATTCCCCTCCTACCAGCAAAATGTACTAAACTGTCTAGTTCATTTTTATGCTAAACTAAACGGACTAGTTTAGTCAAGAAGTTAAGACTAGGGATTGAGGATTGGGTATTACCAGTTAAAAGAATTATTTCCTAGTCCCCAATCCCCAATCTCCAGTCTCCAGTCCCCTATCTATTAAAATTGTTTATAGGAAAGGATAATTAATAAATGACACGCATCAAAGCTGACGAAGTTGAGCGAGATAATTCCGTTGATAAAGTGGAGCAAATTCTGCAAGGGGCGATGCAGGAGTTCCTCCAGCATGGCTATGCTGGCACAAGTATGGATCGGGTAGCGATCGCAGCAGGTGTTTCTAAAGCGACAATTTACAGTCACTTTCAAGATAAAGAAGGACTTTTTAAAGTACTGATAGAGCAACTAGCAGGCAAAAAGTTTAACTCTATTTTTGGTACGGAACCGGTTGAGGGAGAACCAGCCGCTGTACTGCGCCAATTAGGAATCAAAGCATTAGAGCAGATGAATAACGACCAAGAACATTGTGCATTTATGCGAGTGTTGATTGGGGAATCTGGTCGTTTTCCTGAGTTAGCACAAATTTGTGTGCGGGCGATGAATAAACCTGTGCTAGAAGCTCTGAGTCAATACTTAGCGGCTCCTGAATTAAATATACCTGACCCACAGGCAACGGCAAGGATTCTCTTAGGAACATTGGTGCATTTTCATATTACTCAGCATGTGATGCATGGTAAAGATATTTTACCAATGAAAAGCGATCGTCTGATTGATGCGTTAATACATCTAATTAGTAAATGCGCTAAATGAAACTTTATTGTAGGGAAGGGAAAATACGAGAATTATTCAGAGACAATAGAGAAGACTATCTGGTAAATACTCATTTAAGCCAACCGATAATCAGTTCAACCAAAGTTCTTGAATTTGAACGTGGTTAAGCCAAATTGCATGGAACAAACCTACTATAAAAATCAAGCCAATAATACTACTCATGCAAGCAACTATCATCTCGTGCTTCCGTATAGCTTTTTGTATCTTCGCGTCTATGATGTCTTCTAATTCTTTGTGTGACATTTAGTTTAACTTGGCTCAAGCAAGAATGATGTGGAACTTAGGTATTTACATCAGCTGGAGTATGTCCGAAATTTCTAACTTATTCATTTAATTGGTACTAAGCTTAAACAGCTTAGTACCAATTAAGCTTAGTACCAATTTTTGAAGAAAGGTATACAGAGAAGAGAAAATAAGAATGAACAAAGGTGTAACTAATAAAGCAAGTTTATACAAATTACTAATTAGAGAGAGTCGGGTCTGTGCGCCTCTCTTGCCTCGTGTGTGAAACAAAAAAATATTTATGCAAGAGACTCCATGAACACGGTGAGCGCAAAGCGCACGCTACGCAAGCACAACGAAGGAATGAAAATATTTCTTCCCCAGTCTCCAGTCCCTAATCCCCAGTCCCTATTTTCAAGGCAGGTCTATTAACTTTTTTGGTAAGATTTCTGATTGCTGGAGAATTTTGGAAGTCGAATCTCGAATTTTTCTCAGGGTTCAGACAAATTGATAGTATCAAAAATATCAAATTTTGACGAAGAATTTTGCCAATTTAATTAAGTTTTGATAATTTTTAGTCAATTTCGATCGCTTTCAACCTGGCTTTGGGCACAAGACCTTGTAAGCATCTACATATTCAGGGAATTTGCACAGTGAAAGCTTAGAGTGAAATGGACAACAGAGCAGACCGAAGGCATGAAGAACATAATGCAATACAATATCTCTGTAGAAAATTCAACCGAATTTTAATTTCCGTTGCAGAGATGTTTCTATCGTGCAGGTTTGAGGTTCGAGAGAAAATCCTGCGATTATTGCAAAATTTCCGGCCCCGTGGACTTTGTTGCCTAAAGTTCAGACGCCCATCTGTGAAGATTCGACCTGCTCCTCTACCTGAAAATGAAGCAGAAAGACTCAAAGCAGTGGAGGATTACAATATTCTCGATACCCTGCCGGAACAAGGATTTGATGACCTGACTGCTCTTGCTGCCTACATTTGTAGCACTCCAATTGCTTTAATTAGCTTAATTGATAGCGATCGCCAATGGTTTAAATCCAAAGTGGGACTAAAAGCGAGGGAAATACCTAGAGAGTGGGCTTTTTGCTCCCATACCATTCTGCAACCACGGGAGATATTAGTAGTTACTAACGCCATCAAAGACGAACGCTTTGCAAACAATCCCTTAGTTAAAAATAATCCCAAAATTCGTTTTTATGCTGGTGTACCTCTAGTTACAGCTAATGGATTTCCCATAGGGACATTGTGTGTCATCGATATTATTCCTCGTCAGTTAAGTAACCAGCAGTTAGATGCACTGCACCGTCTAAGTCGTCAGACCATCGCCCAGATGGAACTCATCCAGGAAATTCGCAACCGCAAACAAGCAGAAATTGAAGGAAGGCAATTATCACTAACCGATGAACTAACAGGTTTGCATAATCGGCGTGGTTTCTTTCTACTGGCTGAACAACAACTGAAAATCGCTTACCGGATGAAACTCTTATGCTGGGTCATCTTCATTGATTTAGACGGACTAAAACAGATTAACGACAGTCTTGGTCACGATATGGGAGATGCCTTGATTGTTGATGCTGGTCGATTACTCAAGCAAAGTTTTCGGAAGTCAGATATTGTTGCTCGTTTGGGTGGAGATGAGTTCATTGTTTTCATCTCCAGCTACTTCAAAGATGCAGAAAACATCCAAACACATTTGCAAACAAATATTGCCAACTTCAATCAACAACAAAACCGTAGCTATCAACTCTCCATGAGTATGGGAATACAGCGTTGCTCAGCAGACAGCAATATGTCACTAGAACAACTTGTTGCCAGATCTGACGAGTTAATGTATGCTCACAAACGTTTCAAGCGGCAATCTGGTTTGTAAAGGGGAGTGGGGGAGGCAGGGGAGGCAGGAGGAGAAAAAGAAATTAAGTGTATTTATTATATTTAGGACTTACGCATTGACAGGAAAGACAAAATATAAATCATTTGAAAAACCACATCTGTCGTAGGGGCACAGCATTGCTGTGCCCCTACAGCGGAGGTCTATTTACCATCAAAAAATGATTAGTAAAAACCTGAAACTACGTATTTATGTTGAGCCACAAGACGATTATTTTGTACAGTGCGTAAGTCCTAATATTTTAGGAGTAAAAATTACTAAAATTTTCTCTTTACTCCCCTGCTTCCTCTGCTCCCCCTGCCCCTGGAGCCTCTTTCCCACTCCCTACTCGCTTTTTCAACTTAGTACTGAATCGAGTTTAACGGTAGGATAAATATAGACCTACCGTTTTCATGGGAATGACTGAGCCACCCGATCCTGATTCTCAGCAATTGAGTGAACTCACCGATAATGTAACAAACAAATCGGTGGATAATTCTTGGAAAAATCGCATTGCTGGTGTCTGGAATAAAGCAACAACAGGTTTCACGCAACTCTTACCCGTAGAACAACTGGCACAGAACGTTGTTGATTGGTTTAGTGTCAGTGAGACTCAAGTTGCAGAGATTTTAGAGAAAGTTAAAGCCGAACTGCCAACCACAGAAGCCCTGTTAATTGGTAAACCCCAAGCTGGAAAAAGCTCAATTGTGCGGGGACTGACGGGAGTTTCTGCCGAAATTGTTGGTCAAGGATTTCGTCCCCACACCCAACACACCCAGCGCTATGCCTATCCTTCAAATGAACTGCCATTACTGATTTTTACTGATACGGTCGGATTGGGTGATGTTAATCAGGATACTCAAGTAATCATTCAAGAGTTACTTGGCAATTTGCAACAAGACACTCGTTCCGCCAGAATCTTAGTTTTGACGGTCAAAATCAATGATTTTGCAACTGAAACCCTACGACAAATTGCTCAACAGCTACGCCAGCAGTATCCAGATATTCCCTGTTTGCTAGCGGTTACCTGCTTACACGAAGTTTATCCCCCCGATACTGTCGATCATCCTGCTTATCCGCCAGACTTTGAGGAAGTCAATCGTGCATTCAATGGGATACAAGAAGCTTTTGCCGGACTAAGCGATCGCTGTGTACTCATTGACTTTACTTTAGAAGAAGATGGCTACAACCCAGTATTTTATGGCTTAGAAGCCCTGAGAGATACGCTTGCAGAACTACTCCCCCAAGCAGAAGCCCAGGCGATTTATCAGCTATTGGATCGAGAAGAAGTTGGTAAGCAAATTGGCAACCTTTATCGTGATACAGCACGCCGTTACATTTTGCCTTTTGCGATTATGTCTGCAACCCTAGCCGCTGTGCCATTGCCATTTGCCACAATGCCAGTGTTAACTGCCCTGCAAGTTTCGATGGTGGGTATTTTAGGAAAATTATATGGGCAAACACTTACGCCATCCCAAGCCGGGGGTGTTGTGAGTGCGATCGCTGGTGGTTTTCTCGCACAAGCCATCGGACGGGAATTAATTAAATTTATACCAGTTTTTGGCAGTGCGATCGCCGCATCTTGGGCCGCAGCCTACACCTGGGCATTAGG
Source organism: Nostoc calcicola FACHB-3891 (assembly GCF_014697355.1). Classification (GTDB taxonomy): domain Bacteria; phylum Cyanobacteriota; class Cyanobacteriia; order Cyanobacteriales; family Nostocaceae; genus Nostoc; species Nostoc calcicola. Next base: position 3,589 of record NZ_JACJRQ010000052.1, on the reverse strand, counting down.
GGAAGCAGCCTGCGTTTACTTTGGTGATTTAATGGGAGGTAAAAAACCCGATACCCAAAAAATTCAGTCAGTAATGCAAGAAGCTTTTCAGGCAGCACAAGAACGTTTTAAAGGAATTAAACGTTGAACTAAGCGATCGCTATGGGGCTGGTTACATTTGCGATCGCCAACATCTCATCGAGAAGTTTGCCAGTCTGCTAGAGAAACTTTCTAAATCCTCATCAAGTTTGGATTACAAAGTCTGATGCACTCAGTGATGGGTTACCGGTGAAATTGGCAAACAGCGATCCCGTTCCCAAGCCAGCCGCAACTCCATTTTGATTGTAGAAGAGAGATCCGCTACTTTGGTTGTAAACAATTTTGGCTGCACTGATGGCCGCTGCGGCGTCGCTAGTAACGATCGCAAATTCATTATTCAGGCTAAATCCATTACCAGCTGAGCTTTGTAAGGCTGTGAATGTGGTTTTATCTAGGATGATTTTATCGCTTCCTTTGACGAAATCCGTAATGCGATCGCTGCCAATAGCTGTACTGCTAAAAGCAGCATTGGTATTGTAAAGGAAGAAATCGCTACCAGTACCACCGGTTAGGATGTCATCACCAGCCCCCCCAATCAGAATATCATTACCACTTCCCCCAATTAGCGTATCCTTGCCGCCTTCTCCCTTGAGAGTATTATTTCTGGTGTTGCCCGTCAGAATGTTGTCGAGAGAGTTGCCAGTCCCGTCAGTTCCTCCTTCTAGCAAAATCAGGTTTTCTAAATTAGCACCCAAGGTGTATCCCTGGGCGGAAGTATAGGGGGCTTGAACGGTATCGATTCCTTCGCCTGCATTCTCGATAATCATGTCATCGTTCAAGCCACCCACAATGTAAGTGTCGTTGCCAGTGCCGCCCTTCATTACATCATTGCCTATACTGGCAATCAGGGTGTCATTACCTGCGCCGCCATCCAAGGTATCATTACCTGTGTCGCCATCAAGGGTGTCATTGCCCGCACCGGCATTCAAAATATTATCACCCCGGTTGCCAGTCAGCTTATTGTTTAGGCTATTGCCAGTCCCATTAATTGCTGCAAACCCTGTGAGAATCAAGTTTTCTAGGTTTGCTCCCAGAGTGTAAGTAATGGAGGCTTTAACCGTGTCAATTTCGGTGCTGAGTGTAGAGGTTTCGGTGACGATATCTGCGGTACTGTCAACAATGTAAGTATCGTTACCAGTGCCGCCAGTCATGTGATCGTTGCCAGCACCCCCATCAATAGCATCGTTTCCGGCACCACCGTTGATAGTGTCGTTTCCAGCAGCAGTATTGATAATGTCGTTTCCAGCGCCACCATTGATGGAGTCGTTTCCAGCAACAGTATTGATGGTGTCATCTTTGCTAGTACCTATGACCGTAAACTGTTCAATATTATGGAAACCAATGAAATCCAAGCGAGTGCTGTCTGTATTGCTGACTTCTCGTGTAGCATAGCCATAAGTGCTACTACCAACAAAACGCATACCAGTGCCGGTATCGCCAACGGAATAGTCCACAATCAGACGGTCAATACCATCACCACCATAGACGGTATCACCATCGTTGATACTTCCACCACCCAATCCGGCGTTAATGGTGTCGTTGCCAGCACCAGTGATGATTAAGTCATTAGTCCGCAGAACAGCACCGTTAACAATTCCAGTATGAGTAACAATGTCGTTACCACTGCCTGTAGTAATCGAAAATCCCTCAAAATTGATGGCAGTGACAACACCAGAAACATTAATATTTGCGAGATTAGAAAGATTGAGGTTAGATGTTTGTGTAGAGAGGTCAAGGGTGAGGTAGTCTAAGCCTGAACCACCATCCAAAGTGCCAGCAACAGCAGTCACACTGTCATTACCAGCACCGGCTTTAATCACATTGTTTCCAAAGTAAGTTGTGATGGTGTCATTTTTGCTAGTACCTGTGACAGTGAACTTCTCAATATTTGTGAATTGGACATCATCTAATTCTAAAGTGTTGGGAACACCGCTAGATCGATAAGCAGAGCCAGTGCCTGAACTGGCGTAGTTGCTATAAAAATCCATACCGCCGCCTGTATCAGCAACGGAGTAATCCACAATCAGGTGGTCAAAGCCTTCACCACCATCAACATACTCATACTTACCTAGTCCTGGGTTAATGGTGTCGTTACCAGCACCAGTTAAAATGGTGTCGTTGCTGCGAAATACTGAACCGTTGACAAAAACTGGTCTGATAACAGTGTCGTTGCCGCTACCTGTAATAATTTCCATGTGTCTTGAATGTGGGTAAACTTGATAACTCTAGTAGGTATTTCGCAGTCAAATCTTAGAAATTACGCAAACTACCGAATTTTTTGTCGAAGAGAGCGATCGCGCCAATAATTCCACACTAAACTTTTTTGAAAAATTTGCGTAAATTTACGAATTCTCAGGAGAAATCTTGACAGATTAACAAACTAGAGTAGTTAATTACCGTGAAAAAAGCAAAATCATTCTTCAGTGCGATGCCCGGACTCATACTGAATACTGCAATTCCTGTATTAGCCTCTCAACAATCACAATCTTCATTCATTCCATTTCGAGCTATGAATCAAAAATTTTCCCAAATCGCACTTGTGGTAATTGTCCTAGCAAATATAAATCCTGTCATGGCTGCATCGAAAGAAGCGAATGCAGATTTATCAACTCAAAAATTAGACTATCATCAAAACCCAAATAACATCTTAGTTGCTGGTTTTTTTGATGATATCCGAACGATAAAAGATACTATTGAGGGAATAGATCAAACACGACATAATATCGAGCAGCGTGAACTGCAACGAAAACAGCAGGAGCAAGCAATAAAAGAACGTCAAGCACGTGAAGAAGAAAGGAAAAGACGACAAGCAGAACTCGATGCAGCTCGTAAAGCAGCTACAGAAAAGCAAATTCAGGAAGCTGAAAGAAGAAGACAGTATTTTGAGAGTCTATCTCCAGAACAAAAACAAGCTTATCTCCAAGAACAGCAGGCACTTAGACAAAAGCAAGCAGAAGCAAGTTTGTTTATGGCAGACTTCTTCCTCAGAGCGTTAATGAGTGGCGATGGTGGCTCTAAACAAAACGAAGAGCCTAATTTCTGGTGTCTCAACTCTTCATACTACGATCCTAATTGTAATGTGCGGCCTGGATACTAGTACTGGTAGCTCGAAATCCTAGATACGTAGTAGCGTGTCAAGCCTTAAATGTTGTAATAAAATTTCTTGTGGGGTGGAGATCTTGTCCGCCCCGGACGGGCGAGACGCCCATCCCACAAGAGTCAAGCTAATGCACTATTTTAGGCTTGCCATGCCAGTAGTAGCGTGTCAAGGCTAAAATGTTGCAATAAATTGTAGGTTGGGTTGAACGAAGTGAAACCCAATACCGATATCCACGTTGGGTTTCGCTCTGCTCAACCCAACCTACTAATGCACCATTTTAGCCTTGTCACGCCAGTAGTGGACTGACACAGCTAAAATAGTGCAATAGATATGCCAAGATGAGGACTCGAAAGTGGGAAGAGGTCGCCGAGATAAAGTCCATCTGACGGTAGAACAGAGAGAAAAACTCGA
>NZ_JACJRQ010000051.1 GCF_014697355.1 Nostoc calcicola FACHB-3891 | reverse complement strand
TCGAGTTTTTCTCTCTGTTCTACCGTCAGATGGACTTTATCTCGGCGACCTCTTCCCACTTTCGAGTCCTCATCTTGGCATATCTATTGCACTATTTTAGCTGTGTCAGTCCACTAGGGTGCGTTATGCCAAAGGCTAACGCACCTTTTTACTGATTTGAAACCCAAATTTTCTATAACCAACTTTTTCCCCGACTTTTGTAACCCGATCGCATAAAAATGCCTACTTTCACCGACTGACAAAAGCAAGTGCGATCGCTTAGGCTATTGGGCACAGAGATAAAAATTTAAGTATAAAAATTATGCTTAACACCCTCAGCCCACTTACAGAAGACTTACCAGGTCAAAGCTATTGCAGCCCTGACTATTTCCAAACACAGCAGCGTATTCGTTCCCTCATAGACAAATATCTTGCAGTCGAAAAACTACATGACCGCTTGCAAGATTTACCGATACAGTTTGCCAATCCCCAACCACGTCCTTGGAAACTCATCGACTGGCAAACAATAAACCGCAATCAAATTATCGGCATAAATCCAGAGGTATTTTTGTCGATATTGATAGGTGCGATGGATACTGAAGCCCCCATTCGCGGCTATACCCAAACGAGTCGGCAGTATTTGGAAAAATTGCATCCTCAGATGGCGCGGTTTGTTGGCGGAACAGTCGGTGAAGACAATAACCTCTTAGAACTTGGTTTATGGGAAAAAGAAGAACGTCAGCACACACCCGCATTAATCAAAATCTACACCCACCTAACAAACGAGAAAATTACTGCCAAACATCGCACAGTTCGAGGCTACCTTCCTACAGATGACCCTTACGAAGATTTATATCGCCACGGCTTACATCGTATTGCTACAGAATACGGTGCAACCTGTCTTTATCTTTGGCTGATGGCTCACACCACAGGCGCACTCCAAGATGTTCTCGAAGAACTAGCACAAGACGAAATCAACCATATGACCAAATTCTGGGGGTTTGGAGTCTGGGCTTTTCCTGATACAGGTTTGATGCGAATTGGACGCACCCTCATCAAAACGCGATCGCAAAACTATCAACGAAACAACCTCATACGCACCCTCCGCCGCATGATGGCTACCCTCAACTGGAACGCTTGGTCATTAACCAACAAAATCACCCTCCTCTTTACCTTCACCCACACAATGCATCGCTTGTGGACTTGGAACAACACCCTCACACCAAAATACTTGCAAACTTTATTTGAAATTAGTCATTAACAAATGACTAATGACAAAGGACAAATCACAAAGGACAAATAACAAATGACAAATCACAAATCACAATTACCCACAGATCTAAACCCCCAACACCTACCCCACCACATCGCCGTCATCATGGATGGTAACGGCCGATGGGCAAAGAATCGAGGATTACCGCGCATCGCCGGACATCGCCAAGGAGCAAAAACCCTCAAAGAACTATTACGTTGCTGTAAACATTGGGGAATCAAAGCACTAACAGCCTACGCTTTCTCAACAGAAAATTGGCAGCGTCCTGTAGAAGAAGTAGATTTTTTGATGCTTTTATTTGAGCGATTACTGCGCCGCGAGTTAACACAGATGCATCAAGAAGGAGTGCGAATTTCATTTATTGGAGATTTATCGGTTCTACCTAAATCTCTACAAACAGAAATGGCACGTTCAATGACAGAAACCTTAAACAATCAAGCAATACACTTTACTGTTGCAGTTAACTACGGTAGCCGCAACGAAATTACAAAAGTCTGTCGTCAAGTAGCCGAATTAGTAGAAAAAGGTGAACTCAGTGCAGAACAAGTGAATGAAAATCTCATAGAAAAGCACCTTTACACAGCAGATATTCCCGAACCAGATTTACTGATTCGTACCAGCGGTGAGATGCGATTGAGTAATTTTTTACTATGGCAAATGGCCTATACAGAAATGTATTTTACTGATGTTCTCTGGCCAGATTTTGACACACAAGCATTTCATGAGGCTTTGTTGAGTTACCAAAAACGCGATCGCCGTTTTGGTAAAGTTAAAACTTCACTCTCAGCTTAGTGTACAAAAGTTCTACTCACACTTCCCCGAAAGGGGACTAAACCAACTGGATTTACTTCTTATCAGCATCGCTATTATTGAGTACAAGGTATTTGCTATTTTCTTGCCGTAATCGAGCATCTTCTTCGTTGTAAAAGAACGACAAGAGAGCAAAGCGCCGTCCGCTGATGACAGGTGTGGCTTCATGGAGTAACGAGCAGGAAAAAATCACTGCTTCTCCGACATTTGGAGTATAAAGCTGGAGTCCATATTCTGGAAACCGCAAATCACCACCTTTATAAGCGCCTGTATTCAGATTTAATGACATAGCAAATCGGCGGTGGGCGGTGCCTTTAGTAGTATTATCACGATGACGATTAAAAAAGGCTTTATCAGTTCCTTCATAACAGGATACCAGGTAGCGTTCAAAGCGGGTGATGCTAAATTGAAATGCCTTTTCGATTTCTGGTTTAACCCGCCGCATAATCATATTATTGATTTGTTTTAATAGTTCCGGTTCAGAAATTAAATAGTCTCGACGTTTTTTAAATTCATAGTCATAAACAGCGACTGTTTTGCCGTCAATTTGTCGCATAAAGCCAGAATCTTCACCACCATCTGCTTCGTACAAATTAATTAAATGTTGGCAAAAGCTTTGATCCAGAACATGGGGTATAAATAAAACAGGCGCTTGTCTGACTGCGGGAATATTTTCTGTAATTGCAGGTAAGCTATTGATAAACTCAAAGACTTGCTCGCAAGGATGAGTAGTAGCTGAGATTGGCAAAACCTTGAGAACTCGTAAATTTTCATCTAACACAAAAATTGTTGGTCTGTATTGTAGTTCATTGCTTCCCTGATTTTTTGCTTGACAAACACCGTATTCAAAGCTGATTTTCCGTTCAAAATCCCAAAGAAATTTAAAATAAGTTTTATTTTGGATTAACTCTCCTAAACAAGTATCATCTGGGTCTATGCTGACACCAAAAAATGGTACTTGATAGGCAGCAAACTGTTGCTGTTGATTCAAGAAATCATCAATAATTTTCCGAAGGTAGTCATTTTTTGAACTCCCGAAAAAAAATAAAATGCTACGGTATCCACCAACCGAGTTAAAATGAAACGCTGGGTTTGAGGTTGAGGGAAGAGTGAACCAGGGAATTGGATCGCCAACAGTAAAAGGTAGCATCAGATATTAACTTATATTTGTATGGTAATTTAGTCTGGTAGACATGATACATATAGATAACGTAGGGGCGCACAGCTGTGCGCCCCTACCGAGGTATCTGTATCAATTTTAAAGTGAAATGGTATTAGCCGTCCGACTCAGCAGTTCACGGCTTGTCCCTAGTCTTGAACTCCAGTAAACTAGGTCGCCGTCGAAAGGACTTTTATCGCCTTTAACTTTGATGGATAAATCGCCGTCTCTACAAAAGATTGATGATTAGACCTCTTGCAAAAGTCCTTCTTTGCGTTCTCTTCTGGAGCGCCTCTGCGCCTCTGCGTGAGATAAAAAATTATTTATGCAAGAGGTCTATTGTAGAGACTGCGATTTGTCGCATCTTTGCGATCTAGAATTTTCATCAAAAAATCTTAACCGAACCGTATTGAGATCTATTCTACGCAACTTGAATCGGCAAGGACAGGAATTGCTTAGCGTCTACCACCACCACGATGAGGCACTTCAGTTTCTTCTTGCTTTGTTTTCAGTGCAAATAGTTCTTGATGCTGTTGCTGCTGAATTTTTTGCTGTGCAAACTTTACACGAGTACGAACTCCGAGATCTGCATCTGTATCGAACATTTGCTGGAGTCGATCTTGAATGCGGGAGGCTCGATCGGGTAGAGTAATTGCGACCGCCATTGCTATTGTTTCTAAACTCGTAACTACTGCATAGCGTACCACCCACTCTGGATCTTCAGAAATTAATAGTAGTGCCTCTATTACCTGAGTCTGCACAGATTCCACTTTCTCTGGTGGTACTTGATGCCAGCGCAATGTACCTAATCCCCTAGCTGCTGCCCGCCGCACACTCAAGGAAAAATCGGTTTTTGCTGCCTCTAGCAAAGTGTCGAGCGCCCGTAAATCCCCAATTCCCGCTAAGGCGCGGACTGCCCAGGCTCTCGCCCCATAGTTGTAGTCATCAATAAGTTCCAATAAGGGTGCGACTGCGGGTTCTCCGATCGCAATCAATCCATCTACCGCAGCTACCGCAGCCCCCGGATTATTGTAGCCCAAAGCTGCAACCAAAGTGGGAACAGATTCTTCTATACGAGCTGCTGCTAACTCTTGAACTGCATCTAATAAGCGATCCGAAGAATCTGCTTCTTCCACAGCACGAATCAATATTTTGGCAAGTTCACTGTTATCCATAATAATTTCACAGGTCAGACAATTTTGGATTTTAGATTTTGGATTTTGGATTGATTCTACAGATAAATACGCTTGCTTTGTATCATGAAGGAATCAATGGTCATTGGTCAGCTAATTGTAGCTTAAGTTATCCGTATTTAGCATTATATATAAACCCCCTAGCCTTGGTTTTACAATCGGGTTGGGGGTTTATGTGTGGTAAACATTTTATTTTAAAGTATTAATCGCAACTGAATTACTAGTAAATTATGACTACAACAACGAGTCCATCAAATTCATCACTTTAATAGCACCTGCTGATAAAGTGCTTGTTGCTGTGTGATTGACTTGATGTTCCAGTAATCCTTTGAGGGAAATTAGTTTGAGGCTATTTTCTGCCAGAGTCTCGGCTATGGCCTCGGCTGCGGGTAGATACCCGATCGCTCCCAAGTCTGCTAACACTGCGCGACGCAATTGCAACTTTTCACCTGCCAAAGCCTTTACCAATCGTTCTGCGTAAACTGGTTCTTGGGTTAACTGATACATAGCTCGTGCGGCAGCATATTGCACCAGTTCTATGGGATGCTCTAAAAATGGTTTTACTAAAGAAATCGACTCAGCAGCCCGCAAGCTTCCCAAGGCTTCTAAAATAGCGTCGTAAGGTTGGGATAAATCTGGCTGCTCTGATTTTAATTGCTCTCCCTGCAAACCTGCTTTTAATAGCTCGATCAGTCCAGGAACACAAACCGGATCGCCTAGCATGTCTAAAGATTGCGCCGCTGCTTCCCGCACATAAAAATCTGAGCAGCCTAAACAAGTAATTAAAGGTGTTAGTGCTTGGCGATCGCCAATTTTCCCCAAAGCCCTAGCTGCGTTCCGTCGTAAAGGATATCCGCCTTCTGGTGTCCTATCGGCTTCATCCTCTAAGGCTTGAATCAGTCCTGTAACCGCAGCTGGTTCGCATATCCGAAACCTACCTAACCACCAGGCAGCATAAAATCGCAAACCCAAATCTGGACTTTGGAGATTGGCGATCGCTTGTTCTACTGTTAGCTGTTCACCTCCAGGTGAGTCACTTGGAGGTGATAAATCTTCAAATTTCTGCGGATTGGAATTCATCAAAAGGAGGATTGCTCTGTTCGCTATCTGTTTTCGTCTCAGAATTCAATGGCTGAATGCTAACTATTTTGCCACCCAAGCGAGCAATCCGCTGCATTTCTTGACTCATCCGGTTTTCAGGTACTGTGATAAATACACTGGCACTAGAACGAATCGGATAGCTGATTTTTTGGGTTTCTTGACTTTGGCGCAAACCAACTACTTCATAGCGGAAGTAGCGACTACTAGTTTGACCACCAATAAATTGTCCAACCATAGATCAATTTAAAGTTCGTTCAAAATTTTTTATTAGTCATTTGTCATTTGTCTTTTATCCTTTGCAATTGTACAGACGCGATTAATCGCGTCTCTACCAATGACCAATGACTAATGACCAATGATTCTAAAGCGGCTTGACGCTAGCGATTTTACCACCTTGTTTTACCACTCTTTGGAAGTAGCTAGATAGCTCTTCATATGGTATAATTACGGCTTGATTGACACGGCGTGTGCTAGGATATCCAGCTCCAAAAATCCCTGCCACTTCAATGCGATACAGTCTGCCTTCTTTACCAAAAGTTCCTGCACCACCGAAAGTACTGTTGGGGGTAACGCCTTTTTCGGAAGCAACGTAGGCAAAACCTGAGGGACCACCAGAGGGAGGAATCACAGCAGATGCAGCATTGCGTCCTAATTCGCTAGCCAAACGCGAGGACTTACCTTTGAGTTGGGAGCGATCGCTACTAGCATAGCCGCGATAAAGTTGAAATATCCGGCTAAAGCCCACAGTTTTCTGCCCTGTTTGAGTTTTAAAACCGCGATAGAAAGGCACAATATTTTCCCCAAAGTTGGCTTGATACTCCGGAGAATCTATATAGGAATCAATGTCAGCATCGTACCCTTTATTTTGGTACAAGTCCAAGTGATAAACCACGTCAGACTCATCGTAGGGGGCGCGACCCAACAAATGTTTATAATTGAGTTCAATTACGCGAGTTTGGAAATTGTCGTAGAAAAACTTTTTCTTGTACAGTTCTGATTTAGCTACTTGACGTACAAATTCTTGCACGGTGATTTTGCCATCGCGCAAAATAGATTCGGCACTGATGAGGCGGTCAGCTGCTAATATGTAGTCGTTGCCCAACAACTGACGATAGACGGCAGCAATTACTCTCTGTATATCTTCTTTAGTTGCATTTGGACGCAATTCTACGGGAGAGCTATCACTGAAAGGTTCTGTCCCCAGACGGGACGCTGCTGTTGTAATCGCCATCTTGAAATTCTCCTTTCCTTCATAGTTAATTGGCATTGGCTAAGAAAACAGATAATGAGGAGTGGAGAGTATTGAAATTCCCTACTCCCTACTCCCTATTCCCTATTTCCCCAACCCGATTCCTTACTTACACAGCTGTGATGCTAATCACTTTGCTGCCTTTACGATTGAGTTGCTGCAATTTACTCGAAAGTTGCTCGTAGGGAACTATCAACTCGGCTGTACCCCGCCGCACTACAGTTGAATTTGGAGAAGCTGCTTGTAAGACTCTAATCCGGTATGCTTCTCCACGACCACCTGTAGAGAGACCAGTTAAGGCTCCTGAAGATACTGGGTAGATGGGTGAAGCCAGATTCTTAGCTATTTCCCAAGTTAGCTTTCCTTGTTTTTGCCCTTGAGCGCGATCGCTATTCGCATAACCCCGATACAATTGGAACAGTCGGCCATAGCCAACGTTTTTCTTTCCTACCTGGCTTTTAAAACCTTGGTGGTAGGGGACAATATTTTCACCAAAGCTTTCTTGATATTCTGATGAGTCAATATAAGAGTTAATTTCAGCTTCGTAACCCTTTGAGTTGTATAACTCAACATGGTACGAAATTTCTGACTCATCTTCTGGGGCGCGACCTAATAAATGCTTATAATTGAGCTCGATAAATCGATTTTGTGAGTTGGAGTAGAAAAACTTCTCACGGTAGAGTTCTGATTGAGCAATGGCCAATACAAAACCCCGGACTGAAATTGTACCCTGCTGTAGCAGTGATTCAGCACTCTCGAGACGCTGACTTTCCAGTAGGTATGAATTACCCAAAACCTGACGGTAAGCCGCTCGAATCACTACTGCTACATCTGCTTCTGTTCTATCAGGACGTAGTTCTACTACTCCTGAGTTTTCATATGGTTCAATTCCTAGTCTTGCTGCTTGTCCCAAAGCTGCCATCTATAACCTCCTTCAGTTTTAACTACAAAACTGAAAATTTTTTAGAAAGTCTTTTTTCTAATTTTTTAACAGTCTTTTGAAAATAAAACTGCCCGGAGAGGTAAACAACTCATAGAACTTGCTTCGTCATAAGAGCTGATTTCCTCTCCGGGCTAAAGAAACACTCTAGCTCAGAGTATTGATTACGTAGTCGATGTAAGAATTTGCTTCAACAGCTGGGTCGCCGCTCAAACCGTGGTTAGATTTGATGTACTTGAGGGCTTCAATGTACCAGCTAGGAGACAAATCAAAAGTTTTGTTGATTTCAGCTAAGCCGGAAATCAAGAAATCATCCAAGGGACCTGTGCCACCAACAACTAAAGCGTAGGTGATAATCCGCAAGTAGTAGCCGACATCACGTACACACTTGGCTTTACCGCGTTGATCGTAGGCGAAGTTGGGGCCTTGTTGTTGGGTGGTGTAGGGGAACTTGTTGTAAACAGCTTGAGCTGCACCTTCTGTTAACCGTGAGGCATTTGCACTCAAGGATTTTGCTGCTTGTAAGCTAGCTGGCGCTTGGCGAAAACGACCAAAAGCCACTTGAATTTCGGTGCTGCTGAGGTAGCGACCTTGAGAATCGGCCGCTGAAATTGCTTCAGTTAGAGGTGTTTTTGTCATTTTTGGTATTTCCCTTTAACAAACTTTTCGTTGAAATTTTGTTTTGTCTTGTGGACAATTATTTCACTCAATAGGAAGAATGCCTGGTTTAGGCAACCGCAGCAGCAGCGCGATCGAAGTAGCTAGCGATTTCAGAAATCAAAGCGCTGCAATCTCCTCTGGTGATGCCATTTGTGTCGCTGACAATCTTCAAGGAAGCATCTTTGAGCTTATTAATACCAACAGCAACGGAAGCTCCTGGAGTTCCCAATGCTAAATAGGTTTCCCGTAGACCATTAAGCGCACGGTCATCTAGCACGCTGGAATCACCAGCAAAGATTGCATAGGTGACGTAGCGAAGAATGATGTCCAAATCGCGGATACAAGCAGCAGCGCGACGGCTGGTGTAAGCATTACCACCAGGAGTGATCAATTGGGGTTGTTCTGCCCACAGATCGCGTACCGCAGCAGCAACAATAGCAGAAGCATTGCTGGTAATGCGGTTAACTGCATCTGCACGCTTGTTACCATCTGCGACTATTGCGCTCAAAGCATCCAATTGTGCATCGGAGAGGTATTCTCCACGTGTATCAGCTTGGGAAACTACTTTGGCAAATGCATCTAAAACCATTGCGTTTAATCTCCTAATTGGCTTGGTTAAGAATTATTTGAAGTCAAAACTGAATGGTTCAGTTTTCTTTTATTGATGTCAGATTGTCTGACCATTTTTACGAAAGGTTCACAACGGACATCCAAGGTATAAGTCTACGACCTCTAGGGTTTCGGATTAAAACTTTTGTTACAAAACTTCATCTTAATATGAGAGACCAGAAAACCTGCTAGATTAAGCACCCCATCAACCTTGTGCTGTTATTTTTCCTTTCAAATTATTTTTATACTATGATGATGCCTTTTGTTTTATTAAAAATTATTATCTTCCCTTGCCTTTTTATTAATCAAATTTAACAAAAACATTTAGTCAAGTAAAATTTCTGAATATGGTTTGGTTTAAGAGACGCGATAAATCGGCGTCTCTACAATAATCAATCTTTCGTAGAGACGCCGATTTATCGCGTCTATTGCTCATTTATAGCCTGATAGTTTTCCAGAACAGCAGGGTAATCTTCGCCGAAGTTAGTTTTATTTAATGTATACTTAGTTACACTGATAGTAATTTTCTCTCTAAATCAAATAAAAAGCCATGAATGTACTCCTCAGTCCATTCATCACCATAAAAGCGCTTGAACATTCCTCGTGCGGGGTCTTTTTCGGCTCGATATCGCAGGTATCGCAGTTGTGCTTGTTCAATATCTGCTAGGCTTGGGGAATCAGTTACGGGTTCTGCTTGCTCTACAAAATCGAGGTAAGCTTTGAGATAGTCTTTAAAAGCAGCAAATACTTGGGTTTCCACCACGACAGTTTCCTGGGGACGAGTCCAGAGAAAAGCGGGAGAAAAGAAGGGTCGTGCTTCTTCTGGAAAATCACCTCCCCAGGTGAGATGCTCTTGATGAGCATGGAAGATAGGCAAGATTGGCTGGGTGTACTTTGCCTGATATGCTGGATCGTCTCGGAATAGGGGTTGCATATCCAAGGCGATGAGATGTCCTCCTGGTAATGTCACCAAATCTGCGCCAAAAAAGGGTAGGTCGTAGTTGAGGTGTGGGAAAATCACGAAATTCAGTACTTGGAGGGAATTACCACCTTGTACATGTGCAGCTCGAATTTGCCGTAGTTTTGCGGTTTGAAAGCCATAACTAGTGGTGAGAACCTCTTGTTGATTTTTGCCTTTACCTACGGTAGCAACCTTAGATTCAAATCCTTCAGGAATAGGATATGGTTGTAAATCTAAACGCGATCGCATGTAGGCGATCGCATAATCGAGAAATGGCTGATAAAGTGTCATTATTGGGGATTGGGGATTGGGGATTGGGGATTGGGGATTGGGGATTGGGGATTGGGGATTGGGGATTGGGGATTGGGAGTGAGGAGTGCTGAGTGAGGAGTTAAGAGTTATTATTCTTCCTCTGCGCTCATGCCCCATGCCCCATGCCCCATTTATCATCTTTTGCTGACTGCTAAAGGCACAGCATCTTCAAATAAGAATTCGTGGAGAAAGCGTTCTGCCCATTCATGACCAAAGTAACTGCTAAATAGACCAGATGCTGGGTCGCGGTCTGCGCTATATTGATCGTAGTCTTTTTGAGCTTTGACGATTCGTTGGATATCTTCTGGGTCTTCGAGGGGTTGGGCATTTGCTAGCATTTGCCAATACAAGTTTAAGTAATCCTGAAATGCTTCAAAAACTCGCGTTGCTACTGTTTGAGGATCTGTCTTAGCAAATAATAGGTACTTAGAAAAATACTGGTTAGCATCGTAAAACTTCATTTCTAAGTTTTGCGACAAATCAGGGTATCGATCGTGCAGAGATTTCAGCGGCAGTATGTATTTCGTCTGATAATCTTCATCTTGAAATAAAGGCTGAAAGTCAAGGACAATCAGGTTTTTAACTTTACCAAAGGACAAAAAATCAATCCCTAATAAAGGTAAATCGTAGTGATAGCTGGGGTAAATCACGCTGTTAAAAATTTGGGCGCTTTCCCCAGCATCAATGTAGGTATAGCGAATTTTTCGCAACTCTTGACATTGGTAAGACCAACTGCGAATGGTTGCTGGGTTTCTGCCGCGATCGCTAACTTTGGATTCCAAACCAGGGGGAATGTCCCTACTTTGTAAATCAAACCGTTCAAATAGCTCTTTTTCTAAAAATTCCAGGAAAGGCTTATACATACAGCATGACTCATTAACCCTTGCATGAAAATAAAGGATGTGAATCATGCACGTCTCATTTCTTAGAAACAAAGCAACATTCCTTAATGGGGCATTGGGCATTGGGCATTAGCAAGGGGGAAAGGGAAAGGGGTAAGGGGGAAAGGTTAAATTTATCCCTTTCCCCTTTCCCCTTTACCCTTTAACCTTTTCCCCTACCTCCCCACTCCCTATCCCCTAGCATGATTCCGAGCGATCATTTGCTCTAGGACTTGTTGGGAAAGACACCGACGTTCAGAACAATAAGTCATCAAGTTGACTCCGTTCATCATTCGCACGGTACTAACTCTGACACGAAAATCATCCGTCACAAACCAACAACGTTCTTGACCTTGGTTATTGTCATAATCGGTGTTAATCGTCAGCACTCCATCATCAGCAAATCGATACCGACTGACAACCGGAATGCTCTCTACATAGCCTTGGTTGCGGATTAATTTCCCAGAAAGCCTCGTTTCATCGTCGGGAATGTCAACCAAAATGGCAGCATTATCTGTGTTCGGCGGCCTCGTATCTAAGTTAGCCTGCCATGCAAAGCTAGCACCCCCGGTTGCTTTATCAGGCTCTATTCCTTGTGCTTTACAGACTTCTTGGACTTTGGGATCGTCTTTTTCGATGACTGTAATGATTAAATTCGACTCACCCGACTCATCTGCGGCTGAGTCAAAGTGATGAACTGAACGTTCCGTAAACCATATACCTTCACTTTTACGGAAGAAGTCAATCATTGACAATGGTACTATTGTATGCATTTAGTTTGAAACCTTGTTTTTTAAAACAATACTTTTGACGAAATCTTGTTTGTAGTCCTATAGCGTTTCCCGACAAGCGTGAGGTATACCTGTAGGGGCACGGCAGTGCCGTGCCCCTACACCTTGCGATATGATGGTGTACCGTATCTGAATGGGAACCGCTATATCCATAAATATTTGTATTCTTTCACTATGTATGCACAAATAGTACTCCGTTGTATTATTTGTATTAATTATTTTGTGCTTATGTAAAATTTCGAGATTACAGCTTGCATTTTATCCTTTTTGGTTACTTGAGTGAAAGAATTATTTCAATTGCTATTGTTAGTTTCATATACTTTTTCAATAACTAAATTGACAGCGCAAAAACAGTTTTCTGGCAACTTTTCTAATTTGGCGGAGGTATTCATTGCTCTAGTTGCCTTTTGTTTGATTCTAAGCAATAAGATGAATCCCGAATTTAGCTAAAGTGTAAAATAACTCCAAAACTTCTACCTGAATCACCTAATGACAAATAGTGAAATTCACCTGATTACCAAGGAACGCCCCAGTCCGACTCCAGAAATATTAACAGCCCTCAAAGCAGGACTCGCTCTAGAAAAAGTAGATTTGCATGAATTCAATCTGCGGGGAGTTGATTTAAAACAAGCTAACTTGAGTCAAGCCAAGCTACTAGGAGCCGACCTCAGTGAGATGATCTTGAGTGATGCAAATCTGAGTAAAGCCGACTTGCGAGGTGCTAACCTGCGGGGAGCCGATTTGAGTGGAGCGAATTTGCAGGGAGCTTATTTAAACCGTGCTGACCTCCAACAAGCAAATCTCAGTGGCGCAAATTTGGAGGGAGCTAAATTCCAAGTAGCGCGTTATGATACACAGACAAAATGGCCTGAAGGATATAACTACAAAGCTTCGGGAGCAGTGGGGCCGGGTGCTAATCTCAATGCAGCTTATCTCAATACAGCTTTTTTACGCGATGCAGATTTGCAAGGGGCTAATCTGCGGGGAGCCTACCTCAGCGGCGCTGACTTGACTGGAGCTAATTTACAAGGTGCGGCTTTGAGCGGCGCTGACTTAAGTAAAGCTTATTTGACAGGGGCTTGCTTACGGAATGCTCGATTAACTGGAGCCGATTTGCGGGGTACAGATTTGCGAGCAGCTGACCTCAGTAACGCAGAGATGGAGTATCTTCAAAGTATCGCTGGGGCAGATTTTACTCTTGCTCAAGGACTGACAGAAGCAATTAAAGCCATGCTTCACAGCCGTCCTGCATCAGAACTCGATGTTTGGAATGCTTACACCCGCAACACGACTCGTGAAAGTTTACAGTAGAATTCAGAATTCAGAATCCAGAATTCAGAAGTAAAACAGGGCTGATATCATGTCCGCTTGATTACCAGGACTTACGCAAACAATAGCCAAAACCCTTATTTTCACGTAGGGGCAATTCATGAATTGCCCCTACAGCGTGTACTTTTGCGTAAGTCCTAATTACAAAGCTTGCCACTTCTGCTTGAGAAGCGCTAAAAATGTAGCGTATCCTTCCGAAAAACCGGGCGGATCGGGTAGAACATATTGTGGAAATTCTTTATACGATCGCCAAGGTTCCGAAGCATGATGCCGCAAGTGTAAGGCACATTCTGAGGAACCTGGTAGTCGCCAAGTCATTTGACCAGTTGGTGTATCAGTCACAAATGTCTCCCGAACTCGAAAAAGTTGATATTTTATTCTAGGTTTTGGCAAATTGCCCGGATATTTTGCTCAAATTTCAGGTAAAATCGGGTATTATTCCTCGCTAAGTTGATTTTTATCACATTATTCAGATTATTCACAATAACCCCGAATCAGCTCGCTCCGCTATTGTGGCAACAAGTCTTCTAAAGCAGCTCCCACAACTCGGTGATCCGGATCTTGTCTGAGTTGGTTCAGGGCTTCTTTTGCCTGGGGACGATCGAATCGTTTGAGGGCATAGGCAACTCGCACGCGCATCCGCCAAGATTCACTATTCACTAAGCTTAGTATTTGAGATAATGCCGCAGTATTTTGGCTAGAATCAGCCAGTAAGCCAAGTATATCAACAGATGATTCCTGAACTGTGAAATCTTCGTCTTTTAAACCATGAACGCAGATATCAAATAATTCTTCAGGACAATCCATTTCCGCGATCGCTGCTAAAATACTACGCCGCACTAACCAGTGGTCATCCTGATAAAATGTCAGAACTAGATGAGAAACTGCGACTCTACCAAATAGCGATAAAGAATTTGCCGCCTCAGCTCGCACGTTGGGGGTATCGTCAAATTTCATAATTTGCATCAAAGCAGCAAAAGATTCTGCTGTTTGTTGGTTACCCAAACCCCTTGCTACAAAGGAACGCACCAAAAATTCTGAGTCACGCAGTTTACTAGTTAACAGAGGAACTGCAACTTCTGATTCATAATCCTTGAGTGCGGCGATCGCTTTCAAACGATACTGAAAATCTGGATTCTCCAGTTCAGCTTTAATTTTATTGATTTCCATAGGTGTATTTATTAGGGTTATTCTTTACTTTATTTTACAAATGCCAAAAAATAGCGATCGCATTTGGGAAGATTACTAGGGACTGGGGCATTGGGCATTGGGCATTGGGTATTGGGAGTGAGGAGTGAGGAGTTAAGAGTTAAGAGTTATTCTCCCCATCTCACTCATCTCCCCCATCCCCCCGATCTCCCTCATCTCCCCCATGCCCCATGCCCCATATCCCATGCCCCAGCCCCATGCTCAAAACCCATGACTCAATTAACCGAAACTGTCAAGCAATTAATAGCCAAAGCCAGAATTGTCAGCTTTGCACAGTGGGAACAGTCGCATCCTGAAGCAGCGATCGCTATATTTCAGGCTGCGGATGATAATCTCCGCTATCTCAGCGATGAAGACTTACTACAGATCGAGACTTTAGCACCCAATTTTTCTGCCTTGATTCCTGTTGCTGAGTTATTACGCGATCGTGCAGGGGAAATCGTTGATGAAGCAAGAGTTCAGGTTTTGCTGACTTATCCTCAAATTATCGAGCCTGGAGGAGGTCTTTATCCCCCTGAACGCGCCCAAACTTGCTGGCGGGATTTTTGGCATTTTCTCCGCTGCATTACTTACGGTATCGCAGGTTCCCATACTGAATATACCAGTCCCAGCGGACTGCACTATATGAATTTGCTTTATCAGGAATTACAAGTTCCTTTAGATGCAATGGTTTTGGGCTTAAAAAGTATCAAAGCTGCTAGTTTGAAACGCTGCCAAACCAATGACCAAGAAACTCTTGCTCCTTATTTTGACCATTTAATCACTCAACTAGCTACTTTCCAAATCCAGTAGTACTCAAAAGTTATACTATTTTGGATTTTGGGTAACGATTCAGAATTCTGAATTCTGAAAACATACGTACTAGCGTGTCAAATATTTGTTTACCCCACCCTAACCCTCCCCTTGTCAAGGGGAGGGAACTAGATTTTCCGGTTTCCCCCCAATCCATCGCTGACAGGTGTAGGTTTTTTATTTGGGCATGAGTGGACACTCTCAAACAGAGTTCTAAACGTGGTTCAAATAACGAAATTTCGTTCTTGGGTGGGAAATCAGAAATTAAAATTTGAGTTCTCAACCAACGTAAAAACCCTATTTCAGCCACATTTTTTAAATACCTACACCTGTGAGGACCCCCTGCCCCCCTGCTTCTTCCCAATGCCCCATGCCCCATACCCAACTCTATTTTCCGTAGCAGGTAGTGCCTGGAGTGTTTTCGGGTTTGAACTGGTTACATTCTCTGGTATTTTGACGCTCTAACGACCAGCCGTAGGGTTTGTCCGAGGTAACAACACCATTGCTCAAAGTTGTGAGTCGGTAGTTTGCCGCCCGAAAATTGGTAAACAGCAATTTGGCATCCTTTAAGTTTGCTGCTTCTAAATTGGCGCTTATGAAACCGGCATAGGACAAATCGGCTTTTTCTAGGGATGCTGATTTCAAGTTTGCACCCGTTAAAGAGGCACCAGTCAGATTCGCCGAATTTAGAATTGCACCTTCTAAATTTGCACCTGTTAGATCGGCATTTGTGAGATTAGCTTGAGATAATGTCGCACCACTCAAGTTTGCCCCCCGCAAAATTGCTCCAGTTAGATTCACTTGAGTTAGGTCAGCACCACTCAAATCACACCTGGGACAAGCATTTGTTGCTTTCAACTGATCTAAGTCTTGTACGTTTGATGCAAACGTCTGCCCTGCGAAGCCGAAACCAGCTAACAAAGAGACGGTGGCGACAATCTGAAGTTTCATATTTGTTACAGATATTTACAATTATGACAAATTTACACTGGGTACTGTCATAATTACATATGAAACCGGGCAAGTGAATAACCGGAATGAAGCATTGATTAAGAAGCGATGAATATACTATAAATTCTTGCGGTAAGACTACTCAAATTGAAATCTAAGCTATACAATCGAGTCGTAAGGAACTATACCGAACCATTTATAGACTACCACATATGTGATCCCCCTAGCTCGATGAAAAAGACGACTAGGGGGATCTTGTTTTTGGGTAATTAACAGGGAGTGGGGAGTGGGGAGTGTGAGAGATGAGGGAGATGAGGGAGATGAGGGAGATGAGGGAGATGAGGGAGATGAGGGAGATGAGGGAGCAGGGGAAGCAGGGGAGGTAGGGGGAGAATATCTCCCCACTCCCCAATCGCCAATCCCCAATCGCCAATCCCCAATCCCTTTCATCGCCACCCCAAAAGACGCAACCCAGGCACAATTATGTAAAAACTCACTCCTAACCAGAAACTAAGAAACCAGCCTACAGAACCAAAAAAAATCAGGGGCTTGTATAACTCTGGCCAGCCTGGTTGAGTGGAAAATTCCAACATTTGAGGTGCTATGTTCAAAAGAATCAAAGCTGCATAGCCGATCGCACTGCCAAAGGCAGCGAACACGGCGTACACTATATGATGGCTGCGAAGTCCTAAACTTAAGGTGAGTAGGGAAACTCCGACTAAAACTACTGCTACTAAGCCTTCGCCGCTGTTTTTTGGGGTGATTAATTGCAAAATCAACCAACCGAAGCCGTAGCTAATCATGCCCATTAACGACGCTACTAAAAATCGCCGCCGTTGACCAAAACACCCGGATACTGTCAGTCCCCATGCGGTTCCCCAACCCGCAGCAACAAAGACCAAAATATCTGCCCCGAAGGTGGGTTGAGTATTTGGAACTAATTGGTTTGCCTGAGTCAAAAGAAATTCTACAATCCGAGATCCCAAACTTGTGCGATAGGCCAAAATAAAACCAGCGATCGCACCAAAACAAGCACCAATACTAGTCAGCATCATCGCCCAAATCGTCGCCAAACAAGCTCGGAGAATTTTCAGGATTGTCTGAGCAATAAATATAATGGTTTGATTTACAGCTTGGCTAAATTGACCTAAAGCTTGTTGAACAGCTTGTGTTAACAGTATAAATTTCTGGGAGGCTTGGTTTGAGGCTTGCTTAAACTTGTCCCGCAGTCGAGAAAATAATTTTGGCGACGGTAATGGTTGAGAAATCTTTGCCAGACGTTTTTCAATCATCGCTGCATTTACTGGACGCGATCGCACATCTTCCTGTACCATCTCATCCAGCAAGTCTGCTAATTGCGGGTTGACATTCGCTTCAGTTCGCCAGCGCAACTCCCCTGTTTGCCGATCTTCCAAGTCCAGTGGATACTTGCCTGTTAATAGTTCGATCGTTGTTCGACCAAGGGCATAAAAATCGGCACCAGGCCCCACAATTCCTCCAGTCACTTGTTCTGGTGGACTGTAGCCAGAAGAAAATAATCGAGTGGAACTAGACCGAGAACCCACTTTTGAAGCGCTAACTTGTTTTGCTCCCCCAAAATCAATTAATACGAGGCGATCGTTTTTTGTTTCCCCTCCAACCAATGGTACAGTTGGTGAAGAGGTATCCAGCATCAAATTAGAAGGTTTGATATCCCGGTGAATAATTTGACGTTTGTGTAATTCCTGTAAAATTTCTACAGCTTGGGCGAACCAGTTTAAAACCAAATCCTCTGGACACCCTTGCGGATATTTTTTTAATATCTCCTCTAAAGTCTGCCCATTGATTTTTTCCATTACCAGACAAGGCAGTTGGTGTGGTTTAGGGTTGAACAAATTTACCTGAAAATACCCATCGGCTTCAACTCTAGGCACACCCGGATGATGTATTCTAGATAAAACCTCCGCTTCTTGGGTAAATAATTCCAGTGCTTTTGGTGAATCTTCTACCAACACTTTCAGCACTTTCTCGGTTTGAGTTTTTTCATCCCAAATCGTGTAAATTTGAGCAAATCCTCCCGAACCCAACGGCTGAAGTGGAATATAGCGGTCTAACAACTGTAGCGGTGCGCCACAACTGTTGCAAAATTTGTTTCCCCAAGGTTGAGGATAAGGACGTTGACAATCAGGATTTATGCAGTGAACCTTAGAAAAACTGTACATCAACGCTTTTGGGCATAATGAATGCTAATATGCTCGCTTGATGCTCAAATACCCTACTTTCAGCATTTGAGTATAAAATAGTATAGATTTATACTAAAACATACTCGACCGATGCTCACCTTCTGAGGGAAAGGAGAATAAAAGCTTATGTCTATCTTAAATGGTAGAACTTCTCCATGCTCATACAGCGTATTTCAGGTAAATGAAGTACACGGGTAGGGACACAGCCATGTTCATAACTACAACAATTCTGTAATGGAAAATAGCCGTTGTCTGTCTATTTTTTGCAGCTTGAGTTTTTCGGTGTAGAAAGCCTGATAATAAAATTGATATTTCTCTGGTTCGGCTTCGGGATCGGTTTGCTGCCAGAGTTCCAAAAAATGGCGATAGCGCTTTTCCAGCATTACCAAATCCATGCAAGCGATCGCAGCTTGAACCAGTTGCGGAATCCGAATTATTTCTGTCTTCCATTTCTCGTTCAAATGAAACAGATGCGATATTAATCCCAAATCTTCTGATAATTCTAAATATCTATTTTGCAAAGTAGAAATTAAATCTACCTGTTCTACCGTTGTTTCTAAAATCTGTCGCCACAAAAATCGATGGTGAGAAAGGCTAAATTGCAAATCTCGTTCTTCTAGTTCGTCAATAATGGCTTGACGCTGTTCTGGACAATGTAAGTAAATTCGGAGTAATAATGCTTCGGCGTGTTCTAAAAGGCTGCGATCGCTAGGGAGTGGGGAGTGGGAAGTGGGGAGTGGGGAAAGTTTTTCATTTCCCCATGCTTTTCTCGCTGAGACGGGTTTGGAATATGTCGGCGCAGGGGGAGCAATTTGAGTTAATAAATTTTCGACTCGTAGGGGTATAAGTCTGGTATCGCCTAAACTGAGTATTTCTGCACAATAAGAAACATAATAATTTCGTGTATCGCTGTTAGCTATATTTTTGAGTAATTTAACTATTTGCTGAGTTACTTGTTGAAAATCAGTAGCTTGTTTTAAATCCCGGTTTTGAAGAACTTGTTGAATTTGCCAGTCCAGCCAAAGGGGCGCATTTGCTAACAGTTCTGCATAATCTTCTGGTGTTCGCTCACGCAAGTATTCATCAGCATCTTTGCCATTGGGGAGATTGAGAATTTTGAGTTGAACTTCTCCTTTATATGCTAGTTCGGCAATTTCACCGATCGCTCTTTCGGCTGCATTGGTTCCGGCTTTATCAGCATCAAAGTTGAGTACTAGTTGTTTCGATTCGGTATAGCGTAATACTAGCCGCACTTGTTCTAAGCTTAAGGCTGTACCAAGGGAAGCGACGGCGTTATTAATCCCAGCTGCGTGAAGGGCGATCGCATCAAAATATCCCTCTACCACTACCGCTCGATCGAGTTGGGAAATCCCGGTTTTGGCTCGATCGAGGGCAAATAATGTTTTACCTTTGCTAAAAAGTTCGGTTTCCGGTGAATTTAAATATTTAGGTTGTTCGTCAGTCAGAGTTCTACCACCAAAAGCAATCACGCGTCCTTGAACATCGCGGATGGGAATCATTAAGCGATCGCGGAACACATCATAATAACCGCCGCCTTCTTTGCGTGGCTTAATCAATCCGGCTTTTTCCACCAGTTGCGCTGGGTAATGTTTGTCTTCCACTAAGTAGCGAGAGAGAGTTTCCCAACCAGCGGGGGCGTAACCTAAACCAAACTGCTGTATGGTTTCTTCTTGAAGTTTGCGGTTAGATTGTAAATATTGAATTGCTTTTTGCCCTTGGGATTGTCTGAGGGCGTGTTGATAAAACTGGGCGGACGTTGCTAGAACTTCATATAATTGTTCCCGCAAAGACAGCTGACGCTGTAATTCTTGGCGTTGTTCGGGTTCCAGGGTTTGTACAGGTACTTGGTAACGCCGTGCTAAATCCAGCACTACCTCAGCAAAAGAACGCTTTCCCAAGTCCATGACAAACTTGATCGCATTTCCCCCGGCTTGACAGCCGAAGCAATAATACATTTGCTTAGTCTGGCTGACAGTAAAACTGGGACTTTTTTCATCATGAAACGGGCATAAACCGACAAAATCTTTCCCTCGTTTACGTAAAACTACGTACTCCGATACAACATCGACAATATCAGCCCGTAGTTTAACTTCTTCAATTGTGTCTGGGTGTAAGCGGGGGATTTGCATATTTAGCCATTATTCATAATTAGACTTCTTGCATAAGTCGGGAAAAGGGGAAAGGGAAAAGGGTAAGGGATTTAAACCCTTCCCCCTTACCCTTTAAAGAGCCAAGCTTACTTGGCGAACTACTAGTCTCCAATTTGCAACCCTCAAGTTTAGAGAAATAACAAAGGACAAATGACTTTGGACTTCTGATAGATATTATATTGTTGTTGCTGTGCGAATACGGTTCGGATAAGCAGTATGAACTTCCCTTGTGGTCTGGGAAATGGTTAAGGGGTAAGGGGTAAAGGATGTATTTAAAACCTTTCCCCTTTCCCCTTTCCCCTTTAACCGAACCGTATTGATTGCTGTGCCACCAACTATGTCTAAAATTGCTGACGCTGAATTTTATCAGAGGAAACACTGAAGATGGGACGTATTTTTATCTCGGCGGCTCACGGAGGGAAAGAAGCTGGAGGAATCGATCCGGGTGCGATCGCAGGTGGTACAACTGAAGCTAAAGAAATGATTCTGCTGCGGGATTTAATTGTCACGGAACTGCGGGCGCGGAATTTTGAGATTTTAGCAGTTCCTGATGATTTGAGTGCCGCCGAAACTATCACTTGGATAAATTCTCGTGGACGCCGGGGTGATGTCGCGCTAGAAATTCAATCTGATGCAGCCGGCAGTCCTTCTGTACGTGGGGCTAGTGTTTTCTACATTGCCAACAATACTGAGCGCAAAAGCAATGCTGAACAGTTGCTAGTGGCGTTGTTGCGCCGTGTACCCCAATTACCAAATCGCGGAGTCAAGCCAGATACAGATAGTGGATTGGGGAGTTTGGCATTCTGTCGCCGGACAACGATTCCAGCTTTGTTGATGCAAGTAGGGTTTCTCAGCAGTCCGGAGGATCGGGTTTTGCTGCAAAGTCGTCGCCGCGATTTTGCTTTGGGAATTGCTGATGGATTGGTAACTTGGAGTCGTGTAATTGACCCTACTGGAACTCCGACAGAACCAACTTACGCAGCAATTAATATTAACATTAACGGACAAAATTATTCAGAACAAGGAATTTTAGTTAATGGTAATGCTTACATTCCTATTGATTTAGTAGACCGCCTACGAATAGATTTATCAAAAGCACCGAATGTCAATCGAATTACCTATCGCAGAATAGTGTATGTCAAAGCGATCGAACTGCGGGATTTTAATGTTGCAGTCGGCTGGGATGCTGCAACTCGTACTGTCAGCTTGCGATCGAATTTAATAGTTTGTGCTGGTCAAATGGATCGGGTAATGTCGAACGGTAATACTTCAGAAGTACAGTTACAGTTATTCCTAAGAAATAATAATCAAAATGCTTTGGCAAAGTTTCCTGATATCTCAAAACTTTATCGGGAAGAAGCGGGTATAGAAGGGGTAAATTATGATATTGCTTTTTGCCAAATGTGTGTAGAAACTGGATTTTTACGGTTTGGCGGCGATATTAAACCCGAGCAAAATAACTTTGCCGGCTTGGGTGCGATCGGTGGCGGTTCGGAGGCTGCATCTTTTCCCAGTGCCAGAATTGGGGTGAGGGCGCACATCCAACATTTAAAAGCTTACGCTAGTTTAGAACCTTTAGTGCAGGAAGTAGTAGATCCCAGATTTCGCTTTGTGACACGGGGAATTGCACCATTAATTGACCAGTTATCAGGGCGCTGGTCGGCAGATTTGGATTATGGGGCAAGAAT
Organism: Nostoc calcicola FACHB-3891; assembly: GCF_014697355.1. GTDB lineage: Bacteria > Cyanobacteriota > Cyanobacteriia > Cyanobacteriales > Nostocaceae > Nostoc > Nostoc calcicola. Next base: position 28,403 of record NZ_JACJRQ010000051.1, on the reverse strand, counting down.
TACAGCAATGCTAAAACGATTGTATGAGTCAGCAGGACTTCTTTAAGTTTTGAGTAACTTTTTCTAGGAATTTTATAGGGCTTTGCGGTTGAAAAGGATATTCATAATTCAGGAGTCAGAAGTTCTTTGTAACTACAAATAATAACAATAGTTTTTACAACTCAAATAGATTGATTGCTACATGAGGTAGAGTTTACCGAGAATGAACCCTATTTAAAGTAGAACAGGCTCGTTCAGGCGATCGCCCTTGTAGAGGAATAGTAATAGTAAACTCCGCCCCTTGTCCAGGTGCAGAAATACATTGCATATTACCGCTATGCTTAGCAACAATTTGATAGCTAATACTCAATCCTAAACCCGTCCCTTTACCCACAGGCTTTGTCGTAAAAAATGGATCGAAAAGATATTTCAACACATCTTCAGTCATTCCTGGCCCGTTATCTGCAATTTGAATAGCAACATATTCATCGTCAACGGCTGTAGTCCGAATCCAAATTTTGCTTTGGCAAGATTGATAATTTTGTGGATGCTGTGCTTGTTCGTACTCTTCCAAAGCGTCAATTGCATTAGCAATTAAATTCATAAATACTTGATTTAGTTGCCCAGCATAACAATCGACTAACGGCAAATTTCCATATTCTTTAATGACTTGAATGCTTGAATGACTTGAAGTAGCTTTTAGCCGATTTTGCAAAATCAAGAGTGTACTATCTAAGCCTTCGTGAATATTAACTGGCTTCATTTCTGCTTCATCAATCCGCGAAAAATTCCGTAATGATTGAATAATTTCGCGGATGCGTTCTGCACCAATTCTCATAGAAGATAGCAGTTGTGGCAAATCTTTAATGATAAAATCTAAATCCATTAATTCTGCCTGTTGCTCAATTTCTAGAAATGTATCAGGACTATTTTTCTGATACAAACTTAAGAGATAGAGCAAATCGTGAATATATTGGTTTGCGTGAGTTAAGTTGCCATAAATGAAATTCACAGGGTTATTAATTTCGTGGGCTACTCCTGCTACGAGTTGCCCTAGACTGGACATTTTTTCGCTTTGGACTAACTGACTTTGAGTTTCTTTCAACTGACGAAAAGCAAGTTCTAGGCTATTGGCTTGTTCTCGATAACGAGTTTCTGATTGTTGCAAAGCTTGTGCTGTTAAAATACGCTCTTCAATTTCTTCATGCAGTTGCTGATTTGTTTCTTGCAGTTCAAATGTTCTGGTTTCTACACGTTTTTCTAATTCAGCAGCTAATTTCAAAAGCTCTTGTTCTGCTTTTAATCTTTCTTGAACTTCCTGTTCTAAACGCAGAGAATGTTCTTGCAATTTTTTGGTCAAGTTTCGCAGATTCAAATGAATTTTGACGCGAGCTAAAACTTCTTCATGCTGCAATGGCTTAGTGATATAGTCTACAGCCCCAAGACTCAATCCTTTGACTTTATCAACTGTTTCTGAAAGTGCAGTCATGAAAATTATTGGAATATCTTTTGTACTTTCCTTAGCTTTTAAATGTCGGCAAGTTTCAAAGCCATCTATCCCTGGCATAATTACATCTAACAAAATTAGATCGGGTGCAGCATATTCTAATTGCTCGATTGCATCTTCACCATCTTGGGCGACTAAAACTTGAAAACCTGCGTTTGCTAACAACTCGAACAGGACTCCTAAATTAGTAGGAGTATCATCAACAATTAAAATAACGTCATTTTCAGTATTCTCTTGATTCATGATTAATTACCTGCATTTGTGAGAAATTCACGTATTTTTTTAACTTGAAAGCCTTTAGCTAATTGTTGTAGCTCCTGACAAAAATTAACATATTCAACATTTGATTCTTGCAAGCGAGATGCTTGCTCGATAATTCCTTTAAGGTCACCTTTTTTAGCTAAATTCAACAGAGCCGCTACTTCTTCAGATGGAGGAAAGACCAAGTTTTGTTCTCCAGCAGTAGGTTGAACATGAAAAACTTTTTCTAACTCCTCCTGATATATCCATTGCAAGTTTAAATATACTTGCAATGTTCCTAATAATTCTGATATTCGGATAGGTTTAGGAATAAAGTCGTTACATCCAATTTCTTTACTTTTTTGTCGATCAAAATCAAAAACACTAGCAGAAGTTCCCAAAATTATTATATCTTTAATTTCTGGCGATCGCCTGATTCTGCGAATTGCTTCTAAACCGCTCAGCGTCGGCATCATCAAATCCATTAATATGCAATCAGGCTGCAATTCGGCCGCTTTATTTAAACAGTCTTGTCCATCCACTGCCTCCACAGTTTCAAATCCAAATGGAGCTAGCATTTTCGATAAAACTGACCGATTTTCCAAACGATCGTCAGCAACAATTATTGTGCGTTTTTTACCTTGATAACCACTAATATTTTGTGCTGCTGCTTTCAGAGAATCTGGAGATTGTTCAATCTCTGTTAAATCAATATCAAACCAGAAAATACTGCCTTTACCTAAAGTACTTTGAACCTGAATTTCCCCTCCCATCATTTGTACTAATTTGCGACTTATAGATAACCCCAATCCTGTACCTTCTACTTTGCGATTGTGTTCGCCTACTTGGTGAAAAGGCAAAAAGATTTCTTCTAATTGTTCAGGAGCCATACCCACACCTGTATCTTCTACCTGAAACCTAATTTTCTGATTGTGATAGCCTACTTTTAATTGAACTTCACCTACCTCCGTAAATTTCACCGCATTTCCAAGTAAATTAATTAAAACTTGTCGCAACCGTTTTTCATCGGTTTTCACTCCTTTGGGCAAATTACTTGTTGGGTGATAAATTAAAGCAATACCTTTTTGTTGAGCGCGAATCCGACAAATTTCTGCAATTCCTTCGAGGAATTCTGGAAAATTAAACTCGTTGAGATATAATTCCATTTTCCGCGCTTCAATTTTGGAAAGATCCAAAACTTCATTAATCAAATTTAAAAGATGATCGCCACACTGATAAATAATATTGAGTCCATCTTTTTGAGATTTTGTGGCATCTTTATCTCGTTGCAAAATTTGTGCGTAACCTAAAATTCCATTCAAAGGTGTACGGAGTTCATGACTCATATTTGCTAAAAACTCACTTTTGGCCTGATTAGCAGATTGCGCTGCTGCTTCGGCTTTTTGCAAATGCACATTCTTTTCTTGTAATTCTTGGGTTCGCTCTTCTACCTTTGCTTCTAAAGTCGCGTTAGCTGTTGCTAAATCACTATAAAGACGAGCATTCTCAATAGAAATTGCTGCTTGGGAAGATAAAAGTTTTAAGATTTCTAATCTATCTGGGGTAAAGGCTTCAGTTGTGAGATTGTTTTCTAAGTAGAGAATGCCAGCTAGTTTTCCTTGATGCAGGAGTGGAGTGCATAATAATGATTTTGGTTTGTGGGTAACAATATAAGGATCTGTTACAAAAATACCATCACAAATTGTACTGCTACATAGAACATTTTCTTGCATTCTGGCTACATAATTAATCACAGAGAGGGGTAACTCTTGGCTACTAGATACTGGCTGTGATTGCATAACCATCACTTCTTTTTGTCCCACGGCTGCTTTTGCTTCTATTAGTAAATTGCCGTCTATTTCTAAAATTAAGTATCCAGTTTGTGCGCCAGCATTTTCTAGGACAATTTGCATTAATTTAGCCAGCAATTTACTCAAAACAATTTCGCCAGAAAGAGCTTGAGAAGCTTTCATCACCGTCATTAAGTCGAGACTGTCGGTGTCTTCGATGATGGTAGAATTTGTTTGACTAAGTTCTTTGTTATTTGTATTTGACTTTTGGATGCTTTGCGATGCTTCACCAAAATCCGCTACCCGTCTTTGCGTAATCAATTGGGGATAGCGTGCTTGTAAATCCTTGACTTTAGCGATCGCTCCCCAATGCTGATAAGCATAATAAGCATTAGCCATATAGGTTTGAGCAATAGTTTCTTTACCCCATGACAGATAAAACTTGGCAGCTAATTCATGGGCGAGGGCTTCTTCGTTGATGTACTCGTTTTCTTTGGCAAGTGCGATCGCTTTGTCGTAATCCTCCATCGCCTCAAGGTTTTGGTTGAGTACTCGATGCCTTTCTGCCTCCACCAGATAGAATCTGTGTAGATGATTCATTGGGGCATGATGCGCCCATTTTTGGATTTTTGCTTGATTACTTTCTACGCGATCGAGAATACTCTGCTGTTCAGACTCTAGATTATCCCCATACAGCGCCAGCCGAATTAAAGAATCGTAGAAATGAAAAATAACAAGAACCATCTGCCCTAATAATGTACTCAGATAATTTTCTGTTTTATTGAGATTTTCCAGCGCTTGGGAGTAGTTTTCAAACAGATAACAAATTTTGAGTTTTTCTAAATGTACATAACAAATTGCTAGCCCATCGTTGGTTGATTGGTGCAGGGGAAGCATTTTCTCCTCATCATAAGCCTCACCCTCTAGAATGCAGGGATTATGGTTTTTGCCCATCATATTTAAGACGGTTTGCCAATAGATTTCCTGATAATGAAGCGCTGTTTCTTGTTTAATTTTACTAATGCCATCCCAATAACTTGACATTTCTTGTTCAACTAAAGTTAATTCCTTGCCCACCAAATATTGTTGACAGCAATGTTGAAATGCAGCATAAGCAGCATATTCCAAATCTCCAGTTTCCAAACCGATAGAGTAAGCATATCGAAAAGTTTCTACGGTATTCCTAACATGTTCTTTCCAATGTTTAACCATTATAAATACTAGATGGTGTGTCTTCGCACTGACTTCTTTAGCATTTAATTTTGAAAGCAAATCCAAAGCTAATTCACCAAACAGATAGCCTTGTTCGATATCTCCCACAACCCCACATAAAAGAAGACCATAAAGGGAATATGTATGGGGAGACACAGAAGCATTGCCATATTGAACGCATAAATTAACTTGTTTACATACCACTAGAGGTACCAGTTCTGGAGCGCCTAAGTAAGCGGCAATAGATAGACTTGAAAGTAACCTCAACGTTGCTAATTTATCAGGGTTGCTCATTTGAGGTAAGTAGAGCAAATCTGAGGGTTCTTTCCCACTCAAAATCGATGCCGTTTCCTCTAATGCTTGCTCAATATCTGAAGGGTTTACTGTTTCGGGAAAGTTTACCTTTAACAGTTTTAAAACTTGTAATCCTGTATTAATCGCTTCCAACAGCTTATTTTGACTCATATAAGCTTGAATCTGGACTTCGTATACCTTCACTTTGTCCAATAGCGAGGTAGCGCAGTTTTGCACTACGGCAACAAATCTGTGCATTAGGTCAAAATCACCGCTTAAAAAAGCTGTCTCTGCTGCTTCCTCATGTAGCCTTAATGTCAGTTCATACTGTTTTTCCCAACTATCTTTTGCCAGCAATCCCAAACCCACCTGTAAATATTTGACGGCGGAATCGTGTGCTGTTGCGGCTTTGGCTTTTTGGCCTGCTATGAGGTTGAGTTGAGCTATTTCGTATTTTTCCGACTCAGATGTGAGTAATTCAGTACCATAATTGAGTTGATTAACCAGAGTAAAAATATTTTCTTTTTGTTCTTCCGGCGTTGTGTTTTGTAGTAGTAATCGACCGATTTTCAGGTGCGTTGCTTTCTTATGCTCATCAGGTATCAAAAAATATGCTGCTTGCTGTACTCGGTCATGTAAAAACTTATATTTTATTGTTTGAAATGTATTAATTAGTCTTCTTGATTTATCTATCCCATTTTCTATTTCCTCTTGCCCAAATACTAGGGGAGTTTTGTAGGAATTGTTTAAGGGTAAAATTAAACCTGCTTGCAGAGCTTCCCATAAATCTGCTGCTGTTTGGGACTGAGTTGATTGATTAACAGTTGCCAAAACTTCTAAAGTAAATTTATCTCCGATACAAGCCGCTATTTTTAAAACATTAATTGTCTCTGGTGACAGCTTTTGAATTTGGCTGACCATTAATTCGACAACATTATCTGTATTGCTAATATCTTTTAGCTGCTCAATATCCCATTGCCATCTACCTTCAGAAAAATTAAAATTTAATAAATTTTCTTGATAAAGATATTTGAGTAATTGAGTTAAGAAAAAGGGATTACCTTGAGTTTTGTGAAAAACTAATTCAGCTAGTGATTTAACCGTTAAAGTGCTGCTAGCTAACGTATCAGCTACTAACTGATTAACGCAGTCAATATGCAAATTTTTCAGAACAACATTAGTGATATTACCTCTAACCTCTTGAATCTCTTCTAATGTCTGAACTAAGGGATGAGTCGCACTGACTTCGTTATCACGATAAGCTCCAATTAATAATAAATATTCGCTGTCCGCATCGGTAATAATTAGCTCGATTAACTTTAAAGAAGCTGAATCTGCCCACTGTAAATCATCTAAAAATAAAACTAGGGGATGTTCTCGTTTAGTAAAGACATGAATAAACTGTTGAAATACCCGATTGAAACGATTTTGTGATTCTGCTGGCCCTAATTGTCGTACCGCAGGCTGACAACCAATAATTCGTTCTACTTCTGGTATTACATCTATGATGATTTGTCCATTTTGACCAAGTGCTGCTAATAGTTTAGATTCCCAATTTTTTAAAGATTCAGCACTTTCTGTTAAAAGTTGCCGCATTAATTCTTGAAAAGCTTGAATTAGTGAAGCATAAGGAATATTACGTTTAAATTGGTCGAATTTACCAGAAATAAAGTATCCCCTTTGGCAGACAATTGGCTTATGAATTTCATTTACCAAAGAAGATTTGCCAATTCCTGAATATCCCGATACCAGCATCATCTCTGTTTGACCGTTGCCGATCCGGTCAAAGGCATTTAATAATGTATTGACTTCTGCTGCCCGACCATACAGTTTTTGAGGAATGATAAATTGGCTGGATAAATCTAATTTTCCAATCCTAAATTCACTAATTTGACCATTGTTTTCTAACTGCTGGAGACACAATTCTAAATCTGCTTTCAAACCCAAGGCGTTTTGATATCTATCTTCAGCCGTCTTAGCTAAAAGTTTCATGATCATTTCAGAAACTGTTAACGGAATTTCTGAATTAATTTCGTGAGGGGTAACAGGAGTTTTCGCAATGTGAGAGTGAATTATTTCTAGTGGATCGTTGCTATCAAAAGGTAGCAAACCAGTAAGCATTTGATAAAACGTGACTCCTAAAGAATAAAAATCAGTACGATAATCAAGTGATCGATTCATTCTGCCAGTTTGCTCAGGAGACATATAGGCAAGAGTGCCTTCGATTAAGTTAGGATTGCTGACAGTTGGGTTTTCTCTAGATAAGTGTGAAGCAATACTAAAATCGATGAGTTTAATAGTTAAATTCTGAGGATTAATAATAATATTTTGAGGCTTGATATCTTTATGAATAACTTGCTGCTTATGAATATTTGCTAAGGCTGATGCTAATTGAGTAGCTATAAATAGGAAAGTTTTTAGTGATAATTTATGGCTATCGCTAAAATGCTTGAGCGATATGGCATTAAAATCTTCTATAACTAGAGCTAGCCTGTTTTGATATTTTTCTAAAGCTAAAGGTTTAATAACTTCATCAACATCTATTAAGCTGTTAAGCACTTTATATTCGTGTTTGATTCCAGTTAACTCTTTTAAGCTAGGATATTCTGCTTTCAGCGCTTTAACGATGACTGAAGTGTTATCTACCTGTTTGATGGCGCGATAAACAAAGCTATCAAGACCTTCGTTCAAGGTTTCTACAAAAGTATAGCTAGGAAGACTTAACATAATTTGTGCTGTGTTCAAAAATCAGGACGGTGAACTGGTATATATTTAAGTGTTTGAAAGCAAAACCCTTAAATTCACAAAATATTCGATTGGTATATTAATAGTGCCCAGTTCAATTGATATTTTTCTTAAACTTTAATAAACTAAATATTTAGTGATGTAACAATATAGTCTCATATAGGAATCCGGTTTGATTTTTGAACAAAATTAAGAGATTGTTTTAAAAGTGGTTGGCTGTGATTTTAATCACATTTTTATCCCCCTTAATCCCCCCGATGGATTGGCTCACAGGTGTAGGTATTTAAAAAATGTGGCTGAAATAGGGTTTTTACGTTGGTTGAGAACTCAAATTTTAATTTCTGATTTCCCACCCAAGAACTAAATTTCGTTATTTGAACCACGTTTAGAACTCTGTTTGAGAGTGTCCACTCATACCCAAATAAAAAACCTACACCTTTCAGGGCAGGGCACTGGGGGCAGAGGGGAATATTTTCTCCCCTGCTCCCTGCTCCCTGCTCCTTGCTCCCCTGCCTCCCCATCTCCCTCATCCCCCTCATCTCCCCATACCCAATCCCCAAATATATCGCTTTTTTGTTTGTTAACAGTTCTTTATCATGGAAGCAAGCCTGTAGATTAATTGATATCGATGCTTACTCGTATTAAAGACTTAGCAGCAAAACTAGCACCTCGCTTAATTGAAATTCGCCGCCACATTCACTCTCACCCAGAACTTAGCGGTCAGGAATACCAAACAGCTGCGTTTGTAGCTGGTGTTTTGTCTTCCAGTGGTTTGCATGTGCAAGAAGGAGTTGGTAAAACAGGCGTCATTGGAGAACTGCAAAATACTAGCCAAAATGACCGTTTATTAGCAATTCGCACCGATATGGATGCTTTGCCAATTCAAGAGGGCACTGATTTGGAATACGCCTCTGGTGCAGCGGGTGTGATGCACGCTTGCGGTCACGATGTCCACACCACAGTGGGATTAGGAACGGCAATGATACTCTCCCAAATAGCAGAGGAGTTGGGTGGTAAAGTGCGGTTTTTATTTCAGCCAGCGGAGGAAATTTCCCAAGGGGCAAACTGGATGGTGAAAGATGGGGCGATGGCAAACGTCTCAGCTATATTAGGGGTTCATGTTTTCCCTTCTATACCCGCAGGTTCTATTGGGGTGCGTTATGGGGCGTTGACTGCTGCTGCTGATGATTTAGAAATTTTGATTATTGGCGAATCTGGACATGGGGCGCGTCCCCATGAGGCGATTGATGCTATTTGGGTTGCAGCTCAAGTTATTACTGGATTGCAACAAGCCATCAGCCGGACACAGAATCCCTTGCGTCCTGTGGTGTTGAGCATCGGCAAGATTAATGGTGGCAGAGCGCCGAATGTCATTGCTGATAAAGTACAGTTATTGGGAACGGTGCGATCGCTTCATCCTGAAACCCGCGCCCATTTGCCAAATTGGATCGAAAATATTGTAGCTAGTGTCTGCCGTGCTTATGGGGCAAATTATCAAGTCAATTATCGCCAGGGCGTACCCAGCGTGCAAAACGATTATAGTCTGACCCAATTATTGCAATCAGCCGCAGAAGAAGCTTGGAGTAGCGATCGCGTTCAAGTCTTACCCGAACCCTCCCTTGGTGCTGAAGATTTTTCTATGTATTTAGAACACGCCCCCGGTTCGATGTTTCGTTTGGGTGTAGGCTACAAAGAAAGAATCATTAACCACCCATTACACCATCCCCAATTTGAAGTTGATGAATCTGCCATTATGACCGGTGTTGTGACTATGGCCTACGCTGCTTATAAATATTGGCAACATGGTTAAATGTAAACAATAGTCCAAAGTCAGTAAAAACTCCTAACATTATATGTTAGGAGTTGCTTTCTTTACCTAGCAATTTGTTATCACAACTAAGTCAGAGTAATTAAGCAAAATTTCGTGGTTCTTAATCTATTAACTAGATCTTAGATTCAGTGACAACACCTAATCTTTGTTGAACTCGGACTTTAGCAGCTTTGAATTCACTAGCAAGTTGCTCACTTTGCTCAGTACTCAAGTTGTTGCGAATTGCAGCAAACATTGTGCTTTCTTCTTGACGAATATGATCGCCAATAGCATCCATCAATTGTTTGACTTTATCTTTGAATTGGGGTGAAGATGGGCTAAGAGCCTTAATTTCCTCTAATGCCTGCTTTGCATGAGCTTGTTCGTCATACAATTCTTGGGTGTTGTCTTGACCGTAGAAAGGACGTACTCTTGGGTAGACAACTTCTTCTTCGGCTTCGGCGTGAGCTGTGAGATCCTTGTAAATTTGACCGAAGTATTCTTGGATCTTTTGCGGATTGTTGCTTTGTAATAGTTCGGTAAACAGAGTATTTACCTTGTTGTGATCTAAGCGGAGTGCATCCTGGATATTCAAATCCTTTTTGTCACTGGTTTGGGTGACAGCACTACCCACTACACCAGTTACCGCAGCTAAAGCATCTTGAACACGCGCCCAAATTCCTTGATCTGCATCTTGTCCAGTTAGTTCGCGGACACCCAATATTTCTAGAATACCTTTGAGTTGCTCTTGGTGAGCGCGGTTTTCAAAGTTAATGGTATTCAAAGGTGCGATCGCCACCATTACGTCAGCACCAACTTTTTGAGCAGCTTTGTGAACTATCAAGCCACTCATTACTAGTTGATGTTTCAGTAATTCATGTTGAGATACTTTTTCATATAAGCTCAGTTCAGAACCTTTAAACAATTCTCTTGCTTTTTCAATGAATTGTGTGACATTTTTTTTTGGTTCAGCCTGAATGCCATACTGAGTAATTACAGTTTCCAAAACGCCAAGATTTTTTTCATCGTCTTTGATGAAATTCCGGATGCGATCGGCAATTTCGGAATCAAGTCCTTCTCTTAAAAGCGCTTGTTCGTTTTCAATGACCAATTCTTGCAGTGCTTTGATACTTGCCAATTTCACAGCAATAGCATTGCGTTTCGTATCATCTAAACTAGCTACCATCCTGAGTTCTCCTCTGAAAAAGTGTTTGGAATTATTGCTAATATCAGGTTTACATAGACGTTAGGGGGATTCCATCTTTCTTTTGAGCGATTGCCTTCACAACTGTGGGTAGAAAAATATCAAGTTTTTACTGCAAAATAAAAATATGAATCGGGGCGATCGCTTTGATTTGTAATTCCAATCAGGGTAACCTATTCACTATTCATTCAAGTTCGAGATATTACCCATTCTGGAGCAAAAAAACTATGTCTCTAGGATGATTAAACTGCTCCACATTTCAATTGCATAATTAAGACAGACAAGATGTTCCAACCCAAGACTTTAATCAAATTTAGATATACAAGCAAGCTGTGGAACAGCCGATGGATTTGCAATAGTTTTCGTGTATTTGAACCACATCTACACATAGACGTAGGGACACAGCATTACTGTGTCCCTAACGCGTAGTCTATTCACCTGAAAATACCATCGAAAAAGCTCAACATCAAGAACTTTTAAGCCTGTTCCCTATTCTCTGCCATAGACGCAATATTATAAATTGGTTTGTCTGAGTACTTAATTACTGCCCCATCGAAGGTGTGCGAAAAATTCTGCTGAATATAGGAATTCTGACCTTGGGTTGAGGTGCAGTTATATTAGCTTGAGAAACAGAAGTGTTACTAACTGTTTCAGATATCACAGTCGATTTGTTATCAGTAGAATTGACTAAATCACGCAATTGGATAGCAGAAGGTGAATTTGAAGATACAGAACTAATGTTGTCAGTATTTTGACGATCAGATTTTGCAGCCGTTTGAGCATGGCATGGAGCAATAGTGCAAGTCGAAATTGTTGCTAATACCAGCATTAGCAGATTCCAAATATATTTGTGCATGGTGATTTGTCAAATTGGTTAATAAATATTCCAAGTTTTCAGAGCTTGTATTTGTTTTCTGTCCCAAATAAAATCGCTATTTTACCCAGATAACTTATTGCGGTCTCAAATAAAGCGTGTTACCCATTCCTAGCTGTGACTAGAAATTAGTGCAACTTACAATATCAATAATTTAGTTATATTTGCTTTGATTTTAAACAGAAATATTACTGATTTAAAATAAATAAATCTTCATCAAAGTGCGATCGTTTTCTAGTTTAAATAAATTGAAATACAAAATTAATACATCTGAATTTTAATAATTTGTACTTTTGATGAAGTTGCTTCCGTAAATAAATACCTGTATATGTTCGGGGACGGATATAAACCTGAGTTTGTTAGGTAAATACTGAGAAAATTATTTGCCTATAAGCTTAAGATTTGCAGGGTTTTTTAGGTAAATCAAGTACACAAGTAGGGGCGTACTGCTAAAACCCGTTTACTGAAAGCGTCTCTTAGAGAAGGGTAACACCGTACCCTCCGGGTTCCGCAATTATCTGTACTTCACAAAGTTGCAATCTACTGTATGTGGATTTTTGAAGATTTACTAAGTAATAGGTAGAAGGGAAAAGCCAGTTGTTATTGGGGTTTTAAACTTTTGTAGTTTACATTAATTATGTCTACCTACTTATCCTTTTGAGAAACTTTACTAGCATCCGTTCAATCTTGGAAATTAAACTAGATTTTTCTGGTTTGTTGGCAGTTAACTAGTCAACAGGATGAGTGACTGTGCAATTTAAAAGCGTAATAGCTTAACATCCACACTTCTATTCTTTTAAGATTTATGAAATTTAGAACTCTCAAAAATCCTTTCGTACTCATACTAGTTAGCCTCTCTCTTTTGCAGACGGCTCATGCTCAAACTCCTGTAACTGAAACCTCCAAGTTATCTCAAGAAGCTTCTGTGCTTCGCAAACAGGGTGCAAATGGCTTGCAGATATTCCTCAAATCTCATGCCAATGAGTTAAACAACTATTCTTCAAGTAATGTTTTACCTTCTGCTGCACTGCGGGCGGCTTTAGACGAACTCTGCCAACAACGGGACTGTTACGCCTCTCGTCTGTATTGGTATACAGACATCGAACAAGCTAAAGCTGCTGCCAAAACCAGCGGTAAACCCATTTTGTCTTTGCGCTTGTTGGGCAGACTCGATCGCGATTTGAGTTGCGCTAATAGTAGGTTCTTCAGGGTGGCCCTATATCCCAATAGTGAAATTTCTCGGCTGCTTCAAGAGCGCTTTATTTTGCACTGGGAATCAGTGCGCCCTGTACCACAAGTGACAATTGATTTCGGTGATGGGCGCAAGTTGGAACGGACAATTACAGGCAATAGCATTCACTATATATTAGATGCATCCGGTCGCCCAATCGATGCAATTCCGGGGTTATACGGCCCTAAGGCGTTTCTACGGCAGTTACAACAGGCTGAAGTAGTAGCAAAAAACTATAGCAAACTTGCACCAAGCGATCGCGAGGCTTTTTTAAGAAAATACCACAGCGATCGCTACAATTCGATCCAAGCCCAATGGGTTGCAGATTTATCCCGCTTGGGTATCGAGTCTCCTCCTAAGTTGGTGGAATCTCCCAGGAATTTCACTCAGCCACCGACAGCAGAAACCGCAAGTTCTCTAGCAGTTTCTAAAATGAGAGTTGAAACACCAATGCTCACTGCTCTCCAGCCTAATACCCAACAAAATCAAAATGCTTTAGCTAAAATTACCGACCAAGAAGCTTGGAACAAAATTGCTCAACTGTATGCCAGCGATGCCAAGTTAGATCGAAACAGCATTTCTTTAATTAAAGCTAAAAAGTCTCAGTCTGCCAACACTCCAAAAGATAATTTGCCGATAATAGTGAAAAATTTTGAAGCTGCAATGGCTCTAGATACAGTCAGAAATGAATATGTATTGCACAGCCAAATTCATCAATGGTTTATGGAGGGTAACCAAACAAAGAATGTGAAAACGCTCAATCAGCAAGTATACGCCCAACTCTTTTTAACTCCTAGTTCCGATCCTTGGTTGGGGCTTTTCCCTAGCGATAGCTACAGTGCAATTGATAATGATGGCATTCGATAAACCTAATTTTGGATTGCTTTAAGGCAATGCTGGATAATAGGTAAGGGCGTACAGCTGTACGCCCCTACAGATGATTTATGACGTTGCAAAGATTTTTGGGAATAAACTTGGAACTCAAATTGCAAATCTAAAATCCAAAATTCAAGTCGGTACTAATTCACCAGGACGCAACTTCGACCATTTACCCATTTCCCGCTTAAAGCTCAAACAGCCAACAACATCCCACTCCATTTCAATCACATCATCTTTTGTACGGATGTTGACGTTGATAGAAGGTTCATTCGGTTCAAAATCTGGGGTTTCGGTCAAGTGGGGTTGTTGGTGCTGCCCTTCTACGGCATGATAGGTGAGACAGCTGTCTACATAGTGGCAGTTCACGCAAATACACATAATAGAACCAACTCCAGGGGCCTTTATTGTTAATCTAGCCTAAGCCGGACTATTATTCATTAGTTGCTGGGTTGATTTTTATTACAATGCTTGAATGAAGAATTCAGAATTCAGAAGTCAGAATTCAGGAGCGGAGCAAGAAAAGTCCGCCTTTGGTCAAAATCAACAGCGTGGGGGATTCAAACGCGCCACTGACAGCGTAGCTTCTACTTTTCTCTACAAGATGCTACTCGTAGCTTGCTTCGCCGTAGGAGTACACAATCTAAAATCTAAAATCTAAAATCCAAAATGGTATTAGCTCCCGAAAATTGGCCTTTTAGCTTGGCGTTATTGCCACAACCTGCTTACATGGTAGGTGGCGCTGTACGAGATGCCATCCTTGGCAGAACCCGGGAATACTTGGATCTAGATTTTGTTATACCATCTAACGCGGTAAAGGTTGCCAGAGCGATCGCCCATCATTACAATGCTGGGTTTGTCTTACTCGATGCACAACGACAAATTGCTCGTGTGGTTTTTCCCAACGCCACAGCTGACTTTGCCCAGCAAGAAGGAGACAGTTTAGAAGTTGACTTGCACAGACGAGACTTTACAATAAATGCGATCGCCTATAATCCCCACACACAAGAAATCATCGATCCTCTACAAGGATATGCAGATTTACAACAGGGCATTTTGCGAATGGTATCACCCGCTAACCTTGAAGACGATCCTTTGCGGTTAATGCGAGCTTATCGGCAAGCAGCCCAACTGAATTTTACTATTGAGTCAGCTACTCAAACCACAATTCGTTCTTTAGCATCACATATCAGCACAGTTGCAGCAGAACGATTTCGGGTAGAAATTGGTTATTTATTAGCAAACTCTCAGGGTACTCCCTGGCTAACAACTGCTTGGGAAGATAATTTACTTACCCCTTTCTTCAAAAACGCCACTCGTGAAAGCTTAGATAAACTAGCGGCTGTTGACGATGTAGCTGTTTTACTGGCTCAAAATTGGCAACAACTCGGAGTACAACTACAAGCATATGTCCGGGATACTATCAAAACTACTTGGTTAGCCATTGCTAAACTTGCTTGTCTTGTCAACCCAAATCCAGAATTAGCAGAAATAGAATTACAGGAACTTACGTATAGTCGCGCTGAAATTCGCGGTGTAACCACTGCTCTCAAATTATCACCGCAACTGAAAGTAGCAAATATATCTTTGCGAGAACAATACTTTTTGTTCCAAGATGCAGATATTGTGTTTCCTGCCACGGTACTGCTAGCCGTAGCATTTGATAATTTGGTAGAGGCGATGTCTGGCGACAATCAGCAAAACACAGCCGTTGCCACAACACGGGTAACTCATGCAGCGCATAGCCTTGTCTTTGCACCTTTAATCAACCGCTACCTCAACCCTGACGATCTGGTCGCTCATCCCACTCCAGTAGTGAGCGGGAAGGAGTTGATTATAGCACTAGATATTCCCGCTTCGCCAATTGTAGGCAAGTTGTTGACAGAAATTGCCATAGCACAAGCTGAGGGGAAAGTTTCAACACCAATAGATGCGATCGCATTTGCACGTCAGTTAATTGAGGCAAAGATGATGAACTAGGGAATGGGGAGTGGGCAATGGTATTTTTACTCAGCACTCAGCACTCTTTTATGGATAACCAAATGAAGAAGGGGAAGGGGAAAGGGCTAAGGGGGAAGGGGGAAAGGGAAAGGGGGAAGGGGGAAAGGTTAAATTTATCCCTTTACCCTTTACCCTTTACCCTTTACCCCTGTTTTGAATTCTTAGCCTTTACCCTTTACCCTTTACCCCTGTTTTGAATTCTTAGCCTTTACCCTTTACCCTTTAACCTTTACCCCTTCTCGGTAAACAAAGAGCCATTTGCCACTACGCCTAATACTGTATTAATTTTCCCAGTTGTAAAGATGAGAGCAAGTATACTGCTACCAGTGCATTGCGTTTGCAAAACTCTAGATTGTCAAGAGCGATCGCCTGCTTCACTTTTGCGGGAACACTACATAAAAATTTTTAGTCATTAGGCAAGCACGGATTGAATATCAAAGGCTTAACTCAGAAATCAGAGATCAAAAAAATCAGAATTAATTAGTGGAAAAACTCTGACTTACTTTAGACTGCTAAATAAAATATTTAGCAGTAAATGATGTTATTTATCTAAATATTATAAATAATTTTCCTGCTAATTCTGGCTCAGAATACTGAACTTATTTGAAATAATTCTATAAGGCATTCAGTTCAATTATGGTTAAATAAAGTTCAGTATATTAATCTTGTTTAAGTACAATATATCAATCTATTTACCAGTAATTTTAAGGTATCAGTAACAGATGTTATGGGCTACATATTGCCTTCTGCTAATGAATTTGAGAATTTACTACCCCTAGAAAAACTAGTTCAAAAATTTACATTTAATCTAACCATCAGGGCGTTAACTATTTGACAGTAGATCAGCTTATTTGAGATGCATTAACCATACAATAATTGCCTAACTTGTGATAAGTTATACATAAAAAATAAACGAAAATAAATAGGAGTTTCTACAAAATTTTCCGGATCAATTTTCCGGAATTATTTACATCAAATTTGGATCTAACACTATCCAAAATACTCAAGTAAGGTGAGTGATGAATAGTCAAAATTTCCAGAAAAGAACTATCAACTTTGTTAAAGCTTTTTTAGGTGCAGCAACACTGATTACGGCTTCTATCGGTCCTGCCCTTGCTAGCGACAAAGTTCAAATTTTAGGCGCAGAATATGGTGGTAACGGTTGCCCTAATGGTTCTGCTAGTGTCAGTGTTAGTCCCGATGGTCAAGAGCTAAGTATTCTGTTCGATCAGTTTATCGCTGTGGGGAATAAGTCAGCAGAAAGGCGCAAAAGCTGTAATATGAGCATCCCGATTCAAGTACCCCAAGGGTTTCAAATTTCCCTCTACGATGCTGATTATCGGGGGTATGTTGCTCCTTCTACAACTGGCAGACTCAGAGCTGAGTACTTTTTTGCTGGTCAGCGTGGTCCTGTTTTTTCTAGGGCGTTTAGGGGCGAAACTGACTACAACGTTCGAGATCAGCTAGTAACCGTGGCTGATGTCTGGTCACGCTGTGGCGACAGTGTAAATATGCGAGTAAATGCTGCGATGACCGCTAATGGTCAAGGGATGGCCACTGTTGACTCCTTTGACCTTGCCCACCGTGGTTTGGTTTATCACATCAAATATCGCCAGTGTCGTTAAGTTTTTTCAAAGCAGGGAGCAACCAAACTCTCAGCTTTGGAAACGTGTAAAGCGTAGGTTGGGAAAGTACCGAGCTTTTGAGGTAACAGCCTTGTAGTAAGTGGCTTTTGAGCTTTACCTCAACTCAACATCGATCCGAATGTTGGATTGAGACACAAGCCCAACCTACGTTTTTTTGTACTAAGCTGATGCGCGTCTAGATTATATAGGACTACCATTTGATTTTTGAAAAGATACGTAGTAGCCTTGCCACGCTACTACAAAAACTTACAAAATTTTTCAGGTAAATGAGGTACACGGGTAGGGTAGCACAGCGGTGCTACCCTACGGTAAGCTGTACCTCACCAAGCTGCAATCTGCTGTAATTTTGTTCAAAAATCAAACCGGATTCCTATATTTGCTAATTGATTGAGAATTCTGAATTCTTCTTCAAGAGATTATTCTTTGAAGTTTTTTGCTTGATTTTTTAATCAAACGATTCATTTGGGACATCACACTAGGAACTTTCAAATCTTTGGGTTTTCGTTCTGGTTCCTTGAGAAATCGATAATATAAAAACTCATCTCTATAATCAATATCCACATCTTCTCCTTGACATAAACGGGCAAAGTCAATAGAAGAATAGCTCATATAGTGAATCCGATGAATTGGTTTTAAACCATCTTGATTGTAAAGAACATTATTAATATTCACAAATGGGTCTGCATTAGCACAGTTACCCGTTCTATCTTCAGCATTCGGACTGAGCGTAAAGTTAAATATTCGGGGATCGCCGTATAAAGTTATATAACCAAATATGCCAGAACTAGACCACCATGAACTTTCACGAATCCATTCAAATTCACATTTGTCAATCCATCTTTTTTTGATGATATCTAAATCTTTGCCGCCGAAAAGTAACCGTTTTGAACCAAAAAAGCTATCGCAATGAATTTTCGGACGCAAATCAGCTTCTGTCAGCTGCATTACTTTCTCAAGAACATCAAGATTTAATTGTGTTTTCTCTCTAGGTTTAGCATGTTCCCAATCATTAAATACTAGATCGTAATTATCCAGCTTTTCAAAAATATCATCAATTGGTTTCATGGCTAAACTATCAGCATCATAAAACACAAATCGCTCAAATTCGCCATTAAAAGAAGCAAATTTTCGGTGTACAAAGCCTTTGTACCAGCCCGGACGATTTAATTTAGAATCATTTGCTCTTGGATGAGCATCCCAAAGCTGATTGACGAAATTATCCCAGCGCTCAATTGCTTCCCAATCTTCAAAAAGTGTGACATTTTTTCTAGACTTTAGTTCCTGCTTAACCAGGTCTAATTGCTGGTTATAAGGAATCACACAAACAGGAATATCTGCTCCAACATTTACCTCAATGCTGTTTAGCAAAGCAACTAATTGGTCATATACAGCATCATTAGCCAGCGTGTAAATACCAAATGATTTCATTTTGCTAAATCCTACTTAACTTCTAGACTAGTTCGTTCACTCACCACTTTTTCAGTGACACTTATATACTGACTTATACTTGACTGTAAAAACAACAGTTAACGTGAAACTATACAGTAAATTTACCATTGCCGTCTCTCAATGGGCAACTAACTTTTTGTTTGCTTTAATTTATGAAAATTTTACAAATAATATATTAAGGGATACTTATGATGACATACAGCTATGAATAAGGTCATGGTGTATATGTCACATTTGATGCATTGCTTGTATGAACATCTTAATCATATCTTCCACCTTTCCTTACCCACCAACAAGGGGAGGAACCCAAGTCAGGACATATAATTTACTTAAGTACTTAAGTCTACACAATACTGTTACTCTTGTTACTCAACGTGAAAGTAATGTTACAGACGCTGAACTATTAGAATTACGCGATTGTGTAGATCGTCTGGTAGTTTTCGATCGCCCGCAAGATTCTGCAACCACAGCCAGAATTTTGCAGAAGATACAGCGCTTTGGGAGATTTTTGTTAGAGGGTACACCACCAAGCGTCCTCAACCGCTATTCAGTGGAGATGCAAACCTGGATTAACAACTGGGTAGAAGCAGGAAAATGTGATGTGATTACCTGCGAACATAGCGTCAATGAAATTTATGTGCAGCCACATTTTCAGAAACAGCTAAAAACCATAGTTAATGTTCATAGTTCCGTTTACGCTACTTGTCGAAAACAACTAGCGATCGGCATTTCTGAATATGCAATCAGAGACAAAATTAATCTGCCGCTTTTGCGTCGTTACGAACAAAATTACTGTGCTAAATTCTCAGAAATTGTTGTCACAACAGAAGAAGATAAACTTCAAATTCAACAATTTAACCCCAATAGTAAAATTACAGTTATCCCCAACGGCGTAGATTTAGTTTCTTTTCCCTATCGTCCCAGCGATCCAGGCGGACATCATTTAATTTTTATTGGCGCAATGGATTACTTAGCAAATGTTGATGCTGTCTGCTTTTTCAGCAAGGAAGTATTGCCAGAAATCCAAAAAAAATATCCTGATACAAATTTTGAAATTGTCGGTTCTCATCCTGCACCAGAAGTTTTAGCGCTTAATCAAAAACCGGGAATTAATGTCACTGGACGTGTACCTTCAATGGTAGAATATTTACACAAAGCAACCATCTGCGTTGTACCGATGCGGACTGGGTTTGGCATTAAAAATAAGACCCTAGAAGCAATGGCAGCTGGTATACCGATAGTGGCAAGCGATCGCGGTTTAGAAGGATTAGCCGTAGACGGTACTAACCAACCACTACGTGCATTACGAGCCAATGAACCTGCGGAGTACGTCAGCGCAATTAGTAAATTATTTGAGAATCCCCAACTGCGATCGCAATTGTCCCAAAATGCTAGACAATTAGTAGAAACAGAATTCACTTGGGATATCGCCGGTAAAAGCTATGAACAAGTTTGTCTGGCGTAATTCCTATTCTTTTGAATTCGGAATTCTCAATTATTAAAACAAATGTATCTAGAGACGTTGTAATACAACGTCTCTATGTAAATGATTGCCCATGCAAATTATCTCATCTAAAGAGTATCGCGTTTTAGTTATACCAATTTGAATCATGATTGCAATAGATGGAGTTCCCAAAAATCTGCTAAGGAACTCATTATCTAGAAGATGCACCCCGAACACAATCCAAAATCTCAAATCCAAAATGGTATTAGCTTGTGAAAATACGACTCAATTATTTTCAAAATTAGTCGCAGACTTAAACACAAGTAATTTTTTATGCTTACGCTTATTCTTATTCTTGAGGGTAACCAAATAATTATCAACGTAGCGAAAAGCAGATTCACAATCGTAAGCAGCAATGGCTATAGCTTGCAAGAAAACCTTTGGGGGAATTTCAAACCCTAAAAATTTTTCTGTTAAAATTAACAAATCTGTGTCTGTGGCAGGAAAAGTAATTTCTTGTGCCTCTTCTGAATCATAAAAGATATCTTCAATTAATGCTTTGGACATTTTGTACCTCCCCAAAGGCATAAGATGCGAAGCCAGTGATGAAATTTAACTGCTGATCGCGAGTTCGTAAGTTATCTGGGAGTTCAGTACCAGGACATCCTATTTCCCGCAAAATTTCTAAACAATAAGCACCGAGTTTAGTATATGGAGCTTGCTCCAATTCTTGAGCTACCTCCAGAGCCATCTTGAGATTAACTTGAATAACCGTCGTTACAGGGCTGGTCATAAATAAACCCTAATCAACTGGATGCTCTCAGTTTTGATCGGAAGCAAAAATTAGGTAACGGTGTTTTTGCGGAATTTATGAAGAGGGAAAATTAAAGTATCAGCGCATTTGCGGTAGAGCATCCAAATATGAAGACTGCGATCTTGGCCAAGTCCGGTTCTCCGTGAATTATGGGATAATACAGCAGAATTTAGGAGTCAGAATTTGTGAACTCAGAATAAGAATCCGCTTTGGGCTTAGCTACCAAACCTACATGGTATACCTCACGCTTGTTCAAATCTGCTGTATCGTGTCCGCTGAATTGCCCATAATCGACTCTCCGTTCCAGCGCTCAGAACTTCCCTTACTGGGCACTACTGATGGTTTTTTGCTGCTGATAGCGCTGTTTAAACTGCTGTTGCTGTATTTTATGATCCACAATTGGTTGAGGATAGCCAGCAGCATGGCGTTCTAAAGGTGGAATTTTACCAGTAACTAAATATTGTGTATCCACAGACCGTAATTCTGACACCCATTGCCGAATATATTCCCCATCTGGATCGAATTTTTGTGCTTGACTAGCCGGGTTGAAAATTCGGACGGGTTTGGGGTCCATTCCGCTAGAAGCACTCCATTGCCAACCGCCATTATTAGCAGATAAATCACCGTCAATCAGCTTTTGCATAAAGTATTTTTCTCCTAGTTGGGGATTAATTAGCAAGTCTTTGGTGAGAAAACTAGCGACAATCATCCGACAACGGTTGTGCATCCAGCCACTTTCGTTTAACTGGCGCATTGCTGCATCCACAATCGGGTAGCCAGTTCTTCCCTCGCACCAAGCTTGGAAATGTTCTTCGTTAGTTTCCCAAGGAAAGTTTTTGAAGGTGTCCCGGAAGGCGCCATCAGCCAATTCAGGGAAGTTATACATTGCGTGTTGATAAAACTCGCGCCAAGCTAATTCTTGTTGCCATGTGCGGATACCGGCTGTTGCTTCCTCACTGCGGCTGTTTTCTTGTGCTTGTATTGTGCCTTGCCAAGCAGTGCGAATGCCAATTACGCCAAATTTCAAAGCTGCACTCAGTTGCGATGTTCCGTCAACTGCGGGAAAATTGCGCTGTTCTTGGTATTCAGTAATGGCTTTAGTAGTGAATTCCTCTAGCCGTTCTTGCGCCGCCGCCTCTCCTGGTGGAAGAATCAATTCTCCATCCCAAATAAATCCTAAATCTTTTGCAGAAGGTAATGCGATCGCTCCCGCAAGTTTTGCAACTTTCTGTTCAGCTTCCGTCAACCCCTCGACATTTTGCAGAGTTTCTATCGGTTGACTCTTCGGTTTGGTAATCCAATTTTTCCAAAAGGGAGTATAAACCGTATAAGGTTGATTACTACCCGACCGTATATCTTCTGGGGAATTGAGGATTTGATCCCAGTTTTGGTGAACAAACTCAATACTTTTTTCTTTGAGGGCGCTTATAATGGTGCGATCGCGTTCTTGGGAATAAGGTTCTACATCCCAATTCCAAAAAACAGCTTTCGCTGATAACGCCTCAGCTAAAGCTGGTATCCCTTGCACAGGATTAGCGTGGAGTATTAACAACTGGCTGCCAACTTCGGCATATCGCTGTTGTAATTTCTCCAAACAGCCAATCATATAAGTTACCCTCACCGGGGCAATATCATCTCGTTCCAGAATATTCGGGTCGAGACAAAACACACCCACCACCTTCGGACTCTGCCGTCGTGCCGCAGCCAGTCCCGTATTATCAGAAATGCGTAAATCCCGACGATGCCAAAACAGAATTAAGTCAGACATTCCATACTCAAGATAGTTCACCCGTACTAGCTTAGATGCTAACGGCACCAATCAGCATCATTCTGCTGATAAATTTATCCTGTATTGGGCATTAGTCATTAGTCATTAGTCATTAGTTATTAGTCTATTGATTATTTCCCGCGTAAGAGCGTCCCCGCGTCTCCCCATCTCCCCATCTCCCTGTCTCCCCCATGCCCCATTCCCCGGTTTGTCAATCGGTAATAGTGGCTTTTGAGTTAAAAGTTGAGTATACTCTTGTTAACAGTTAATTAGTCTTTTTGTCATGGCTAACTTATTACTTGATGACGGCACAATTGAGAGCGATTTAGGCGAAATATCTCGTGAACTTGCCCCTCTTGGTATTCAACTCAGACACTACGACCCAGGAACATCGCTCCTTTTCCCAAACTTGTTAGACCAGGAGGTTTTAACTGAGTCTCAAAGACTTTATATTATAGAACTCCATAACAGCGTCTTTGAATTTATCCAGCAAGAAAATGAGGCTCTCTGGTGTGACTTGCTCAATCTACATCCAGGTTCTCCCAATCTTCACCACCTAATAGCAACCTACGGTCGTTACCATACTCACACTACTGCTGAACCCCTCTACGTGTTGGCAGGAGAAATGATCTATGGCTTCGTGCGACCTGATGGTAGCCAAGTACAGCTTTTAATTCAGGCACAAGACTATCTCTACATCCCCGCTGGCGTTGAGCATTGGTGCAGCCCAAATGCATCGTTGAATTTTAAGGCGGTACGCTATTTTGCAAATGCAGAAGGATGGGTTCCTAATTATACAGGTACTCAGATGAGTGATTCCCTCAACAAGCCACGTTAAAACTAATTTCTCTTATATAGCCGTAGTCACATAGGTTAAGACAGTATTGATTGCTCAAAGCCTTGAAAAAACTACGTTTTTACTCACCATAGGCTAAACGCCCCGCTATCCATGTACAGCATTTTGCTATAGTTTCTACCCCTAGTGAAAATTTTGCCAGAACTCAAAATTTTTGGTCTATCGTATTTTCAATCCGGAAAATGATGGTTTGACTAAGATAGACCACGTAAAAAATATGCTACAAAATACAATAACTTAGACACGACTTATGGTAAGAACACACTCAACGGTGGCGCTGGTAACGATATTTTAAACGTTGACTTATCAACAGGCCATAATCTACTTGATGGTGACGATGATAATGATACTCTGAGTGCCTCTCGTGCCTCTGGTAACAACATTCTCAAAGGTGGCGACGGCAATGATACCCTGACAGGTGGCAACGGTAATGATAGCCTCTATGGAGGAACTGGTACTGATACTTTTATTTTCAGTAGTTTCAATGAAGGCGTAGATACTATTTATGACTTCAGTACTACTAATGAAGTAATTCAAGTATCGGCTGCTGGCTTTGATGGCGGATTATCACTAGGCGTACTTTCGGCTAGTCAGTTTACTATCGGAGCATCTGCAACCACTAGCACTAAACGATTCATTTATAACTCTAGTACAGGTGCATTGTTCTTTGACTCTGATGGCAGTGCAGGAGCATTTACTCAGGTACAATTTGCACAACTGTCTACTGGCTTGTCACTAAGTAACAACAATTTTGTGGTTGTTTAATCGTAATTAGATTTGCATCGAGGACAGCGTGATAGATAATCTGGATGCAAGTAAAAAATGCCAATAATGTTGAGTATGCGATCGCATCCTTATTTTTGTGCTTCTAAGATTACTCCCAACTAAGTGATTTAATATACATTAATCAGTGAATATTACGACAAATATACAAAAATTATTATTAAAATATAGACATCTAAGTAAATATTCGGTATTTATTTATTATCAGGTTATTTAGATATTTCCTAATTTTCAGGCTAGACTTCATCCGAGCAATCACACAACGAGGGCATAAAAATATTTCTTCTCCATTTCTTTCCCAATCGAGAGTTTCTATTTTCAACACAGTAAGACTTATGCATTGGCAAACGAACCAAATTATCAACTGTGTGTTTAGGGCATTCCAGATTGATTTTTCAACTGTTTTTTAGCAATGCCTACTATAGATGCTTACCTGGGTTAGTGATAAATGACGATTTCAATCAGCCTGAAATTGATTGTTTTAGCTGTGAATTCACACCCTGACAAATTTGTACAGTACTTCAGACTTAGATAGTCCTAGATAGTAATACTTGCAAGCTGCTCAATAAAGTTAGGACTTACGCATCCATTACGCAATGTAGGGGCAATTAATGAATTTTTCCTACGTAAAATCAAAGCTTTCACATCATTTTTGTGTAAATCTTGAGGGTGAATATTGGGCAAAATTCGGTAACTTTCAAGGTCACAATTCTGCTGAAAGCGTCAAGTTTTGGCAAATTATTTGTGCCCTCAAACAGCACTCACTCGATTATTAACAACTTACAATTCCTTTAAAAATCGATTCAGGAAGGTAAAAGTTATGGCAAATATCAATGGGACTAATGGTGATGATACCCTCAATGGCACAAGATGCAATGACTTGATTCAAGGCTTAGCAGGTGATGATGTTTTATATGCTAAAGGAGGCAAAGACACCCTAAATGGTGGTTCTGGTGATGATACCCTTAATGCTTCCTCTTCTACTGGGAACAATCGCCTTAAGGGTGGAAGTGAGGATGATTATTTAGATATTACCTACTCTTCAGGGAAAAATACCTTAGAGGGTGGTTCTGAGGATGATACCCTTAATGCCTCCTATTCCTATGGAAATAACATCCTCTATGGAAATACGGGAAATGATAACCTTAATGCCTCCTATTCCTCTGGAAATAACATCCTCAGTGGAGATACAGGGAATGACACCTTCCGAATAGATTACTCTACTGGCAAGAATACGCTCTCAGGCGGAAATGGGCGTGATTCCTTTTACGCCTATGGAGTGGAGGGTACAAACACCCTCAATGGTGGGGATGGTAATGACTCCTTCTATTTCATGCCTTCAACAAGTACTGCCGTCTCTTCCTTAGTGACTCAAACGGTAGATGGCGGCACGGGTGACGATTTGTTAGACGTAGTTTATTTTACCTCAATTGCTACTAGGGGAATCACTTCGACTTTCAATGCTACTACTAACACCGGCTCAATTAACGCAGGCACGAATCTGATTAGCTACAAGAATATCGAACGATTAAACGTCTTCGGTACAGGATACGGTGACTTGATTGTAGGCAGCAATGGCAATGATACGCTTTCCGGAGGCCTTGGTGGGAGTGATACGATTCTTGGCGGTGCTGGCAATGATTATCTCAACGGAATCAATGATGGGAATATAGTTTTCTATGGTGGTGCTGGCGACGATAACTTAATTGTTTACTATCCATCAGGCAATAATCTACTAGATGGGGGCGATGGTAACGATTATCTCTATGCCTCTTCTTTTTTCAACGGAAGGTCTAGCTACGGCAATAACACACTCAAAGGTGGTGCTGGCAATGATGGCTTGAATACTGACTATTCACAAGGCAATAATCTACTAGATGGGGGCGATGGTAATGATTATCTCTCTGTCTCTTCCGAATACTACTACTACGGAAGGAATAGAAACTCAGGCAATAACACCCTCAAAGGTGGTGCTGGTGACGATAACTTGAATGCTAGCTATTCATCAGGCAATAATCTACTGGATGGTGGTGATGGTAATGATTATCTCTCTGCCACTACTGAAGACGACAACGAAACAACCTCAGGCAAGAACACCCTCAAAGGTGGTGCTGGCGACGATAACTTGAATGTTAACTATTCAATAGGCGATAATTTACTAGACGGGGGCGATGGTAATGATTATCTCTCTGCCTTAGCCGCTTCTGGCAAAAACACCCTCAAAGGTGGTAATGGCAATGATACTCTCACAGGTGGCAACGATAATGATAGCCTCTATGGAGAAAGTGGTACTGATACCTTTGTTTTCTATAGTTACAATAGAGGTGTTGATACTATTTATGACTTCAGTGCCACTGATGAATTGATTAGTGTATCAACTACTGGTTTTGGTGGCGGATTATCAGCAGGTGTACTAGAAGCTAGCCAGTTTAGGGTAGGAACATCTGCAAGCAATAGCACTGAGCGATTTATTTATAACTCCACTACAGGTGCATTGTTCTTTGACCTTGATGGCAGTATGGCTGGCTTTACTCAGGTACAATTTGCTGTAGTTACTGCTGGATTATTACTAACCAACAACAATTTTGTGGTTGCTTAAGCCTAATTAGGATTTCATCACTGGGCGGCAGAGGACAATAAAAAATTTTCAGAATGCGAGGTGTTGAGCAGTTTCAATTTTGGCGGCACTAATATCAAGTGCGGCTAATTAGTTATAATTCCCGAATCTATGCACAATGCCTTTGTCCCTCTGCGGTCTTCATGATAAGTCTTTAGCCGGACATGATATCACTGGCGGTTTGATGAATTCACTAGAGGAGCCGTAGCAATATTATCCAGACTGACAGATTGCAATAAACTTTGCCAATTTTTTTCAACAGATACATCATTATAATTAGCAAGGCGTAGTTGTGCCAGCATAGTTAAAGCGTCGAACCAAATACCTTCTTTGGCATAAATAACAATCTTTTCTTGGGGATCGGTTGTCGCTTCCAATTGCTGCATCACACGAGAATCTAAATTGATTCTTTGAATGTCTCCTTCAACGTATATGGGAACGCTGGCTGTCCTTTGGTTGCAATGAACTTTTAAATACCAGCGATATGTTTTACCTACTTCTAAGGATGCAACATTATCAGGAAGAGAAATACCAATGACACCAGGCTGCGGCGGTAGTGCGATCGCTTTTTCATAAATATTCGTTTCCGCACTGTCCTGTAAGATAAATTCAGCACTTGAGTTAGCCAAGTCCTGAGTGTAGGGAACGTAAAACCAAAATGTAGGTCTTTCGGAGATGGTTAGCCCCTCTACAATCCCTATAACTGATGCGTCTGTCTGTTTGCCAGCATTTTGTGCTTGTTGCAATGGTACTAAAGCAGTGAGTGGAGTTGGAACCGCAGGACAATTATCCCGACTACCCATTCCTGCTCTGCGCCCAGATATAGGAGTTAACCGAGTAGGTGTTTTTGGCCAAACAAAAATTGCTCGTTGAGAAGTACTTTGTTTAGGTGAAGCAGGTGTCTTAACTGGTTGCACAGGCTGTTTAGTAGTTGGTGGTTGTTTAGTTTGGGCTATTACTTGTGCTTGATATTGGGTGGTGCTGCTCAAAATCAGAATAATTGTTAACAACCATTTCATTGACTTACCAAGGTAAAGTATTTACTTACATTTATGGTTATTAAAAAAGAACTCAGAATTCAGAATTCAGAATTCAGCAATGCAAGACGCTCGCGGACTCGCTAACGCTGCGCTATCAGTGGGGGATTTAACCCACATTCCGCACCCTAACTGTCACACACCAACAAAAAGCTGACAGAGTAGTACATAAAAACTAAGTTTGATTCAAAAGTTAAGACACTTAATGATAATAGCTAGCATTAAT
>NZ_JACJRQ010000050.1 GCF_014697355.1 Nostoc calcicola FACHB-3891 | reverse complement strand
CACTTTTCCCAAGTATTACACGGTGATGGTTTTAGCAGATCCAAAATCGTGTTGTTTCCTTTAACAGTAAGGCATTAATTCCTCTCACACTTCAAAAATAAGCGAACGTACAGTAAAGGGGCAGCATACTGCGACAGGTTAATTCTCACACCATCATTACGAACCACCTCAATCTCAGAATCCAGTATTTCTACACCATGAGTGGTAGCATATTGCATAACTAGTTCTTCTGGAGCTAGTTCTCTGCCATCCTGGTAAACTTTAAAGTTAGTTGGACGTTCATCATTAGGAGCGCTGAGAGAGGCATTTGCGTCAACAGGTATGCCCAGCAGTTTGGCAAGAGCCGGATTAGCTCGAATAGTTCGGCATTCTGGATCTTCTGCAATGCCAATGCCAGTTGGAATCACCTCTAACAAAGTTTGTAGTTCTTTAACTCGTCGATTTAAAGCTTGGTTTAACTTGATAATTTTTGCTTCTGCTTGTTTGCGGTTCGTAACATTTTGGAAGATTGCCAAGCCCGTCATAATTTTGCTATTTTCATCTTTGACTGGAAAAGTTTGTACTAGATAAACTTGATTGTTATAAGGAATTTCAATACACATTGGAGTACCCTGTAAGGTACTACGGTAAGCTGGTTCTATTAGATCGTAAGTCTCAGGAAGAACAGTTTCGTGCAGCGTTTTACCTTGGAACTCTTCTTTTGGTAAACCAAAGATTTGCAGTTCTGTACCCTCAGCACCCATAAAGCGCATATCTCGATCAAAGAGAAAAACTACTCCATTGGGTAGATTTTGGGTTAATGTTCGGTATAGTTCTTCACCTTGACGGAGTGAACGCTGACTCTGTAATAAATCTTTTAGATTGATTTGGGCTTCTGTTTTATCACTATCTGACTGCTGTTTGCTTGACTGGAAGTTAGCAGTTAGCGCACTGATTAATAGACCCTCGATAATAAATAATACAAATTCCAGACTATCGAGAGTAGAAGATGGATTTGTAAAAAAGTAATGACTAGCTAAAGCAGCCAAAAACACTGATGTCAATCCTGAAATGATGCTACCGTACCAAGTACTTATAGAGATAGCAATCAGCCACAAACTCAAAGAACTTGTGATTCCAGTTAGATGCTCTAGTCCCAACTTGACTAGCAAGGTTACTCCCACACTGAAAAATGCAATCCTGTAAGGCAGGTATTTTTGTTTGATAAATAACATAGAGATGGGAGCAACGGGATGGGATTTTGTGAGGCCGGATAAAAAACGAGCGATGTCTACGGCGGGTCACGCCTATGCTAAAAACTATTTTCAGTGTAATAAAATATTGAGTATATTTAAATACGTACTAATGCGTAGTGAGGTCTAATGTATGGTGACATGCGCGAAAATTTGTAATGACAAGAATTCAAGTAGGATTTCCGAGTAGTGGGACTTAGATAAAAAGTAGCCAAAAAAAAGCCTCAAATGTATATATAGAGAGACTTTGACATTGATTTGACCAGTTTATTGATACATCTGGGCTTCAAGCATTTTTGAGCCTTTGGTGTATTTTCCTTGCCCTGTATGGGTTTGAGGCTTGTTTCTGCCCCAAAAATGTTTAAGTCTCGGTAGCAATGATTTTAAGATTGAAGATGTTTACCTTCAGGGAAAAATATATATGTGCAATTTCAGATTTAACTAAATCATCTGAATTTTAAAAAACTTTGGCGTTGCATAAATGCAGCATTAATTGGCGGTTGAAACCATTTAAAATTCGCTCCAATTTGTGCGAAATTATCCCATGATTCTATTGATTGCTGATGATGCCGAATGGATATAGAAACATATTCCTCAAACCAAAAGGAGTATTGTTTTTCGGAGAAATAAAACTAACAGCTATCGCTGCATTGAGTGGATCAATTAATGGAATTAGAGAAGCGATGATGATCCAAACACTTCCTACTTTCGCTGCAACAAGTTCTTTTCCATTTCAACTCACCCAGCAGCAGCAAAAAGCTTTATTATCAATGTGGACATTTATACAGCCAACCGTGATGGCTGCTTTATTTCTGCTGGTTGGCTATGCTGGAACTGGCAAGTCAACTATTGTTTTCCAACTAGTTAAAGTTCTTGTTGCTACGGGTAAGCGAGTTGTACTGACTGCACCCACTAATAAAGCTGTAGGTGTGCTGCAACGCATGGCGGCAGAAAATGGTGTAACTGGGGTAGAATTCTTCACCATTCACCAGTTGTTAGGACTGGGTATGGTAACTAGAGGTAAAGAGAAAGTACTTGACCAAACAGGGCCTTCTTACATCAATCTATTTGATGTTGTCTTTATTGATGAATGTTCCATGATTGGCAAACAACTCTGGCGGTGGATTGAGGATGTTGCTAACCAATCATCCACCTGGACAAAAATCAAAATTATTCTCATGGGCGATCCAGCACAGTTAAATCCAGTTAATGAAGGAAAATCCCCCAGTTTTCAAGTACCAGATAAAGCAGTTTTGACTCAAGTTGTGCGTCAGGGAACTGGTAGTCCCTTGCTAGAGTTTGTCACCGCTTCTCGCTATGCAGTTACCAAGAGCAAGTTTCCTTTTGAGCCTTATGCCAAATATCTGCCTGATAAAAGTAATGGGGCGCTGATGGTTAAACGTCAAACTTTGCTGCGTTATGCCTGCAAAAAGATGAAGAGAGAATTTGCTCAAAACCCAGATTGTTTCCGAATTTTATCCTGGACTAATACTCAAGTTGACTTTTACAATCAGCAGATTCGCACACATTTATATGGTGAAAATCTCAATCGATTTATTTCTGGAGAAAGATTAATCACCAGAGATCCTGTGATGGCTCCTGATGGTAAAACTACGATTCTTTCTACATCTACAGAGTTTACTGTTTTAGATGTTTTTGGGGATCGTTACAACAACTATGATACTTGGAGGTTAAAGGTAGAGACAGATGAAGGGATTGTGCGTCAAATCTATGTTCTGCATGAAGATGAGCAAAAACAATTTGACCAAGAAACCAAACGCTTACTCAAAAGTGCCAAGCGTAATCCCTTTCTGTGGAAGCAGTACTACAAACATTCAGAGCAGTTTGCCAACATCAGAAACTGCTTTGCATTAACTGTTCACAATAGCCAAGGTAGCACTTTCTTAGAAGCGGGTATTGATGGTAAAGATTTGAGTAAGCGACTTTATCCAGAACGAGGAGATGACAGTAAGGCAGTCCTGGCAAAGATTAGAGAGTTTAATCGTTTGTACTATGTTTCTAGCTCACGGGCTAGACAACGGATATTAGTTATCCGGTAATAATTGTGTATAGCAATCTCGACCCTATCAAACAGAAATAGAGGCTGAAAAAGCTTACCTTATATAAGGTTTAGCTTTTTACTTCTCTGTTTTAGCCAAACAGGGGAAGAGATATTTCCGCGATCGCACATCCTCATATCGGCGTTGATTCGGAGACTTGCGCTTAGAGATAGCAGGTTCACTTTTTTCCGTTTTACCAACTTTTGATAATTGGGCATCCTTTGAAGGTATCCAGTACAGACATATGACGAAACTCGACGCAACAAAGGTTAGCGTTACCGCCCCTTATGCCAGATTTCTCTTGTTTTACCAATTTTCGGTTATTTGTTGGCATTTATAAAGTATTTTTAAGGGCGTTTATTTTATTTGCCTTTATGGTTGCGGGTTATTTGAGTTCGTATATCCAATACCCATAACCCAATACTACTAAACAACTGAGATGAAATTATTGATATGTTATGGGACTCCTATTTGATTTTTGAAAAAAACTCCGTACACCTTTATTGCTTCTTCCCTGTTCCCTGTTCCCTGTTCCCTGCCTCTACGAGTCAATTCAGAAATCAAACCGGATTCCTATATAAGTAATTATGCTTAAAATAATGATTGAAATAATTCTTTCAGATTTATCTCGAAAAAATATCGTATAATTACATAGTCACCTACTATGATATTTATTTTTTGCGATAAATATGAATATTTATCGCGTAGATTTTTAATCTAATTGTAATAGTGTGACTGAACGATAGATACGTATCTTTTAGTTGTTGATAGCAAGTAAAAGATAATTGTCAAGGGTGTGTCTCTAAATGTAATCAGTAATAACTGAATTTATATAATAATACAAAATTCTAAGAAAGACACAATGTATAATACAAATATTACAATATATTCTATTGATCCAGATACGATAAAATTAATATTAGAGGTGGCAGTTCCTATAGCTGAAGAATTGGTAAAACGAATTGCTGAAAATCAATCTTTGATTAAGAATATTTTGGAAAAGGTTGATCAAATTTTATTGCGTGATATCAGTTCTGCTTTTGATGCTTTAAGAGATGCAACATTAACTGATAATGAAGCGGCAAAAGAGCGCCGTCTAAATTATGCAGAAGAGCAGTTACTTCGTTGTACGGGTTTGAATGTTAACTCAAATAATAATATTGGACAATACTCACCTGCCTATTGGGTTGGTTTATCTCATTTTGGGTTGTTCACTATTAGTAAGCTACGTGGAGATGAGACACTCGCAGTTCGTCATGTTTTAAAGACTTATATCGCCGATCCAAAAACAGCACGAAAGAGTCATTTTCCAGAAGTTTACAACAAAGTATTTTTACCTAAGTGCGAAGATATTAAAAAGTGGTATGACGAAAAATTAGCTGAAATTGAGAAAGACAATTGTGGTTGGCGTGTCTTAGGTGATAGAGCGTTGATAGCTGGAAAAGGTCTTGGTCTTGGCGCTCTTGCTCTTTTGGCGATGCAAAATCAGCATACGAAACATGCAGCCCTGCATAATATGAGACACAGTTTCAACGAGTTAGGGGAAGAATGGGGGGAAGTTAGTCCAGAAAAACATCGAGACGAAATGAAAGAAAAATTGTCAATTGAATATCAAGAAAAGCTGGACAATAAGTGTAAAATAATAGCACATAGTATGTTGAGCTAGATTTAATACACGTTTGGGATAAAGGTACACCATGCATCGTAGAATAGGGTATATTGGGGTTATTATGTTGCAATTAACATAATCGTCTAAATGCCAAGTTCTTTGAATATTTTTGCCTGCATATCAGAACTAGGCATATCACCTTTTCCTCTGTAAAGTATTTCTCCATAATCACTTATATTCATTTTCTCTTCTTTCACTTTTAGTTTGTATTCCTCATGAAGATTGGGGTCAATTTTGACAATAAACCAATATTTATCCTTTTTCTCAAGAGCTACAATGAAGCGGACTTCACCGCCATCTTCCCAAATAACTTCTGTTTCAAAATCTTCGGGTTTGCTGTCCTCATACATTCCAAAAATTTTTTGCATTTCGCCCTTAATGTAACTCGGAGGTTCTCCATAACCCTGATACAGAATTTCCCCATAATCTAAGAGATTAAATGTAAAATCACCACTCATTTTTGATCTATATTCAGCATGCTTATGTTTGTAAATTTTAACAATGTAATATAATTTATTCTTATTCCGATCCTTAGTCCGAATATCATAAACTAGGGCGTTATTTCGATTTACCAATTTTGTAAAATATGAACTTCCCGCAAAAGTTTTGGCTGATTTCAGTCTATGCGCTAAAGAGCTTTTTCCCTTAATTTGTTCTAGAGATACATTAATTAGATCGAATATATATGCAAAATTTTGACTAGCAGACGACTTAGTTTTATCTTGCCCGACACTCGCTGCATTCCATTCAGTCATCCTCAAAAGTGCATTATTGATGGAGTTGCGAATCTCAACATTTTCATGGTTTTTCATAGCTTCAAGGGCTTTGAAACCTTCTATGCTTGCGACACCAACTAGAGCATATGCATAAGCATTCCTATAAGATTGTTTCTTTTCCACACCAAAATTAAGTTGATGCTTAATTGCGCTTACATTTCCCATAGCAATCAAAGCTAGGACACAACACAAGCGAAAATAATGACTATCTTTATTAGCTTCATCCTTTTCCAAAAAGTTTATTTTCTTTATAAATGAGGAAGCAACTTTATCTCCACCTGCAAATACCAAATACACTAGAGCTTCATCGCGTATGTTATTAAGTAAATCATCTTGAAGAACTTGCAAAAGTGGTTCTGCTATTTCAGACACAAAATATCCCAATCTTCCCATTGCAATAGCAACCCAACGTTTAGCTTGCATTGGCAAGTTTGAATTAATTAAAGCATTCAAAGCATCTATATCTTGCAAGCGGTAAA
Source organism: Nostoc calcicola FACHB-3891 (assembly GCF_014697355.1). GTDB lineage: Bacteria > Cyanobacteriota > Cyanobacteriia > Cyanobacteriales > Nostocaceae > Nostoc > Nostoc calcicola. The sequence goes on along the minus strand of NZ_JACJRQ010000050.1, from coordinate 44,845 downwards.
GAGTACTTGGTGTTGGCAATTCTTTATGGGGTTTAATACCATCTGCAACTTCTGCCCACTCATAGAGCCAATCTACTTGATCGAATACATTTTTCTCAGAGCCAGAAGCACTAAGGATAAGGGCAGACCACATTCGGGGATAGGCATCTCGTCTTTCATCAATTACAATTCTCTGTAAATATTTACGTTCTGTCTCGCTAAATGTATAAATTCTACAGGAGTGTTTGTCTTTTGCCGTAGTTAGCCATGCAAGTGCCCACATCGCTGAAGATAAAATTGCATCATTTAAATCATTGTTGATTGCTTCATTCTCAGTAGTTTTCAATAGCAGATTAATAGTGTTCTGCAAAATGTTGCTTGGTAAAAAATTGATTATTACACTAGAGTCTATCGCTTGAGGACGGAAAAATATTTCAACCAACCTGAGATTGATTTCAACACGTTCTTCAACTGAGCAAGAACTATTTAGTTTTGCTAAAAGTGGCTCTAGTATCTGGGCTGCATTTTCTGCATTTAGAATTTCGTCATTCGTCGTCATCAAAGAGTAGATAGAACCAATTTTATTTCGGCGAACATCACGAGATTGAATATAGCTTTGTAGTAATCTGTCTCGACACTGTTGTCCAAAACAAGAACGTGCAGCTGAATACCAAGCTTCATCCATAAGTGTGTTTGGCTTAGAATTGATGCCGTCAAGCTCATTTAAATTATCAATAGCTGAATCAATTACTGCATCAATCGTATCACTTCTTAAATTAGGCTCTTCTGCCAAAACTTGTAGAGCAAATACTGCAAGAGCACGCACCTCCCTTGTAGGGATACCATGACTAGGCAACAGCATTAACATGGCATCGTCGGAGGTAACTACATCTGATCTTTTTTCAGTATCTGATTTCCGATCTAAGTCACAAATGCAAAAACGTACAACTTCTTGCCAACTACCGGCTACAACAGGTTCTGTTCTCCCACCAGAACCAAGGGTTTCAACTTTGCGTTCTACAATATCTAATCCACGTACTTTCTGTCGTAGCTCGTCTAAAACATCTGTTTTCTCAAATATCCCACGACCATGCAGCAAAGCTTGTGCCGCAAAATATTCTTGAAAGGATTGATGGAAAAATTGAATTAGACGATGGTCAAAACCTCTCTCGTCGGGTTCACTTAATCCTGCTATATTTAACAATCCTGACTGATTGATGAGCAAATCGAGAAATTGAGCAGGCGTGCGTTGCCCTAAAATGGTCATGTCTGGTTCATGTTCTCGTAACTTTTGAATAGTTCGGAGTACCTTTGGTTCCGTCCAATGTTGTGAACCATCTAAACGCATACAATATGCAAGATATTCTAAATGCGGACAAACTTCATTGAGGGTTAAAGGTAATCGCCAATCACCGTTGCGGCGTTCAATCATTAACTCAACTGTACGCCGATATATATCTAATCGTCGGTTAGGTAAGTAGCTATCTCGAAGAAAAACTTGTGAAATTAGAGTTAGCAGAAATATATTCTCGCATAGTTTTGCAACTTTGCGACTGTGGCAGACCAAAGGTTCTAGACTATTTTCAATTAAGGTTGGATTTTGTCTAAATCGAATGCCTACACAGGTGGAGAAAGCATGAATAAATCGTTTTTTGTCTTCTATTTTTAGTGAACCTACATTAAGATGCTTGAAAGAGTCAAGATCATCTCGAATGTTTCTGAATCCAACTACTCTAGAAGTAATAATTATTGGCGTTTGAGAGTAGATTCTGGCTTGGTCAGCTATGAGTTCGGCAAACCTGGATCGCTTCTCTTCTGTTGGGATTTCATCTAAACCGTCAATCAGCAAGAGAACTTTACCTTCTTGCAGTTGTTCTTCTAGAAGGCTAGTCAGTAGTTGAATATCACTGCTACTGCTATGTAATTTTTGGAGTTGATACTGAATAAGCTCAATTAAGCTGCTATTCAAATCAGCATCTAGCAAATCTCGACAGGTTAATGTAACAGGCAACCAAGGTTCATCGGGTAATGCCTTATGACTTGGAGGAATTTCCAGTGTTGATACAAACTTGTCTTGGAACCTTGAAGGTAATTGGCGGCAAGCATAACTATAAGCATAACTATAAGCTAGGAAACGCAGTAAGGTTGTCTTACCACAACCAGGATCTCCAACTACTACCAACCTAGCACCCGTCTTTAATTGATCACTGATTCGACAAAAAGATGGCTCCTCAGTTTGAAAAAGCTTACTCCGTGCAGATCGATCAAAAATTAGAGCACTTGTGAAACCTTCGCGTATTTGCCAGTTTACTAGCTCTACATCTGTAGTCTCTACCTGAAATGGTTCAGAGAAGGGGCTATAGGTTAGCAGCAAGGGCAAGTCAATATAAAGAGTTTTAATTTCTAGTGTGATTGGGTTATCTTGACGGCTTAATAGTGGCAGCTGTACAAAACAACGACGCTCGTCGATTTCCTGATCCAGGTATCTTGTTAATGCTTGCTGGGTACTTTCCTTTGTCCGTTCCCTTCCGGACGACTCCAGTCAAATACTTATATTTTGGGTAGCAATATTAATATTTCCTTGAGCATAGTTAACAATTTTATCTGCCAACTTTTGCAGATTCGGCATATTAACAATTTCTGCAATTTCAGGATTAGTTTCAGCCTTAGCTGCTACTGCTACTTCTTTCATCGCTTGATTAACTTCAGGATTCTCCCTCGCAGCAGCTTCAACCTCTACTACGGCTTTACCGTAATCAAGTGGTTGTTCTGGTACTTTCTCAAGTGCAGTAATAGTATGGGGAGAATGTTTTTTGAGTGTGACAAGAAACTGCTCAGTCTTATCCCATAGAGCTTCGCCTACCTTTTCACCAGTTTTTTCCAAAGCCTTAGTCGCAATCACAGTCCCAATGGCGATCGCAGCAGTACTTAAAGGTTCCATAAATAAAAATATAAGTAAGAGATTATACGGGTGTATTATAGCAGTTTCGTTATTTTATTGGCTGGACTGGTGTTTACCCGGATAAAACCACTTACAAAAAAAAACTAGAGCGTCGCATTCAATCCTTTTAAATACTGAGTCTGAGTAGCAACGGATACTCTGGGCGAATATACTATGTGTGCGTAATCAAAAAAGTTACAAATACCAAGACCTTGAATTTGTCAATGTCTGATTAAACGTTTGCTCACTTTAATAACTGCTTATTAACTATAGAAAACCTGCCTTTTTTTAACAATATTTCAGCTAATAATCTGCTCTTAGCTGCTTTATAGTCTCAATTTTCTTGAAATCACAATCAAATTTATCTATATTTAGTAAGTATTTAAATGATTTGGATGAATAGAATTATAGCCAAAATGAGTGGCAAAAAGGTAAAGCTTACGCTTTATTTTACTGAGATTAAGAAACATTATTATTCCTAGTGAATGTGGTAAACTCAGTGATTACAAATTCAACCGAAACTTTTCTAAAAGATGCTGTTGTTGAAAGATATAACCTCTCTAAACTGAACAAAACTCGCATCCGCTTCAAGATTCAGTTAAAGAAGACAACTAAGAGTAATGCTCCCAAATGGAAAGATGTTCTCAAATATTCTCAAGAAGATGAGCAAGAATCTGACTTAGTGAAGGTCACAACCTCAGAAGTTGGTTTAAAGGGCATCAAGGTTTTTAAAGCTTTAGACGAAGCAGCGAACCAATTAAGGCAAGAAATTACTTCAGTGCAAGAATGGATGAATTATGACAATGGTGATTGGATTTGTCCTATAGACTTAGCACCCTTAGTCTGGAATCAACTAATCGAAATTCGGGATAATATTGCACCTATTTTACGCACTCAATTGAGAGAAGAGTATGACAAGGGGTACACAGACTATCAAGAACGTATTGACAAATTTCTTTCACTCAATGCTTGGCAGTTACCTGTAGAACAGCAACAAGAAGTTAAGCAGAACCTAGTAAAAGCTTTTCCTTGTTTAGAGGAATTAGAGGACTATTTACAAGTAGTAATTGGTCGTCCTGTTATTATTCCTGCCATCAGTGAACAACTGTCAGAGAAGCAAGCTGAATGCTTAGAGCAAATAACTCGGTTTATCGAACAGTATGACAGAAATTTGGAACAAACATTGAGGGAATCAGCGATCGCAGGAGGTGAACAACTAGCAGCCCAGTTGCTCGAAGATTTGAGCAATTGGGAACCAGGACGCAAGCCAGTCAACTTCAAGAAGAAGATGGAACGCCATTTCAAGAAAGTCCAAATGCTTTTGGCTAACGCCAGTTTTGAAGCAGGTAGCAGCCTTGGACAAATGATGGCTCATCTAGAAAATGTTCTCGAAAACGCTTCTGTGGATGCCAAAAAGCTAGATTCACAAGGGCGTTCTCAGTTGCAGGAAAAAATGGATGAAATTTGTTCCAAGCTTCTGGATGAACAACGCCATCTTCAACGATTAGCAAGTGATGAAGGCATGGGATTAACCAGAGCCACAGCAATGTCTCTCAAACTTCGCTAGAAAAAACAATCAAGAGCGTGTCTGTATCGTCCTTGATCGAAAACGAGGTGTGGGTGTAGAGGAAGACAATACGCCCACACTTCCCAAGCTTGCTACGGAACTGAGAAGGGAAGGAACTTTTTGCTTCCTTGTCTATCACCACTGTTCGCATTAATTTACCAGTCCACAGTATTTAGAGGTAGGAAATGTCACATTTTTCAACTGTCACTACAAAACTAACTAACCGTGAATGTTTAGTACAAGCTCTACAAGATTTGCAGCTTACCGTTCAAGTTTATGAAAAACCACAATCCCTGAGAGGTTATTACGACGACTCCCAAGGACAAAGTGCTGAGATTGTTGTCCCTGGCCGTAGTTTAAGTGTCCGCGCAGATATCGGGTTTAAGTGGGATCGGGAGGCAGGGGTGTATCAACTCATCCATGATGCCTATGAAACTGTACCCCGACTAGGAGAAGACTTCTTTTCGCACACCTTAATACAAGCCTACGGACAGAAGATGGTTCGCGCTAAAGCAGCCCAGTTACAAGAACATCTGGGAGAATGCACCATCACAGAAGAAACCAATGGTCAGGTACATACTCTGCGCCTTGCATTTTCAGCACATCAGCAAACTCAACAAGTTCGGAGGTAATTTATGGAACGGGCAATATTGATACATTTTGACACTGCTACAGGTGAAGTGAAAATAGAAGCCGAGGGATTTGAGGGATTGTCGTGCCTAGAAGCAACTCAACCCTTTGAGGAAGCTTTGGGTGTGGTAAAGGGCGATCGCACTTACAAACCAGAATCTCAGCAACAGCTTCGTAGCATTATTACTCATCAACAACGGCTGCACCAATAAACATTCGATGGGGGAGCGAGGAAAATCCCCCCGCACAATTTTTCTATGAGCGAACTACCTGAAGATTATCCGATGCTGCATATTTACCCCTCAAAAGGAGCGCGGGAACCACTAATTATCAAAGGAAACGCGGAGGGACTGTGCGCTTTAGTCAATGCCCTAATTTCCGCCATTGCTCATCCAAATTCTTCTGGAATTGCTGAAGTGTTTAACGGCGATGCCGAAGTTTACGAAGTAGTCGTGCATCTTGTTACCACTCACGAAAAACTTTCTCCCGTACCCGATCAAAATTCGCAACAATGAAACTATCAAACCTGATTACCACCATTGACTCTCAAATACCCATCGTGGCAATAGATGTTCTGTCCCCCGAAGAAGCCACTATCATTCAGTGGTTAACTACTGAAGTGATGGACAAACTTAACAGTCCTGTGTACTTCTGGAATTTGGGAGTTTCCGGCTTGGAGCAATGTCTGATTGCTGACGACGGTGGACTGGTGTTCAAATCAGTCGAGACGTATAAAAAGCCTCATAACACAGACCCTTTAATATATGTGTTCGAGTATATCAACAATTTCGGCGGTAATGGGGTTTTCATCCTGGGAGATGTTCACCCTTTTGTCGGTAAAAACTCTTTGCAATTGAGTTGGGAAGTTCTCACCAGAGTAAAAAACTTGTACCATCGCCTCAAACCGACTGAAAAGCGAATTGTGTTTTTAGGTCAAAACATTCAACTGCACGAATCCCTGCTGAGACTAATTCCTTGCTGTGAAGTTCCTTTGCCCAGCATTGAGCAAATTCAAGACCACTTAGAATCATATTTACTATACTTGCAAGAATCTGCCAGTGAGCAAGAGGTAACTTTTACCGTATCTCTCACCACTGAAGATAAAGAAACCTTGGCAAGAGCAGCTTTAGGCTTGACGCTGGAGGAAATCAGCGACTTTCTCCGGCTCACTGTTAAGGAGCGATTAACTTCTAAAGGTATAGTAATTGATACTACGGTCATCCCTTTGGTTGTCGAATACAAAACCCGCCTACTGGCTCAAATGGGTATCGAATTGGGTAAATCAGCGACCATACCCTTTGGTGGTTTGGATTTATTGCGGGATTGGTTGCAACGCCGCAGCCGATTATTTTCCCAGGAAGCGCGATCGCTAAATCTACCCCAACCTAAAGGTGTGCTACTGGCAGGGCCACCAGGGACGGGTAAATCGATAGTAGCAAAGAACATTGCAACCATACTCAACCTTCCACTGCTGCAATTAGACATTGCCTCGATGCTTGGTAGCCTGGTGGGAGAATCTGAGGGCAATGTCCGCCGCGCACTCAAGACTGCTGAAGCGATCGCACCCTGTATCTTGTGGATTGATGAGGTCGAGAAAGCACTTTCAGCTAATGGCGATACCTCTGGAGTCTCACAAAGGATTCTGGGAAATATCCTCACTTTCATGTCTGAATGTACGGCAGGGGTGTTTGTGGTGGCAACTTGTAATGACCCAACAGCGCTGCCTATTGAGTTTAAGCGGAAAGGGCGGTTTGATGAGAATTTCTTCGTTGACCTACCTACTGAGTTGGAACGTTGCCAGATTCTCAAAATTCACTTAGAACGGTTTGGTATAGAAGTTCCGCAGGAATATTTAGAGGCGATCGCTGCTGCTACTGACAAGTTTAGTGGTGCTGAGTTAGAAACCCTGGCATCAGAAGCAGCACTACTGGCTTTCGATGAGGGAAGACCTCAGCAGGTTACACTGGCTGATTTAGAAAATTGCCAACAAAACATCACCCCTTTAGCTGTTCAAGATGCTGCTGCTGTTGAGCGGATGCAGTTTTGGTCAAAGATTGCGCGACCAGCTTCCAGTCCTGTGCAGGTGTCTAAGAAAGGTCTTCGTACTTCTAGGTTCCGTACTAATTAGGTATTCCAAAATTAGTAATGATTTGAAGCTTTTGTCAAATGAATATCTCAACAGCTGTGATCAGAATAAAGGCTTACCTGAGAGCCGTTAAATGGGATATACAGCAGAATTCAGGAGTCAGAAGTAAAACAGGCTTTATATCTGGCTTTGAGACTTTGAGACTTAGCTTGTGTACAACACTTTCCTTGAAATCCGCTGTATCAGTAAAACTCTGTATGTCTCACAGAGTAAAAGCATCTGATTCAAAACTTCACATCCTTTCTTTTCTGCTATCGCAGTCACCTTTCTAACAATGACGCAACCAGAAATAAATTATCATGACTCAAACAGCATCGAAACAAAGAGTAAAGCCTGTAAATCAGACAAAACAAACAAGTGTAGCTACTCCTAAAGGCGAAAATGAAGTATCAGCAAATATCCCAGACATATCTACAGGTAAAAAGAAAAAATCTACATCTCCAGATGCTGATACTTCAACTGAGCCTATCTCAAATAAGCGTACTAATAAACGTTCTGCCAAATCAGAGTTAAACTCTAAACCACTTATAGAATCAGGAATGGAGGTAATCTGCTCACAAACTAAATTTCACGATGCACTCTCTTTAGTTAGTTGTGCTACCCCAGCTAAACCTACCCATCCTATTCTTGCTAATGCTCTAATCATTGCAGATATCGAAACACAACAGATACATTTAACTGTTACTGATTTAGCATTAACAATTCAGGCAAGTTTTGAAGCCCAGGTGTTGCTCAAGGGTGAAATTACTGTGCCAGTAGAAATGCTATTTGAAATAGTTAAGCATTGCCCTAATGGTAATATTACCCTCAGTAGTCAGACTCAGATTATACAGCTTATTGATGAGGATAAGCAAACAAAAATCTGCTCTCTGGGTTTATCTGATGCTGATGGAAAATATGAAATTAGAGGCATTAGTGCTGAAGAATTTCCACCTAGTTCTACAATTGATGCTACTCCCATTCCTCTGCCAACAACAGTTTTCAAAGATGGTTTGAAAGGTGTAATTTATGCTGTAAGCACTGATGAAAATAAATATATCTTGACCGGAGTTCATATTCAACTTACACAGGAGAAGTTAAAGTTTATTGGTACTGATGGGCATCGAGTCGCAACCACTGAACTTTCAACTCAAGGAATTGGTAGAAAACCCCGTAAACAAGTAGAATCTGAAAAGATAATCCAATTTACTATTCCCGGTCGAGTCCTCAAAGAACTAGCGCGTAACTTGGATGATTCTGTCGAATTCATTAATCTGTTGTATGATGCTCAAAGTAATCGCTTGGGTTTTGCTTGGCAAGATATTATCCTCAGATGTCAATGTTTGGAAGGAACTTACCCTGATTGCGAACAGCTATTGGCAAGATTTAGCTTTGACCGAGAAGTAATCCTAGAAAAAGCATTCTTAGTCAAAGCACTGGAACGGTTAGCTGTGTTAACAGATAAAAAAGAGAAAGGTATTTACTTACAGTTTGATGGAAGTTTGCAGCAGCTACGACTATCAATTGAACGGGAGTTTGGCAAAGGCGATCAAGTTATTGCTGCTCATCTACCATCAGAAATGTCATTAAATATCCAGTTTAACCTCAAGTATTTAGTAGAAGCAGCCAAGGCAATTCCTAGTTCCGCTATCAAAATGCACTTGCAACAATCAGATCATCCTGCCATGTTGGTTCCTTATGGAGATAGACCAAATCCAGAACTGCAAATGGAAATGCGTCAATTCTTACTGCCACTGTACACTGTAAATGCTTAATAACTGTTAACCGGAATCTTGAAGTTTTGTAGGGTGTTTTGGATACGAGTGGTGTTTACTTTAGACGGGGATTTGAGGAACTCTGGACAAAACTGAGAATATGAACGAAAATCCTCGATTTTGACAAATAGAAACTGTGCATTTTGGCGGTAGATATCGACTATTTGCCACCAAAATGCCAAAATTATCCAGCTTTATCAAGAAAAAAGGAAGCAAAGCAGGGTGCAAGAAGGAAAGATAGAAAAGTATGTTTTAGAATCTAATTGTCACCCAATATGGTAAACACTTTACAATCAGAGTATTACTCAATAGTTCCACCATGCCAGCAAAAGACATATACCATAATGAAGTCAAGAACGCATTGATAAAAGACGGTTGGACTATCACAGATGATCCTTACTTTATCAAATATGAGGATGCTGAACTCTACGCTGACCTAGCAGCAGAAAAACCAATCGCCGCAGAACGCCAGGGACAGAAGATTGTTGTAGAAATCAAGAGCTTTGTCGGCAAATCGATGATGTATGATTTTCATAATGCCTTGGGACAATACATAGTCTACCGGAAACTAATTCAACTTACTGAGCCAGAATATAAGCTTTATTTAGCTGTTGATGATGTTGTCTATGAGAACTTTTTTCAACGTAAATCTGTACAAGCAGTCATCAATGAAAATAACCTGCTGTTAATAGTTGTAAATACAGAAAAGGAGGAAATTAGGCAATGGATAAGCTAGAACAATACCGCAATGCTATCAAGAAGATATTGACTGAGTATTACGAAACTACTAATACTCAAGTTATAAAAAATGCGGGAATTGAAGTAAGCGATCGCTTGGCTTTTGATGAAACAAGAGATCAATATCTTTGGTTTCGGTTCGGCTGGGATGACAAAAAGCAGATCCAGTATATTATTATCTATCTCTGCATTAAAAACGGCAAAGTTTGGGTGGAAGAAGATGCAACTAATTTATGCGTTGTTGATGATTTGCTATCAGCCGGAATACCTCAAGCCGATATTGTTTTGGGTTTCCATCATCCCAGTAAACGAGGTTTAACAGAATTCGCTACTGCTTAATGAGGCAGGTAAAAAAGATAATTTTAGCGTTTTATGAGCCAAGGATATGAATTCTAAAATGGCTATAGCTCGCTTGTAAATACCATAAACTTCTCCACCTGTTTCAAGGTTTAAATAATTAGGTTTACTCAACTTCTGGTATCGGTAAATCTTACTGGGAACGCTTGAGCAAATTAGCCTACTTTTGAGTCAAAATTACACCCCCTTAACAGGGGTAAGGGCGACAAATTAAGGTTAATGAATCCTATGTCTACAGTCGCCCTACATCAAAAATATCGACCCCAGACAATAGCCGAATTAGTTGGACAGCCTTACATCAAAACTGCTCTGACTAATGCTGTCAAATACCTGCAAATTGCACCAGCTTATTTGTTTACAGGTTCTAGAGGTACAGGTAAAACTTCAACTGCTAGGATATTTGCTAAATCTCTCAATTGCCTCAACACTAAGAAACCAACTGACGAACCTTGTGGTATTTGTCAATCTTGCCGTTCAATTGAAACCAGTAATAGCCTAGATGTTAGTGAAATTGATGCTGCTTCTAATAATGGTGTAGATGATGCCCGTGCTTTAATTGAGCGCAGTACCTTAGCACCTGTTGCAGGACGTTACCGGATTTTTATTCTCGATGAGTGCCATTGTCTAACCGGTAACGCCTTCAATGCTTTACTTAAGTGTATCGAAGAACCGCCACCTCATGTTGTTTTCATTCTCTGCACAACAGAACTCCACAAGGTATTACCTACCATTGTCAGCCGTTGCCAAGTGTTTAATTTCCGCACTTTGTCTGTTCAGGCAATCGTACAGCACCTCGGTATTGTAGCAGATGCAGAATCTATCTCTATTGATGAGGAGGCACTATCAGCGATCGCACGACTCAGCGATGGTGGATTGCGGGATGCACTGCAATTACTGGGCCAGGTGAGTCTTTTAGATGAAAATATCACTGCTAATCATGTCATGGAAATCGCTGGTGGTGTGACAGAAACAGAATTAATGTCAATTTTACAGGCAATATCCACCAACAACACCTTTAACTTGCTGCAAGTAGCAAGAGTTTTAGTAGATTCTGGTAAAACGCCCAAATTGATTCTCTCCAACTTACTGCAAACATACCGAGATTTACTGATTATCAAGTCTGCACCTAAAGAGCAATCCCTGCTAACTGGTTGTGTTAGCTATGCTCAACTCAAGGCTTTAGCAAATCACTGGAATTTCGAGACGCTGAATTTGTCTCTAGCAGAGTTACAAAAAGCAGAAAACTATCTGCGGTACACAGTAAATGCTGCTGTGTGGCTAGAAGTTTGCTTACTGAACCTGATGCCTAGTTTATTGCCTGTCAGTGCAACCAAGACGCTAACTGTTAAACCTGTGCATAACGGCAAGTTGCTACCGACAGTTGGAGTATACACCACAAATAAGGTGACAGCTAAACCTGTAGATGACAAAGGGCATGATGACAAATTGTTACCAACAGTTGCAGCCCAGACTACTAACCTGGATCAAATTTGGCTTTCTGTGATGGATACGGCTAAACCCAGGAATCAAAAGCTGTTGGCTCATGCAAATCTCGTTAAATTGCAAGATGACAAGGCGATTTTAGAGGTTACACCAGCTTACCTGAATAAGTTTGAGAGTAGTAAAGAGGCGATCGCTAAAATGCTGCAACGAGCTACCCAAAGTCAACAACCAATGACTGTGTTAATTAAAACTGCCAACAAGAGCAGTAACGGGAGGGTAAAAGCATGATTGTCTTGCTGACAGGTGATGACCAACACGCCATCCAGGAACAGCTCAACCAATACAAAGCAGAGATTGATGCTCAATGGCTCACACTTTGCTATCACCGATTTCCAGCCGATCACCTTGACCGAGCCATCAGCGTAGCTCGCACTCGTTCCCTGACTGGTGGTAAAAAACTGGTGATTGTGGAAAATTGCCACCTCAAGCAATGGGGTGATACTGAGTTGGAAACCTTGCAGCAGCTTGTTCAAGTGCCTGAATTCACAATTTTGGTGTTTGTCGCCACCAATGTAGATAAACGCCTGAAGATTTACAAACATATTGTCAAGTATGCCAAGTTGTTTGAGTTGACATTGATACCACCTTGGCGTACTGATTTGATTGAAAAGGCGATAGCTACTCAGGCTAAAAAAATCAAGCTAGTGCTGTCAAAGGATGCAGTGGAATATCTAGCAGAAGCAATTGGTAACGATATGACCCGTGCAGCCACAGAGTTACGCAAACTGTATATTTATGGTAATGGCAGACAACTTGAGCTTGCAGAAGTAAAAGAGTTAGTGCCATGTCAGACTCAGAATAGCTTACAACTGGCATCTGCTATTCGCCAAGGAGAAAGCAATCAAGTTTTGCACCTGCTGGATGATTTACTGTCACGCTCGGAACCGTTAATGGTGATTGTTGCTACTCTCCTAACGCAGTTTAGAACTTGGCTGTGGGTTAAGTCTGCGATTGTTTCTGGGGTTAAGAAAGATAGTGAATTAGCTCAAATTTGCAGTATCAGCAATCCTAATCGCATTTATTACTTGCGTCAGGAGGTAGCAAATACAAGCATCAATGCTTTAGCTAAGGCAGTAACTATGATGCTGGATTTGGAAATGTCTATTAAGAGAGGTGCTGATGCGAAGGATTTACTGCCAGTAATTCTTGGTGTTAGTAGGTTATTTAAGTTAACTTAATCGACATAAAGTTGACTGAGAGTTTTGGATTTTGGATTGTATATTTGATTCCAGTCTAAAATCCAAATTCACTAATTAATGATATTAGTATCTAACATAAATTTCACAAGTTATGTTTACCCTTGTCTCGCCTTAGACAACTTCAGTGCTATTAACAAACCAATTTTCAACCTTTAAATTATTAAAAAATTCAAAATCAGAAACATTATTAGTTACCAAGATTAAATTATTACAGTAAGCAATACTCGCAATTTGACCATCTACAAAAGCAGGAGTTTTGCCAATTTTGGATAATCTAGCCCTTTCTTGGGCGTGCCATTGTGCTGTCTTTAAATCGTAATCAAGGACTGGTAAATTTAATACTGATTCATGAATATAATTCCAAAGAGACTCTCGCCGCTTAGATTGTGGCAACCGCAAACAGCCATGTAAAAGTTCATGAACAACAACACTAGAAACGACAACTTCTGATTTATGAATATCTAGTTTGTGCAAAACATTGGCATTGGGAATAGGACGTGCTGGCTCTGAGAGAATATTGGTATCAAGTAAGTATTTCAAGCTCATAGATCAATCTCTCTTCCCACACTGCGATCTCGTAAGTCAGCGAAATCATCATCAGTAAAGCTAATCCCCTCGCTTTGGATTACTTTTCTAAATTTTTGTAATCCCTCCCAAAAATTATCCCCTCTAGATTCCTCCTTTTTTTTACGGAGAAACTCAAACAAATAGTCACGTTCTTCTGTGGGTAAACTTTCAATAGAATTAATAATTTCTTGTAAATTCATAAGAGAATCTCCTAATCAAGTAAACCCTACCTTTGCTAACTCTATTTTAATCTCTATTTTCATTGCCTCAGCCTCTTATATTTAGCCAATTTATGCAAAAATAGGATACGATATTATGCTTATCTGTGGCAAATGTTTCTGGAGAACAGAAGCAGCGATTAGCGTAGGCGTAGCCCGCCGCAGGCATCGCCAGGGCAATCATCAATAATCCACCAATTTTAACTTTAGATGAATCTACAGCTAATTTAGATCCTTTAACTGAAAAAGCAATCAAGTTTTGCATTCGCTGGATGATTTACTGTCCACTTTGACGAAATAGGGTTATTTGCTTCCAGAAGGAGGAAGTAAATTCCGATATTCCCAGTGTCCGCGTTTGCCCAAATCTTGAATAATATTTTCAGCAGTTTTTATTGCTTGGCCACTGGTGCTTTGAATAGCTTTACTGAGGATAGCCTTAGTTTCATTCTGCCAACCGTAGATACTCCAACCAGACTTATCATTTTTAATGAGCAATTCAAGGCACTCGACAGATGATTCTGGCATCGTATCAACAAGTACAGCTAGACGTTCGAGCAGCAAAAAGTCAGGGTCTACTTTACCAGTTAATTCAAGAATCTGTTTAATCTGTGCAATAGCCCAAGTGTCATCAAATTTCCCAGAACCGAACCACCAGCCAAAAGCAGCAAGTTCAGTGGCATAGGAACTACGTTCGGTAGAATTACGTGCTGTTTCCAAACGCTTTTCCCAGAGCAATTGGAGACTATTAAGTATTTCTGGATCTATCTCATTTTCTGTCCTATTAAGACTTCTCCCCACAAATTCGAGAGCATAGCCACGTAACGTATCAGAAGCTAACTCAAAAAACCTTGCCAATGCTCCTGGCTCATCCAAATTCAGCTTCCCACGCCAGTAGAGAGTCATCAAATGCTGGGCAAGACCTTCATCAGTATGTGTCAGTTTTTGTCGTTCAATCGAGGTGGGATCGATCTGTTCAACTGCATAGCGGTATTCCTCATGTAGTAAATCAAAAACATTGTTATAAATATCAGAAAAATTAATGTAGCTTTCCCAAGCAGCACGTCGCAGATTGCTGAAAGTTTCATCCTGTGGAAATATTTTTCCTATGCTTTGATTTGCCCATAGCGGATCTAGTAAAGCCAGCCAAGGAAACCACTGACCATAAACTGAGCGTATTGCTAAAGATGGCTCTATATCTGGGTTAAGATGTTCATCAAGTACCTGCCGTACTTCTGGCATTTCATCAAAACCTCGTTGCAAATGCTCTTCACTCTCAGGTATTTGCTCAAAGTGGCGACGAATCCAGAGGGCATAGCGAACAACTGTGTGCATTGCTTCCCCGCGAACAGTATTAATTGCCAGTTCACTATAATTATTATTTGAGCTATACTCCATTTCTCTTTCTAGCGTGGGGTCTGGATGTTGAGTTAAAAGTCTGAGGATGTTCCAAACCCGATCGCGAAAATTAAACTGAATTGCTATTGTATCAAGGTTCAGTCCGACTCCAAGCAAGTCTACCACTGTTCGGCAAGGTTCGAGCCAATTGCTGCTGGGTTCGTTATAAATTGTCTGAGATTTCTTCAATTCTTCAGATTTCTCTGCTAACCAATTGCAGAGACTTAGAACAGATATCCAATCAAATTCTCTTATTTCTTGCTGTTGTTTTGATTGATTATTTAAAGCTTGACGCAAACCTCTAAGCAAATTCGATATATATCTTGCGTGTAGACCTTGGAATTGAGCGGCTCCCTGTGCATAACGTTCAGGACTTTTTTCAACTAGTCTTGCCAGAGCAGATCCTAGCCCTGAGCGTGATGGTTCTTCAAAGGGATCTGTAGAATTTGGCTCCCATGTTCTAAGAAAGGCAACTAGCTCCTCAATACTCATAGATTCTAATTCTGAGTCAGTCTTTGGACTTTGAAGACCTAAGACTCTAACCTCACCTACACCTCCAGAAACAATATCTGAAAGTTCAAGCTCCTTGCCAAATTTATTGACTAAATCATCATAGCGTTCACGCCAATATATTGAAAGACTATCTTTTATTATTGTAAGTTTGTGACATTGCCAATATTTAACCCATTCAGCTTTTGTCTCTTGATCTTCTTGCCAATTCCAGTCAAGTTCAGGATTTTCAATCCAACTTAGAATTTGCGCTTGTTTCTCTACAGAAAGTTGACCAAAATTATCTCTGAGTAAGTGTGCATACTCATAATCTTCGTAAGAACTAGTATCTCTGAATCGCTGAGAATCAACCAGCTTTTCAATCAGCAAGTTGCGGTCTACATCTTGATACTCACGAATCAGGTAAAGTGCGATGCGATGAAAAATTCGCCAGCGTTGCTCCTCCAACTTCTGAACAATATTTCGGATTTTCGTCCGATCTTGTTCTAATATCTGTTTTGCTGTATCCCTTACTGCTTCTACCAAAATTTCTGTAACATCGTAAGGATGATGATTTCGAGGATGATCCTCAATTGCATATCGCCAGATACGTGAGTAATCCTCCAAGATAGGCGAATTATTCTGCTTTTCCTCAGTTTCTGCATTACGTCTAGAGAACTTAATCGCATCATTAAGCAGAAAAATTAGCATAATTAACGCTTTTTCACCCACTATCTTTACTAATTCTGGCACTAAGGTTTTTAAAATTCTTCGATAATGCGAGTTACTGAAACGTATTCTTGGTTTAGGCAAGGGAAGGTAAACATTGTTATCATTATCGTCCCCATTGTTCAAACTAGAATCTGGCATAACAGCAAGTAATGTTCTAGCCAGTTCTAGTGCCTTTTTAATCTGACCCCCTTGAGCAAGATGTACTATGAAGGCAGCAACTTTTTCTGGAAGTAGAGAGGATGAGTATAATGATTCAATCCAAGTTTTAACTTTAGGAACTAATTGCACTGCTTCTTGTGATGCCATCTCAAGTGCAGCATCAACAAAATCTTCATGGATACGGGGATTGTTGCTTTCTATCTGTCGTGCAATTTCTAGAACCTCTTTCGGCTTGTGTTTAGCCATTCGCACTAGATAGCGAGACTGAGACCACATAGGAAAGCTGACAGTGCCTTGACTAACATCCTCAACAATTTGCGGAGGATTATTGAAAAAACCTCTATCCTTTAAAGGTTTAATCCACTCTGGATTTTCCAAGCGGTTGAAAAAATAAATGCGTTGCTGGGGATGAATCAGCTTTACTATGGCTTTATCAAGCTGTTGAGGAGTTGGCTTCTTCCAGGATGTCATCGATTTCATCTGTAGTGTTATAAAAACTTTGAGCTAGTGTACTCAAAACCTGCTCAAATAATTGAAAGTGATAAACGAGACGTTCCTCATTGTAATCTGCATCAACTGTTCCGTTATCATGTGCTTTTCCCACAAACCAATTTGTAAGGTTTTTCCATTGGTTAACTAGAGGAATTAGTGAGTTTTGGTACAATTGATTTTCAGGAACACACTCTACAAAAAAAAGCTGGACTCTTTCATTTATTTTGAAACTTGTTTCTTCATGTTCTTTAATTATGTTAGTAATTTCAAAAAATAGATCGCGAGGTATGGTGATTTCTGGAGAAGAAGAAGGTAAACTAGCTTGAGAATTAATTCCCGATTCTGGAAGTATTCCATCTATGGAGAAACCCTTTCGTTTCCAGAGTGTAGTAAGTTGACTTATTCGCTCTACATAATTAAGCCTACCACCACTTTTTTTGCCAACTTTAATAAAAACTAACTGGTTGCAAATCTCCCGAACACAGTGACTAACAAGCCTAACTCTACCGGGAATACGTATTTCAAACATTAAACGCACTGCACTTTCATAAAGTTCTGCTAGAGAAGGAGCCTCTTCATATAACCAGAGGTGTATTGTTCTGCGGTCGTCTGTCCAGTAGTGAGATAGAAAGATATCTTTAGCAGGGTTAGATTCAGGCTGTTTACCATTTAGTTCCACAACTTATTCGCTAATACTAATAATTAACCTAAACGTTGATTTGTTCAAATTATACTGTATATTATCTCACAAACTTCATAGTTGAAAGCCCCTACTAAAAAACTTGTCTATCTTAGCTTCACTCCCCCATTGGGGGATTTTTTAGGGCAATGAGCGAAAAATACCCCCATGACCACGCCCAACTACAATGCCCTGCTACAAAGCTTTTGGACACCACCTAGTACACCCATTACAGAAAATTCCAACTCAAATAACCATCCTACTGAACCAACAGATATTGCTGAATTTCTAGGTGAAGATTTACTCTGGCAACAGACTATCTCTGCCAAAGAACCTAATCTGAAAAATATCCCTAATGACCTGCCAACTAAATTAATTAAAGCACTTCAGTCATTAGGAATCACCCAACTTTACTCTCACCAACTTCAAGCCTTACAAGCAATTAGACAAGGTAAAAGTTTAATCCTCACCTCTCCCACAGCCAGTGGCAAAACTCTCAGCACATACCCCGCCGTTCTAGAAGGTTGTATCAATGAAGAACATCGAGCATTAGCATTTTATGGACTACGAGCATTAGCACTAGACCAGTTCCACAAAATCTCTGAACTACTCTCTACCATACCAACACAATCCAGACCTATACTGGCAATGATCACTGGAGATGTCAAATTAGAAAAACGAGAACAAATCCTCAAGAGTGAACCGCATATTTTAGGTGTCACACCAGAATTAATCCACTTTCAACTCAAGCAAGCCTGGAAATCCGCGCATTGGGCAAACTTTTATCAGCGATTGCGCTACATACTGCTTGATGAAGCTCACACCCTATCAGGCAGCTATGGCGCAAATATGTCCTGGCTGATTCGTCGCATTAAACTAGCAGTAGATCATTACGGTGGCGACTCCAAGAAACTACAATTTATCTTCCTGAGTGCCACTTGTGGTAATTCTAAACAACTGGCTTTGAAAATCTCAGGCTTAAAACCGACTAAACTCAACCCCAAACCCCTGATTTGGATTCGCAAAAGTGGAGCTGCTTCACCATCTAGACAAGTAATTGTCACTCAGCCCACTTACAATCTGACTGGTGACACCGCTCGAATAATTCAATTTTTGCTCAATCAAGGTAAATCAGGTATCGCCTTTTGTAACTCCCGTCGCAGCGTGCGGGAACTAACAGAATTACTCAAATCAAACCAAGTAGCCGCTTTCTACAGTGGCATTACCTCTGAGCGTCGGGCAGAAGTCGTTGACCAACTCCAGTCTGGCACGATCAAATGGATTATTGCCACAGAAGCTTTAGAAGCAGGAATTGACCTACCAGAATTAGAATGTTGCATTTTGCGTGGCTGGCCTGGTTCCAAAATGGCATACCAGCAACGCAGTGGTCGAGCCGGTCGTTCTCAGTCTGGACTGACAGTGCTGCTTCCCAATGCTCTCAATCCCATTGACTGCTATGTAGCAGAACATCCAGAAATGCTGGTGTCGGGAGAAGCTGAGGAAGTATTCTTTAATGACGAATATCCCATCTTTGCTGCTAAACATTTGATGTGTGCAGCCGCAGAAACTGGTATTCCTACTAATAAAATCAAGCACTACTTTGGCACAGCAGCTTACGAGATAGCAAAACTCCTGTTAGCCCAAGGGCATCTAAATAAAGGTCGTCATGGACTGTGGGCAAAGGGTTATCCCCATAAAGATGTTAACTTTCGTGGTGGCTTATCTCAAACTACCATCAAGCTAGTAGACGCAGAATCTGGGGAAGAACTGGAGGAAATCTCAGAAGATATTGCTCACCGAGAAGTCCATCCCCAAGCTATCTACAAACGACAAGATGCCAATGGACAAATGCTCACTTATCAGTGCATCTCCCTTGACTTGAACAGCAAGCAAGCCATTTTAAAACAGACAGCAGATAGCTCACTGTTTACAGTTGCAGTTACAGAGTCAGAAACCAGTAGCCTAACAGTTCTGACAGATCCGGTAAAGTTACCATTGCTGTTTTCTCAAGTCAGTGAAGTTGATGACAGTCAGGAATACTTAACCCTGGAACTTAGTTTTGGTGAAGTTAAACACATTACCAGTGGTTACAGTTTAATGACCCAAATCTATGAGCAGACTTGTTTGAACAAGCGGTGTCTTAACTACAAAGAGCTGCTACCTAAAGAACGTCGTTGTCCACTTTGTAGCAAACTCACACGCAAAGCTGTAATTGTGAAAACCCTGTCAGAAGAAAAGTTTGAGCAGCCTTTCCGTACTCAATTTTCAGCACCAATGGTCAAAGTAGCGATTAACTCAACTGCGCGGGAATACCTCCAGGACTTTGCCAAGGAAACTAGAACTAGTCTTACTCGCAGTGGAGAACCGATTCCAGCAGGCTATCAACAGTTGTGGGAATATTCCAGTAGCTTGATTGCTATCCACAGCTTTGGACATCAAATTATGAGAGCGTTACAGCTGGTGGCTAGAGTTGACCCCAAACAGGTGAATTTTACAGTAGTGAAGGAGTTAGGGGAAAATAACAATTACACAGGCTATTTCTATGATACCAGTGATGGTGGTAATGGTGCGGCTGAAGCTGTGTTTAAGCATTTGCCAAAACTTGCTGATGCTGCGAGAGCGATCGCACGAGATTGCAATTGCGATACTGGCTGTGCCAAGTGCCTAATTCAACATGGTTGCCCTGATGGTAACACTGCTTTATTGAAGCAAATGGGTTTAGTGTTATTAGATGCGATCGCCTCCGACAAAACGTAGCCCATCGCTGCACCTGATGTTTGACACAAGCATCGTCGTAAACATCGCTCAAATTCCAGATTTTATTGTCCCAGATGCTCAATCACTGCCTCCAAGTCTGCAATCGCCCGATTAAATCGATTGAGCATTGCTTCTGCTACTTCTGGTTGGGCGTTGACAGTCGGTAGTTTTTCCCTCACTACACCTTTGAGTGCTTCTAGCCACAGCGACAAATTTGTATGTCGAACTGCTGTCAACAATCCCATGTTGGTGAGAACAGACAAATGAAATCCAAGTTGATCTTGTCCGCCATAACCCAAATATCCGTTACTCAGTTCTAGTTTTTCTGGAGTAAATTCAAAATACTGGTCAGAGGTAATACCAGCAGATTCTAGTTTGGGTTGTGGTAATGGAGGTTGAGATTGAGTCATTATCAGTTAGGATTGTTGTACAGCAGGTAATTTTGACATTTGCAAAACGCTGTCTGACCAAATACCAAGTTCTTGAATAATCTGGTTTTTAGCTTCTGTGTCATTCCAGGCTTGTTCCCACTTAAACAGCCAGCGTGTGAGAAACCTTCCTAAGTTTGCTAACTCAAAAGCATTGTCAATATCTATATCTGGGGCTATCCACTCAAGAAAATACATAGTCTCTCTAATCAGGCTTTTGACCACATCCTCATGCGTAGAGTCACTGAAAAGTTGACTTATCCGTGCTAAATTAGTTGCCAATTTTTCCAATTTAACAGGGATACTATCTTGCACAAAGGTTTCTTGCTCATAAGTTAAGCCACTATTCATCCCAGAAACTCCATAATAATTGCGGCAACCTGTTCTCTAATCTTAACGTCCATAATTTCCATTGAACGATTCTGTCGGGGACGGAGATTAACCATAGACTCATAGATTATTTGTTGTGTATCAGGTCTAAAACTAGCAGCCCAAATATCACTCTGCTTACTGCCATCTTCTAGCAACGCCTGTTCACAGTAAAAGTGCATTTCACCTCCCCCAGCCAGAATCCGATGTTCAATATCTACCGCTACCTTAATATAAAACTTTAACTCTTGTAGCATCTGCTCAATTTGCCCCGGTGTAGCACGAACTCTAATAATCTCAATCAAAAAACTTACTCCTATTAAACATACGCTTGCCCTGGCTATCTTGCCTAATTACATCAGCCTTCAACTATCAACATTAAAACCCAATTGGTGCGTAGCTTTGTAACTAAATTTTCTACTTCCTGCAACTGGACTTCCTGCAACCGGCAATACGCTGTATATCTGTATTGAAGCATAATTAATCGAAGTAATTAATTTGCAGCTTACCGCTGCATGGGAGAGATGTTATATTCTCTCCACCATGCCAGTAATTAATCTTGCCGATATTCAACAAATTACCAAAACACAGCAACAACTCCTATTACCCAGTCAAAAATATCATCCAAATCGCTCTGCCTTTGACTCTATAGTTGCAGATAACTTCTCTTTGGTAATGAGACAACTATTTTTAGGACTGACTGTAGAACCTTTATTAAATGCCTATCCTCAAATTGCTCAGTGGGTTGATCAAATACAGGAACTTGCACCGGAAATATTTCAATCTCGTAAAAAGTTATTAGTCGACAATCCAGTTATTGCACCTCTTGCAATTAATGACGACAAGCACTTTATTCAAGTATTAATAAATATAGCATTTAAACAAGGTATTCCCAGGCTTTATGAATGGGCTATACGCCATCCACATTTAAGCTGGCAAGACCGGGTAAAGTTGTGGACTACGGCTAGACAATACTCAGTTACTCCTAACCAAATACAACTCGTAGTTTTAGCATTACATCCTGTTAAACCAGCCCAAAGATTAGATGTACGCTGGAATAAAAAGGATCAGATACAGACTGAAAAATGGTTAATTAAACTACTGACTCAATCTCCAGATAACAAATCACAATCAAACATAGTCATTCCTGAGTTATCGTCAATGGTCAATTTAGAAGGTATTCCAGAAGTCAAGATTTAAGAGGCTAATGCCTCTGCCATTGGCAAATGCTTATTACAGATAACCCCAATGGTACTCAAATCAACTTTTGAACATGGATGGCTATTATCAAAACTACTGAAATTAGATGATGAATATCAAGGTAGGTGGGAGCAATGGCGATGGACAATGGAAACTGGAGAACTGCCTAAAGAAATACCACAAACTGAGTTTTTAGACTTAGGACATCCTCAAGTTTTACAGATGCTCTCAAGCTGTCTGCAATCTATTCCTACAGGTGGATGTGGCAGTCCTTCCAGATTTATTCCCTATTTCACTGATTGGTTACTTTATGCTCTAGGGCATCCCAGTATTGCTAATTTGCCTCATGAGCCAGAGGGATGTAACGGTGCAAGCAATCGTCTTATTCAAGAACTGGAACTGAAGCTTTTGATTTCTTGTCCCTTCGATTACTTCGGTCATTTGTTGGCTGCTAATCGTTACGGGCAATCAAGAGCTAAATTCTATCCTACTCCTACTTGGACAGCCAGGACAATGGCTATTGCAGCAGTTGACAGTTCTGCTGCAATAGCACCATTTCATATATATGAACCAGCACTTGGTACAGGAAGATTAGCATTGGAAATGTCCAATTATGCCATCAGTTTGACAGGCTGGGAGTGGGATTCACTACTAATAAAAATAGCAAGTTTAAACTTCATGCTTTACGCTCCCTACTTGGCATTGCCTATTCCTAGTTTAGGTGGAGATTTAGTCATCGGAGACACCCTGACTGGCAAGGGTATTTCTTTGATCCGACCAAATTTAAAGTATGAAACTCCCGCATCAACACGTCAAACGAAGCTAAATAATACTTTGCTAATTAATGGTATCAAATATGAAAATACTACAGCAGAAAATATGTTGCAAGGAAGTTTATTTTGATGAAAATTAAAATTACTGAATGGCAACAACTATTTCAAAATTGTGTCAGGAATCCTCCTCTGCCAATTTCCTTGCCTACTGTAGCACTTGCCAATCCTCCCTATTGCAAAATTAATCTCGCTTGCGATTCAGAACTAGCCCGATTTGAGATGGCTTATAAATGGATAAAACACGGAGATGGAAGCTACGTGATTACATCCAAGTTGAAAACCCAAGTAGAACAAGAGTGCTTATTTGTAGAACAGTGTTTAAATCAATTGCAACCTGGTGAAATAGTCTGTATCTTGGTATCTAATGGAATTCTGTCTTCATCTAACCAAGCACACTTTCGCCAATGGCTATTAGAAGACATGGCTTTACTAATTGCTTCCATTCAGTTACCTACAGAGAACTTTCAGGTAGAATGTGGATTGGGAATTATCACCAGCTTTTTAATTCTTCAGCGCAAAGGTGGGGATTTACCAATGCTAGAAGACTACTCAATCTTTATGGCAGTTGCGGATAAAATTGGTTTTGATAGTCGAGGTCGTCGTCTGTTTCGTCCAATTACAAATGGGCAACAAACCCAAGAAATTGATAGTGATTTACCGCTAATTATGGAAGAATTTAAAAAGTTTATGACAAAAGTTTGGCAAAATCATATTGGACTAAAATAATTCAGGACTTACAGGTGAATTACAGGAGTGCATTGGGGAGCATCTCAATAGCACTCTCCAAGTTGGCACCACTCAGGTTGGCAGTCAGATTGGCAAGGAATAACAAGAAGCTGGCATCTTTTAACTGTGACCAAAAGATGTGGGAGTGGTTTACCGCCGTTGGCGCTACAAAGGCACGACGGCAACAGACAGCCTATGCCGCAGAACTCCACCAGCTTAAAGCACTTCAGGCAAAATTTCAAAGCCACATCACAAAGCCAGTTGATGTTGATGCACTCATTGGTATCATTGTTCAACTAGACCAACCTCATTAGGGTGCGATCGTGCAAAAACTTATAGTGTATAATTTAATATTTTTTTCTGAAAGCCTTGTATAGCAATACTTTTGGTAGTTGCATGGCAAATGGTGGCAAGCTCGCTATTTTTGCTCTCAATTGCTCATTTGAATACATTTATACTATAATTCACCGGATAAGCGCGAGTTAAAACACCTAATCTTAAATATACTTGCATAATGACATCAAAACATACTTTTGAGGAAAGTTCCAATCCCTTAGCACAATTAAACTACATTCCGTTGCTTGACAAAATTATACAATTAATTCAAAGAAAGAAAATTTTTAAGTTATCTCCAGATAGAAATAAACTACGGATATCTGCTTATGAACTTGCATATGAAATTGCTATTAATTCAAACCAGGAACCACTAAATACTTTAAACAAAGAAGTAGGTGTTAAAGCTGCAACTGTCAATTTTATTTCAGAAACAGAGTTTTACTCTAAAATTCAAGTCATTGTAAATGAATTAAGAAAACAACTTGATAATGCTTGTGGACAAAATCAAACCCAAGCTTGCTTAGAAAATATTTGTAGCTCATTGTCTGATTTTAATAATCAGCCATCTTTACCATTGAACTATCCTTTTAACCAACCTTATAGTTTCACATCCCAACGCTTAACTATTGAAAATAGTTTGGCTGAAGAGAGACGCAAAGGTAGTGAATCAGTCATCAAAGCTCATCATTTAAATGTCAGATTTGAAGGCATCTCGCAGTTTGATAATAAGTTGTTAGAGAGCCTTAGACTTTATATAGATAAAATAGCTGCTCATGATAGCGATGATTGGCAAGAAGTAACGGAACTTTTAACAGAAATATCACAACGAAAGAACTCTGAAGTAACTGAAATTGGAAGAATTGTAGATACAGAATCTCTACCCAGACTCTTACGGGATATCAAAATAGACTATCTGGATTATTTGAGAGCAGAATGTGCGAAAACTAGTATACGTAACTCTAACACCGAAGGTTTTGAATGTTTAGAGACTTTAATTAATCGGTTGAGGTTGTTATCAGATTACATTAACGAACCAAATTTAGATAATACACATTTTGAAGTTAGTTATTTATTAGAGACAGCGACTAGTCTTAGGACAGCTTTTTCTCAAGCAGATGCTTTTGATAAGTTGCCTGTCGTCCCTGAGTACGAAGGAGTGATAGGCGAAAGCATAGATAAAGAAAAAGGCATTAAAGAATTTAATTTGGGGTTGAGGCTAAAGCTGAATGGTTCCGTAAATGCTTATGATGAAAAATCTGTACTTGATTACTATATGACTGAACTTGATCCTACAAGTCAACGGCATCAAGAGCAATTGCAAGATCCAGTTAAATCTAAAAACTTTAAAACAAAGGTTTTAATTATTGCTTGTCTCTACTATTTTATTTTTGCCGTCGATGAAGATGGCAAAGTAGCTGATAAAGATTATAACCCTATTCCCAAGTTTGAGATAGATGTTTTAAACAAATTGAAACCAGGTGCTACTTCTGATGAAGAAGTAAAAAATGTGCTATGCAACATCAGAAATTTAATATTGAATCAGGATGGTTGGCAAGTTAGACAGAAGCTAGCATCTTTAAAAAATCTGTTACAAACTTTTCTTAAAAAGAAAGAAATATTACCTCCTTTATCTAAATCAGTTCAACTATGTATTAACACAGCTATTCTCAATAAAACTGCTGCAAAAATTCTCAAGTCTCGTAATTTTTTTAAAATTGATCTAAATCAAGAAAACCAATCACAAGCCAAAGCAAAAGCTAGAGAAGCTTTAGGGTATATCGAGGTGGTGCAACCTACTGTTAATTTGCAATCTCTTACCTCGCTGGCTGTCACTTTTACTTTTGATGATGTCCGCTATTTCACAGATAGCGATAAACAAAATTTTTCCATGAAATATGACACTACAGGAATTAAAGTATTACCAGGCGTATTTTACCCTATTGCTTACAATCCAGAAACAAAGAAATGGGAAAACCATCCCATATATGAAAAATATTATGAATCACAAAAACTTATTGCTATTTACTGGATACCTAAGCAAGCTAGAGAGACTATATTTAATAATAGTCAATCCCCAGCAGCAAGAATATATAGGCAGGTATTTACTTTACTAACTTACTTGTGTATCAATATTTGTCGAGAACAAATCAGTCTCAAGAGCCAGCCTGTCAATGAGAAACTGTTTATTCCAATTGTTAGATTGCATTTAAAAGATATTCAAGATACGACGGAAGATGAAATATTTCTTAGTTCTTTATCTAAAGCATTAGCACATATTTTACGCAGAGATTGTCTGGCCGATACTCAAGGAATTAATATTAAAAATTATAACTATAATAAAACACAAAATAGAGAATATAAACCAGCAGATTTTGATTTCCGTGTCAAAAATGCTTTGTCATCAATGTACGGTTTAGTCCCTAAAACTTTTGAGTTTAAAGGAGGTTATCAACCTCAACTGAATAAACTAGCAATTATAGTAGTTTCTAGCTGGTTAAGTGATGCTGTTTGGGATGAGAAAGACAAAACAGCCAGAATTTCTAATATTTATGGGGAAATTATTGTCA
Source organism: Nostoc calcicola FACHB-3891 (assembly GCF_014697355.1). Classification (GTDB taxonomy): domain Bacteria; phylum Cyanobacteriota; class Cyanobacteriia; order Cyanobacteriales; family Nostocaceae; genus Nostoc; species Nostoc calcicola. The sequence continues at coordinate 18,084 of NZ_JACJRQ010000050.1, read as the reverse complement.
TTAATAAGGTATCTGATACAGCAGTAAAAATTGAAACTATCAAAACGTTTGCTGATAATCAACCACACTCGAAAATATATACGCAGCCAGAGATTATTAAAGATGAAATTAGCAAGCTTTACCAGCAAGGGTATCAACATTTTCTATATATAGCCAAAGCTCCATATAGTAGAAGCTTGGGTATAACTAAATTGGAATCCGACCCAGATTCATTATTCTTTATGTCTCAGAGTGTAGTTCAGTATCTTAAACAAGGCAAACCAGATATTAAGCTGTATCCAATATTTATGGATACTTATCCTGCCCTAAATTTAACTCCTGGAACAGTTGATTCTTTTTACATTCCTGATACTGAAGAATTAGAAAAGTTATCTAAAGATAAAAGCCAACAAACTAGAGTATTCCTTAACCTTTTTACAGGACGTTCTGTAGACAAGCAACGCACATTTTTTAACAGTGTAGTTTGTTACAGTACTTTATTAAATATTTATGATGTTGCTGATACCAGAGATATTATGGCAGGTCTTCTGGATAAAAATTCACCTTTGCAACAAGCTATTGTGCAGTACATTACTTTATTTCATTTTTCTAGATACGAAGTTAACCGAAATATAGCATTTAAGCTGAATCCTTACAGTAAGCTAATTGGAGATGAAGGAATTGGTACAATCTCTACTTACACTTATTCCAATAGAAACGTCAAATTTAATAACCTAGCCTTTTTGACTAGCATCAGGAGTGCGCTTTATGGCAGATGATTTAGGCATTAATTTAGGTCGGGTATTTGAAATAAGCTTTAATATCGGCATCCTAACTTATTTTAAACACTCAAAGTTTCAACATTCCTATGACGATGTTTATCTAAAACCGTTAAGTAGTTTATATTTACATAAAGTACAACAAGCTATTACCAAGAATTATATAGATAAATCTCATAAAGAGATTATAGGAGACTGGGTAAAATTGTTTATCCAAAAAGGCTGGACTTCAGGCTATAGCTTTATTAGAGAGTATATAGAAGCAACTGGCTGGCGTACCAAAAGCAAAATAGAAATTCTTTATTTTCAGTGTGATTTCTACGGTGACAACTCCTTTGGTATTTTAGACAGAGATGAAATAGTTTGCTACAAAGAAATTTTGGAGAGCCAGGGATTTGAAAATGTAGATATTATTCGCTACAAAGACACTGGTGAATTTCTGAAAGCTGATACCCTCTTATTGACTCGGTATTTGGGTAAATATCGAATCTTGACTGTAGACCTATCCACTTTTACCACTTCAGCTATTCATTCTGTAACTGACTTAAATAATATCCAAACTTTACAAGATTCATTGTGTACCGAGTTGAACTATGTGCGATCCAAATCTAGCTTTTGTGGACTTGGTATAGATACTGGTAACAGTAGCGACAAGGACAATAAGCTTAACGAGATTTACTCCAAGGAATTGGTGCAATACTTTTCTGCTTTCAAGACGAAAGATAAAGAAGCTGTTAAGGTTATCCAAGCCTGTAGTTACGCCTGGAGCTTTTATAAATTTTTACTATCATCAGGTAAAATATTTTCCACTGACCCAGTGAAGTTTAACTGTTTTGGGTATAGTGACAGGATGATTAATGGCATTACCCTCACTAAAGAAAAAAATGATGGTCAAGATAGCCTGGAAATATTAAAAACTTGTTACAAAATCTACAAAGATAAAAGTTTCAAAGATATTAATGATAGCCGCAGCAAAGTACTTGAAGTTATTAAAAGCAACGCGGCTAGAAACTTTCAGGATGGTAGAAGGTTCGTTAAAGATATAGTTGAAGCCAAAAAGGATACAATAAGCCACATCCAAAATATTGAAGTATTTGAGGCGGAAAAACACTTCTTTAATACGGCTGGTATTGTACCTGAATCAGTAAAGCAATCCCTACAACTAACAGAAACAAAATTCAGAGATGCTCATGCAGAGTTAATACATCGGGCGCTTACAGATTCTAGAATATCATTTCTGTTTTTGACCGGAAATCCCGGAATTGGTAAAACTACAGCAGTTGCAAAGCAAATTATTAAACAGCTAAATGAAGGTTCGCTCCTGATATATATCAGTCCTCGGATTCAGGTAAACAGGGATATTATCGAGAAGTTTAGAGAAAAACCAGACCTAAAATTATTTGACGATAATTTGATTTGTATTAATACAAACAAAAGAATAATTGATTATGCAAAAGGGCGCTATGCTGTTGAATACCATAGCAATAAACTTCACGGAAATCATTTAATAGGACAGGTTCAATTCTTAGATGCTAATACTTTAAAAGACAATCCATTTGAGCTTTCAAGTGAATTGGTTAGATATGCAGATAACTTGATACAAGTGGAGAGACGTAACCAAGTTGGAGTCTTAGCAAGTTTATGTGAAGCGATTCACACCTGTATTATTAATCCTGATTTACCTAACAATATTGTTGCTACTGCGTCAATTCAATCACTTAAGGAAACTCGCTACGGTAATACTTTAAAGCATTTCAGTAGAATATTTAGCAGTGCTTATAATTCCTCAAGCAAGCCACCTGGAATTATCAAAAACAGGATGAAAGCAATCGCTAATCGTATGAAAAATATTTTCATTATGATTGACGAAATTACAGGTTCCCAAGAAGGAGTAGCTTTTTTGCATGGCATTTTAGAGTTTATTGAAGAATATGATTTATTAAATCCTGAATATGGCTTTAATATAAAGGTAATTACTGCTGACGCATCACTGACAATACAAGACGTAGTTAACAGTCATCTTGCTAACAACCAGGTTCAAGGGGACAAAATATTTGTTAGGCAAGTTGCAGATTCTATGGGTCAATGTTTATCAATTGAAGAATTTGAATTTTTAAGTAAGCCGGCAACTCTAATTAATGCAAATTCCTATCCTGCTGACAAGCTGACCATTAATTATGAAGTGTTTATACAATCATTAAACTCAGAAAAAGTTGCAGATGACAATTTCAAGTTAGATGCTAATGTTGCTGAAAAAATAAAAAGTGATATTTTGAAGCTACTGAAAGCTAATGATGGTCAAATTATAGTTTATATTCAAAATAAGGATAGCCTTAAGCAATTAATTACTAATATTTCCAAAGAAAGACCGAGCTTTAAGCTATATCAAGAGTATTTGGAAATACACGCTAGTTTGTCAGATAGGGAAGAAGCTGAGATTCAGAGATATCAAAATCAAGAACAAATAAAAGTAGTCTTTATGACTGCTTCAGCATCTCGTGGCTTGTCTTTCCCTAATACTAAATATATTCTGGTACAAATTCCTGGTTTCCAAATTGAGCAAAACTTAATGGAAATAATACAAGTAATTTACCGAGGAAGAGGAGGTGAACTAGATAAAGGCGATAAAAATTTGACTTTTTATTTATCTGATAAAGCAATATATTACCCTAAAAAACTTGATGAGGACGGAAACCGTTTAAGTGCTGATGAATCTGAAAAACTTGCAAATCTTTCATTGCAAGAGGCTTGCTTGAATGTACTAAATATTCTGATTATTCTCAAAGCCTCTATTATGACCAGAATTGTGGGTTCAGGACAAATAGGTAGAGAGCGATATGTTATTATTCCTATTGGTGGTAAATCAATTAGCCAAGCGGGAGAAACCTTTATTGGCTCATTGGCTACTTTATTAAGAGAAATCCGTAAGGAGTTTAAAAAGCAACCTGAAGATAGCTTGTTACGAGATATCGAGCATACTTTATATGAATTGCTTTCTGTTCAAAAAACCGAAGTTATTCCTTATTCTCAAAAAGAATCATTCTCGGAAAATCAAGAAGTATCCTATTTTTCAATAGGCTTTCACGTTTTATCACAAATGGAGACTAGTCTTGATAAATTACTTAATCTTCCACCGATTGAGCAAACATATGTCAGAGGAAGTTTACTAATTGTACCGTTATCAGAAAAGTTGGTAAAGGAAACCAATTATATCGATTTAGAAAAAATTATTGACCCTGAGCGGAATGAAGACTTTATCAAGAAGCTTGGACTTTTGGTCAAATCTGGGAAGTATCCAAAACAAATTACTAGTGCTGCTTATTCCCTAATAGACTTAGCAAGAACACTTTTTAGTGAGTTAGAACGTTCTCAAAAACTAAGTCAGACTTCACGTTCATCAGAGCGTTATTACGCCTTGCCTATACAGACCTTTATCTCATTCCACGCTTTTGAAGATTATTTTGAAAATGAGAGAATAGTATCTAATCTATCTTTCAGAGATATTTTGGCTAAGTATGTTTATACACTGGCTTTAGCATACAATATTTTGCCAATTGACTCTAATTATCAAAATATTCCCTATGTAGTCTTTAATAGTGCTGTGATGGATAAATTAAGAAAAAGCTTATTTAATGAAAATCAAATATTTCAATCGAAAGAAATGAATATTCTCAATTTAATTCTATCACAATAAGTAAGATTGAGTTAGATAGTTTTGGCTACTCCACCAGTAAAATTATTGTCCGTCGGCCACAGCGGCTGATCGCATGATTGCGATCAATAAATACGCGAACCAGTTCCTTTTTCCCCATCCCGTCAAAAGTCAGCTTTGCTAGCAACAGCATTGTCAAAATTTACTGCAATCCTGGTGTTTGATAAACTCGCCTAGTAAAATTTTCCAAAACATCAGGTTCGCTACTACTAGACTCATGTGCAGGTGCTACATCTTCTTCCGGTAATGGCAACATCCGCGCTGCTGACTCAATCCGTTCATGTAATGCTTGTGTTAGCGTTTTAATATCAGGAATTATCACCTGACTTTCTAAAGCAGGTTTAACTTGTGTATCCCAAAGAGCCTCACTATCATACGCTCGTTTTTCATCGGCTTTGGACACGGGAATAATTAAAGGATAAGGAATAGAAGCTTGTCCCTCGGAACTATAACCAGGACTGGTAATTACGCACTTGCCTTGAGGAAATTTCAAAATTTTGTCAGCACTGATTACGGGCATTTTTTGTAAATTCTCACTCCAGCTAATTGAACGGCTCATTTGTCCGCCAAGCGATCGCCCTGTGGTACGATTTTTAATTAGCACTTCCTTCTCACCGTAACGCTTTGAGTAATCCTCAGCCGTTTTGTAATTACCAGGATTGAACAAAACATGAGTACTGCAAGCTGATGCGATCGCACTCCCCATCTTATCCCCATAAATATCGTAAAGTTGCTCTAAACTTTGGATACCCAGAATAAAGCAGGCACCATTAGAACGATATTCATTAATCCATTGAGGTAATCTGTCCAGCTTAATTGATGGTAATTCATCCAAAGAAATAATCAACGGATCTTTGCGGGGACGGCTCAAATTACCGACAATCATCAAGTGCATTGCAGCCGCCAGCAGAGGCCCAACCACACTGCGGCGTTCATCATCTAGCTTGAACACCACCATTTCTCTACCTTCAAGCTTAGTGGGAATATCCGATTTCCCTATAAATGCCCTCAGCAAATCAGCTTGGATAAAAGATGAGAAAGTACCTGCTGCTGTGGTCAAAATCCCCGAAATAGTCTTCTCTGCATCCTTAGCACTCAAAAATTGAATAAACGAAGTCGCCACCCATTCATCCAACCTTTTGGACTGTACCGCATGGTCAAGGCGCTGTACCAGTTTTGGCAACCGCAGCACCGCATAAAGCATCGCCATATCTGGGTAAGGTGAACCCTTAACTAACTGTAAAAGTGCTTTAGCTAACAAGTCCCCGGCTTTAGCAAAGAACTCATCACTTTTACCACCACTGGAAGCATTGCGGTTAATCACTTGTCCAATTTCCCCCGCCATTACCCCATCGCGTGCATCACGCATATAATCTAAAGGATTAATCACACCGCTAAAGGGTTCACCGGGGGCAAATACTCGTACTTTATAGCCATAACGTGCAGCTAGGGGTGCATGGAGTCGTAGTTGGTCGCCCTTCTTGTCGTAGAGTAAAATCGGAAAACCTTGCTGCATCGCACTTTCTAACATCCGGTCTATGGTAGAGTAGGTTTTACCAGACCCAGGCGCACCTATTACCAGTGTTCCCCTTTCGGCATTGGGAAACCAAACTGTAGGAGATGCACCTAACATTGTTTGCAGATTAGTAATTAGCGATCGCCATTTACCTTTTACCCAATAGCGAGGAGTTCCAGACCACAGGGTAACTTTATTGTGTTTGCACTCCTTGATTTGCTTGAGCGCTAGGTTCGTTGCTGCTAGTTTCTCACTGATACCGGAGACTTTACCAGTGGTGATTTTTCCTTTACCAGTACCACTGATTTGCAACAACAGTAAAACGAAGAGCATTCCACCTATCATCATCCAACCTTGGGGATTGTTATACTGCTGAAACAACTTGCCAAAGTCAATGCTAGCCAGAGGTGCTTGAAAGGATGACACTTCAATTAATGTTGAGTTAGCAGTGATCTGGTTGTCTGGTAGATTCTTCTGGTAAAGGTTCATAGCTGTTAAGTATGGATTTAACAGAAATTTTAGCTACCAAGTGAAAGCTAAAGTATTGACCTTCTGGACATTTTTTTAGAGGTGTTAGAAACTCTATTTCTAGAGGAGTGTCAGATACATGACAACTTTATAAGTGTAGGCAACGAAAAATCAAGATTTTTCAGTTGCTATTTCCGCACTCGTTCTTATCTCGGCTCAATAGTGAATATTACATCCTTACAAAAAGCTGGACTTACGCAAAAAGTGCTAAAAAGCTTAATTTCTCGAACCGCCAAGAACGCCAAGAATCGTAGAGTTTGCGTAAGTCCTATATAGAAAATAAACTTTATGATGCTTGTGCGGTAATGGTTAGACGTTTAATAGAAACATTAATAATTGAATGCTATGAACATCATGAAATTGATTCAAAAATTAAGAATGCAAATGGTGATTTTTTTGCACTTAAAGATTTAACATCCAAGTTTTTGTCAGAAACTGAATGGAATGTCAGTCGTAGTAAAAATTTAGAAAAAATAGCCGATATAAAAGTAATTGGCGATTTATCAGCACATAACCGCCGTTATAATGCTAGAGATTATGATATTAATAATGTTAAAGCTGACATTCGCATTGCTGTTGAGTAATTAGTATACATAGCAGGTTTTGAAAAAACAAAAAATGAACCACTAAAATAAAAACTAACTGTTGAATACTAAGTTAAAATTAGAATTATTTGATAGGTTTATACATTAAAACTGCTAGATTACAGGCAAAATTAATAACTAATTCTTGAGGCTAACGCCTCATGCGTTGGGCAATCATATTTATGTAGTCTAATGGTTAAATCTAGGGTTTCAAACAACTCTAATCGCTCCAATCAATCTACTGCCAAAACTGCTGCTTCTAATCCCAAAGCTAATACCAAAACTCAAGCAGCTAAATCTAAAGCTCCTAACACTCAATTGTCAGACCTTGATATTGATGATATTGACCCAGAACTTCTCAGCGACAGTTATAACCAAGTTAGACGACCGTTACTGCCTTACGGCATTGTCGTTAATGACAAACCCGCCGGACTTCTAATTCCAGAAGATCAGCTAGAAAAGGCTGGCTGGCTTGATATGCCTGATGAAAACGACCTAACCATTGTCACCCTAACGGAAGATGTTACTGGACTCTTAATTACTCAAGCACGTTTACTAGTTTTAGCTTTTGTACCAGAGTATATCCGTTATAAATCAGATGTTGAAGACTTAGGTGGTTCTTTTGTTGGGCTTTATGATGAATACAAACATAACCTTGACAAGAAAACAATGGATGTGTGTTCAGAACATGCACTGGTGTTTCTGGATGAGGATAATCAACCCCTGCATACTACTCCTGTCGTTGTCCGCTTTAAGAATGTAGCTCTCTGGAGTTTTAAGTCGGTGCGTGAGGAATTTTACCGTTCTTTGGAGAAAACCTTTGCTGACTATTTCCAAGTGCCATTTAGCGGCAAAAACGATAGGTGGCGTAGCTTAGGTGTGCTGTCAGTCGAGTTCAAAGCTGTCAAAGAGGGCGAAGGTAAGAATAAACATGACTGTTGTAAGACTGTAGATTACACCAAACCCACCGTTGAAAATCTGTCTCAATTTTATTTGGGTCAGCCCACAGCTAAAGCCCTAATTTGGCAACAACATGATGCGATCGCTGGTTTTAATGAACCTCAATCCCTACCTGCTTTGCCAGGAGAATCGGTATCTGTAGACGTGGAAGTATTGCCACCAAATAAGAATAGGAGCAAAACTCAAAGCGTCTGTAAATCAAAACCAGCGACCAAGCCACCTCGCAAAATTCAACTTATTGACGATGACGACTTCCTCGATGAAACCGACGATTTGGAAGCTGAATTAGACGATGATGATTTTGAGGAGGAAGACGATGAACTGGATGATGAGGAATAGTCCAATGGGCGCATCTATAGAATTGGGGGAGTACAAGCGTTTTGATAAGCCTCAACAGCATTGCTTAATGAAACGCTGTACTAAATCGTGTAACGGCTCTTGATTGCGCTAGAAATTGGTGTAGCACGGGCGAGGTGTTTGCACTTCGCCAAACAATTGCTAACTTGACATAGAGCGTTTGGTCTTCGAGCGGTTTGTAAACGACCCCTGCTCGTTGCAAATTCTGGAGTGAAGCTAGGACAAGCGCAACCCCTAATTCCGCTGCCACTAACATGCAACAATCAAGCCAAGTTTGTAGATAATCAATACAGCCGTGAACATCTTTGGAAATTTGACGGCGGCGCGGAAATTGCTGCATCTTCCTCGCCGCAAGTTGTTCCCGTTCCGTATTCCAACGCGGAGTATGTCGATCCTGAAGAAGCATTCATTACATCGCTCTCAAGTTGCCATATGCTTTGGTTTCTGTCGATCGCAGCAAAGCATAAATTTGTGGTCGAGAGTTACACAGACCGCGCGGTTGGAGTGATGAGCAAAAACGAAGAAGGGAAGTTAGCCATCACAAGCGTTCACCTTTATCCGCAGGTGATTTTTGGGAAAGATCACCTACCCACCCAAGAGCAAATCGAGGCAATGCACGAGGAGGCGCATCATAGCTGCTTTCTTGCTAGTTCGGTGAAGGCAGCAGTCATTATTGAAAAAGTTGAATCGTAAGCCAAGTTATGGTATAGACCAAAATTTACGGGTTGAGAGAGCGTCTTGACCCGATTAAATCAGAACTCTCTGATGTCATTCATTCTTGTGTCTTCGAGTTATCAACTTTGGGATTTTTTACCAGTAGTGAAAAGCTGACTATCAGCAAGTTGATAGTCGTTGCCATTGAAACAAAAATTCAATTGGCGTAGCTGCTCTTGCTCGGTTTGCAGTACCTTAATGCACGGTAATGCCTGACCTCGGTTCTCTCCCACTGACAACAAATGCTTACCTGTTGGTAGATTGGGATTCAAGTAACTCAAGAATACCTGAGTAATTGGTTTGTCCTTTCTGAGCCAGTAACCAGTATACAGACATCCCAAAGCACCACAGACATCAGGCGTATTCAAGTTGAAAACTGCGAACCTACCGTCTTTTCCTTCCACACTCCAAGCCAATATATTTTTAGCAGATGCTTTAGCATTCAACTCTGTATTTTCTACAATCACCTGTTCAATTACCGAAGCAGGCACAACATTAGCAGCTTTGTTCCAACTAACGGTTGCCGCATTTAAGCTACAGCCCCCTAAGCTCATGAGAATCGACAGCAACAAAAAGATGCCCAAACCAATGCGAAACCAATGAACCCAGTAGCGTACCCTCATAGTCGGTGCTGGTAATTGATATGCAGTTGTCTTCAGTGGTTGAGACTGACTAGGGGAGGCGGAGTCAGAATAAACTCCCTTTCCTTCCCCTGTTTGCCCAAGGTCTATTTTTGAATGCAACTCAGGATCAAATATTTCTTTTATCTCATGGGGTGAAGTAATAAAAGTTTTAGATAAATCTGCCATACTCTACCTCCCATTTTCAGTATTTTTAGCAGTGCTGATGTAGCTATAATTTACATTTGGAGAACAGGTCAGCGTTCCATTATCGGTATTACTGTTGCGATAACTAGCTAAAGCGGTTTTGCCGTAATCTTTGAGACTGAGGCGACCGAGGGCATCTGAGCCATTTCCATCAACTTTGCTGTAATCACCACCAAAATGCTTTTGAGCCACTCGTTCAATTAGGCGTTCGCCCGTAAATGGCTGTCCTGTAGCCGGATCGATTTGCTCTTGTGTCACTTGAATTTTGTTAGCCATATCAGCCATAAACGCCTTATCTTGGTCAGCTGGAGGAAAAAACTCAAATAGTTCAGCCTCTGTTGGTTGATGCCCTTGCTCCACTTGACTCAAGAACTCTTGACCTCCAGGCTTGGCAGCAATTAACTGCACTGCATAAGGGTTATAACTCATGAACTGGTAGCGACCGAGAGCGCGACCACAATTTAAACCCCCATCCGCACAGGTATGTATGCCAACTGCTTTGTAATCCCCACTACCAGCGCTCTCAATTTCCGCGATCGCATTTGAGAGCGATCGCAAATCAATACCGGAGAATGATTGACCTGTTATCGACTGACTACCATTACTAAACGTGCATGGATTAATCTTCTCTCTTACTCCAGTACCGTTGGTAGTCTTAGCTTTAGGCTCTCTCGTAGCTCCAGTTGGTAAAGATGCAGTATTTGTCCTCTGTTCGTTCAAATTGCCTACAAATATCAGGGAGTTAACCTTGTAGCTGAAAAAAGGAACAGGCCCGATAAAATAAGGTGTACAACCCATTCGCCAAGCACAAAACCGAAAGAACAAAGCCGTATCTACCGTATCAGTGGTTTCATCTGGCTCCATTACTACCACCTTAAAAGCTTTACCAAACGGTAGCCTTCCTGTTGGTTCCCGACCCTTATTCACTGCTTTCAGGATACCCCGCCCGCCCTCGACTTCTTGGTATTTACCGGAAATCCACTGTTTACCTTCCAACTTACTGCGATCGCTACGACCTGCATTTTCCAAATCATCCAATTCTAAGTAAGCGCAGTCTTTTACAGTACAAGGCACAGAAAACCCTTGCACGTCTGAACCAGAAATCGTATTGTTACGGCGGTTTTCTGCTGGCCCATGAACTACATCAATCCGCATTACTAAGCTACCAATTTCAGTGATGGGATTAGGCATTAATCCTAAAGGTACTTGTCCCAAACCAGGAATATCCGAAACATTGCTATTCATCCAACCTGTAAATTGTTGTAGCTGTACTGCATCTAAGTTAGGAATTGAAGAAATAGAAAACTTTGACAAATCGATTTCTCCCAGCTTCATTTGCCCAACTTCATACTGTGTTAGTACCTGAGCTAGTGTTAAATTAGATGCAGCAATCCCCTGAGATTTTAGTAAGGTTGCAACAGGTGTAATATTGTTTACTTGCGTCTTAGCCAATTCTGGAACAACCTGAGCCAAATGGCTCAATGTCTGCTCACCAATCAGGGGAAATTCACTCAGGGCAATTTTGTTTGAATCTATACTGTTAATGTCTGTGTTCGCCTCTGGTTGTGTGCGGAGAGCGATCGCCTGGATCGCCTGCAAAGAAAACTCCTCTGCCTGCAATGCTTCACTGATATCTCCTAACTTCAAATATTGGTCAGGAGTCATACCCACATTCCAAGTGCGACTCAGGTCATAACCCAGTGTTTGACTGTAAGGAGTGCCATCAATTGCACCGGATTGACTGATACCTGGTAGTTGGTTCAGAGAAATGCGGCTCCAGTCTGGGAGCAAAACTTTAGTAGCAGGTAGTCGAGACTGAGGATTTGCAACTTCTACAATTCGAGTCGGTAAATTGCCATCACCAAATGTGTTGATTGTAGCTTGTGCAGCGATGCTATAAATAATACAAGCAATGACAACCAGAAGAGATATCCATGCTTTTGGGATGTTCATAATTCCAGCTTTCAAAATGACAGCAACTACACCCCACAAAGCAAAGTGATTTATTGAATAAAAACCCAATTAATTGTTGCTTATGGGGTGTAGTCAGAGAGTGAAAATATGACTTATAACTCTAGCTCTGGGGATGCTGACTGTTGACTTTTCTTAGACTTGTAACCGGAGCCAGAGCCATATCCTGGTAATTGAGGATTGGGATTAGCAGCCGATTCAGTGTAAGGTGTATCCCCAAGATTGATTTCAAAAATATTCTCTTGATAACCATCCCTAAATTGGTCTGCTTGCAAGGGATTACTACTATCTCCAGAACTTAATTGCTCAACACCGTAACATAAAGATTGATAGCCACTGCCAGACTGATAATTACTACTGTTGTCAGTATCAAGATTTTGGTTAATTGTGGGTTCGTTATTCATTGATATCACCTGAAAAACCTGTATCAATGCCAGCATAAAAAGATTTATCTAATATCAGCCTTCACCTATTGGACATTAATTTTTTAGCCGATTGGCTATTTTTGGTGATGCGCTCATATCGAGATGAAAAATGGAGCAAATGAATTTGATTCCACCAGAAGTAATGGCAGAAATCAGTGATGGTAATAGTACCAAACTGCCAGACAACACCCGAAAAATGCTGCAAATTATGGCAAGTTTAAATACACCAAAAGAATTATTAGCAAGTCTTTTAGAAATAGCTGAATTTTCCCTACACCATGTTCGCTACCTTGCAGGGCCATTGGTAATTCATCGCAGTCCTTGGAGTGATACGATTCCCCAATGGCTAAAGTTTGCTTGTATTCAGGAGCGATTAGAACTTATCTTCACTGAATACGAACAGGATCAGGTTGGTGTTTCCAGCACAGCCACAGAAGTTCTTACTTACATGATGCCAGCTACTTACGAAGCTCCTCTACATAGGGACTACGCTGACCTTTATCTTTGGGTAGGTAATGAAGTTTTAACCAAATACGATAAATTACCAAAGGGTTGTAAGAGTTTTTATGAATTTCTAGGTGATGGTGATACGAGCAATGCCACCAATAATCGCATCATTCATTTTAATCAGGTAAAAAATGAATTCAACTATCTTAGCAGGTCAATTCGACGCAGCATAGTTAAACACGCAGCACAAGAGGGATGGGGTAAGCGTCATGTCAATGCCTTGCCTAACTTAGACTCGACCCAAAGCACTCCAACTCCTAAACCTTCATCAAATTCAACTGTGCAAATTAGCTTGTTCTAAATTTTCACTCTTCTCCTCAGTTTATTTAAATTTTCATCTGAGGATTTTTCTATTAAATGGAAGCGATCGCTTCTTTAATTATGAACATAAATTTTCAAGTTAGTCATCATGAATACTCAAGAAATTCAAGAAGTTTTAAATCATCTCATCATTGGAATTACAGCCTTATATGCCATTGTGATACTCGTTGATTTCGTTGTGGGAATAGTCCATCTGTGGCAGAAATTTACACTCAACATCGAATACTATCCCAACAACACAACAGATGAACAATCACACCTAGAATCTATTAATCTTAATAAACCTCTCAAGTTGGAAAATCAAAATCAATCAACTAACCGTATTACATCAAAACCAGAACCTCAACCAGACAATTTTGTTAGCATTGATGTAGACAAAATTGATTTACGGACAGCCAGAAAAATTGCCACTGCCATAAAAAAAGCTTCAAAATCCAATCCTGACTTAATTATCAAACAAAAAGTCAACAGTAAAAGTGTGCCTTTAGCCTGGTTGCAAGCACAGATTAAGCATCGTTTAGAACTGGCACCAGAAATTGTCACACCCATTATCAGAGAATTGGCTCCTACTGCTTTTACATCTGATCGAGAAAATATTCAGCATTCTAGCATTGCAAAAACAGGTAAGCGTAAAGTCAGTTAATTATATAAAGAATATAAAGAGAGGAATATCGATAGTATTACCTCTCTTTAATAGTTTTTCAAATCTTTGTATAAAACTAAATATTTTGAAGTTGCTAGATATACAAGCTATCGCTTCTAGGTGATAAATTCAAATTTAATTTATTATGAATACAGGCTTAATAAATACAAATAATTCCAGTATTTATACTCCAGAATATACTATTGTTTCCAATGTTTCAACTCTTAATTCTGCTCTCCAACCTCTGTTTCAGGCAGAAGTTTTAGCCATAGATTGTGAAACAACAGGACTTGACCCTCTAACTGATTCTATTAGACTGATTCAAATAGCTGCACCAAACCATCCGGTACTGCTAATTGATTTACCAGCTATTCCCAAAAGCGATCGCCAACTACTCAAAAAACTGCTTTGTAACTCTGCTGTCAAAATTGCACATAATGCCAAGTTCGACTGGCAATTTCTCACACTCGCAGGACTTCAACCCTCCGGTAAATTCTTTGATACCCAACTTGCTTATAAAGTTCTAACCGCAGGATTAAAAACAAGCTCATCTTTACAAAATATAGTTAAAAAGCTACTACATCTTCAACTAGATAAAACTCAACAAATCAGCGATTGGTGTAAACCTCTTACCAAGGTTCAATTGCACTATGCTGCCGTAGATGCTGCCATATTACTTGACCTTTACCCAATTCTCCTCAACAAGTTAAAGCAGGCAAAGTTACTCAAAATTGCCCGACTGGAATTTCAGTGTATGCCTGTTGTAGCTCAAATGGAACTTAACGGGATGCTATTTGACTTGTCTCGATGGCAGATACTGGGTGCAAAACTAGAAGCTGAAAAAACAGATGCTTTAAACCAGCTTAAGCAACTCCGTATTGCTAGCTCTCAGATGTCATTGCTGCCAGAATTGACAGATACAGTAAACCCGAATTCACCCCAGCAAGTTTTGGCTGCTCTCCAAGCTATTGGTATCAAAATCAACTCAACTAATCAAAGTAAATTAGTTTCTTTAGCTGCACAGTATCCCATAATTCAAGCATTGCTAGATTACCGCCGTCTATCCAAAATCATCGGCACTTTTACCGAGAAACTACCCCAGCATATCCACCCCAAAACTGGGAGAATTCATCCTAACTATTATCAATTAGGGGCAAAATCCGGTAGATTTTCTTGCCGCAAACCACCTCTACAAAATATTCCCCGCGATGAAGCAGCCCGTAGCTGCTTCATTGCTGCCCCTGGCTATAAAATTATCAAAGCCGATTACTCCCAAATAGAACTACGAATTATGGCTCGGCTTAGTGGTGATACAAAGATGTGCCAAGTCTATCGCCAGGGGGCTGACTTACATCGATTAACAGCATCTCTAGTAACTGGAAAATATATAAATGAAGTGACCGAGGAAGACCGCAGATTAGCAAAAGCAATAAACTTTGGATTGATTTTCGGTATGGGCGCTGCCAAACTCCAAATTTACGCCCAAGTAAAATATGGAGTAGGAATGACATTAGAACAAGCAAAAGCTTTCAGTCAACGATTCTTTGAAGCTTATCCTGGAATAGCTAGGTGGCATGAAAACATCAAACGTAAATACATCAAAGGTATTAAGGAAAGTCGTACACTAGCAAACAGACGACGGAGATGGGTAAACAAACCCCGACTATCAGAGCTATTTAACCATCCAGTACAAGGTTTAAATGCCGACATCAACAAATTAGCTATGGTAAAACTTTCAACGCCATTAGCTAAATTCAGAACAAAACTCATCTGTGTAAGACATGATGAAATTGTACTGGAATGTCCAGAGACTGAAGTTGACCAAGTTAGCCATATATTACACAATTGTATGGTTGCTGCTGCCCAAAAGTTTCTCAATCCTATTCCAGTTGTTATAGATATTAAAACATCAAATAGCTGGTGAACTATCCCAACTTGCCGAGTACAACTGAAGTTGGATTTGCAGTCAAGCTATTCTGAGAAAATTAGTCAAAAACTCAATTGCCCTCCTCACAGTATAGCTCGTGCAAAAATGTGGTCAGAGGGCGTTTCGTTTTTGATCCGAAGCACTATCCCCGCCCTATCCACTATTTATGGCTATTCCTGAATCGGTATTCTAGCCATTATAAATAACGGAACTATTTTAACTATATCTGCTTACGCAGATTGAGAGTGAATCAAGAGTTTAAAACCCACTTAATTGGGTTTCATTTGTGTGTCTAGAAACTCTGTGACTGACAAATAACTGATGTAATAAATGAGTTAAAAAATTTACATATTTGAGGTGTATTAATGTCTAACCCCCGGATTTTAGGGGCAAGAGAAATTCATCTAATTTCACTCTACAGTCACTGGGAATTTGGTATGAAACCAGAAGAATTTTATGCCAAATGGGATGTGAGTTATGAACAAATTGCCTTAATATGCTGTCGTTCTGATTCTACGGTCAGAGGTTGGTTTAAGCAAGGTAAATTTAGACGCTATCCTCAGCCTAATGATTTACGACATTTGGCATTCATGGACTTTTTACTGGAACATTTTGAAGAAGTTCCCGAGCAACTTTGGCAATTGCTATGTCTGACTCATTCGCCTTGATCTCAATAACATTTCTATTCTACATATAGCAATCCGGTTTGATTACTGAAAGGTTTTTAAAACAAAAGCTTTGTTGGACAAGCTTTTCAGACTCAGTATGCTTTCAAAATTCCAATCGGAACGCTATATATCTGTCCAATCAATATACACACATAACTCTAATTGTCAATATCAATTTGACCTGTCTTTGAGTATACCTCCTCGTTTAAGGTAAAATTTGGCGATTTTAAAGTACATAACATGGTTATTTTACAGCATTTTTAAGGGGTAGAATATGACTTATTCTGAGCAATTAAAACCGTGGTGTATTGTCCGTGATATTCCCAATCAAGAAAATATTGTTGTGAAAAGATTCCGCCGACGTGATGATGCTGTTGCTTATCTGCAAGTGTTGAAGCAGTCAGCGAGAGATATTGCTTTTCAAATCATTTTTAAGGCTCAAAACGTCAATATGCCACGGGAAAATGAAGCTTTGAACGGTTCCTTTTGAGAAGATTTGAAAATAGTAAAAGTACTAAGTTAAAACATCCTCTTCTTCTGGATCAGCACTCATAACAGCCCGTTCAAGAAAAGTAGGGACTTGGGCTAAAATAGGCTGAAGATTACCAACAACAGTGGCAAAGGTATTTATATGATCGCAAGAAGGCGGGCGGGTACGCCATCGCGCTCATCTGCTTTGCCGCTCCCACTCTCATCAACCACCATGCGATACTCCCGGAGGGAGCAGCCCTTTGGGCTATCGCAGTTCTAAAACTGACCGACAAGTGTTTGCTCCCGCAACTGCACTCTCATAGCGTGAGTGTGAAAGCGCAAATATTACAAAGGGCAATCGCACTTCATGTAGTGCCAGGGTGCGTTCATCAAGGTTCTGTAATGTTCGTGCATCACTCATTTGAACAATGACAATTGACCAGGAGAAATATTGCCTCGTCGGAATCGATGGTAGTAAAGATGACAGCCACTACATAACGGGGCAAGATTTTCTAAGCGATTGTCAGAAGGATCAAAATTAAAGTGGTGTACCTGAAGTGTATAGACTCGGCGCTGGGATAAAGTTAGCTCTGGTGACTTTTGTCCAGGACGCAGGCAAACGCGATTGCATCTAGTACAGCGCCAATCAAAAGATTCTTTGATAGAGGTGGCGATTTCTTTCCAATTCTGGGGATAGCGGCTGGTACTCATGAAAATACTTGAGAGAGCAACAACATGAGGTAATTCTAATCGATTAAGTACTCTTAAGGTAGTATTTGTGGCACAGAAACGTGTTTAGAGTTTTGATGAGTATAGTACAGACAGCTTTTATACCAACAATAGAATCAGGACTAAAAGTGATTGAGAAGTAGTGAGGCAGAAAGCGATCGCCTAACTATCTCCTAAGTACTAAAGAATATTTATTACGCTTTCAATAATATTAATATTTAAAGCTGCTATTTTTTTGAGCAAGAAAATTATAGCACTTGTGAGAGAAATTAAACTGGTGTTATGCCAAAAATCAACAAGTGTGTAGGCGTATTTAAAATTAATAAAAATACTAACTTGCCGGATGATATAACCCCGTATTTTCGTTAAATTCCCACCCCATACCCGATTTATCCTTGCCCTTGCACCATGCCACAAAAAGCGGTGGGTGCAGCTTCATTCGCTGTTCGCGTACAGTTTCTTGACT